>LFER01000041.1 GCA_001510135.1 Alphaproteobacteria bacterium casp-alpha6
CGATGATCCCACATTGCCCGCACAATTTGACGGGTTGATCGATGACTATGAAAACGGGCCGGTCAATGATTTGATCGCGCTTTATCTTGGGCGCGGCGCGGTGAACTATATGAATGATCCCCGCGGCGCTTTGGCCGCCTATACCCGCGTCACGCAACTGAACCCCGACCACAAAGCGGCGCATAATCAATGTGAAAACCTGCACCGGCGGCTTGGCGATCTGACAGCGGCGCAAGCGGCCTATGACACTGTGCTGACGCTTGCAGAGGCCGCAAAGGATGATGGGATAAAGGCCGTGGCGCTTGGCAACTTTGGCACTCTCGCACAGACCCGCGGTGATTTGGCGGAGGCAGAGGGGTATTATGCGCAAGCGCTCACGCTGAACCAAGAGCTTGGGCGCAAAGAGGGGATGGCGGCCGATTATGGCAACCTTGGCAATCTGGCATATACGCGAAAAGATTTGGCAGCGGCAGAGGGGTATTATGCGCAATCGCTCACGCTGAACCAAGCGCTTGGGCGCAAAGAGGGGATGGCGAACAATTATGGCAACCTTGGTCGCTTGGAACTTGCGCGGGGAAATATGGCAGGGGCGCGGGCGTTTTGGGTGCAAGCGCGCGATTTTTATGCAGAGATCGCGTGCCCCATATGGTTAAACAGCTTCAGGGGTGGATTGATAGCCTAGACGGTTAGGGGCGCAATTCGTCCTTGGCTTTTGCCCCGTCCTGCGGCACAACGCGCCCATGAGCACACGAGTTTCCTTTGACCTTTCTGCCACCTCTGGCAAGGCGCGCACCGGCGTCATCACCACCCCGCGCGGCGATATTCGCACGCCTGCCTTTATGCCCGTGGGCACCGCCGCCACCGTCAAGGCGATGATGCCCGAAAGTGTGCGCGCGACGGGTGCCGATATCCTTCTTGGGAATACCTATCACCTCATGCTGCGCCCCAGTGCAGAGCGTATTGACGCGCTTGGCGGGTTGCACCGGTTCATGAATTGGGAGCGCCCGATCCTGACTGATAGTGGCGGGTTTCAGGTCATGTCATTGGCCGGATTGCGCAAAATGTCAGAAGAGGGCGTAACCTTTAAATCCCATATCGACGGATCGCGCCATGAGCTGTCGCCAGAGCGGTCGATGGAGATCCAAAAGCTGCTCGGCAGCGATATTGTTATGGCCTTTGACGAATGCACGCCCTTTCCCGCGACAGAGAAAGAGGCGCTTGAGAGCATGCGCTTGTCCATGCGCTGGGCACAGCGGTCGCGCGATGCCTTTGGCGATCGCCCGGGTCATGCGCTTTTCGGGATTCAGCAGGGCAGCGTATTTGAGGAACAGCGCGCCGAAAGCGCCGCCGCGCTCTGCGAGATCGGCTTTGACGGCTATGCCGTGGGCGGTTTGGCGGTGGGTGAGGGACAAGAGGCGATGTTTGACGTGCTCAACTATGCGCCTGATATGTTGCCCGCGGATAAGCCGCGATATTTGATGGGGGTGGGCAAGCCTGATGATATTGTGGGGGCCGTGAAACGCGGGATTGATATGATGGATTGCGTGCTTCCTTCGCGTTCAGGGCGCACCGGTCAGGCCTTTACCCGTCGCGGTGTGGTCAACATCAAAAACGCGCGTCATCAAAATGATCCCCGTCCCTTGGATGAGGCATGCCTCTGTCCGGCCTGTCAAAGCTATTCGCGTGCCTACCTGCATCATGTTTTTCGCGCTGGCGAGATGATTTCAGGCATGTTGTTGACATGGCATAATCTTCATTATTTTCAGGATCTTATGAGCGATATGCGCGCTGCTATTGGGGTTGATCGTTTCGATGCCTATGAGACGGAATTCCATGCCAAGCGCGCAGAGGGCGATATTGAGCCGATTTAAGAGGCCGTTTTTTCAAAGAAATTGCAAATATCGCGCAAAATCACCTTTTGGCGGTGGGAGCTGAGCATGAGGATTTCATGTTTGGCATCAGGCACGTCAATCAGCCGTGCGGCAGGCCATTTTTTAATCAGGGATCTGATTTTTTGGGGGTCGACAATGCATTCTTCATCGCCAAGGTAACAAAGCGCCGGAATGTTTGGTGCGGGTAGCTTGTGAAGGGTATCAATTTCGCGAAATGCCGCATCTGCCCATAGAAAGCTTGGCCCTGCCAGTTGCAGATCCGGATGCTGGACGACCTGTTGTTTCATATAGTCCCACATCTCTTTGTCGGGGGTCAGGGTATTGTCCCGAAAGTCGCTGACAACTGTGTAACTTTGATCGGATGTTGTCGGTGGGTAGCGGTCCCCAAAGCCAAAGCTGATACCCAATTTGGCGATAATCTTTCGAAAAGGGGATAAAAGAGCAGGGACCAAAATGCCCCACATCGGTCCTGTGAAGGCGACGCTTTCAAATCCTAAATCACGCTGAAGTGCGCGTAACCCAATTGCGCCGCCCATTGAATGGGCAAGGATATACCAAGGCTTGGGAAAGTTGCGCGCATCGGCAAAATCAAGAACCGCATCAAGATCGCGCTGATATTCAGAGAAATCCCTCACATGCCCAACCATCGGGTCTTTGATCAAACGCTCTGACAATCCCTGTCCGCGCCAATCAATGGCGATCATGTCAAATCCCAAATCGCAGATAATTCCCGCAGTGCGCCCGTATTTTTCAACATATTCTGTACGCCCCGGAAATAAGAATACAGTCCCGCGCGGGTCCTTTGCAGCCCAATGTGCGACACGAATCCGGAGATTATCAGATGTGTTTACCCAATAGGCCCTGCCGTTTTGGGGGCACTCTGCAACAGATTGATAAAGCGGGCTCGCGTCATCAAGGGGCATTTTTCAAAGAACGCCACTAAGCCGCATGGCGGTTCCCATATCCCCTTCGATGCGCAATTTTCCGGACATGAAAGCCGAGGTCGGATCAAGCGCGCCTGCCATAATATCCTGAAATGTTTCTGCCGTGGCAATTAAGGTGACTTCTGCGTCTTCATCGCTTGCCCGCACCCCATTTGCATCCACAATCACGCTGCCTTCGCCTTCGATAGAGAATTTCGCTGACCCGTCAAATCCCGCGCCTGCCATCTTTTCGCTCAGGGCGTTTACGGCTTGTTCTATCACATTGCTCATTTTAATATTTCCCACATCTATTCACTCTGGTCTAATCGCACTATCTAACACAGCATGAACCGAAAGAAAGCATTTATAAAGACTATCGTGGCGGCAAGTATATCTTTACTTGGCGGTGGCTTGTTGGCGCTGGCTGATGAAAGAAGCGGTGGGACACTTGACACACTTTATAACGCATTGCGTCACGCTGAAGCGGAGGCGTCCGTTGCAATCGAACGTGATATTATTCGGTTATGGGAACTTTCAGGATCTGACAGCATTGATTTTTTATACAAAAAAGCAGATGAGGCCTTTGAGGCCAAAGATTTCAAATCGGCTGTTGATCATTTCTCTGCCGTCGTTGAATTTGCGCCGGATTTTGCGATGGGATGGTATGGGCGATCGCGCGCCTACGCCAATCTTGGCTATAATGGTCCGGCACTCGCAGATTTGGAGCAGGTTCTCGCGCTTGATCCGCAAAACTTCTTTGCGATTTTAGGGCTAGGGCAGCTTTTCCAAAGTTTGGGCCGCCCTGATTTGGCGCTTAAAGCTTATGATCAGGCACTTGAGGTACATCCACATTTTGCGGTGGCTTTAGAGTTGAAAGACGCTCTTGCGGCCTATGTGCAAGATAAGAACATTTAACACATCAGGCGAAACGGTATGCAACAGAAACGGGTCGCCGGTGTTTTGGGCCCCACCAATACAGGCAAAACCCACTATGCGATAGAACGGATGCTTGCGCATCGCACGGGCATTATTGGCCTGCCTCTCAGGCTTTTGGCACGTGAGGTTTACGATAAGATCGTGGCGTTGCGCGGACCATCTGTTGTCGCGCTTGTTACAGGCGAAGAACGCATTGTGCCTGCGCGCGTGCAATATTGGGTTTGTACAGTCGAAGCAATGCCTGTTGAAATTGGTGCCGATTTTGTTGCGATTGATGAAATTCAGCTCTGCGCAGACCCTGAAAGGGGTCATGTTTTCACAGAACGCTTGCTTCATATGCGCGGCCTCCATGAAACTCTGTTTTTAGGTTCCGATACCATGCGTGGACCCATTGCTGAACTTGTGCCGCAGACACAATTTGTAAAACGCGAAAGGTTGAGCACGCTCAGCTATTCCGGCGCGAAAAAGGTCAGCCGCATGCCGGCGCGCAGTGCCATTGTTGGTTTTTCGGTAGACAGCGTTTATGCAATGGCGGAGTTACTGCGGCGGCAAAAAGGCGGCGCTGCTGTCGTTCTAGGCGCGCTGAGCCCGCGCACAAGAAATGCACAAGTTGAGCTGTATCAGAACGGGGATGTGGATTACCTCGTCGCCACAGATGCGATCGGGATGGGGTTGAATTTGGATGTCCATCATATTGCTTTTTCAGCACTTTCCAAGTTTGACGGCCGGCGGATGCGTCCTTTGGCCCCCAATGAGCTGGCGCAAATTGCCGGACGCGCGGGACGCGGCATGGCCAATGGCAGTTTTGGGGTCACCGGCGAAGCACCTGATCTCGATGAGGGCGTCATCAATGCCATCGTTAATCATCGTTTTACCCCAATCAAACGGTTGCAATGGCGCAATGAAAAATTGTCCTTTGCCAGTCTTCAGGCGCTTGTCTCTTCTTTGTCGCAAGCCCCTGACAGAGATGTCTTTGTAAAGGCGCGCGAGGCGGATGATCTATTGGCACTAAAAAACCTTTCCGAAAATTCTGAAATTACGGCACGGGCCAGTGATGTTGCCTCTCTCAAGTTGCTTTGGGATGTGTGTCGGATTCCTGATTTTCGTGGGATCAGCCATGGGGAGCACGCCAATTTGCTCGGCATGATTTTCAATCATCTTCATGAGAGCGGCAAAATACCGGACGCATGGCTTGCACGGCAAATCAATTTTGTTGATCGCGTTGACGGAGATATAGATACACTTTCAAAACGATTGGCGTTTATTCGCACATGGACATATGTTTCTCAGCGAAGCACTTGGATAGAAGACGAAAAGCATTGGAAAGACACAACTCGCAGTGTAGAAGACAGATTGTCGGATGCGCTACATAACGCTCTGACGCAACGATTTGTGGATCGGCGTACCTCTGTATTGTTGCGCCGGTTGAAGCAGAAGGAGGCCCTCTTGGCCGAAGTAAATGACAAAGGTGAGGTGAGCGTCGAAGGGCAATTCGTCGGTCGTCTTGAAGGGTTCAGATTTATGCTGGACAATAATGCAACCGGTCAGGAAGCTGCAACGGTCAAAACCGCAGCTTCACAGGCATTATTGCCGTATCTGACGTTGCGGGCCGATCGTTTCTACAACGCTCCGGACACTGAGATCGATTATACAGAACAGGGCGGGCTTATGTGGGGCGAACATGCTGTTGGGAAACTTGTTGCCACGGACAATGTTCGAAAGCCCGGCATTGTTGTTTTTGTTGATGATACAGCCGGAGCCGATGTCGCCCAAAAGGTTGAACGCCGATTGCAGCATTTCGTCGATCGCAAAATTGCGGCCCTTTTTGAACCGCTCACAGAGCTTGAAAAGGATGAAGCGCTGACTGGGCTTGCCCGTGGTTTGGGTTTCCAGTTGATTGAGGCGATGGGTATTTTACCACGTGCGCGGGTTGCACAAGACGTCAAGTCTTTGGATCAAGAGGCAAGATCTTTATTGCGCAAACATGGGGTTCGTTTCGGTCAGTTTACCGTTTTTATGCCATTGCTTCTCAAACCAGCACCCACTCGGCTGCGCATTCTTCTTTGGTCGCTGGCCCAAAAACTGGATGAGTTTCCCTCTAGCCCGCCTCCGGGTCTTGTGACGATCCCAGTGGACAGTGCCGCCCCGGACGGGTTTGACACCGTAGCGGGGTTTCGAAATGCCAACGCGCGCGCAATCCGCATTGATATGCTGGAACGGCTGGCTGATCTGATTCGTGCACAAGACGCACGCGCAGGCTTTGAGGCGACTCCTGACATGCTGTCAATCACCGGAATGACGCTGGAACAATTTGCGGATGCCATGGACGGGTTGGGGTATCATGTAGCGCGGTCAGAGCGAGAAAAGGTCAAACCTTTGAAACCAGACATTGAAACGTCTGGTGAAGAGGTCGCAGCAGATACCGCTCAAGAAGACAGGCAGGCTGATGCGGAAATTCAGAGCATTCAGGACGGAAGCACCTCTGGTGAAAGTCCTGAAGCTGTGCCGTCACCGGAAGGGACTGACCCTGTTGAAGGGGCAGAACTTTTTCAGTCGGAAGAGGCAGTATCCGCAGACCCCGTGGAAATGGAAACCTATTTTGTCTTTACTTGGGCACCTAAGAAAGCACCCAACCGAGATCGGGGAAAACCATCGGGACGCAGAGCAGAAGGGCAAAAGCAGGGACAGCGCAAAAAGACGAAACCCAAAAATATGCGTGACGCCAAACCCAAAACCCATCATGCCAAGCCCGAAAAAAAGAAAGAAATCGATCCCGATAATCCTTTTGCAGCGGCCCTCATGGGGTTGAAGGTGAAGGAATAACTAATTGACACAGAATGAAAAATTGCGTGTGGACAAATGGCTTTGGCATGCGCGTTTTTTCAAAACCCGTACCTTGGCTGCCAAAGTTGTTACGGGGGGGCATTTGCGGGTCAATTCGCGAAAGACCGAAAAATCTTCAACTTGTGTGGTTGCAGGCGATGTTTTGACCTTTGCCCAAGAAAAACGGATTCGCGTGATCAAGGTCATCGCCTTGGGAACCCGTCGGGGTCCAGCCAGTGAGGCGCAGCTTCTCTACGAAGATCTCAGTCCACCGCAGGAATATGATCCCTCCATCCCAAAATTTGACGGCAAGGGACGCCCTACGAAAAAAGACCGCCGCGCGATCCAACATTTGCGGGAAAGTGATACTTGAATGATCTGCTTGGATATATTAGCGGTTTGGTGAAGACAGCGAAAGGGAACGACCTTTATGACCTATATCGTCAACGACAACTGCATCGGGTGTAAATACACGGATTGCGTCGAAGTTTGTCCTGTGGATTGCTTTTATGAGGGCGAAAATATGTTGGTCATTCATCCAGATGAATGCATTGACTGCGGCGTCTGTGAACCCGAATGCCCTGTAGATGCGATTAAGCCTGACACAGAGCCGGGGGCTGAAAATTGGGTCGAATTTAACAGAAAGTATTCTGAACTGTGGCCAGTAATCATCACAAAAAAGGATCCTCTTCCGGAGGCGGATGAGCGTGACGGTGAAGACGGTAAGCTTGAAAAGTACTTTTCAGAGGCGCCAGGCGAGGGCGGCTGAAGCCGTCCTGTTCGCTAAGACTTGGAATCGGCTCATTTTTGTGCTATGGATCACCTCACGGCAATAGGGGGTCTGTTGTGGCGTTTTCATGACAGGCGGCCTATTGTGGAAAAAACATGCATTGGCGCGGAAACTGTGACAGTTTTCTGGGCTATTTTTTTCGTCTCGTAGAGGCGATATGAGGAAAATAAATGACAAAAGCCAAGAAGTTAGATTTCAGACCTGACGAATATGTTGTGTATCCAGCGCATGGGGTCGGGCAGATCATTTCTATCGAAGAACAAGAAATTGCGGGGATTAATCTGGAGCTTTTTGTTGTGGCCTTTGAAAAAGACAAAATGACGCTGCGGGTGCCAACCCACAAGGCGGCAGAAATTGGTCTTCGGTCTTTAAGCAGCCCCGAGGTGGTAAGCCGTGCCATGTCAACGCTTAAGGGCAAGGCAAAAGTGAAACGCGCTATGTGGTCACGCCGCGCACAAGAATATGAGCAAAAGATAAATTCTGGGGACCTCATTGCCATTGCAGAAGTCGTGCGTGATCTTCACCGTAACGACGATCAGCGTGAGCAAAGCTATTCAGAGCGCCAGCTTTACGAAGCAGCCTTGGAGCGTTTGACGCGCGAAGTGGCTGCGGTTGCGGACGGAGATGAAGCAGCGGCTGCAAAGAAAGTAGACGCAGTTTTGGTGTCCCGCGCAGCCTAACGGAATAAAGCATGGAAGAAAACCGCGCCTCTTGGGTGCGGTTTTTTTATTTTTGGGGATCTCGCAGACGTGGGTCTTTTCTGCCTTACAGACGCGCTTTAAGTGACTTGAGCCCGTGGAAATGATAGACATCTGCGTACCTTGGCGCCTCCGCCAACCGAAGATTGGGACAGCGTTCAAAGAGCGCGCGAAGCGCAATGCGGAGTTCTAAACGGGCAAGGGGGGCACCAACACAAAAATGAATGCCGCCCCCAAAGGCAGTATTTTTGACGATTTTGCGCGTTGGATCAAAGTGATCCGGGTCGGACCACACCGATCCATCGCGCCCGCTTGAGCCCAACATCAACGCAACTTCATCGCCCGTTTTTATCTGAAAGGAACCAATTTGGCAGGGTTCATAAGCGTAGCGGGTAAACATATGAAGTGGCGGATCAAAGCGCAAAATTTCCTCAACTGCGGTTTCCGCGCTCTGGTCAGTAGCGAAAATAGATTTGTCATATCCGTTCTCTATCACACACTTAATACCGTTGCCCAAGGTGTGCACAGTCGCTTCATGCCCTGCATTCAAGAGCAAAATACAGGTGCTGATCATTTCATCCGTGCTCAAACGCGCACCGTCTTCTTCGGCCGCAATCAGATGGGTGATAAGGTCATCGCCTGGCTGTTGCCGCCTGTTTTCAATATATTCCCGCATAAAGTCGACAAATGCCACCGTTGAGGCCACTGCCTGATCCTCAAGCGCACGGGTGCGGCGCGCTTGATACATCATTACCATATCATTTGACCATATAAGCAATTGATCGGCCAATTCCTCTGGAACACCCAGAAGGCGGGCGATGATGATGACTGGAATTTTACTGGCATAATTTGGCAAAAGATCTATCTCATCCCCATCAAAATTATCAATAAGGTGATGGCACAGGTTGGTGATGTCGGGCTCAAAGCTGTCTATTCGGCGCGAGGTAAATGCGCGCAACACAAGCCCCCGCAACCGTGTGTGGCGCGGGGGTTCTAATTCCAGCATGGAATGTGCTTCAACGTCATAAAAGGGACGCAGATGCGGGGGAACATCAGATACCGACGGAGATCTATTTTCCCGCCCAAAGCGGCGATCCTTAAGAAGCGCAGAAACGGTCTTATGATCAAAGACCGCCACCATTTTGTAATCATTCCAATAACATATGCCGCCCTGTTCACGCATTTTGGAATAAAACGGATAGGGGTTTTGAACAAATCCCGCATCGGTTGGAGATTGCGTGACACTAAAAGCGGTGTGGTCATTTTCAGAGATCATAGAGGTTACTCTGAATAAGCGACAACCGGTTTTCCTGCGTCTTTCCAACCAACGATACCAGTACTGAGATGGGTCACATTGTTAAACCCCACCTGATCAATGAGCGCATTGCCCAAACTCGAAGTCCGGTTCCCTGTTCGACAGTAAAGATATACTGGCGTTTCAGCTGTTGGTACCAAAGAAAAGAACTTGCTTTGAAAGTCGGGGTGAAGTCGGCCCTCTTTGGTAAAGGCTGTAATCGTATGCGCGCCCTCAATGATCCCTGTTTCGCGCCATTCCTCTTCACGCCGGATGTCGATGATCAAAGCTCCTTCTTTTTGCGCACTCATAAAATCGTCAACGGTTGCCGCAATAAGGGTGGGGGGGGTGCGCACGTCCAAGAGTTCGACTTCAAACACAAGTGTTGCGTTTGGTGGAATGGAGCTTCCCGCGCCGCGCGCACCATATCCTAATTCTGGTGGAATGGTGAGAATGCGTTTTTCGCCCACGCGCATGCCTAGAATACCTTCTTCCCATCCTTTGATGACCTGACCTTCACCAAGGGTGAAAGAAAAGGGTTTGCCCCGCGTCAGCGAACTGTCAAAAACACTCCCGTCGGTTAGTTTCCCTGTATAATGCACCTCAACCTTTTTTCCCGTTTCTGCGAGGGCTCCTGTGCCTTCCGTGATGGTTTCAATATCCAAACCTGTGGCATTGGACACCGATGCAACTCCAGCCAGAATGGCTCCAATGAGCCCACTTGAAAAACGGCGAAAAAGACGATTTGTGAAAAATTTCATTCTGTGCCTCCTGTTTTCCAATGCAGCTAGCGCAAATTTCTTTGGGTTCCAACCGCGATTTCGCTTTCAAAGAGGGAGATCATCTTCAAAGGGGTTCTGCAAAGTTCGGGAGCTGTGAGGCTTGATTGTACCAACCGCCTAAGGCCGCCTCATAGGAAAGGGCTGCTTCAAACACGCTCACATCATCAAAGGTGCGTCCGACAATCTGGATGCCGGTTGGCACATTACTGCTGGCTTTTCCACTGGGCACAGCCATCACGGGGCAATGATGCAACATATTGAACTGATGCGTCAGAACCCAACCGTATTCTGCATCCACAGATACGCCTTCGATCGTGAAATCCGATGCCGTTGGATCATGTTCTGCACTGACAGCGGGGACATTTGTGGTGGGGCAGATAAAGAAATCGTACTCTTCCATCAAGGGACCAAAGGACTGGTACATCTCATGCTGCGTTTCCCATGATTTTGAGACATCCTCAAGTTTTGTGATCGAAAGCCCCCGAGCAGAGGCCAATGTGTAATTATTGATTTTATCAGGGTGATGCTTTGCAGCCGCTTCGGTTTGGCGCAGAAAATGCATTGTATTATACCAATCTATGGCAGCCTGATCGACCTTGGCCGTCCAAGGCAAGGTCACTTCATGGACGTCCGCACCAAGGGCGCGAAAAACGTCCAGCGCCTTGAGCGTATTTTCTTTGACCTCGCGCGAGACTGTGCAGTAGCCAAGATCAAGAGAGTAGGCGATTTTTGTGCCCTGTAAATTTCTTCCTGTGGTTGGGTAGGCTATCTTTTCGCGAAGGCTGTCGTGATCTTTCGGATGCGCACCTGAAACCACGCTTTGCACTAAGGACAAATCTCCAACGGTGCGGGCCATGGGGCCACAATGATTGTAGCGGTCAAAATTTGCGGGGGGTCCATCTGGATTTCGCCCGTGCGGGGGTTTAAATCCGACAACGCCACAGCAGCTTGACGGGATGCGAATAGACCCGCCGATATCAGTTCCCGTGGCGATCGGAGCAAATCCCGCAGCGAGTGCTGCGCCTGACCCGCCCGAGGATCCCCCCGTTCCAAAGGCCGGATTATGGGGATTTACGGTATTTCCCCAAGCGTGACTACGGCAGACGCCGGAAATGCAAAATTCAGGCGTTGTTGTGCGCCCCAAAATGATGGCACCGGCGCCCAAGAGGCGTTCAATCATCGGATCTGACACTGTATCGGCCGGCCCATCCATAAATAACAACGACCCATAGGTCGTGCGTTTGCCCTGAATACGTTGTGCGTCCTTTATCAAGACGGGCACGCCCAGCAAAGCGCCTTGGGCCGTTCCGCTTTGGTAGGCTTCATCGGCCCGTTTTGCAGCGTCACGCGCCTCCTCATAGTACATATCGGCAAGCGCGTTGATGATCGGGTTATAGCGGTCTATCCGGCGGATCAACGCGTTTAACAGGGTAGAAGGTTTCAACGTCCCTTTGCCAAAAGCATCCAATGCCTCGCGCGCGCTGAGGTAACAGAGCGCTTCGTCGCTCTCATGTGGTACGGGGTCTTTCATCTCCTTCGGTCTCCTAAACTTGCACATGCCTCAAAGTAGTGCAAAGTTTCTGATTTTGGCGCAAGATCCGGGTTGACGGAGGGACGATTTTTTTGTGACGCAGAGAAAACGTATGGGCAGGATATACGCCAATCCGATTAGGCAGAAAAGTATGAACGCAAAAGTATGAACTCAGAGGCAAAATCAAACGATCTGTTTTACATGGATCTGACAGCATGGGCGATGTTGCTTTTGCTCGCGCTTGTCTGGGGCGGGTCTTTTTTCTTTGCAGAAATTGCACTACGCGCACTTTCGCCTCTCAGCATAACGCTGCATCGCGTGGTTTGGGCCGTGCCGGTTCTTTGGTTGGTCGTGCGTTTCAAGGGCTATCCTTTGCCCCGCGATCCCCGCATATGGGGGGCCTATTTGGTTATGGGGGTACTAAATAATGCTATACCATTTTCGCTTATTTTTTGGGGGCAGACCCATATTTCAAGCGGACTTGCATCCATTTTAAATGCAACCACTGCAATGATTGGGGCAGTGGTTGCAGGGATTGTCTTGCGTGACGAACCGCTGACACAGAACAAAGTGGTGGGGGCTCTGGCCGCTCTGTTTGGCGTTGCTGTGATCGTTGGCCCTTCAGCTTTGTTTGAATTCAGCTTGGTTGACCTTGCACAATTGGCCGTTCTTGGGGCAACTATGTCATATGCGTTTGCAGGTGTTTGGGCACGTCTAGCGCTTAGCGGGCAGCCCGCGCTAGTAAATGCTTTGGGGATGTTGGTGGGCAGCAGCATTTTGATGGTTCCCATCGTTATCAGTGCAGATGGGGTTCCCGAATTGAATTTCCCCGGCGAGACTTGGGCAGCCGTTTTGGGTCTGTCTTTGATGTCAACTGCTTTTGCTTATGCGTTATATTTTGCAATTCTAGCGCGCGCTGGGGCGGCCAATCTTTTGCTTGTGACCTTGTTGATCCCGCCGGTTGCAATCACCCTTGGACACATATTTCTGGGCGAAGTCATAAATGCAAATGCCTGGTTTGGCTTTTTTGTTATCGTGCTTGGCTTTGCGATCACGGATGGACGTCTTTTCAGGATACGCAAATAGGGCCAAAAAGGTCACGTGAAGAGTCTTGTGGCAAAGCAATGACTATGCCACAGTTATAGTGTTTTAACTGCAAAGCTACCTTAGATGAAAAAAAATACGTCAGCCCCAGACGCCAAATCCGAAACTCTGAATATGCAATCTGTTTTGTCGATGCGTTCAAGTGGATATTATTCTCAGCGCACAGCTGGGGCCAAACATGCGATTGACAGTGTCCTGCCCCTTATGAAAGAGGCGCTTGGCCATCTGCCAGTCTCAGACATGTTACGGTTTGCAGATTTTGGGGCGGCAGATGGTGGTACGAGTGCTGCGTTATGGACAGAAATCATCGCCCATCTGCGACAAAGCGGCGATGGCAGGGCGATTGAAATCCTATACACCGATTTGCCATCCAATGATTTTTCGACACTCTTTAAAACAATGCAGGGCATGCATGGAGATCCTTCGGTGGCCTATCAGTCCCGCTATGAAAATGTTTTTGTCCATGGCTGCGGGACCGGTTTTCACCGGCAACTTATGGCCAATAGCAGCCTCGCGCTTGGGTTTTCGGCAACGGCGATGCATTATGTGTCTGAAAAGCCATGCGAAATCGAAGAACACGTTCATATGGTGGGGGCAAATCCCGATGAACGGGCACAATTTGCGCGACGCGCCGCAGAGGATTGGGAAAAAATCCTGCTTGCGCGCGCCGCTGAGATGCAAGAAGGCGCGCGATTTATTGTCTTGAACTTTGGCATTGATGAAAAAGGTCGGTTCCTTGGCAACACGGGCGGTCATTCGATGTTTGACAAATTTAATGACCATTGGCGCGCACTTTTGAACGCGGAAAAAATAACCCGCGATGAATTCAGACGTGCCACATTTGTCCAGCATTATCGTACGGTTGAAGAATTTGAAGCGCCATTTGCAGATAGTGATGGAGCGGTGAGCAAGTCCGGTCTGAGGCTCAAGTCAACGCGTACCCAATTGACGGAATGCCCCTATTATCGCGCCTTTCAGGCGTCAGAAGGCGCAATGTCAGCGGCCGACTATGCGGCCTCTCTTATTCCCACGATGCGCAGCTGGTCAGAAACCGTCTTTCTGTCTGCGCTAGATGCCCGCCCTCGGGCCGAAGCGCAGGCCATTGTCGACGAGTTTTACCAATCCTACGAAGATGAGGTGGCACAAAACCCCGAAGGACACGCGATGGATTATATTCATGTCATTATGATGATTGAGAAAACCTGACCGCGCGTCAAATTGAAACCATCTAATCACCCCCTATTTTAAAGATAGACAACGCTTGCTGAGCCTCAACTGAGCGATTGCCTCTTGCGAATAGGGCAAAGTTGTTTATGCCTCTGACGACCTTTTTGAACGAACCTGTGAGACTGGGATATGCCAAATCATCTTTACGACAGCCTCTTTGCCCCACATGCGCAAAAAGACAGCGCCTTCATGCATCTGCCTTCTGGCGACGTACTTAGCTATGCGGAGTTTATGAACCTGGCGGCCCGCGTTGCCAATGTTCTGGTGGGTCTTGGTCTTGAGGTGGGTGACCGCCTTGCGGTGCAGGTGGAGAAATCGGAATTTGCGCTGGCTCTTTATGCGGCCTGCGTGCAGTCTGGGATCGTCTATCTGCCGCTGAACACTGCTTACACGGCGCAGGAACTTGAGTATTTCGTACAAAATAGTGGTGCAAAGGTGCTTGTCTGCGACGCGTCAAAAGCGGACGATTTGACACCGCTCAGCGCCAAGCTTGGCATCAAATTAACAACACTTGATCCATCGGGAACAAGCCAGTTGCAAAAGGCGGCCATGAACGCGTCAGAGTATTTTAATCCTGTGGAGCGCGGGCCGGACGACCTTGCCGCGATCCTTTATACCTCTGGGACAACTGGCCGTTCTAAAGGGGCAATGATCAGCCATAACAATTTGCTGTCCAATGCGCGGTCTCTCTGTGCGGCATGGCGCTTTGACGAAAGAGACGTGTTGCTCCATGCTTTGCCGGTGTTTCACACACATGGGCTTTTCGTGGCGACCAACATCATGTTGCTCGCCGGTGGCGCAATGATTTTTCTTCCGAAATTCGATCTGGACGCAATTTTTGCGCATTTGCCCCGTGCCACATCTATGATGGGCGTTCCAACGTTTTACACGCGGCTGTTGAGCGATGCGCGTTTAACAAAAGAAGCCTGTGCCCATATCCGGCTGTTTGTATCAGGCAGCGCACCTCTTTTGAACGAAACACATGTGCAATTCCAAGAACGTGCCGGTCACGCCATATTGGAGCGCTATGGTATGACTGAAACCAATATGAACACCTCCAACCCCTATGATGGCGAACGGCGTCCGGGCACCGTCGGCTTCCCTCTGGCTGATGTTGAGTTAAAGATCACCGATCCACAAACTGGCCACCCTGTGGGAGACGGTGAAATTGGTCAGATTGAGGTCAGAGGCGCCAATGTGTTTCAAGGGTATTGGAAAATGCCGGAAAAGACCCGTGAAGAGCTTCGTGAAGACGGGTTTTTCATCACTGGCGACCTCGCAAGACGGGACAAAGACGGGTATATCCATATTGTTGGACGCAACAAGGACCTGATCATTTCGGGCGGTTACAATATTTACCCCAAGGAAATCGAAACCCTGCTGGATGAACAGGAAGGGGTTGAAGAAAGTGCAGTTGTCGGATTGCTCCATCCTGATTTTGGCGAGACGCCCGTTGCTTTTTTGGTTTCAAAATCAGGTGCGCAAATCAATCAGTCCGAGATTGAAAAGGTAATCGCAGATCATCTTGCCCGCTTCAAGCATCCCAAAAGACTGATTGTTTTGGAGGAACTTCCCAGAAACACAATGGGAAAGGTCCAAAAAAACCTGTTACGGGAGCAGTATAACAAACTGTTTTCAAAGGCATAGACGGCCTTATCGAGAGCAAAGTTCTTTCTTGGAAAACTGGTGATTAATCACCTTTTGATAAAAGGCAGGTCTCATCAGAGCTGATCAATATATTTTTTTCCCAGATACCTTGCTGTCTTTCACCGTTTTGCGATGTTAAAACGCCACAGCCCTCAAACATATTATTGATAAATTCCCCAAGGTAGGTTTCGCCAGAGGTTAGGTTGACCGATCTGCCAAAACCCTGCAGTTTATCCTCCCGCCAAACCCCTTCATAAGTGACATTCCATGGTGCTTTGAAAATGCCATAGCAGTTGTCCCAGTAAACTGTTCCAACATCAGGGCAGGCCTGCGCTGTGGTTTGCAATTTTTGCAATATGCTTTCCGCGGGTGTTATGGCTTCGTTTTGGATGCCTGTCAGAGCAGATGTTTGGGCAGTTGTGGGCGCAAATGGCCCTTCTTTCGGAATGTAGCTCGCCTCAGCAGAATTTTCTCTGTCTAAAACCAACTTCTCTGGCGATGCATTGTAAAGAATGGGAATAAGCGCCAGTGGAGTTGTTGGCAAAATAACAGTTTGGGTCTGCGGTAAATAGAGGCGGCTCTCTACAATCGCATAGGCTGCCTGCCAATTCAGTTTCCAGATATTTAAATATCCCGCCATCACCAAAGCGGCGGTACCAAGGCCAAGACCCAGTAAAAATGACAACATAAAACGAATGGACCGATGAAGCATTCAAGCCTTACCTGTGACTGGTCTTTGTTTATGCATTACTGAAAAGTTGTATCCAAATTTTGATTCAGTACTGCGACATATCCAAGAGTTACAGTTATTTGATGAAAGAGCGAAGACATCAAAAAACTGTAGCGCCACTCCTTCCCAGTCCTGCTAAGCTGGCCACCGCATGGTCGTTATATTCTAAAAGCACGTCATCTGTTTTGCAATATAAACAACCTTAGAAAGTGAAGGCGATATCCTTTTCACTGAGGTTTCTAAACGCAAGGCATCGCGCAGTTTTACAGGGTTTTTCGCGCCGGCTTAGGCGGTTTGGCTTGCTTGGATTCCCTGCATTTGAAGCATAAACCCGTCCTGTATGTGAGCGGTGAAGGTTTCCAGCGCTGCGGTGCGATCCCCTGTTGCGATCACCTCTACCAAAGACATGTGATCACCAAGAGACTGGGCGAGATCCACTTTCTCAATAGTTGCAAAAAGCGGAAAGACCTGCGCCTTTCCCCAAATCATGTTGAACATGTCCAGAAGGAACCGGTTCTTTGCCCGTTCCACAAAGGCGCGATGGATGTTGCGGTTGGCTTCAAAATACGCCCTCACAGTCGGGCTTGTTATGTTTTCCTCGTTTTCAACGGTTTTACGCAGAAATGAAATGTCTTCGTCGGTATGGTTCACGGCGAGAATGCGTGCACACTGCCCTTCGATGGCCGCGCGGGACTGGTAAAGTTCCTTCACTTCATCCTTGTCCATTTTATAGAGCTTGAAGCTGCCTCGGTTAGACACTTCCAGTACGCCTTCCTGCGCCAAACGCATGAGTGCCTCGCGCACGGGTGTTCTACTTATCTGCATTTCGCTGGCCAGTTTTTCCTGTACCAAAGTGTCTTCAAGACCAATGTCTCGTCGGATGATCGCTTCGACCAATTCGTCATAGACTTCATCGGCAAGACGTCTCCGGTCTGGTTGAATACTTTTGAAGGCCATAGTTGTTCCTTTGTATCTCTGTCGCCAGTATACAGAATCCAAGAATACAGTTGCAAGGGTTGGTTGAAAGTTAAAAAATCACTTGCTCCTAACTGAATACTGTATACAGTATACATTCATATAGGGAGGTATCATTTATGTGTGGTATTGCAGGACGGATCGTGACTGGTGGCGGGCAGCTTGGTCGCAATCTGGTAGAGTTGATGGAAGCCCAGGAACATCGCGGGGCAGATAGCACTGGATTTGCAGTTTATGGTCCAATGCGTGACACCGGCTATGTACTTCGGGGCATGGGATTTGACAAAAGAAAAATCGATTCGGATCTGGTTGATTTTGAACATATTTTACGTGACCATGCGAGTGATTTTATAAGTGAGCCGACGGTCACAATCGACAACAATGCGCATTATTGCTTTCGTATGGAGATCAAAGATCCAAAGGACATCGATGCATGGGTGCAAGATGCGGATACCCTGACCGATCGCATCGAAGTGCAATCTTGCGGCAGATCGCTTGAGATTATCAAAGACATCGGCGGCGCGGCAGCTGTGGCTGATAAGCATGGCGTGCGGGACATGGTTGGAACTCATGGCTTGGGTCATGCGCGACTTGCAACAGAATCAAGTGTTCTTCCGAATGCGAGCCACCCGTTCTGGGCGCGCCCTTTTAGCGATGTTGCTATTGTACATAATGGCCAGATCACAGATTATTTTACTTGGCGCGAAAAGCTTGAACGCAAAGGTTATCGCTTCTTGACCGGTAACGACAGCGAATTGATTGCTGTCTGGGTCAGTGATCAGATGAAATCAGGTTTGACCATGCAGCAGGCCTTAACGAACTCTATCTCTTCGATTGACGGCGTCTTTACCTATATGATTGCCAACGCAGAGGGTATCGGATTTGCAAAAGACCGCTTTGCGATGAAGCCGCTCGTGGTGATGGATCGCAACGGGGATCTTGCGATGGCGACCGAAGAACAAGCCGTGAGGCGCGTATTTGAAGACGAAGGCGATGTGATCAATTATGATGGCCCCTCAATGACCGCGCTGTGGAGTGTGGGTAACCGGAGGTTTGCCGCATGAGTGAACATATCGTCGATGTCGGAAAGCGCCACATCAAAGAGATCAATGAAGAAATCCAAGAGGCCGCCGGACAGGGTAAAGAGATCAGGGTGGTAAACACTTTGTCTCGCCACAATCTGGGCGTTGGATTGCCCGACGGCACCAAAATCGCCTTTGAAGGTTCGGTGGGATATTATTGCGGTGGTTTAAATGTCGGTGCGACCATTGATATTGAGCGTAACGCGGGCTGGGCCTGTGGGGAGGGCATGTCAAAAGGCCATATAACGGTCGGCGGATATTGCGGTATGTCCTGTGGTGCGGCCATGATGGGGGGTACTATCCACGTAAAGGGCGATGCAGGACCACGCTGCGGTGTTGCCATGAAAGGCGGCAATATCATCGTTGAGGGCAAGATCGGATATCAATCCGGATTCATGGCCCATTCCGGACGGATCATCGCCTTGGGCGGCGCTGGAGCGAGCTGCGCCGACGCACTCTGGCAGGGTGAAGTCTGGGTCGTGGGAGATGTTGAAAGCTTAGGGGTTGACGTGAATGTCGTGGAACCCACTGCCGAAGAGGTGGCAGAGGTTGACGCCATTCTCGATCCGCTCGGTCTAAAGGATAATTCACGCAATTGGCGGAAAATGGTTTCAGGCCAACGCCTTTGGTATTTTGAAAGTAGGGACGCAAGCGCATGGTTGATGATTTGAACAAACCTTATGAGTACCCTTTTGAGCTTCCGGCCGAGGAAGAAATCAGGTTTAAAGACGCAGGCGCGGTCGAAGGCCGACCAGCCGGAGTGCCAAGCTCTTATGATGAGGGGGGATCAACGCGCTGGACACCTGAAGCAATTTCAGAAGTGCACGCGCTCGCCCAGTTGGGCCGCTATCAGGTGCGCGGCTATAACACCTTCAATAAACGTCTGCCGACCTTTGATGATTTGACCTTTGTGCCGGCGACCATGACGCGCCTTCCCTTGGAAGGCTATCGTGAAAGCTGTGATACAACGACCGTTCTTGGTGGCGGTCGCGGGATCGTGGAAAATCCGCTTGAATTGAAAATTCCGATTTATATTGCCTCCATGTCCTTTGGAGCCCTCAGCGCCTCCGCCAAGGCCTCGCTCGGGTATGGTGCCTCCAAAGTTGGTACAATGACCTGCACCGGGGAAGGCGGCATGCTTGAGGAAGAACGCCAAGCCTCCCAAAAACTGGTCTATCAAATGTCGCCCGCACGCTACGGAATTGATCTTGATCATCTCAGGCGCGCGGATGGTCTTGAAATCGTCGTGGGGCAGGGTGCCAAACCCGGAACGGGCGGGCTTTTGTTGGGGATGAAAGTTTCTCCGCGTGTGTCGAAAATGCGCACCCTTCCTGAAGGTGTGGATCAGCGGTCCACCATTCGTCATCCGGATTTCCTCGGTGCCGATGACCTTGCTGTGAAAATCGAAGAACTTAGGATCGCGACGAACTACAAAGTGCCGATTTCTATCAAAATGGGCGCGACGCGTCCGCGTTATGATGTGGCAATTGCAGCAAAGGCTGGCGCCGATATTGTCGTGGTAGACGGTGCAGAGGGGGGTACGGGAGCTTCACCGGAATTGCTTCTCAATCATACCGGTATTCCCACCATGAGCGCGATCCGTGCCGCGCGTGAAAGCCTAGATGAATGCGGCATGTCCGGCAAGGTCTCTCTGGTCGCAGCGGGCGGGATCCGCTCCGGAGTGGATGCGGCCAAAGCGCTGGCTCTGGGCGCGGATGCCGTGATGATCGGCAATTCAGCGATGATAGCCATGGGCTGTAATTCTCCCCGCTATCTTGAGGATTACACAAAGCTCGGAACGTCTCCGGGGGCTTGCCACCATTGCCATACTGGCATGTGTCCTGTGGGTGTGGCGACACAGGATCCGGAGCTCGAAAAGCGAATGAATCCCCATGCCGGTGGGGAGCGCGTTGCACGTTTCCTGACTGCAATGACGATGGAAATCACAGCGCTTGCCAAAGCCTGCGGAAAATCCTCAGTGCACAATCTCGAAGTCGAAGACCTCAGAGCACTCTCTTTCGAAGCCTCCGCATTTACGGGTGTTAAAATGGCCGGCATTGACCGTGCTTTCGACTGGTGAGGATCGCTGTCCTTGATGTGACAGGGCATCCCTTGCCCTTGCTCGAAGGCTTGCCCCGCGTGGGAGAGCAGATCATTTCTTGGCTCTCTCCGGCGCTGCCTGAAGCATCTTATCGATGGTATGATATTGAAGAAAACGGTGAAGACTTACCGGATATTGATGCTTTTGACGGTGTGGTTCTGTCGGGATCGGAACATGGAGTATATGACGCAACACCGTGGAATAGGCCCTTACGCATCTTTCTGCTGAAGTGCAAAGAACAGAGCAAGCCAATTTTTGGTATCTGCTTTGGACATCAGATGATGGCCGATACATTTGGGGGCCATGCCGAGTATGCAAACCAGGGCGTTATTGTTGGCGCACGTGCGTTTGAATTTGGTGACACATCTCAAGATGCCCATGTCTGGCACAAAGACCAAGTCACGATTGTTCCACCAGGGGCGCGCATTACAGCACGCGCGCCCTACTGCCCTGTCGGTGCCCTAGAATATGATTTTCCTGCCGCAAGCGTGCAGTTTCACCCCGAATACTCAGAATATCAGCTCTGCGAAATCTTTCGCCGCGCAAGGGATGATTTTCTCACCGGTGCTGAGGCAGACGGTGCGGTGCAAAGTTTCGCGCAAACGGATGTGAAAACGGATCTGATGGCACATGAAACCGCGGCCTTCTTTCGAAAATATCTCAAGTGAAGCAAAATACGCCACTTGCCGCGTCACCTGTGATCTGCCACCTGCCTCCATTGAGATCAATCAGACAAAGACCTTCGACTTTTTCTTTGAAAAAATACTCATGATATTCTGACAGCAGCATAAAATTCTGCACGAAGGCGTAAAAATCATCCGCATTCAAACCTGCTGCTCTAGCGTCCGCTCGGGCTTTCTTTGGGGGATAACTTGCGCCGCCCCGCAATCTTAAAGCGGTCTGCAGTGCCATAATCGCGCAGAGCCACACCAGCAGTAAATTGTCCGAAGACAGGACCATGTTTGAACAGATGCCCAGAACACCCGCCCGCAAGCAGCACGTTTTCATGTTCAGGGTGCCAATCCACAATGAAATGCGTATCAGGCGTCAGAATAACCTGATTGAATTTGCTATCCACAATCCGTTGCCCCTGAAGCCCGGGTAAACGGTGACGAATGTATGTTCGTGTTTTGTTGAGGGACTGTTTTTCGATGAGGCGCTCATCGTTATTGATATCAATCGGCGTGTTGGGAATAACCACCGCGGCCTTAACACCCGACCCTTCGGAGGATGGAATGCCAAAAGATCCCTGCCCATGATCAATCCAACACGGCATATTGGCCATATCAAAGGCATCAGAACCCTCTGGCGTAGAGGTGTATAGAACATTTATACCCATAATCGCGGATATGGGTTTTACGGTGCGCGGGAACATTTCGGCTTTCCAAGCCCCTGTCGCGATGACGATCACATCTGCTTCCAGAGGTTTCCCATCAAGCATCGGTTTTTCAGATGCATCCGTTGTGACAAGCCCCCTTTTCAAAGTGCCGCCCGCCCGTTTGAACAAATCGATGGCAGTAATGACACAGCGATGCGCCATCAGTAATCCTGCTTCCGGTTCAAAGAGGGCATAGTCAATTTCATCGACTTTGAACTGTGGAAAACGGTCTTGAATGTCGCGCTGTGAAAACCGGTAGTAGGGCACGCCCACGCGATCAAATGTCTCGCTTGTCGCGTCTTCCCAATCGCAGTGACCTGCGGTCGCCAGAATCAGGGCACCGCATTCATACATAAGGTTCTGACCGCTTTCTGCCTGCAGTTCCAGCCACATTTGCCTGCTTTGACGGGCCCATCTTGTGTAAAATTCGTCTCTGCCAGAAATGGCTCTGATGACGCGGTTGTAATCCGAAGATGCTGCTCTGGCGTGTCCGGGTTCCCAGCGGTCAATAAGCGTCACTTTTTCGCCGCGCCGTTGCAAACTCAAAGCTGTCATCGCGCCGGCGATTCCGCCTCCAACGACAATAATGTTCGCTTTGCCCATAAAAAAACCCTTGCAGAAACTGTATTTATGGATACTGTATACAGAATACAATGTGATTTCAAGCACTGATCACGAAAACACAGAAGGGGAGAAGAACGTGGCGAACGGGGACTATTCATTACCAGAGGGAACACATACCGTCATATTGGGACTTGGGGATATGAACGGTATTATGCGCGGAAAACGTATTCCGGCAACGCATTGGGACAGCATTTGTCAATCTGGTAATGCGCTGTCGGTTGCTCTTTTTGCTATCGATATGACCTGCGACGTTTGGGATACGCCCTATGTGAATTTCGACAATGGCTACCCAGACTGCCACATGATGCCAATGAGCAAACCCGCTTCCATTCCTTGGGAGCCCGGAGTGGCAATGTGTTTCGCGCGTGCCGAGGGGATGGATCACAAAGAAGTGCCAATTGATCCGAGAAACGTTTTGAAGCGTCAAGTAGAACGTGCTGCCAATATGGGTTTTGAAATCAATGTAGGGACCGAGTTGGAATTTTACCTTTTGGATCCAGAAACGAACCAACCGCGAGACGTGGGAATTGATGTTTATGGTTTGGGTCGTGCTGCTGAAATGGAGCATGTGATTGGCCCAATACGACAGCAAATCAATGAATTCGGTATTCCGATTGAACAGTCAAACCCTGAATATGCGGCAGGGCAAGTAGAGGTCAATATCCGCTATGATGCTCCGATGGTTGCGGCTGATCGTGTTGTCATGTTCCGGACCCTTGTAAAACAGCTGGCGGCCCTGCAAGGGTATCGCGCAACATTTATGGCCAAGCCGTTCTTTGAGCAAAGCGGCAATGGATTCCATACGCATTATTCTCTTTGGAAAGATGGCAAGAATATCCTTTCTGATGGTGGAAAGCTTAGTGGCCTAGGGCGTAACTTTATTGCAGGATTGCAAAAACGTATATCCGAAGCGGCGCTTTGCGGTTCTGCCACGGTAAATGGGTTCAGACGCCGTCAGCCTTATACCTTCTGTCCGATTAACACCTGTTGGGGTATGGACAATCGCACTGTTGCGATCAGGGTGATTGAAGGATCAGAAGCTTCCACGCGCGTTGAAAAGCGTGATGCCGGGGCGGATTGTAACCCATATCTTTTGCTCGCCACAGATATAGCAGCCGGCCTTGACGGGATAGAGCAAGGCTTGGAACCCTCTGAAATGACGACCGGCAATGCTTATGAAGAGGAAGGCGCAGAGCCCATTCCGACCGATCTTGAAACTGCAATCTCGCTCGCGCGCGGGTCAGAGTGGCTCAAGGATGTTATGGGGGATCTGATGCATGAGCTGTATTGTCAGCAGTCCGAGCGTGAACTGGCCTTCTTTAACGATTACATGACCAATCGCGTGACACAACATGAACGCGACCGTTATCTGGGTAATTTCTGATGCAACTCGCGCGTGTGACAGGCACCATCACCGCCACGGCGAAATCTGCGCAGCTTGTTGGGGCAAAAATGCTAATCTGTGATGTGATGGATACGCATGGGGCTATCATGGAAGCGGCCTGTATTGCCATAGACACAGTTGGCGCGGGCGTGGGGGATCAGGTTCTTGTTGTACGCGGCTCCGCAGCGCGCATGGCCCTTCAGGCCAATGTTGCCCCTGTGGATGCGGCTGTTATCGCAATTGTCGATACCATTACTGTCAAAGCAAAATAACCGTCATTAAGGAGAAAACTCATGGCGAAACCAGCAGCGGGCCAAGCGGCCCTTGGAATGATTGAAACGCGCGGGCTTGTCGCCTCAATCGAAGCGGCCGACGCGATGGTCAAGGCGGCCAGCGTCACCATCGTGGCCCAAACCAAAGCGGGCGGCGGACTTGTCACCACGCTTGTGCGCGGAGAAGTAGGGGCCGTTAAAGCAGCAACGGACGCTGGCGCGACTGCAGCCAATAAAGTCGGTGAAGTTGTCTCTATCCACGTGATCGCACGTCCCCATGATGAACTTGAGGCTCTGATCGAAGGCATTGCAGGCTAACTCACAGAGGTCTTTGAAGGGACTTAAGTTATGACGAATGCCTTTTCCGACTTTGCTGAGACGATGTCTCGGTCCTCAACGTCGCGCAACCTTCCTGAGACACCGCATTATCATCGGGTCGCCGTTTTGGGGGGAGGCGAAGACGCACGTCTGATCGCCGCACTTTGCCTTTCAGAAGGGGCAGATGTGACATTGTTTTCAGCCTATGGGGCAGAGTTGAAATCACTGCGCAGTTCCTCTGGGGTCACTTTGCGTGGGGCGGGGCCTATGGGCACATATCAGGTAGATCGCGAAAACGTACCCTCCATTAAGGCCTGTGCGCAACTTGATGAGGCGGTCGCGGCGGCAGAGGTCATATTCTTGAGTGGTCCCGTCCATAAGCAGCGGACCTACGCTATGGTCCTCGCGGACCATATAAGTGATGGGCAGGTGCTTGTTCTGGCACCGGGCAGGTCGCTTGGGGCCTTAGAAACGGCGTGGTTCCTGCGCATTGGGGGCTGCAAGGCGGATATTACAATCGTCGAAACGCAAGGATTGCCATATTGGATACAGGCAGAAGGTGCGGTTTTGAACCTCGCGCCTGTGGGAGACGTTGCAGCCGCAACTCTGCCAAGTCATCGCAGTGCGGTGATTGAGGGATTAAAGCGGTATCTGCCAAATCTGAAAGTCTACAATAGCGTATTGGAGTCAGGCTTTGCCGATGGCTCGGCAATTGTTGAATTTCCTGCACTTCTGATGAGCGGTCCGGCGCTTGGCAGTGGCGCCATACAGATCCCGATGGGGGGAACCCCTTTGCCAGAACATCAGAACTTTGCCTCGCTGATCGGCGAAGAACAACGCGGCATCATCACGCTTTTGGGGGAGGAAAGGCGCAGCGTGGCGCGCGCCTTTGGGGTGCGAAATCTTCCGGAATGTCCGGCATGGCTTGCGACACACGCGGGGCTGCTCAAGGGTGATGCACGTCGTGCCATCCCCGATCAAGCTCAGGCAAAGGCACTCCTGCGCGACGGTGTGATCGGATCGCTTGTGCCTTTGATTTCCGCCGCCGCAATCGCGGGTGTGCCGGTTCCTGTGACGGAGTCCATGATTACA
Source organism: Alphaproteobacteria bacterium casp-alpha6 (assembly GCA_001510135.1). Taxonomy (GTDB): domain Bacteria; phylum Pseudomonadota; class Alphaproteobacteria; order Rhodobacterales; family Rhodobacteraceae; genus LFER01. The sequence goes on from LFER01000041.1 coordinate 25,604, forward strand.
CTTGCAAGCGGTGTCTTGGGGGCGGATGTCGCTGCAGCAGGGCGAAGGCTTGATACCATCGGCATTCGCACACAAGACATAGAGACAGCGCGTCAAGCCATGGACGCCATTGCAACAGGACACCGTTGATATGGATCAGGATCTTCAATCCATTGCTTCAGCGCGGCGCTGCGCTGAGAAAGCTTTCAAAGCCTATCAGGATTTTCTGGGTACAGATCCTGCACATGTTGACGCAATAGTGGATGCTATGGCGCGCGCCGTTGAGCCCGAAGCCAAACGCTTAGGTCAAATGGCAGTTGAGGAAACCGGATACGGCAATGTGGACGATAAACGTGTCAAAAACCTGTTCAATGCGCTTTCGGTCGCGGATTTTTTGCGTGATGTAACAACTTTGGGCATGTTGTGGCGTGATGATGCAACCAAAGTTGCTGCCTTTGGCGAACCCATGGGCGTCGTCGCTGCGCTTATTCCCGTGACCAACCCGACCTCAACGATCATTTACAAAGTACTCTCAGCGGTTAAAGCTGGAAATGCAATCATCTGTGCGCCACATCCGCGCGGGATACGTTGCGGGTTGGAAACTGTGTCCATCATGGCGCGGGCAGCAGAACAAATGGGTGCTCCCAAAGGGTTGATCCAATGTCTGGATCAGGTCACCATTGCAGGCACAGCGGAGTTGATGAAACACCGCCGTACGTCGGTTGTTATGGCTACAGGCGGTCCGGCGATGGTCAAAGCGGCCTATTCTAGCGGCAAACCCACCCTTGCTGTGGGTGCTGGAAATGTTCCCTGCTATGTTCATAAATCCATGGCCAAAGAGCTTGGCGAAGTGGCCGAAATGATCGTGACTTCAAAATCTTTTGACTATGGTACAGCCTGCGTTTCTGAGCAGGCTGTCATCGCTGATCCCGAAATTGCGCGAGAATTGCGTCATGAACTCAAACTCAAGGGTGCATATTTCTGTACGCCAGCAGAGGCTGACAGGCTTGCAAAAACGATCTTTTTGGGTAAGCGCGCTATGAACCCTGAACGGGTGGGCCAGTCACCCTATATCTTGGCCGAAAAAAGCGGATTTTCCATCCCGCCGCGTACGCGATGCCTTGTCTCAGAAGAAAGTGAAATCGGCTGGCACAGGCCTTTAAGTGCCGAAAAACTAAATCCAGTTTTGGCCTTTTATGAAGCACGAGACAGTGATCATGGCCTTGAATTGGCCCAACAGATTGCGCGTTTTGAAGGATGGGGGCATTCCTCAGTGGTGCATTCCAATGATCCAAGCATTGTGGCGAAATTTTCCTCCATCCCGACGGGGCGTGTTTTGGTCAATACACCCGCGATCATGGGGGGAATGGGGTACTCCACAGATCTTGAACCTTCTTTCATGTTGGGAACAGGTACCTGGTCAGGTTCAATCACATCAGACAATGTGACGGCGCTTCACCTGATCAACATCAAACGTGTGGCCTATCAGAACCGGCCTTGGCGCGACATCTATGAGGAGTATGCAGAATGAGCGGGATTACCATTCGGGCCCTGATGCAAATTGATAACCTGCAACCGAAATTTGCAGCCTATAATGGGGCAACGGTGCAGGGATCTGTGCCCTTGTCTGGGGATACGGTTCTGATCGGAGAGTTCGCTCCGGGCAACGGAGTGTTTTCCCTCATCGACCGTGCGCTCAAAGCCTCAAGCGTTGAAGCGACCACACAGATGGTGGAACGTGAGTTTGGGTTCTTTATCCTGCGCTCACCCTCCAATGCGGAGGTCAGTGCCGCGCGCGATGCGATGCTCGCAGAGCTCGGAGCCTCCATGTCAGACCGCCTTAAACCGGCGATAACAAACACGCAGATTATCACAAGCGTCGAACCCTATCAGGCCCAGCTATTGAACAAATGGCGCAAAGGGTCACTTTTGGTGCCCGGCCAAACCTTGGGCATCATTGAATGTGCCCCCGCTGCCTATATCTCCATTGCTGCCAATGAAGCGGAAAAGGCCGCGGAAATTGATATGGTAGAGGTGCGCGCCGTGGGCCGCTTTGGGCGTCTGTTTATCTCTGGGTCTGAAAATTCGGTAAAAACCGCCATTGAGGCGGCCACCACTGCCATCGAAGCTGTTGAGGGGCGCAGTGAGTGATGGCGCAGTCGCGGGTCATCGGGGCAGAACATATTCAAGACGCCTACCAGCGTGGGCGTATCGTTTTTGAAGTCCTCTCTGGAGACATTGTCACCGATCTTGCAGTGGAGACTGCCGAGCGGCTTGGCATTCGGCTATCTGATGGACCACTGGACAAACCCGCCATTGTTAAAACGGACGGGGCAAAAGCGATGGTGCGCGGGCTTTACCGGCGCTCCTCGCGATGGGTCAGTCCTCATAAAGCGATCCCGCGGCAGGTAAGGCGGTTTTCAAAACTGGCGCTTGTTGGCGCAGGGGGCGTAGGTGGCAATATTGCCCATCTGGCTGCTCTACAGAATATGGCTGATGAAATCATGCTCATCGATATCGTGCCGGGGATGGCTGCGGCGACGGCTCTGGATCTGAACCATGCCAGTGGAATTACAGGCGCCTCTGCGCGGTGTTTTGGCAGCGAAAACCTTGCTGATTTGGCCGGCGCTGATGTGATTGTGGTCACAGCAGGCATGGCGCGCCGCCCGGGAATGACGCGCGCGGATCTGATCGACGTGAATAAACGGATCATACATTCGACCGCCGAAGTCATCCGTGCGCGCGCGCCCGAAGCAATTGTGATTGTCGTCACCAATCCGCTGGATGAAATGACGCTTGAGATGTTCAAAATGACTCAATTCCCCCGTGAAAGGGTTCTCGGCATGGCGGGCACATTGGACTCCTCGCGCTTTCGAAATGCCTTGGCGGGCGCTGCAGGTGTTTCACCCGCGGATGTTGATGCGATAACGCTTGGCAGCCACGGAGATGAAATGACCCCGATCCCCTCGCTGGCGCGCATCAAAGGGCGCCCGTTAGAGAGGTATTTGACTGAAGAGCAGATAGAGGCTTGCGTCAAGGACGCGGTCACCGGCGGCGGGCAGGTGGTTACGTTAAAAAAATCAGGTTCTGCAACGATCGCTCCGGCGCATGGGGTGGTTGAGCTTTTGGATCATATCCGCGGAGCGCGCGTGGGTCCCGTACCAGTGAGTGTGATGATGGCGGGTGAATATGGGGTGCATGACGTTGTGCTTGGGGTGCCGGCGCACTTAGGTAAAACTGGGCTCATTGAAGTTGAAGAACTCCGCCTATCAGAGAGAGAATTGCAAAACCTGCATGCGGCGGCAGAGGCCGTAAGAAAAAGGCTGGAACATTAAATGAGCATTCGTAAAACCAGTGGCGGTGGCCGGTTTGAAGAAGTGGGCTCTTATGGTCGGGCCAAACGGGTGGGCCCCTTTGTTTATGTGGCAGGCACGACAGCGATTGAACCCAGTGGCAAGCTCCACGCGCCCGGTGACAGCTATGCGCAGACGCTGTATATCCTTGGGCGCATAGAAGAAGCGCTGCGCGGAGTGGGGGCAGAGATGCGCCATGTGATGCGCACCCGTGCCTACCTCACGGATCTGAGTAACGCAGGGGGCTTTATCCGCGCCCACGGCGAAGTTTTCAAGGGGATCGAACCTGTCCTGACGGGGGTTCAGGCCGGACTGACCCAACCTGGTATGATGGTTGAAATTGACGTGGATGCGATTGTCCATGACGCAGAGGGCAAGATCGCCTACTAAAAATCAGGTCCCAAAATAGGCCTCGATGAGGCGGTTGTCTTTTCGAAGGTCTTCTACGGTGCCCTCGACCTGCATCTTACCCGCCTCAAGCACATAAATCCTCTCCGCCAATGTCATCGCAAAATTGGCGTTTTGCTCGGTGATCACAACTGTCAAACCGAAATCATCGCGCATCCTTCGCAAGGAAACTGCGATTTCCTGACAGACTTTGGGCGCGAGCCCGATGGTGGGTTCATCCACCAAAAGCAAATTCGGAGACGTCATGAGCGCGCGACCGAGGGACACCATTTGGCGTTCTCCTCCAGATTGGGTTGCTGTTTCCTGAGTTTCGCGCTCTGCCAGCCGTGGAAAGAGGGAATAGACTTGAGAAAGGTTTGCGGCAGTGTCTGCTTTTGCGGTAAAGGCGCCAACCAGGAGATTGTCTTTGACGCTCATATACGGGAAGAGGTTAAAACGTTCCGGCGCATAGCCGATCCCGCTTTTGACAATATTTGAGGTGGATTTTCCCGAGATTACAGAGCCGTCAAAATCGATCTGACCAGTTTGACGCACGAGCCCCATGATGCTGTCCAAGAGAGTGGATTTTCCTGCACCATTGGCGCCAACAATCGCGATGATTTCACCTTTTTCAACGGACAGGGAAATATCGCTCAAAGCTTGGGCTTTGCCATAATAGGCGCTGAGCGATTTGATCTCGAGATAGCTCATCACACCTCTCCCAAATAAGATGCGCGCACTGTTTCATCATTGATGACCTCGTTAAACGTGCCTGTTGCAATCATTCTGCCCCGTTCAATTGCGATCACATGATCCACTAAAGGTTCGAGTGCCGGAAGGTCATGGCTGACCATCAACATCGTGAAGCCTTTCGCACGCAGGTCTTGGATCAGCCCACTGATTTGAGAAATTTCACCGGTTGTCAGGCCAGCAAAAACTTCATCAAGCAAAAGAACCTTAGCACCTGTTGCGATGGTTCGTGCCAATTCCAGCTTGCGCAAATCTCCCATAGATAGATCAGAGGCCGGTTTTTCAAAATCATTCTGTGAAAAGCCGACATCGAGGGCCAGTTGGATTTCTCTGTCTTTATCTGGTCCTTTTGTAATCATTGACCATATTGAATTGGGCATAAAACCCACGCGGATGTTTTCCAGCACCGACAGTTCAAGAAAAGGGCGGGGGATTTGGTAAGTTCGACTGACACCGCGCCGGATGCGTTCTGCGGTAGGCCGGGTGCCGAGGGTTTTGCCAAACAGTGAAATTTTTCCGGAGGTTTGTCTTAGTTCCCCCATGATCTGACTGAAAACGGTGGTTTTTCCTGCGCCGTTCGGGCCGATCAGACCAACAGACTGACCAGTTTTGATATCAAAGCTCAAATCATCCGTGGCAACAAGTCCGCCAAATGTTTTCACCAAATTTCTTATCTCAAGCGCGTGGGTCATTTTGTTGCCCTTTCGTGCAGCGAGTGCCACGCCTTCATGACCATCGCATAAATTCCTTTGGGCTGATACATGTACAACAAAAGCGCGATGCCACCATAAATAAAATAACGCTCCGCTCCCGGTAAAAAGGGACGAAGATATTCCAACAAAAAGGTGAGAAAAAATGCGCCAATGATTGGGCCGACTATGGTGGATGCACCCCCAATCAGAACTGCCACAATGATGGTGAAGACAAAATTGATGTCAAAAAGTGCGCGTGGCGCAATCGAGCCAAGGTAATGGACATAAAACGCCCCTCCCAGCCCCGCGACAAAGGCGCTCGCCATAAAGGCAAACATTTTAAGCTTAGTCGTTGAAAGCCCGCTGCCCTCAACCGCGCTTTCGTTCAGCCCTAATGCTGTCAGCGCGGTCCCAATCCGCGTCCTCAACAGCAGCCAAGCTGCAACCGCGATCACAAACATCAAAACAGAACTCAGATAAAATCCATTGACAGCACCACGTGTCAGGGTCTGAATGCCGGACATACCCCGCGTCCCTCCGGTAAGGTCGGGGCGGATCACTTGCACCAGCTGATACATAAGTTCCATAAAGGCAAGCGTGACAAGCGCAAAGTAACTTCCACGGATGCGCAGTGCTGGCAGGAGCACGATCAGCCCCGCGATCATCGTTACAATCACTGCGATCGGAATGGCAATTTCCACTTCAACACCGAAACGTTTAGTGAGGATCGCGCTGGTATAGGCGCCGATCCCGATCAGAAAGGGATGACCAAAACTGATATAACCTGTCCGCCCAGACAACAAATCCCAGCTGATGGCAAAAATTGCCAGATAATTGGCAAAAATGAGTGTACGTAAAGTGCCTTTGCTCACCAGTTCAGGCAGAAGCGCGAGGCCAAGTGCAAAAAGCCCCCAGGCTGCGAAATGAAACCACCTCAGACCCACGTTACAATTCCTCTCGCCCAAAAAGACCTTGGGGGCGCAGCACAAGAACAAGAATGATCAACCCCATGGTAAATACCCCACGCAGTTCAGGTGCGAGCACTGAAACAACGATCACCTCCATAAATCCTACAATATGGGCCACGATCAGAGTTCCGATGATGGACCCAATGCCGCCCACGATGACGACCGCGACTGAAATGATCAAAGGTCCGACCCACATTGAGGGGGCAAGCTGTGTGTAGCTTGCGAAAAATACACCACCCAACGCGCCAAGCCCCCCAGAGAGCGCCCAAGTGATAAGGTTCACGCGGTCCGGTTCAATGCCGCAGATCGCGGCTCCCTTGGTGTCCATCGACACGGCCTGCATCGCGCGCCCTATGTCAGTTCTGCGAATAAAAAGGTAAAGCGAGAGCAATATGGTCCAGCTTGCCAGTGTGGCTATGAGCATGTTGTAGGTTACAGGTGCACCCGCCACATAGATCACACCGCCCACAATTGGTAAAAGGATTTTGGAACTGTCCCCAAAAATCAGGATCACGCCCGCCTGAAGTACAACCGCGAGAATGAGCGTTGAAATTTCAACTGCAATATGATCGCCCTTTAAGGGTTTTACGATGAGGCGGAATTTCAAAATTCCAAGCACTACTCCAAAGGCCATCGCCATCAGCACAGCAAGGGATTTTGGAACACCAAGGCTTTGGCTTGCCCAGAAATACAAATATCCGCCCAGCATTAAATAGGCGCCATAGGCAAGGTTGAGCGTGCGCCCAACACTGAAAATTAATGTAAATCCGACAGCAATTAGGGCATAAAGGCCGCTCAGTAACATCCCTTGAATAAGAATTTGCAACATAAATTCGGCCCCAAGCCAATAATTGGCGCGTTTGGGGCGGCATGATATGCCGCCCCAAAGTGTTGTGTCTAGTTCTTGATCCAGCTTGGCAATTCAAGCTCTGTATTGGCATATTCAAAGGGGTAGACAACGCCCACAGTCCCGTCTTCTTTCCATTGGATCACCACCATAGAAGGTTGCGCATCCTCGTAAGGAGGGCTGAGGTCAAATAAACCATTTTGCGGATATGTCCGTCCCGTTACCGGCTCTACTTCACCGTGCTGCCAGAAGCCGTACCGCAGCCAGAGCTTACCGTCTTTTTCAAGCTTTAGATCCTGTTTCAGCATTGCGGCATTCCATGCTTTGACGTCTTGGAACCCACCGGCTTCAGAGGCGGCTGCCATAGCCTGTTTTAGACCATGATAAGCATTAAAGCCGTTAAAATGCGGCATTGAGGGGCGTGTGGAATATTTGGCCTGATAATCGGCCACAAACTGCGCACTCACCGGATCAAGGTCAAATCCGACAGAGGGCACCGGCGATAGGGTCGAAATTCCGCCACCAGCTCCGCCCGTGTCTTCCCAATATTCCATGCCGAGTGCCGCGACATTGACGCCCGTCATCGGCATAGGTACTTGCAATTTCACGTATTGCGAAGAAATCACCTGCGGATTGACAGAAGACACCTGATAAATGAAATCTGCACCCGTTGCTTTCGCTTTGCTGAATATTGGTCCAAAATCCACCGTGTTAATGTCATAGGTGATGATATCTTTCACCTCAATTCCAGCCACTGGGCCCAGCGCATCTGTGACAAGCCCAGTGATAGCGCCGCCAAAGGCGGTGTCTTCGGCCAGAATGACCACGCTTTCCCAACCCATTTTCGCCTTAAGAACATCAGCACCAAAACTGATATAGAGCGTCGCCAAAGCTTCGTCAGAGGCAATGTTCATGAAATAGGGCGCCATGGTTTCTGGATCTTCGATAACCATGTCAATGATGCCGATGTAGGATGTCCATGTATCGAGTGTCGGAATTTGATATTCCTGCATCCGAGGCAACCATCCCAAAGACACATCATCAATGGATCCTGAAATGATGAAATCGACTTCTTCGGTTTCAGCAAGATATTCATAGGCCTTGACGCCTTCGGTCACGTCTTCGCCTGTATCTGCCGTCACAAGTGCAATTTGTTGACCCAAAACACCACCGGCGGCGTTCAGTTCTTGGATGGCCATTTCTGCGCCCCGAAGCGTTGAAAGACCCGTGTCTGACGACAGCGACCCTATGAAGCCCACCTTGATCTCAGCGAGCGCTGTTGAGGCAAGCAGTGATACCGCAAGGCTCAACCCCAGCCCTTTTGCATATTTCATAATTTCCTCCATGTTGCTCTTTCTGTATTCTGTATACAGTACACAGTGTTTGTGCTGTCGCAAATCTTTTTTTGCCTCTCGCACATTTTCTGACGATAAAATCGTGTCTAACTTGTGAAACTTGGAGTAATGCTTGTCTTCAGGTCTCTACTTATTCCCTAAAACAAGCAAAGCTCCTGCTTTGAGGAGAGATCAAAAACACTCAGTCATGTTCACAGCCGGGGGAACGGCCCCGCTATTCCCATTTTCCTACCGTCGCGCCACCTTCCATCGGAAGGGCGGCGCCATTGATAAACCCAGCCTCATGTGAAGCAAGAAAGAGCGTCGCAGCGGCGGCTTCTTCCAGAAGGCCTATGCGTTTTAAGGGGTAGGCGTCATGTTGGCGGCGAATGCCTTCATCTTGATCCCCATTCACCGCAAAGCCGGTGCGTGTCATGTCGGTTTCAATCACGCCCGGGCAAAGCGCGTTGACACGCACATCTGGGGCCAATTCCATAGCCATGGATCTTGTCAGGTTCACGACAGCCCCTTTCGAGGCGCAATAGGCTGTTGTGTTCGGATATCCATTTAAACCGGATTCTGAGGCGATGTTGACGATCGCCCCTTTTGCAGCTTTCAGGGCTGGCAACGCGGCTTGGGTGGTGAAATATAAGCCTTTGACATTGGCGTTCATCACGGCGTCCCAGATAGACTCACTGGTTTCCTCAATGGACCCTTTCTCAAAAATACCGGCATTATTGATCAGGATGTCCAGACCACCCAAAGCGCAGATTGCGGATATCACTGCGGATTTACATCCCTCTACTGTCGACAAGTCAGCGACTGCCATGTGAGATCCCGGCAATTTTTCCTGAGCATTTTTTACCGAGCCGCTCGTGCGCCCGTTCAGCGCCACAAATGCCCCTTCCTCGTGAAAAGCTTTTGCAATTGCAAAGCCTATTCCGCGCGTCGCACCGGTTACAAGAACGCGCTTGCCTTCAAATCTGCCCGCTGGTCGCATCAACTTGGCTTCTGTTTGGCAACAAATTGTTCGTACTCTTGGCTTAACAGCTCGGCTCTCAGCTTTGCCTCTGCGATGATTTTTCTCGTCTGCCATTCTTCATGGCTTAGGTCGTGCCAACCTACGCAATACTGCGTGGGTGAACGACCACATTCACACATCTTCATGCTTTCTCCCGTCAGTATGGGTGGCTAAACCCTCTTCCCTATTCAAAAGAGTACAGCCTGACAGGAATAAATCAATCCAGATTGTTTACTTTTGATGGGTCGTAAAGTTCATAAGGGCAATGAGCTGCTCTCCGGTGGGCGTGGTTTTGTTGGCCCAGTCAAGGTATCCGCAGTCGCGAACGTATTCCAATGCCAAGTCATCCACGTCGGTGGCAAGTTTTTTGCGACCGTAGGAAATTAAAAAGTCCAGCTCATTTATTTTACATTTCGTGCTCATCACTGTCTTCCTTGTGCGAAGGTGGTGGCTAACCTTTGACCAGCGCGCGTGTATTAAGGCACGACCCTTTTTGTTACGAATAAAGAGAGTACGCTCGCAGTGGCGGACTAGATCAAAAAAATGTGGATGTTTGGGAGCCTTTTTCATTTGGCTCTTTCAGGCGTTTTAATAGATCAGAAAGGCGCGTTGCAGTCTGGGCATAGCCAAGGAAAATTATGTTTGAATATTTGCGTTGTGCGAAGAGTAGATGCTGACATTTACTGTGCAACCACTTTGAATTTACGATGCAGTCGTTTCTGACATCATCATCTCTCTCATTCGGAATTTTTGCGGTTTTCCGGTGGCAGTCAGAGGAACTTCGTCCACAAAGCGCACAATCGCGGGAACTTTGTAATACGCAAGCGATTTGCGACAAAGCTCTTTGATCGATGTTTCGTCGATGTTTGCTCCTTTTTCAGCGACAATCCACGCCACCAATTGTTCTCCGAATTTTTCGTCTGGGATGCCGAAAACATGCGCTTCTCGTATCCCTTTTTGACTGGTCAGAAAATCTTCAAGCTCTGCTGGATAGATATTCTCGCCACCACGTATAACCATGTCTTTCTTGCGCCCAACGATACGGCAATACCCCTGTGCATCTATGGTGGCAAGATCGCCTGATTTCATCCATTCCCCCTCGATAGAGGCTCTGGTTGCGGCCTCATCCTGCCAATAGCCTTTCATGACAAGGTAGCCTCTGGCCCAGAATTCACCGGTTTCACCAACCGCACATGTATTGCCGTCGTCATCGACGATTTTGACCTCACAATGTGGCTGGATCCGACCCACGGTGCTGACCCTGACATTGACCGGATCATTGACGTCTGATTGAAATGAAATCGGGCTGGTTTCAGTCATTCCATACCCGATGGTGATCTCTGAACATCCCAAGTCATACAAAACGCGCCGCATCAGAGTTTCTGGACATTGAGATCCCGCCATGATTCCGGTGCGAAGCGATTTGATAGGCTTGCCGTGATATTCGGGGGATGACAGCATTGCCGAAAACATCGTGGGAACCCCATGAACCGCGGTGCATCGTTCGTCTTTCAGGGCGCGCACGGTTTTGTCAGCTTCAAATCCTTCGCTTGGAAAAATCATGGCCGCCCCCGCGGAGCAGCAGGCCAATGTGCCCAGCACCATTCCAAAACAATGATAAAGCGGCACTGGAATGCACAATCGGTCGTGGTGCGTGAACTTCATCGCTTTGGCACAGGAAACTGCATTGTTGATGATGTTTTTATGCGAAAGTGTTGCTCCTTTGGGCGCCCCTGTTGTGCCTGAAGTAAACTGAATATTGATCGCCTCATCCGGCAGTAAACCACTGGAAATATGGTCCAAACGCGCAAGATAGCCTGCGGTCCCTTTTTTCACCACCTCGTCAAAGGAAAAGGCACCCGATATTGGCATATTTGAAATTTGTACGAGGGCACGTAGGCTGGGAAGTTTACCCAAACGCAAATGACCAGGCTTTTGGCCGCTAAGATCGGGGCAGAGCTCCTTTAGCATCTGTGCGTAGCCAGAAGATTTGAACTGCGTAGCAAAGATCAAACATTTCAGGCCCACTTTGTTGATGCAATACTCCAGCTCCGTGGCTTTATAGGCCGGGTTAATATTGACGAGGATAACGCCGATCCGAGCGGTCGCTATCTGGGCGATGATCCATTCGGCGCGATTTGGTGACCAAATACCCACCCGATCACCCTTGTAAATGCCAAGTGCCAAAAGCCCCGCTGCAAAGTCATCGCATTTTTCAAGCAGCTCGGCGTACGTCCAACGTAGGCCAAATTGGGAAAAAACAACCGCTTCGCAGTGGCCGTATTTGGTGCGCGTATATTCAAAAAATTCAGGCAAGGTAACGTCCAGCAAGCGCCGTGATGTATCTCCCATGACATGGGCCAGCCCTTCAACGGGCGCAATTTGTGCCATCTGGTCCTCTTAAATTTTTTTCCAATCCGTCGCTGCCTCAAATGCTCCTGCAGCGCGATAGATCGTGCTTTCCTCATAACGCCGCCCCACAAGCATCATGCCGACCGGCAAACCGTCTGACATGCCACAGGGAACCGACATAGCAGGGTGGCCCGTGATATCAAAAGGCGCCGTGTTCACCAGCATTTCAAAGGCGCGTTGGGTCCAGACGGCCAATCCATCAGAGCGTTGCGGGATTGGAGTGGCTTTCATCGGAGTGGTTGGCATCAGCAAAAGATCGTAGGAGGCCAAAACCTTATTATATTCCTCACGCAGCTGGCGTGACAGGTTTTGCGCCTTTGCATAATAATGCCCTCTGTGATGTTTGAGGAAGTATTGCCCAACAAACATCGTTATTTTGAGTGTATCTGACAGTTCATCTGCGCGTCCACGCCAGTTTGAATGGTAATCGAGCAGAGAAGTTGTATACATCCCCTCCCAACCAGTGCCCATGCCGTTTCCGTGCATCATCTGATTTGTCGCCCCTTCGCTGGCGATGGGGGTCCAGATGGCCAACCCCTTAAGGTGCCAAGGAACGGAAATTTCGTCTACGGATGCCCCGCAGTCGCGCAGAATATTGGCTGCGGCGCGTACCTTTTGGTCGACATCAGCTTCGCTGTTGGCGTGACCAAAGCCTTCTTTCACAACACCAATCTTGAGCCCCGAAACACCCGCCCTGACGGCGCGTGTATAGGTATCGGTGACCACGTCGTACTGACGCGGGTCAAGGCCATCCGGTCCGGCAATAACTTCAAGCATCAAGGCGTTGTCGGCCACGTTCTGTGTCATCGGACCCGTGTGATCAATGGTGCTTTCGATTGGCATAATACCGGTGTAAGGCACAAGGCCGTGGGTCGGTTTCATTCCGTAGCATCCCGAATAGGATGCAGGCATCCGAATTGATCCGCCTTGATCCCCGCCAATGGCCATATCCACATATTCACCCGCGACAAGCGCTGCGGACCCTGAGGATGATCCCCCTGCCGAATATCCCCGTTTAAATGGGTTGTGAACAGGACCCGTCGCATTCGTGTGACTTCCGCCGGAAAAACAGTAATATTCACAATGCGCCTTGCCAGAGATAGTTGCACCGGCATCCAAAAGCCGTGTTACCACGGTGGCATCAACATCTGGCGTATATCCTTTTAGCGTTGAGGCCCCATTCATCATCGGAACACCCGCCAAACAAACATTATCCTTCAGGGCCACGGTTCTGCCCAATAGCGGTCCTTTTGGAGCGCCGCGCACTTCGGTTTTGATGTACCATGCGTTCAGGGGGTTCTCTTCATCGGTGGGGCGGGAGCCGCTTGTCCTTGGATAAAGTACAGGAGGTAGATAATCAGGCAAACTGTCTACAACGTCATAGGCATCAAGCGAGCCTTGCATATTATCGAGAAATTCTTTGATCTGTTCATCTGAGAGATGCATTCCAAGCTCAAGCGTTATTTCCTTAAGCTGGGTGAATGTAGGGCGTTGGACGGTCATGTTCCCAATCCTTTCGGTCAATGGTGCGTCGCGCTGTGCCAGAGGCAAAGGGGACTTTGGCGTGCTTGCCTTGTTCTTGTCTGTTTTAAGAGTAGGTATCACAGAACTGGTTGCGGTTGGTGTTGCCGATTTATGTTGTATCAAAGAGTTGATGGGGGCCAAGGTCGGTTTTGCGCCGCCAAAGCCCGAGAATCCTTTTAAAAGGGAGCTTGCGTCGCTGGATGACATATCGACCTCTGTTGCGAAGGTCCCTTTTTCCATAATCTTTATGCGGTTTGAGAGTTCGGTGATGAACTCCATATTTTGTTCCACCAAAATGATGGTGAGGCCTTTTTTGCGATTAAGCGTTTTCAGGATCTCTCCTATTTCATCCACAATAGAGGGTTGGATGCCTTCTGTCGGTTCATCAAGCAAAATAAGATCAGGATCCGAGATCAAACACCGCGCAAGAGCCAGAATTTGCTGCTCACCACCAGACAGCGTGCCGCCGGAACGATCCAGCAAGCTTTCAAGGCGTGGAAATTCCAAGACAATATTTCGAATGGCATCTTCTTCGTCGATCCCATGTCCAACAACCCCCATGCGCAAATTGTCCAACACGCTGAGATTTGGGAAAATACCGCGCCCCTGAGGCACATAGCCAAGCCCATATTGCGCGCGCCCTCCTGGTTTCATGCGCGTGATATCTTGGCCCGAATACAGAATGGTTCCCGCAGTCGCTGAAATGATCCCCATGACGGTTTTCAGGAGGGTGGATTTGCCCATTCCATTGTTGCCTAAAACACCGAGAATTTCATTATCCGCGACATGACATTCCACCCCGTGCAACACTGGAATGCGTCCGTATCCTGAAGAAAGACCTTTTATTTCTAACAAAACACTCATGATTTATGCCCCAGATAGATTTCTCTGGCACGCGGATCGGCTGAAATCACATCCATTGTGTCTTCCATGAAAATGGATCCCTGATGAAAAAGCGTAACGATATCGCTGATTGCTCGGATGAAATTCATGTCATGTTCAACCACGATCAGGGCAGAGGTTTTGTTGATCTCGCGCACAAGTTCGGCGGTTTTATACGTTTCTTCATCCGTCATTCCCGCAGCCGGTTCATCAAGCAGAACAAGCCAAGGTTCGGCCGCAACCACCATGCCCAGCTCCACCATCTGTCGTTGACCATGGGCGAGGCTGCCCACTGTCGCGCTGCAGATCTCTCCAAGTTCAAGACGTTCAATTGTTTCCTTGACCAACTGGCTGGCCCTTTTGTCGCCATGCCAGCGGCGCGCAGAAAGCCAGAGGTTTTCATATGCGCTCAATCCATCAAACAGGTTGGGCACCTGCGTTTTGATTCCAACCCCAAGTCCCGCAATGGCGTGGGGTTCCCGCCCTGTCATCGGAATATCACGGATCACAACATCACCGGAGGTCGGAGTTAACTGACCTGTAAGACATTTGAAAAAGGTCGATTTTCCTGCGCCATTCGGACCGATCAGGCAGCGCAGCTCTTTTTCACGCAGCTCAAAATCCACATTGTCCACAGCGCGCACGCCGCCAAAGTGCATGGAAAGGTTTCTGGTTTCTAGAACAACTTCGCGTCTGGCCATGAATATTTTGCCCTATCCTGTTGCTCTGTGTTTGCGAAGCTTCATCCGGCGTTCTTTCTGGCGAATATAGCGTTTTGTGCGCCGTCTCTCAAACCAGCCAGCGATTGTCGGGACGACCCCATTGGGAACCAAGAGTACAAAGATCACCAGAATGATACCCAGCACCAAATTGGCGTTGAATACCTGTTGGCTGCCCAAAGAGGATGTCAGGAAATAAAGCACAAAGGTGGCGAGGATCGGCCCGATAAGTGTCATGCGCCCACCTACAATGACCCAAATAATCGCCAGCGCCGACTGACCGAGGGAAAACACATCCGGCGTGACCCGCGTCACCCCTACGCAAAAGAACACGCCCCCAAGCCCAGCAATTCCCGCGCTGATGCTAAAGAGGCCCAGTTTATAAAGCCGCGTATCATAGCCAAGCAATTCGGTGCGCACGTCATTTTCACGGATAGACACGCAGACACGCCCGAATTTTGTCGTAACCAGCCACCCCGTAAACACATAGGCAGTAATCAATACCGCCATGGACACGTAAAATGTCTGCATCGGGAAAAGCATGGCCGAGCCATTTCCGGGCACGTTCAAAGGCGGTGATCCTGTCCCGTTAAAGCCCCCCAGCAAAGCCTTGCCAATTTTATACTCTGGTCCCGAGGTACGGCGCATCAAAGAATAAAGGATGAGCGATACTGTAAGGGTTATCACTGCGAGATAGACATCCGACACTTTGCCATAAAAGACAAAATAGCCAAGAATTGCCGCAAATATGGCGGCTGCGAGAATCGCAATAAAAATTGCCCCTGTCGATCCACCGATATTGACCGCCGCCACTGAATAGGCATAGGCACCGATGCCGAAAAACGCGCTTTGTCCGAAACATAATATGCCGCCAAACCCCCAGACCAATGCGAGGCTCAAAGCAAGGATTGACAGCCCAATCACCTGCGTCAGGGTTATGATTGTGAAGAATTCAAAGATGCTCGGAGCGAGAAGGGTGAATATAATGGCGAGCCCTGCCACGACCAATGTTCCGCTGAAGGTCCCGTAAAGTCGCATCATTGGCTCTTTCTAAAGAAGCGGCCTGTGATGCCAGTTGGCATGAGCCGAAGGAGAATGATCGCAGTAAAGAGAAGGGCAACTTCTCCGAAGGTCGGGCCTGTCACGTAAGACATAATCCCGTTCACACCACCCAAAAGAACAGAGGCAGACGTTGTCCCAGCCAAGATTGCCGAGCCGCCGGAAATCACGGTAATGAAGGCTTTCGCGATGTAGATGACTCCGATGTTTGGCAATACTCCTGTGATAGGCGCCAATAAACCGCCCGCCAATCCACTGACCGCGGCCCCAAGAGAAAATGTAACCATATATATGCGCGATGTTGATATCCCCAGACATGCCGCCATATCCGCGTTTTGCATTGTTGCACGTGCAACCAGCCCGAGGGACGTGAATTTCAGCGTCAAATAGACAAGGATCAAAAGAACGATCACAACAAATATCAGAAATAGTTCGTAGCCCGAGGACGTATAGTCCCCAATGGTCACGGCCCCCAATGGCGGCGAAATGACCGTTGATGTTGAGGCTCCGAAAACCGAAGTGATGATGCCTATAAATAACAGCGATAACCCCCATGTCGCCAGAAGCGTGTCGATCATGCGCCCATAAAGCCATTGTATCAAACATCGCTCGACGATGAGGCCAATAATTCCAACCACAAGGGGAGCAAGGATTAACATCGCAAACCAGATGTTCACCCCATTATTGGTGGCAACAACCACAGTGTAACCGCCCAGCATCAGAAATTCGCCATGGGCCAGATTGATCACCCGCATCATCCCAAAGACAATGGCAAGTCCCAGACTGATCAGCGCAAGATTGGCGATCCCGTAAAGGATCTGAAGCGCAAGCGAAAAAAACAGGTCCATGAAAGGCTCCGATAGTAAAGGGCCAGCGCAGGATCTGCGCTGGCCTGTGCGCGTTTTAGATGTCGATGCCGGCGGCTTTCAGCCCGTTTTCAAATTTGAAAACAGCTTGATTTGGATCGGCCACAAGGTCACAGACCATCAAAGTATCTGTCGGAGGCTGGCTTTCATATGACTCGATGATGTTAAAGGACTGATCCTTTAACTCTGCCAGATAGACGTTCTGATTGCAGTGGTTGGTTTTGGGTTCGATATCCACCCGTCCGGAGGGGCCATCAATTCCAAGACCAGAGCGCAGCGCTTCGATCACAGGCATACGATCCGCCGTGCCTGCCGCTTTGACCGCTTCAGCCCAAAGATAGGCGCCTTCATAGGAGCGCGCAGCAAGTTCATTCAACGCAGGTGCATCTGCCCCCATTCTCGCTTTGAAACGGGAGACAAAGTCTTTGTTCGCCGCGCTGTCGATTTCTTCGAAATAGGAATAGGCGCAAATCATACCATCGCCTTCTTCCGCCGAGATCAGCTTGTGCTCATTGCCCACGCCAAATGTTGTGGAGGCCACAGGTACCGACTTGTTCATGCCCGCCGCAGCGTATTGACGATAGAAAGACACATGCGCGCCACCCACAAGTGCTGACATCACCATATCGGCGCCTGAAGATTGGATTTTCTTGATCGTTGGGCCAAAGTTTGTCACATCCAGTGGGAAAAACTCTGTTTCCACAGGATCCCCGCCGTTGTCACGCACATATTTTTGCACCCATTGGGCGGTGATTTGACCATAGTTATAGTCTGCGGCCACGATATAGACCTTCTTGCCCCATTTGTTCATTGTATAGGGGACTAGCTTTTCTACCGTTTGCGCCGGAGTTGAGCCAGTGCAGAAATTGTTCATGTCGCAGACGCCGCCTTCGTAAAGTGTGTTGTAGAAATAGAGAGTCTGGAAACGTGAAAAGGTTGGTCTTATGGCTTCTCGGCTTGCCGATGTGATGCCTGCGTGGACCACATCCGCGCGGTCCCCAGCTGCGGCTTGGGTGGCAAATTGTGTGTAAAACTGGATGGAGGATTGCGGGTCATACACCTTCAGGTCAACTTGACGGCCCAACAGCCCGCCCGCTTCGTTGATTTCATCAATGGCCATTTTGGTGGCGTCCACCATCGGCTTTCCATAGATATCAAGCCCACCGGATTGATCCAGTATGGACACAAATTTGATCGCGCCATGGCCGCCAGCCATTGCAGATTTCATAAGGGCAGGGGCGGCAAGCGCAGCACCCGCAGTAGTTTTGAGAAAACGTCTACGATTAAACGACATCAGTTTTTCCTTCCTGTTGGATGAGATTTTATGTGTTGTTGTCTTTTTCTTGATCGTTTTTCGGGGAAACACCGCTTTCGAGGGAGTCTGAAATGCCTTTAAGACCTTCGGACACATTCAGCCCGACCTCCTCACCTATTTTTTTGACGGCGGGCAATTGAAGCGCAAGATCAAGCACACCGTCAATAACTTTGTTCACGCTAGAGCCGTCAGAGGCGCCTGCTGCCTCTCCGCCGCTTGATTTTCCAAATCCAGATATATTGTTGATCCGAATTCCTTCGATCTTTTCGGCTGGCTTCATCATTTTTTCGACGACATCGGGCAGAACGGACAGTTTCTGACTTGCCAGCTTCATCTCGATCACTGCTTTGCTTTGTGAATTTTCTGCAGCAATCATGGCTGATGTTCCGGTCGCTTTGGCGAGCATGTCGTCTTTTTCTGCCTCCGATTTCAGACGTGTTGCATCCGCTTTGGCTTTGGCCATGGAAAGCACGGTTTCCACTTCTGAGGCAACGCGCACAGTATCCACCTCTGCCTGTTCTGCCGCGCGAATGAGGGCAATGTCTTTTTCGCGCTGCGCAACTTCTTTGTCCCGTTTGGTAGAGACTTCCTCGGCGGCGAGCACTTCGTTGGCTTCAGCCTGACGCACTTCGATCTGAGAGCGAATATCTTCGATCCTCTTCTGGGACAGCTTTACAGAATTTTCAAACTTTGAACTTTCAAGCATAAGCTCTTTGTCCAGACGGGCGCGGTTTAATTCGCGATCCTTTGCAATCTCGGATTTGCTTGTTTCAAGTTCGCGCGCAATACGCGCTTCGTCGCGCCGCCGCTCTGAGGTGGCCTGCTGTTCTGCAATATCGGCAGAATTGACGGCGCGAGCAGTTTCAATCGCCTTATGCTGACTGATTGTCGCCTCTTCTTCTTCTTGCGAAATGCTCAGCTTGCGCTTTGTGGCTTCCAGCTGGGTTTGACGTACCGACACCTCGGCCTCTGCTTCTATTGCTGCGCGTTCTTTTTTGTTGGTGGAAATCACTTCGGAAAGTTTTCGCATCCCCACAGCGTTAAAGGCGTTGTTTTCGTCCAATGCGTGAAACGGCGTCTGATCCAGACGTGTGATGGCGACTGTTTCCAGAAGAAGACCATTTTTGGCCAATTCCACAGAAAGCTTTTCTGTCACCTCGCGGCTGTATTCGCCGCGGTTGTCCTGTAGGCTGTCCATCGTATATTTGGCTGCAACCGTCATCAAAGCGTCTACGAGTTTGCCTTCGAGCGTGTCGCCGAGGTCCGCTGTACGAAAGGATTTTCCACCCAATGCCTGAGCGGCTGTCGTAACCCCCTCGACGTTTGGGGCAACCCGCACGTAGAATTCTGCGCCAAGATCGACGCGCAAACGGTCAGAAGTGATGATCGACTTCGGGCCAAGCCGTGCAATTTCAAGTTTTGAAGTCTTCATGTTTACTTCGGACACTTTGTGCAGGAAAGGGAAGGCGATAAAACCGCCCTCTATAATAACACGCTGGCCTCCGGCACCCGTTCTGAGCAAAGCGACTTCACGGCTCGCCTTTCGGTAATATCTGTTCAGAATTGCGATTGAAATTATGATCAGAATTATCAGGATCACAGCGTATAGCCAAATCATTCGATCTACTCCCATTCAGTCGCTCACGATTAAATCATTGAGCTATTTAGAAAATTTTTAATTCCCGCCTATCGACAGCAGAAAAGAAGCGAGTGCGATTGGTCAACAATTTTACTCGTTAATCTGTGAATTATATACCAAATGGTAAAAATTATGTTTTGGCGAGTGTCGGGTTGATTGAGTTGTTTTTTTTACACGCGACGAGAAAATATGCCTTTTCTACAGTGTCCTGCAGTTTTGCAAAGACTTGGATGAATCGGGTATAATCTGCATAGATGCTCAATTCTTATTGACAAAATTAATTCGTGCCATTTATCGTTAGTGCACAAGCGAATTAGAGATAGCAATGGCAGTATGCTCGCCTTCTGAACTAAAGGATGCTTTGGACGTTCTAAATGCCCCCGATTGTGTTTTGATTTCTGGGGGAACGGATTATTTTCCGGCTCTGAAACGGGGCGGGTCGGAGCGTACGCTCCTAAACCTGATGAAAGTGCGCGAAATGCGCGGTATCAGTCTTGAACGTTCAGGTGTCCGCTTTGGCGCAGCGCTCACTTGGTCTGAAATAATCAGGGCCGATTTGCCGCCTGCTTTTGATGCTTTGAAGTCAGCTGGAAAAGAAGTTGGCAGCATTCAAATTCAAAATGCCGCAACATTGGCTGGAAATTTATGCAATGCCTCTCCCGCCGCGGATGGGGTGCCGGCGCTTTTGGCTTTGGATGCGCAGGTTGAACTGCAGAGTGCGGCGCGAGGAGCGCGCCAGATCCCTTTGACGGAGTTCCTGAAAGGGGTACGCAAAACTGACCGGCGACCTGATGAAATCCTGACCTCTATATTTGTGCCTCAGCCGCCTGAAGGTATGCGTTCAATCTTTTCCAAGTTGGGAAGTCGGACCTATCTGGTAATTTCGATCTGTATGACTGCGCTAAATGTGGTGTTGGACAAAGGGGGGCGGGTTCGTGAGCTTAGGGTTGCCGTTGGCGCCTGTTCTCCGGTTGCTCAACGACTGAGCCTTCTGGAGGCGGAGGCAATTGGTCAGAACCTACGCGAAATCAAAGTCCGAGATGACCATATATCCCCCTTGAAGCCTATCGATGATGTGCGCGCTTCGGCCGAATATCGTCTTGAGGCCGCAAAGGAACAAATCCAACGCGCATTGCATGAGTTGAGCCGATGAATAAACACATGCCAGAGGTGCCGCTTTGTTTTCAGTTGAACGGACGCCCCGTCTCAGTGGGAAAACCGGATGGTCGCCGCTTATCCGAAGTGTTGCGCGATGATCTTGGATCAAAGGACGTTAAAATCGGCTGTAATGCGGGGGATTGCGGTGCCTGCACCGTCTTGGTGGACGGTGATCCGGTATGTGCCTGTTTGATGTTGAGCGAAAATGCCGAAGGTGCACATGTGCAGACGCTGAGTGGTCTTTATGAGAGTGATGACATCACACAGACCCTGTCGGAAAGTTTTTTAAATCACGGGGCGGCGCAATGCGGTATCTGCACGCCGGGAATGATGGTTTCGGCCACAGCGCTCTTACGCAAAAATGCAAACCCAGATGAAGCAGAAGTTAAAGATGCTCTGGGCGGGGTGTTGTGCAGATGTACCGGTTATCGCAAGATTATAGATGCTGTTATGGCGACGCCAGCGATCGCAGAACAGGGCATCGGACGTGTCGGTCAATCCCTGCGCCATGTGGATGGCGTTGATAAAGTTTCAGGGCGTTTGAAATTTGGAGATGACGTGGCACCGGTTGGGTGCCTTGAGATTTACGTTTTGCGTGCGCCTTTTCATCATACGTCGTTTGAGTTTGGCGATATAGAGGCCTACCGACGCACTCACGGCCTTGAAACGATCCTTACGGCAAAGGATGTCCCCGGACAAAATGCCTTTGGCGTTATCCCGGGATTTATCGACCAGCCGGTGTTTGCCGAAAATTTCGCACGCTTCAAAGGCGAAGCGGTGGCCGCGATTGTCGGAGATCCAGAAATTTTACGAAAACTGAACTTTTCAGATTTTCCGGTTTCGTGGGTTGAGAAGCCCTCGCATCATTCAAGTTCTGATGCGCAAAAGAAAGGCGCTGCGCAGTTACATGCAAATCATCCAAACAACATCATGTGCAAAGGCTATGTCAGTAAGGGAAATGCACATAAGGCGATAACGGACGCTGATTTCGTGGTTTCAGGTCGCTTCAGAACCAGTATTGTGGAGCACGGCTATATTGAACCGGAAGCAGGTTTTGCTGAGGTTAAAGATGGGCGGCTTGAAATTCACGCCTGTACGCAGGCGCCGGTCATGGATTTGGACAGTCTCGAACAGATTTTGGCGATGGATCGCGCCCGAATAAGAATTTTACCAACCGCGGTCGGGGGCGGTTTTGGATCCAAGCTTGATATTTCAGTCCAACCGTATTTGGCTTTGGCTGCACTCAAAACCCAAAAACCGGTCCGAATTTGTTACAGCCGAGAAGAGTCGCTTCAAAGTACAACGAAACGCCATCCCGCTGAGATTGATCTGACAATTGGAGCCAATACCGCGGGTAAGATTTGCGGGTTTGTTTTTGAGGGCGATTTTGATACGGGTGCTTATGCCAGTTGGGGGCCAACCGTGGCCAATCGGGTGCCGGTGCATGCCTCAGGGCCATATGTGGTTTCAGATTATCACGCCGCGACCAGAGGCGTATATACCAACAACCCGCCTGCAGGGGCCTTTCGTGGATTTGGGGTGCCTCAATCGGCGATAGCTCAGGAAAGCCTATTTGATGAATTGGCAGATGCCTTACAAATCGACCGGTTGGATTTCCGTCTTCAGAACGCTCTGGAAAATGGTGTGCCAACGGTCTGCGGGCAAGTCTTTGAGCAGGGGGTCGGGATCAAAGCCTGTCTTCAAGCGCTAAGACCCGCTTGGCACGAGGAACGAGAAAAAGCACATCGTCTTAACGCCGATAGTAGCGTGATTAAATACGGGGTCGGGATTGCCGCTGGATGGTATGGGTGTGGGAATACCTCATTACCAAATCCATCCACTATCAAATCCGGCATTATGCCAGATGGTCGTATTTGCCTTTATCAAGGGGCGATGGACATCGGACAAGGCGCAAACACGGTTATTTCGCAGATTTTTGCAACCGTGCTGGGTATACCCGTGGATAAAATTGACCGCATCGGAGCAGATACGGATGTGACGCCAGATGCCGGGAAAACCTCTGCGTCTCGTCAGACCTTTGTGTCTGGAAATGCCGCGCGGCTCAGCGCAGAGCAACTGCGGCGAAAGATCACGGAGCGCTTGAATGTTGCCTTTGAGGCAGAGCTGACATTTGATGGTACGCGTATCCTTGCCAAAGACGGCGGAGGAACACACGCGCTTCTCCTTGATCAATTGCCCCAGGACGAAGAGGGCTTTGTGTTTCGCGCAGAGGGCACTTATGATCCGCCCACCAAGCCATTGGACCAAAATGGGCAGGGCCATCCCTATGCACAGTTCGGCTATGCCGCCCATCTTGCGGTTGTCGCGGTGGACATAAAGCTTGGCACAATAAAACCTCTTAAATTTGTTGCCGCCCATGACGTTGGCCAGGCAATAAATCCCATGCTTGTTGAAGGGCAGGTCCATGGTGGCATAGCGCAGGGTTTAGGCATGGCGCTCATGGAAGAATATATTGCAGGCAAAACTGAAAACCTGCATGACTACCTGATCCCCACGATCGGAGATATTCCCGAGATCGAAACCCATATTGTCGAAGAAAAGGATGCCCATGGCCCCTTCGGTGCAAAGGGATTGGGGGAACATGTGCTGATCCCAACGGCACCCGCCTTGTTGAATGCGATCAAAGATGCGACGGGCGTGCGCCTTTACGCGATTCCTGCGAGCCCATCGCGCGTGCTTCAGGCATTAAGGGAAAAGGGCATCGGCCATGACTGAGTCAAAGACAACGGAAAAGATCAGATGCGATGCCTGTCCTGTGATGTGTTACATCGCGGATGGCAAAGCAGGCGCATGCGATCGTTATGCCAATCATGGCGGCGATTTGATCAGGCTTGATCCGCTCACGATCATTCAGACGGGCGATCAAAAACTTGTCCCTTTTCTGGGGGATCAGGGCGATCAAGACACTTGGGATGGAGACATCATCAAAGGCGACCGCCCCTTTATCACTGCGGTAGGCGCAGGCACGACCTATCCAGATTACAAACCTGCCCCTTTTATCGCCAGCCAGAAGATTGACGGTATTGATATGGTGACTGTCGTGACCGAGGGCATATTCAGTTATTGTGGGGTCAAGGTCAAAATCGATACTGACCGCCATATTGGGCATGAACGCGATGTGGTACGGGTAGATGGGGAGCCGATTGGTCATGTGACCACGTCTGAATATGGGTCAAAGATGCTGTCGCTTGGGGGGGTTGAACACCTTACCGGGGGGACCAAAAAAGAAGGTCGGGTGACATGTGATGCCTTGCTAAAGCTCTGCAACCGCGAAGCGGTGACTATGCTCATCGGTGAAGAGGGGCATGAAACAGAGATTATAGTAGAAGCGGGCCAACCCCCCATCATCAACGGCATACGCGAGAATTTAATGCGTGTGGGCTGCGGATCGGCCACCATCGGCATGTTTCCAATGCAGTGGATCGGGCATGTGGATGACGTGGTCGTTGTGGATGATCATATCACCGGTGTTTTGTCCGAACATGAAACTGGCAAACAATTGAATGTCCCCCCGACAGGGATCAAAATCCTTGGTCGCCGGTCCACCTCGGGGCGCTATTTTCAGGTTGCTGAACCGGGTCTTGGATGGGGGGGGACGAATATTGATGATCCTCTGAAAATTCTTGGGCCCTTCAATCCCAAAATCGCTTGGGAAGGATTGAGGCTTTTGATGGTGTCCACCACTGGGGAGCAATATGCCTATTACGAACTGGACGCGTCTTTGGCCCCCCAACCCAAACCGATCCCAGCCCAGCTTAAGGCATCGGCGGATCTGATCGCGGAAAACTGCGAGCCGTCTGTCTGCTCAGTGCTTTTTATGGGTGGCGCGGGCGGATCGCTTCGCGCAGGGGTGACGGAAAACCCCGTGCGCCTCACGCATTCTGTAAAATCAGCGCTAACGAATGTGACCTGTGGAGGAGCAGAGACTTATGTCTGGCCCGGAGGTGGGATCACGGTGATGGTAGATGTCATGGATATGCCGACCCAGTCTTTTGGTTATGTGCCAACGCCGGCTCTTGTCGCGCCTATCGAATTCACCCTGCGCGTGTCGGATTACAAAGCGCTCGGGGGGCATGTGGATCACATTGTCTCAATCAAAGAAATCAAACAGGACACCGCGCGTAAAGTTCAGAAAAATCCGCGTGTGCGTGATCCGTTGGCAATCTCAAATTATCGCTGGTCGAAAGAGGCAGGTTAGAGGATGGCACCTTCGGCAAAATGGCTTCCTGATGGCAAAAGACTGCATCTTCAGCATGGGCCAAGCGACTTGATCGTTTACGCTGAAGGGGCGCAAGATGCGGCCTATGAGGCCGCAGTGGCACGGTTTCAAACAGTCATTGAAGAAGTGACCCGAGAGCTGTCATTTCTTAAATCAGAAGTCCTTCCGCGTTCAGTTTCTCCCCGAGGCAAAATTGCCCGTCGCATGTTTTTTGCGGCGGTGCAATTTGCCGAGGAGGGATATATTACACCCATGATCGCTGTAGCAGGCGCGATTGCCGACGAAATATTGGAGGCAATGACCACAGCAGCTTGCTTAAAACGCGCCTATGTGAATAACGGGGGCGATATTGCGCTTTACCTGACATCGGGAACGTCCTTTGAAACGTTGATGGCTGGCGTCGATGGCGGGGCGCTGGGTCGTTTAAAACTGTCAGAGGCCTCCGGCATTGGCGGTATTGCGACAAGTGGTCGACACGGGCGAAGCTTAAGCCGTGGGATCGCCGACAGCGTCACGGTGCTGGCTCCCTCTGCTGCGCTTGCAGATGCGGGCGCAACGATGGTGGCAAATGCTGTGGATTTGAAGGGCCATCCTGCAATCACGCGACGCGCGGCAAATGACGTCAAGGATGACAGTGATTTGGGCGCTTTTCCTGTTGTCACAGGATGCGGCGCTCTCTCAGTGTCAGAGAAGACCCGTGCGCTCCAAAATGGTCTTGCCGAGGCTGAGAAATTTTGTCGAAATGGCTGGATAAATGCTGCCAGTTTGCATCTTCAGAACGTCGCTGTTAGCACTGAAACAGCGGCGAAATTTCTAACCCACAGGGATCATGCTTATGTCTGAGCTTTCCGTTCGTAAAACGGCCTATTCAGTCGAAGAGATATTTCACGACGGGGGCCCTAGGCCGGCCCAATCTTTGCGCCGCGCTTCCGCTATGGCAGTCGTTAAAAATCCCTTTGCCGGGCGGTATGTCGAAGATATTCAATGGTTTATGGAGGACCTCAAACCCCTTGGGCTACAGATGGCAGAAAAGCTCATTTCTCTTTTGGGCGGTGCGGACCAGATCGAAGGATATGGTAAAGGGGCAATGATCGGGGAAGAGGGTGAATTGGAACATGGTGCGCTTTGGCATGCCCCCGGCGGATACGCCATGCGCCAAATGTTGGACCCGTCTAATGCGATTGTGCCTTCCACAAAGAAAGTTGTCGGGGTGGGGGGCTATCTGGATGTACCCATAACACATATAAATGCGTCCTATGTCAGGAGCCATTTTGATTCAATGGAAGTAGGTCTAAGCGATGCGCCGCGCAAAAATGAGATGAGCCTTATATTGGTTATGAGCACAGGCGCACGCATACATAACAGGGCAGGCGGCCTAAGCGCTGCCGATATAGAAGGAAAGGATGGTCTCAGATGACTGCGCGCATTCGCAAAATTGCCGTAAATATCGAGGAAACGCATCAGGAAATGGGCAAATCTATTTCTCCTGCCACCCGCAAAGCTGTCGCGGTGGCAGTGATCGAAAATCCTTTTGCTGGGACATATGTTGAAGATCTAAGCGACCTGATGGAGATCGGCGCTGAGCTTGGTGCGCTTTTGGGTCGCAAATGTATTGAAGCTTTGGGTATTTCACCCAGTGAGGCGGAAAGCTACGGCAAATCTGCGATGGTTGGCGAAAATGGTGAATTGGAACATGCGGCAGCGATTTTGCATCCTAAACTTGGTGCCCCGCTTCGAAAAGAAGTGGAAAAAGGTGCGGCACTTGTGCCATCCTCCAAGAAGATGGGCGGGCTAGGGCAAGTGCTTGACGTCCCTCTCGGTCATAAAGATGCTGCCTATGTACGCAGCCATTTTGACGGAATCGAAGTCCGTCTAAACGATGCGCCGCGCGCGAATGAAATTATGGTCGCCGTTGCCGTCACAGACAGCGGGCGTCCCTTGCCGCGGGTAGGAGGTTTGAGCGCAGAGGATGCCGTTGGCCAAGACGGTCTGCGTTAAGCCACAAAAGAGCAAAAAATGAGACGTGAAGAAACAAAAAACTTAATGGGCGATAGACAAAGCAAACCAGATATCAAAGACGACTATGTTCTGGATGAACAGGTTGGATATGTTTTGCGTTTGGCCAACCAGCACCATGCGGGAATTTTCCAAAGCATTATCAATAAAGACCTGACCCCGACACAGTTTTCTGTGTTGATCCGTCTTTCCGAGCAGGGGGAGCTTTCGCAAAATCTGTTGGGGCGTTTGGTTGCGCTTGATACGGCAACGACCAAAGGTGTCGTGGATCGTCTGCGCGCCAAATCCCTGATCCAGTCGCGCCCCGATGTTTCTGACAAGCGACGCGCAATTATTTCACTGACAGATGTAGGACGTTCCATGATCGCTGCCCTCAAAGAGGACGGGAGGCGCATAACGGAAACAACTTTAAGCCCGCTTAAATCAAGTGATAAACGCAAGCTTCTGGAACTACTTAAGAAAATAGTTTGAGCCCGTGGACTTTTTCAAGGTATTCAAAAAGATTTTGCCCTTTTAGAGGACCTGTTCCGGAATACGCTGCGCTGGGGGGGTATTGCGTGATCGACCGGTTCTGACAACGCCATCTATAATTGTCATTCCAACGCCGGGCAGATTGCCAAGTTCCACAGAGTGCAACATGGATGATCCGGGTGCATGTTGTGCCTGATCCAAGAGGACAAAATCAGCACTGAAGCCCTTTTCAATCAATCCTACATTTAATGCCCTTTGTCGTGCCGTGTTGCCAGTGCCAAAACAAAACGCCTCTGCTGCTGGCACATTGCCAAAGGCTGAGAGCATCGCGATCATCCGCAAAATCCCAAGTGGCTGCACGCCCGATCCCGCGGGTCCGTCTGTGCCGAGAATTACCTGATCCAGTTTTCCAAGCTCGCGTGCAGTATTTACCGTCAATACCGCGGCACGTTCATTGCCATTGTGGACAATTTCAAAAGCCGACTTGCACGTTTCACAAAGGCATATGATCTGGTCATCGGGCAGGGCGGAATGCCCCCCGTTGATATGACCAATTACGTCGGTTCCGGTTTCAATCACCATATCCGCATCAATCAATCCCGATCCTGGAATCGATGGTCCTCCTGTATGGATTGTGGATTGCATGCCGTATTTTCGTGCCCATGACACCATTTGATTGGCGGTTTTTCCGTCTTTCACAGTGCCAAGCCCGACCTCTCCGAGGTATTTAACGCCGGCTTTGGCAAGTTCTGCAAAATCTTCTTCGACCATGCCGTGCTCAATAACCGGTGCGCCCGCGTGCACCTTCACGCCCGAGGGGCGAAAATTCTCATACCAGCGCTGTGCCGCGATGGACATAGCTTTAAGGCCAATAATATCTTTGGGACGGCCGGGCATATGGACTTCGCCGGCGGAAATCATTGTCGTCACCCCCCCATGCAGGGTCGAGTCAATCCAGTGAAGCTGCTGCTGGCGCGGTGTGTAATCACCGACGACCGGATGCACATGGCTGTCAATAAGGCCGGGGGACAGGGTGACGCCCTTGGCATCAACGATACTTGTCGCGCCTTCACAATCAAGATCTTTTTCGTTTCCCCATGCCTCTATGTTTCCGTCAACTGAAACAAGGCAATCGGCCTCTATCAATGGGTCTTCGCGCTTTCCCGACAAGATCTGGCCAATATTTTTAATCACAAGTTTTTGCATCAAGGATACTCCGCCGACATGTATGCCATTTTGTTAGTATGCAAGCATGACATCCCGTTTGCCGTCAAGAATTATCCGACTACGCCTTTGATGAAAAATTGATTTGACAGACCCTAATTTTTGTTTGTATGCAAATGATAAGAAATTCCCGCTTCTACCATAGAAACGCAAAATCCATGCACCCGCCAAGGAAAATGACGCCATGAATGACGCCGCAGTTGCAACGGAAAAATTTGATGCAACAGAAGTACCGGTCCCTCCGGGGGTATTTGCGCTTACGGTGACCTCTGTCAAACATTACACGGACAGATTATTCAAATTTCGCCTGACACGCCCTGCAAGTTTCCGCTTTCGGTCGGGCGAATTTGTGATGATCGGTTTGCCGGGTGCAGAGCGTCCGGTATTTCGGGCCTATTCGATTGCTTCACCAAGTTGGGATGAGGAATTAGAGTTTTTCTCAATCAAAGTTCCAGGTGGACCATTGACCGAGCATCTTCAAAAAATTGCAGTGGGTGACACTGTTTTGATGCGTAAAAAACCAACCGGCACATTGGTGAATGATGCTTTGCTCGGGGGGAAAAGATTATGGATGTTTTCCACAGGAACCGGAATTGCCCCCTTTGCAAGTTTGATACGCGATCCTGAAACATACGAGAAATTTGACGAAGTCGTGCTGACCCATACCTGTCGGGAGGCAAATGAGCTCACCTATGGAGAAGAGCTAAGGCAGCTTTTGAACGAAGATCCTTTGGTAGGGGAATATGCACCGGCATTTCGCCTGTATAACACAACCACCCGCAGTCCGTCGCCAAATATCGGAAGGATTACAGATTTGATGCAGTCAGGCAAATTGTGGAAGGACCTCAACGTTTCCACGATAAATCCAGAAACTGATCGTGCGATGATCTGTGGGTCCATGGATATGTTGAAGGACATCAAAACGCTTTTGGAAGGATTCGGACTGAGTGAAGGATCCAATAATCGGCCAGATACCTTCGTAGTAGAGAGGGCTTTTGTAGATTGAATAGGTCTCAACTGGAACAAATAGGGCCAAACGAAACCTGGTTTTTTGGCCTTTATTTGGCGTGATTTGATCAGTTTTGGTCCTAAAATAAACATTAGCGTACTAACAAAAAATTTATTGACAGAATTTGTTTTTTGTCTCTCAATGACAGACATCGGTCAAAGGGGACACTATTGGATTTTGTACGGAACAGTTGGTACGTTGCCGGGTGGGCACAAGATTTTGGGATGGATCTGAAGGCGATTGAAATTCTGTCTCAGCCTCTTGTTATGTTCCGCGGGTCATCTGGGCAAATATCGGCACTTGAGGACCGTTGCCCTCATCGACTGTTACCGCTTTCGATGGGAAAGAGGATTGGGGATACAATCCAATGTGGTTATCACGGAATGACGTTTGACGGGGCTGGAAAATGTGTACGTGTTCCTGGTCAGACCAATACGCCCGAACGCGCCGATATCCGTGCATTTCCGGTTGTAGAACAAAGTGGAATTGTCTGGGTCTGGATGGGTGATCCCGAGCGCGCCGATGTGTCGCGCATATTTGATATGCCAGAATTCCATTCAGGGGATTGGCATATGCACCACGGCGGACATCTGCATCTGCAGTGCCATTATCTGAACGTCGTCGAAAATCTGGTTGATCCGGCGCATGTGAGCTTTGTGCATCCAACCACGCTTGGAAATGCCTCTTCCGAGGACGTGCCGGTGCATGTATCTACCTCGGGCGATGTGATCCAAGCATGGCGGTGGATCCGAGACGCCCCACCTGTAGGATTTTTTAAGGAATTTGGTGGTTTCAAGGGGCATGTGGATCGATGGCATTATTACAATCTGCATCTTCCTTCCACAGCTGTCATTGATTTTGGCAGTGTCGCGACAGAAGAAAACTGTGCGGAAGAGGATCGTGACAAAGGTGTGCGGGTGTTTGCGCTGCATTTTGTTACGCCTGTCAATGAACATTATACGATCGATCACTGGATGCATTTGCGCAATTCGGCCAAAGGCCAAGACAGCGCATCCCAAAAGATCGACGGATTGCTTGAGATGGCTTTTCAAGAAGACAAGGCGATTTTGGAAGCAATTCATAAATCTGAACAGCGCGCGCAGCCACGCAAACCTGTTCGTATCGCCATCGATAAGGGCCCAAATGTGTACAGAAAACGCATTCGTGACCTTGTGGAGGCGGAAAGCACAGAACATTTAGGTGACCCTATCGCACCTGCTTTTGTGTACAAAGACTGAAACCCGAGCCAACATCAAAGGGAGAATATGATGAAACGAAACACTTTTTTGAAAGGCCTCTTAGGCAGCCTTGCTTTTGGCAGTCTTTCATTAGGTACAGCTCTGTATGCCAGTGACGCGATCGTTGTCGGCGAGATCAACCACTACAAACGCATGGCGGCTTTTGCCGGCCCATACAAACAGGGGATCGAGCTTGGACTTGAAGAAATCAATGCGGCTGGCGGCGTAAATGGACGTCCTTTGGAATTTATTTTCCGCGATGATCAGGGCGAACCGGGTGAAGCGGTGAAAATCGCCGAAGAACTGATGACACGCGAGGGGGCGGTCATGCTAACGGGAACGATTTTGTCAAACGTGGGTTTGGCTATTTCGTCATTTGCCGCTGAAAAAGGATATGTTTATCTCGCCTCGGAACCGCTCGCAGATGGCTTGGTTTGGGGCTCAGGCAACGCCTATACCTTCCGTTTGCGCGCCTCAACCTATATGCAGGCAGCGATGCTTGCCGAAGCGGCGGCAAAAACGGATGCAGTAAAATATGCGACCATCGCACCAAACTATGCCTATGGCAAAGACGCTGTGGCTGCCTTTAAATCTGCGCTGACTGCATTGCGCCCAGATGTAGAATTTGTTGCCGAACAATGGCCAGGCGTGTTCAAAATTGATGCCGGTGCAGAAGTGCAGGCTCTTGAACGAGCAAAGCCTGATGCCATTTACAACGTCACATTTGGCGCAGACCTTGCGAAACTTGTGCGTGAAGGCACCGACCGCGGCCTTTTTGAAGGACGTAATGTCTACGGACTTTTGTCTGGTGAACCTGAATATCTCGATCCTCTTGGGGATGAGGCGCCCGAAGGATGGGTTGTCACTGGCTACCCTTGGTATGATCTGAAAGACGGGGCAGCAGGCGATTTCGTAAAGGCTTATCAAGCGAAATATGATGATTATCCTCGTATCGGATCACTGGTCGGGTATATGACGGCACAATCCATTGCGGCGGCATTGAGCCGAGCGGGATCGACAGAGTCAGAAGCGATCCGTGCCGCTTTCGAAGGGCTGAAGCTGTCAACGCCGATGGGAGAAATCGAATATCGTCAAATCGACAATCAATCTACCGCAGGAGCCTATGTTGGAAAAACGACCGTCCGCGACGGTAAGGGTGTGATGGTTGATTGGGAATACAAAGACGGTGCGGACTATCTTCCATCTGATGATGTCGTGCGCTCTTTGCGGCCTGCCGACTAAAGAATGCGTGCCTTGGGCCTGTATAATATTCAGGCCCAAGCCGTATTGTTTGTATTTTGAGATGATGTTCTGAAAAAGGAATTTCGATGGAGCTTTTCATCGCGCAAATTCTTACGGGCCTAGCCAACGCGAGTTCGCTGTTTTTGGTGGCATGCGGCCTATCATTAATTTTTGGCGTCACCCGCATTGTGAATTTCGCCCACGGATCACTTTACATGATTGGCGCCTACACGGGTTACACACTGATGCAGGTGCTGCCCGGTGCGATTGGCTTTTGGGGGGCGATCCTCTTGTCGGGCGTGGCGGTTGGGATTGTCGGCGTGCTGATCGAAATGCTGGTATTGCGCCCTGTCTATAAGGCCCCTGAACTCTTTCAATTGGTGGCGACTTTTGGGGTGATATTGGTCATACAGGACCTCGCACTGATGATCTGGGGCCCTGAAGACCTTCTTGGACCCCGCGCTCCGGGCCTGCGTGGCGTTGTGCGCATTATGGGCGAACCCATTCCAAAATATGATATTGCGCTTTTGGTCATCACGCCGGTTATTGCGCTTGCGCTCTGGTATTTGATGACAAAAACACGGATGGGAGTGCTGGTGCGCGCCGCCACACAGGATCGGGAAATGGTCGGTGCGCTTGGGGTCAATCAGGCATGGCTTTTTACCGGCGTCTTTGCCCTTGGCTCAGCCCTTGCCGGTCTTGGAGGGGCATTGCAGCTTCCAAAGGGCGGTGCCGATCTTTTGATGGACTTTAATATTCTGGCGCCAGTTTTTGTTGTGGTGGTAATCGGTGGTATGGGATCTTTGCCCGGCGCGTACCTCGCGGCGATTATCATATCTGTACTGAATGTTTTTGGGGTCACATATCTTCCTCAGTCCACGCTTGTGTTAATGTTTGTGGTAATGATTGTTGTTTTGATGATCCGTCCTTATGGGCTTTTCGGTCGCGAAGAAGTTGCGGGAGAACATGGTCAGGTCGGTGAACCAGAACGCCCCATAAAACCGGCCTCGCCAAAGGTGAGGGGCATCATTGTTACAGGGCTTTGCGCGCTCGCACTGCTGCCAGTGGTGGGATCAACCTATTCCTTGGTCTTTGTGACGGATATGTTGATCTTTTGTCTTTTTGCAGCCTCTTTGCATTTCCTGCTTGGAACAGGGGGGTTGGTCAGCTTTGGACATGCGGCCTATTTTGGCGGCGGGGCCTATGTGGCGGCCTTGCTCATCACCTATTCGAACACGCCGATGGAGTTGACCTTTATGCTTGCCCCCATTGGCGCTGGCCTTGTCGCCTTAGTCATCGGATGGGTGTGTTTGCGTCTTACGGGTGTTTATTTCGCGATGCTGACGCTTGCCTTTGCACAGCTTGTTTGGAGCCTTGTGTTCCAATGGGGTGCTGTGACCGGCGGGGATGATGGTTTGGTCAATATCTGGCCCGCAGAATGGCTAAAGCCCACCGTGGTGTATTTCTATTTTGCGCTGATCTTTTCCGTTTGCGGCATCCTATTGATGCGTCATGTGCAACATTCGCCCTTTGGCTATGCTTTGCGCGCGGCGCGCGATAGTCAGCGCCAAGCAGAAGCAACAGGTATCAACACGCGCCAAATTCAGCTTATTGCTTTTGGTTTTGCCGGCTTTATGGGGGGCATCGCGGGGGCGCTTTTCGTCTTTTCAAAGGGCAGCGTATTTCCAAATGAACTGGAAATCGCGCGCAGCTTTGATGCTTTGATCGTGGTCTTTCTGGGGGGTGTCAAAACGCTGGCAGGAGGTGTCGTTGGGGCAGGATTTTTCAAAGGTCTCGAGGAAACGCTGCTTCGCTTTGAATATTGGCGGTTGCTTATGGGGATTTTGATTATCTTCATCGTTATTGCTGCACCCGAAGGGATTGCTGGATCGCTTCGCAAACTAGGCGAACGCCTTGGTCTCAAAAAGGTGGAAGATCAATGATGCAACCTGTTCTGGAAACCCGAAACCTGTCCAAGGCCTTTGGCGCAATTAAGGCCGTCGATGATGTGTCCTTTGCGCTTCAAAAAGGCGAGCTTCTGGCGCTGATCGGACCAAATGGCGCAGGCAAAAGCACCTGTTTTAATATGCTCATGGGACAGCTTAAGGAAACCTCGGGCGAAGTCATGCTGCACGGGGAAAAAATCACGGGCCTTCTGCCGCGCCAGATCTGGCGCAAAGGGGTGGGGCGAACCTTTCAGATTACGGCGACCTATTCTTCGATGACGGTGATTGAGAATGTGCAGATGGCACTTCTGTCCCATCATCGAGAAATCATGCGGTTTTTGCCCTATGCAACGCAGCGCTACCGGACGGAGGCGCTTGATTTGCTCAACATGGTGAACATGGCGGATCAGGCGGATCGGCATTGCGCGGTTTTGGCCTATGGTGATCTGAAACGCATGGAGTTGGCTATTGCGCTTGCCCATAATCCAAGCGTGTTGCTGATGGACGAACCCACCGCCGGTATGGCGCCAAAGGAACGGGTTGCGTTGATGCAATTGACCGCCCAGATTGTTCAGGAGCGCGGTGTCAGTGTGTTATTCACAGAACATGATATGGACGTTGTTTTTGGCAACGCCGATCGCATTATGGTGCTCAACCGTGGACGTTTGATTGCCGAAGGCAATGCAGATGATATCCGCAACAATGCAATTGTTCAGGACGTATATCTTGGTGGAGGAAGCGTTTTTGGTGCGCAAGAAGGGGAATTGAATGCTTGAGGTGAAGGCAATAAACAGCTTTTACGGCAAAGCCCATGTGCTGCGGGATCTGAGTTTCGAAGTCCCCCGAGGGGAGGTTGTGGCGCTTCTTGGACGCAACGGTGCTGGAAAATCCACAACGATGAAATCTGTCATGCAAATTGTGCGAACGCGATCCGGAGAGATCACGTTTCAGGGGCAATCTATCACATCTTTTATGCCACATAAAATCGCCAAGCTTGGACTTGGTTACGTCCCAGAGGACCGTCGGATTTTTACCGATCTTACAGTTGTTGAAAACCTGCTCGTTGGACAGCAACCATCAAGGGAGGGGGCCGTCACTTGGACGCAGGATATGCTTTTTGACCTTTTTCCCAACCTTGCCGAGCGGCGCAACAACCGCGGTAAGGCGCTTTCGGGGGGAGAGCAGCAAATGCTCACGATTGCGCGGACGTTAATGGGCAACCCATTGTTTGTTCTTCTGGATGAACCAAGCGAAGGTGTCGCCCCGATAATCGTGGAGCAAATGGCCAAAGTGATCAGTCAGCTCAAATCCGAAGGTCTCACGATCCTTCTGTCTGAGCAAAACCTTCATTTTGCGCAACTGGTAGCAGATCATGCCGTCATTATCGAAAGCGGAAAACAAAAATACTACGGAACTTTGGAAGACCTAAACAACCAGCCAGAAATCCGTGACACCTATCTTGCCGCCTGATCCGTTTTTTGACGTTTGATCAAAGACCTAAACGCGACCATATCGGTCGCGTTTGACGATGCAGAGATTTTGCAAGATGATTATCGACAGGGCTTGGGCAGCACCCTGTGATCAGGTTGTTGATATAGACACAATCTGGTCTCTGATCTTAGCCGGCGGGGCAAGTGTAAAAACGCATAAAAAGGGGCGTCCATGGATATCTTAGCACGCTTGCGCGGTATAGGGCTGGCCCCGGTTTTACTTGCAATGGCCACCTTTGGCTGGGGGACTAATGCAGTGGCCAGTCGACTGGCCGTTGGTGAAGTGTCCCCTATGATGTTGATATTTTTACGCTGGGGGGTCTTGGTTATTCTGATCCCGCTTTTGCGTTGGAAAGAAATGGTCAAGGCATGGCCTCTGGTCAGGCCCAAACTTCTGTGGGTTTTTTTAATGGGCGGGTGCGGGTTAAGCTTTTTCAATGCGCTTTTCTATTTGGCGGCCCATACGACCACTGCTCTCAATATTGGGTTAATGCAAGGCACAATGCCGGGTTTCATTGTGATAGGATCATTTTTTCTGTTTGGTGTGGCAATCAGTCGGCTCAAGGTGGTTGGCATATTGTTGAGTTTCTTAGGGGTTGTGATCATCGTTTCCAAAGGGTCACTGGAAAACCTGTTGAATTTGGCATTTACCAAAGGGGATCTGCTGATGCTTTTTGCCTGTGTTTTTTATTCCAGCTTTGCGGTTGGCTTGCAGCTTAGGCCGAAAATTTCAGATCTTGTAATGATGGGTTATTTTTCCATCGCCGCTTTTTTGACCAGTATTCCACTGATGGTATTGGAAGGCATGACTTGGGGAACTGTGATCCCAACGACATTCGGATGGCAACTCATTTTGTATGTCGCGATCGTGCCGTCATTTATATCCCAAGTTCTTTTTATGCGTGGCGTTGATATGATTGGGCCGAGCTCTGCTGGTCTCTATACCAACCTTGTGCCCGTCTTTGCCGCTTTATTGGCTGTTGCGGTTTTGGGGGAATTTTTCAGCCTCTATCATTTCATTGCAATTGTGATGGTCTTTGCGGGAATTGCTATTTTTGAATATCAGAAAAAAGCACGTGTAGAACCTAGCGTTTAGGCATCAACTCTGGGGTGGGTGTGAAGAATTTATCCGGCTGCGACATGATATAAGCCTGTCGGCAACTGGTCTGCAGGCTTTTCGTTAGTTCGGGCTTTGTTGCGCAAACACTTGTCTTGCGCGATTTTACGACAACGGCTACGTTTGGATTGATAATTGCGGATAATATGCCAACAATCCTCTAAGGATGCTGGCATAACATCTCCATAGTTTTATGTTCTTTCTGGGGTGCAAAGGCTAAATTTATTTGCCCGGTGCCTTATAAAGACCAATCATTGAGCCCCCTTTTCTCGCCACTGCTGAGAGGTCTATTTCTTCGTGAATATTGAGCTCAGCAATTGCGCCGGTTTTGATCATTGCTAACTTTAAAGATAATATTGTTTCCGCGTCAGGGGCATTTAAAATGGCGATGACATCATAATCACCACGGGTATAAACAATATCGATGAGCTCGCCGCCAAGCTTACTGGCCAGACCATTCACCATGGCTCTTCGATCTTCGTCTGGGTTATCTAGCCACCCATCTGTGCCTTGTTTCGTGTATTTTGCAAGAAGTACGAATTTTTTCATTGGTTTTCTCCCATGGTTTTATGGGATGACCCTATCAAAGAAATGCAACAATTCAAAAAAATAATAATTTTGATAGATTTTGGAGAGAGCTCATTTTCCAGTGACCTTTTTAGTTTTTATGTAAAAAAATGCTTTGTCGCTGTTTGAAACCAAAATATATACGATAGTCAAACTGACAAAAAATTTTGATCAATGCTCAAAACTTAACTGAGTTAACGTTTTGCAATGTGTCAGCATTCATCTTATTTGTTAATTTTATTCGTGTTTGCGAGGTTATATTTCAATTCAACTGTGCGTACGATATTGAGCGGAAATTTTTTGGTTCGTGTTGTTAGGGACAAGGCGATGCGATGGTGGTCATTTATCGACCTGAAATATCCTTGTTGATGACATCCTTAGGGATGTCAAATTCGCTGGTGCGGATTGCTTCGGTCGCATTGCGTCGAGATGACTTCAGATCGCTTAAGTACCTAGACGTAGTGAATTGAATTTTTTGGTCATGCGAAAGGCTGGCAATTGGATTATCGCCTTCAATCGAATTATCGTGTTCAACAGTCATTGCAGTACCCCCATCGTTCAATTTTTATCTTGCAATAACTATGCCAGAGAGCGGCGTAGCCAAATCGTTAAAACGGATAAACTTAAATCCAGCGCACCCAATCAATCGTCTTTGCTTTTACAGAAAAAAACCCCCGCCTAGGGATGCTAAGCAAGGGTAAGTGGCCTTTCCAACATGGGGATTAGGAAAAGCAAGAAAGACTATTTCACTGATCCTAAATCCAATACCAACCTTGCACGAACCTGACACAGAGAGAAAAACGAAAAACAAGCACGATTTCTAGCGCATCTTAAGCTGGAAAATGGGAGGCCTGCTTCTTAAAGACTTTGGTTTGAGGTGCCTGCCGAAGCAAAGATAAAAATACTTCTGTATACGAAAAGCTAGTGCATCGCATAAAACGTCACAAACTCCAAATTTTTAAGAAAATTTGGAGCGGGCGATGAGTGTTTGTATCCTAGCCCTGCACCAATCGTGTACCTGCGTAAGCAATATCAATAGGTTATGTGAACCAGTTTGAAATGCAAGGCAGTTTCTTTGTCTACTGTGTCGTACCATAG
>LFER01000042.1 GCA_001510135.1 Alphaproteobacteria bacterium casp-alpha6
CAACTTGGGCAGGACAAAGCCTCCTGGATGGAACAGGCGGGACAAACGGTATATTCAACTTTCAAGTGGGTTCATCAACCGACAGTGCAAACAGTCTTACCCATAGTTTTACAATCCCGCTTACTACGTCCCTGCAAAATGTCCCAGTATCAGATGTGACGATAAACACCACTATAGCGTCAGATGCAAATAACACTTTTTATACTGATTTGACATTCAACGGTCCACTTCGTGATGGAATGTCCGTGAGTTATGACATCGCCGCAGACACTTCCCAAGGGAATTGGACCCGATTGACTGTTCTTGGGAATTTTAATGAACTTTATTATGCGCACGAAGGCACTGGGTCATTCAAGTTAAACGTAGACTCAAATGGCGATATTACTGGGTTATCGAGCGTCACAGGAAATCATTATTTTGATATAATGTATAATGCCCATTTAGCGGGTCAAACACTACATCATACGGGAAATGCGGGAGTATCCCGAGTGTCAAGTAATACCGTAAGGATAATTGCTGGATACCAAGCGGGGGGATTTACTCTAAGCAATATGTCAGTCACAGAACAAGTAGATGCCACTGACCTTTCGATTTCTGACGTATCCAACTCGACAAACGCACGTTCTGCAATATCGACCATAGATTCATCGCTACAGTCCATAAACAGCAAGCGGGCTTCATTGGGTACCTTGTCGAATAGACTTGATAGCACAGTGAGTAATCTTACCAACACCTATAACAATTTAGCAGCTGGCAAAGGCAGAATAGAGGACGCAGACTTTGCTGCTGAAACAACAAACCTGGCAAAAACACAGATACTGCAACAAGCTTCTACTGCAATGTTAGCTCAAGCTAATGCTTCCAAACAGAACGTATTGAGCTTGCTGCAAGGTTAAGCCCCCTCAGCAACACCTATTCCTACCGAAAGACTATTCAGGTTCTCCCACTGTCAGCCTGTATACCCCATGGTCGGATGCGGAAGTACTCTCCCATCTCACTGCTGGCTGGGGTCAGAATACGATCACTGATCTGAAGCTGGAATATCTCTACGGGCCTGAGCCAGAAGTTTCGGGGGAATAAGACCGTTATTGTGACAGGTTCCTATATATCTCTATAGCACTTTGAAACAATAAGGATCACAAGATCGGTTACTATCCCCGAAACTTAACTCAAAGTGGTTACCAAACTTACAGATCGAACTCTAGGAGCACCACTGCTTTTATTGACGCTGCGAGGCGAGAAGGAACTTAAATATCACTAAACAGGCATTCACGTGTCCGCTACATGATCCCAAAAAACCTCATAAAAACAGTGCAGGTAGATTTACGTACATTCTGGCTGCGGGTACCACATTGCGGCTCGTTTTGCCTTTAGGGTAAAGCATACTTGGCCTATCTCTCGAAAAGGGAACTCATTTGGGTCGAACCTGACTACACTTAAAGACCCTGCAAATATCCTGTCGGTTTGTTAGGTTATTGGAACCGCAAAATTGTTCAGGTTCAAGCAAATCTTGCAAAAGAAGACCGGCAGATCAACCTCAACCG
The DNA here is from genome assembly GCA_001510135.1 of Alphaproteobacteria bacterium casp-alpha6. Taxonomy (GTDB): domain Bacteria; phylum Pseudomonadota; class Alphaproteobacteria; order Rhodobacterales; family Rhodobacteraceae; genus LFER01. The sequence continues at coordinate 1,545 of LFER01000042.1, forward strand.
CCGCATTTAATTTTTCCTGATAAGAATGCAGAAGGCTCAACGCTTAATGTCTTTGTGTTAAGAGAAATTTTGTTGGTTGAACCTATTTTCAATTCAACGGATTCCGCTGAAACTTTCCCAGCGATCGAACCTTCATTTACAAAACTTTTAGCGCTCACGTTGCCTGTAACTTTGCCTTCAGCGGCTATTACGACCCCTTCGGATTGGATGTTACCGTTTACTGTACCATCCACAGTTATGGTTGAGGTTCCCTTGATATCACCATCAATCGTCACATCAGAACTAATGCGTGAATCTGTCATCAGCATATCCGTTTCGCAGTTATTTTTCTTTTTCTGCACCTCTATCGTTCGTATTATGCAACGCTTTTATGATGTTGCCAACGGACAATTTACGCAAGTCGCTGATAACTGTGGCGTGGTAACTCAAACATCGCTTAAAGGCGACCCAAAGCTCCACGTTTCGGCCCCAAAAAATATCATAAAAACAACGCGGTTCGATTTACGTCTGTTCTGACCGTGGGTGCCAGAATTCGGCTAGTTTTGCCTTAAGAATAAAGCATACTTGGCTTATCCTGCGAAATGGGGAAACTTAGATTTTGTCAAAAGGGGTTTGTTGTGATGCCAGAACCTGTGTGATTTTGACGAAATTGACAGGGACAAAGAGAAAAAGACCTTCCTCCATTAAACGGTCTGTAACGCGTAAAAGTTTCCACGCGCTGAAATGAATTCCCGGAGTTCTTTTGGGGTGATGAAACGGTCCATGACCTTTTCCCGCTTCTGAAGACGCGAGCGTTGTGTGTTTTCAGGAGGGATGGGCCTCAATCCCCCCTTCGTATTTTGATCAAAACCTTGAACAGTTCGTATTATTTTGGAGCAAAACTGGCCGGATCGACTTTTTGAGGTCGCCCTTCCAAAAACAGATCAGTAGAGATTGCTCCATTGGATGCGATCACGCGACCCTGCCTTATGATATTGATCCGATGCGCGCGAAGGCGAACGGCCTCAATGCTGTTTTGTGCTTGTAAGATGTTAAAGTTTGCGTTGCATCCAACGGCAATCCCGTAACCGTCCAATCCCATAATTTTCGCTGAATTTTCTGTAACCGCCTGAAAACACCACGCCATATCTTCACGGCTGGACAATTGACCGACGTGAAGCCCCATAACGGCGACATCCAGCATATCTGCACGCCCCAAGGAGTACCACGGGTCCATGACACAATCGGATCCAAAGCCAACCGTAATTCCTGCATCGCGCAATTCGCGCACCCGTGTCTGCCCACGACGTTTGGGGTATGTATCATGGCGGCCCTGCAACATGATATTGATCAGAGGATTAGGAATTGCATGCACCTCGGCTTCGACAATCAGTGGAATCAGCTTTGAGACGTAATAATTGTCCATCGAATGCATGGAGGTCAGATGTGACCCCGCAACTCGCCCCTGCAAGCCAAGGCGTTTTGTCTCATAGGCAAGTGTTTCAATATGCCGGCTCAGGGGATCATCGCTTTCATCACAGTGCATATCCACCATCAAACCCCGTTCCGCGGCAAGTTCACACAGCAATTTCACAGAGTCCGCACCCTGTTGCATGGTGCGCTCAAAATGAGGAATGCCCCCGACTATGTCCACGCCCATATCCAAGGCGCGGATGGTATTTTCCAGCGCTGTGGGGTCGCGCAGAACGCCGTCCTGTGGAAAGGCCACCAATTGAAGATCTATGTAGTCTTTAACCTGTTCGCGCACTTCCAAAAGTGCTTGGACACCTTTGAGTTCGTCATCGCATGTGTCCACATGCGACCGGATTGCCCCGATCCCCATCGAGGTTGCAAGGTCACAATACTTCAGGGCGCGCTCTACGATATCTTCGATACTTTGAAGCTTTTTTAACTCTCCCCAAAGTGCGATCCCTTCCAGCAAGGTCCCCGATACATTCATTCGCGGGTTTCCGAGCGATAGGGTTGCATCCATATGGAAATGGGGATCCACGAAAGGGGGAGCCACGAGCCAACCCTTGGCGTCAATAGTGACTTTGGCCTCTGCGGAAATTCCATTTTCCAGTGCAACGATTTCACCCTTGTTACATGCTATATCGATACCACTGCGTCCATCGGGCAGGGTTGCATTCTTGACCAACAATTCAAACATATTCACCGCTCCTATCTTTGTCCTTTGAACCAAGGTGTTAACAATGCCCGCGGATATTCTGCACGTCTTGCTGCAATAACGAGGGCAAAAATTGACAATATATACGGCGCTGCGAGAAAGACTTGGCTGGGGACAAATGCACCGACTTCGGTTTGCAGACGAACCTGCAAGGCATCGAAGGCACCAAATAAGATCGCTCCAAGAAGTGCTTTGCCCGGCCGCCAGCTGGCAAAAATGACCAAAGCGATGCAAATCCAACCCCTGCCATTCACCATCCCGAAAAAGAAGGCATCAAAAGCGGACATTGTCAGGAAAGCGCCCCCAAGAGCCATCAAGGCAGAACCCGCCATAACCGCGCCGATACGCAGGCCATAGACGCTCAAGCCCTGTGCATCAACAGAGTTGGGGTTGTCTCCAACGGCTTTGATCGCTACGCCAAGCGCCGTTTTATTCAGGACGTACCAAACCAGAAACACACAAAAAAGCGCCAAAAAGGTTAATGCCGTCTGTTGGAACAATACAGGTCCGATAAACGGTAAGTCCGAGAGGATTGGAATATCCAGAGGTTGAAACGGGCCTATGCGCGGCGGCGAGGAGACCGTTGGCAAAGCAGTACGATAGGAAAAATAGCTGAGTGAGCTTGCAAATAAGGTAATCGCAAGACCGGATACATGCTGTGATAACCCGAGAGGAACTGTTAAGATCCCGTGCAGTAAGCCAAACAACGCTCCGGCAAGGGCAGCGGCCAAAACCGCGCCCCAAAGCCCTGCGCCCAACCAGACCGCCATCCATCCAACCATTGCGCCGGCTACGAATATTCCCTCAATGCCAAGGTTTAAAACACCTGATTTCTCACAGAGGAGCGCTCCGAGTACGCCAAAAATTAAAGGTGTAGCAATCCTTAACGACGCAGACCAAAAGCTTTCGCTCAGAAGGATTTGAAGAATATCAAACATCACTTGCCCCCGCTCTGACTGACACCTGTGATGATTTTATAGCGCGAAAGGAAACCGCCCAGCAAAACACAAAGCAGCGCGGTTGCGACCACCAAATCCGCCAAATAAGAGGAAACTCCCATGGCCCGGCTCATACTGTCAGCGCCCACAAAAACTGAGGCAATGAAAAGGGCCGCGATCACAACACCGGCAGGCGAAAGCCCTGCGAGCATTGCGACGACAATCCCTGTATATCCAAAGCCGGGTGACAGATCCGCGGTGAGATAGCCTTTCAACCCAGCCACTTCGCTCACGCCCGCCAAACCTGCCAGAGCTCCGGACAATGCGGCAACCATCAGCAGACTGCGATTTACCGGAATTCCAGCATGTCGTGCGGCATTCATATTTTCGCCGACGGCGCGAAGCTTGAAGCCCCAGACAGAGCGCACCAACATGAACTGGGCAAATGCTGCGCATAAAAGTGCTATGATCAGTCCGTAGTGAATTCTCATGCGGTCCATCACTTTGGGAAGCATGCCTTGGTCCAAGATCGGAGAACTTTGAGGCCAACCAAGTCCCATCGGGTCTTTCAATGGCCCCTCCAGCATATATTGGAGAAAAATAATGATGATAAAGTTTAAGAGCAAAGTTGTTACAACTTCGTCCGCGCCAAACCGAATTTTTAAAGTTGCCGGCACGATCATACCAAATGCACCGGCAGCACAGCCAAAAAGAATGATCGTGGGAATTAAAATCATTCCTGAAACATCAAAAACGCCCGTTCCGATGGCAGCAGCTGCCATCGCACCCAAATAAAGCTGGCCTTCGGCGCCGATGTTCCAAAGTTTTCCACGGAACGCCAATGCCGCTGCCAAGCCTGTAAAGATCAATGGCGTCGCCCGCGTAAGCATTTCTGAGAAGGCAAATTTTGATCCGAACACCCCAGAGAACATTTGTGCATATGAGTCCAGAATAGGTGCACCGGCGAGCGTTAGGGGAATAGCAGCCAAAATGAGGGCTAATATAGCTGATATGATCGGGAGCCCAATCTTCCAAGCGAGCGATTGGGAACCTCTGGCCTCAATACGGATCATGCGGCTTGTCCCGCCATCAAGAGACCAAGTTCGGCGCGATCACGGGTATGCGTTTCTGCAAACTCACCATCATGGATAACGAGAATACGATCTGCCAGTCTGAGAATTTCATCAAGATCTTCGGAAATCAAAACAATACCCGCCCCTCTGCTACGTGCTTCAATAAGCCGGCGCGCAACATCCGCAGCCGCCCCCATATCGAGTCCGCGGGTGGGCTGATTTGCTAAGATAAGCAAAGGCTTTTTGTCAAACACCCGCGCCAAAATCAGTTTTTGAATATTTCCGCCCGAAAGAAGCTGCGCCGGTGCTGCGATACCGGGCCCGCGCACGTCATATTCCACTGACAAAGCTTTGGCGTGCTCGGTGATATTTTCACGCTTTAACAATCCGTTCTTTTGAAATCTATGACCGTCCACGCCTTCTATGATCATATTCTCTGCAACGCTCATTGAACCGATGATCCCGTCACGATGCCGGTCTTCTGGGATGCGACCAACCCCTTTTGCAATCATCTGTGCTGGATCAATTTGTGACACTTCTTCATTATTCAAAATTATTTTGCCTGCTTCAGGCGTCATCATACCCGAAAGAACGCCGGCAAGGGCGGCTTGACCATTTCCAGACACACCCGCAATTCCTAAGATTTCGCCGCCTAAGACGGTCAAATTGACAGCTTTCAAACTGTCCCGGCGACCACGACCGACAACTGACAGGGCCTCTAGGTGCAAAACCGGCGCACCCGTGGTGGCGGCCTGCCTGATGGGGAGAGACGTTTCGCTTCCAACCATCATGCGTGCAATCTTTTGTTCGTCTGCCTCTGACGTGGCCATTTCACCAACGTTTTTACCAAGCCTGAGGACCGCAATCCTATGGGAAAATGCCAGCACTTCGCGCAGTTTATGCGAAATAAAGATTACGGCTAGCCCTTCTGCAGCCATTGTAGCGATATTTTCAAACAGCGTGTCTGCCTCTTGTGGTGTCAGCACGGCTGTGGGTTCATCTAGCACCAGAATTCGTACATTTCGATAAAGCGCTTTCAAAATTTCGACCCTTTGGCGCTCTCCAACCGTAAGACGCCCAGCGGGAACATCAAGTGGCGTTGATAAACCACTATTTTCCATCAAGGCGTTTATTTTTTTCTCTGCTTCATGGCGATTGCGGCGCATGCGGGTAAGCGGTTCTGCACCCAGCATGATATTATCGACGGCATCCAGATTTTCTGCGAGTGTGAAATGCTGATGTACCATTCCAATTCCAGCAGCAATTGCTGCTTGCGGATGGCCCAGAACAAGATCTGAGAAGTGCCCAGCATCGTCAGCGACCTCTATGCGTCCTGAGTCGGGCATGTAATGGCCAAACAGCATATTCATAAGGGTTGTTTTTCCGGCGCCATTTTCACCCAAGAGCGCCAAAATTTCACCACGATGTAAATCGAGGCTCACATTTTCGTTTGCCTTGACGCTTCCAAAGGTTTTGGAGAGATTTTTAAGGGATAAGACTTTGTTAGAATTCATATTTTTAAATGGGCCGGCGCATGGTTGCGCCGGCCCTCTCTATTATCCGTCAGACTCTGGACGTGCGTCATTTACATTGACGCGGAATAGCCCGTCGAGGATTTCCTGCTCTTTTGTCTTCACAGCTGTTGCGACATCCCCGGGAACGAGACTTTCATCCAGAACCAAAGATCCACCGCCAAAGGCCATAAAGCTGTATTGACCATAGTCAGCGGCCTCAAAATTTCCGCTGGCGGCATTGGCTATCGCTTTGTCAATCGTTGCTTCCATGTGCCAAATTGCCGATGCAAGAATGGTTCCTGGATAGTCTGCTGACGTGTCGATAACGTTACCGATTGCTTTCACGCCCCGTTCAACTGCGGCATCGGACACCCCGAAGCGTTCCGCATACATAATGTCTGCTCCTGCATCCATCATGGCAAATGCGCTTTCCTTTGCTTTGGGTGGATCGTACCAGCTGTCGATGAAGTTCACTAGAAACTTCACGTCAGGGTTTACATCCCGTGCGCCATCCATAAAGGCATGCATCAAACGGTTGACTTCGGGGATTGCATAACCACCGACCATGCCAATCACATTTGATTTTGTCATGGATCCCGCAACCATTCCCGTGAGGTAGGAAGGTTCGTGAATCCAGTTGTCAAACACAGAGAAATTCGGCGCAACGGGTCCGAAGGAAGACCCCATCAAGAACGCTGTATCAGTATAGTCTTTTGCAACTTTGCGCGCTGCGCGCTCCAGACCAAAGACTTCACCCACAATCAGATTTTGTCCTTGCTCCGCATATTCGCGCATCACGCGTTCGTAATCTGTATTGGCCACATTTTCAGAATAAGTATACTCTATGGCACCACTCTCGGCTGCCGTGTTCAGCGCTTTGTGAATACGGCTGATCCACTGCTGTTCAACGGGAAGGGTGTAAATCGCCGCGACTTTTATTTTTTCTGCGGCAGAAACACCTGCGCCGGCAATCAAGCCGACTGCAATCGTCGCAGAAGTAAACAATCTACGACTCATTTTATATGGGAATTTCATGAAGGCCTCCTTTTAGGATCGTGGCTCACCTTCACTTTTTCTGATCATTTGGTCAAGAATTAGATTCGAAAACCCAGTGATTTTTGATGAAAGGCCTATTTGATGGGCATCTGGTAAACCGGAGCGAGAAAATTGATCATTTTTGCAATCGGAGAAAGTTGCAACGGTTGTCGCAAACAGTCCTTTCAGTATAAACACCTTCAGACCTGTTCGCTTTCCGCTCTTGGCGAACTTTAAGCGTTACAACCATCATCCGGTCTTCCCAAAATCCTCCATGCTTGGCATCAGTTCCAGAAGATGCTTGGAGTAGGGATGTTGGGGAGCATTAAAAAGTGTTTCCGTGGACGCAATTTCACAGATTTCTCCATGACGCATTACTGCCACGCGATCACACATTTGTCGGATCACAGGCAGATCATGTGAGATGAAAAGCATTGTAAGGCCAAGTTCATCCTGCAGGTCTTTTAAAAGATTAAGGATATGGGCCTGAACAGAAACATCCAATGCTGAGGTGGGTTCATCGCAAATAAGGATCTTTGGTCTTGAGGCAAGCGCCCGCGCGATGGAAATGCGCTGCCTTTGACCTCCGGAAAATTCATGCGGGTATTTTAACATGGCAGCAGATCCCAGACCGACGTGATCCAGCAAATCACGTACGATTTGTTTCACTTCGCTTTCGGATGAAGCTGTTTTGTAAAACCGGATGGGTTCGGCCACAATGTCCTGCACCCGTATGCGGGCATTTAGGGATGAATAGGGATCCTGAAAAATCATTTGTAAGTTGCGCCGTGCATCGATGACGTCTTTGCCAGTCCGTTTGTTTGCGACTTCTTGATCGAAAAGTTTAATGCTGCCGCCATCCACATTATAAAGTCCGGCAATAAGACGTGCCACGGTGCTTTTGCCCGAACCCGATTCTCCAACCAAACCAAAGCTCTCACCGGTCTTGATGGAAAGGGAAACGTTATTGACTGCCTGCAAATACACACGATTGCGCTTCAAAAATGCCTTTTTCAACACAAATGTTTTATTTAGCGCATCCACTGAAATAGCCGTTGGTGAAGGCTGTTGCCCAAGCTTTTCGCCAAGCCAATGCCGATCTAAGTCAATACGTCGATGGGTTTGAGCACCCCCTTCGATGTAATCTACGGATGTAAAACGGTGGACTTTCATATCGCCGCGTGGAACCGCTGCAATTAGGCTTTTGGTATATTCATGCTGCGGGTCCGTGAGGATTTGACGCACGTCTCCCGTTTCGACCATCGCCCCGTTATACATGACAGACACTCTGTCCGCGATATTGGCAATGACGCCGATGTCATGAGTCACGATGATCACGCCCATCTTGCGTTCGCGGCAAAGGGATTTAATCAGTTCAAGGATCTGTGCCTGAATGGATACATCCAAGGCGGTTGTTGGTTCGTCTGCAATGACAAGATCTGGATCACCGGCCAGTGCTAATGCAATAACGACCCTTTGGCGCATGCCCCCTGAAAACTGGTGCGGATATGACTTGAGCCGTGCCTCGGCCTGATCAATCCCAACGGAATTTAGAAGATCAATCGCTTTATTGATTGCGGCAGACCCGAAAACCTGAGTTGTCTTCATGATCGTTTCAACCAACTGCGCCCCGATTGTCATCAGCGGGTTAAGTGACGTCTGGGGGTCCTGAAAAATCATGCCAATTTTTTGGCCACGAATATTGCGCATTGCCTCGGCATCTTGATCACGCAGGTTCATGCCCTGAAACATGATCTCACCCGCAGTGATTTCGCCGGGTGGTTCCAGCAGATTAACAATCGCGTTTCCAACGGTGGACTTTCCCGCGCCACTTTCTCCGACCAGACCAAGTATTTCACCCGGCTTCAGGGTGAGCGACACATCTCGAACGGCATAGGTGGTTCCACGCCGTGTTGGGAAGCTGACATCAAGCCCCTTGATATCTAAAAGCGCGCTCATCGCAGCTTTGGATTGAGTGCATCGCGCATCCAATCCCCCAATAGATTGACAGCAAAAACAAGGATGACGAGGCTGATCGCAGGAAAAAATGTGATCCACCAAAGGCCAGAAAACAAATACTCATTGCCTACCCTGATCAACGTTCCCAGAGAAGGTGTTGTGGGGGGAATGCCTTGTCCCAGAAAGCTTAGCGTCGCTTCTGCAATAATGGCCAAAGCAAGACCGATTGTGGCAATCACAAGAATGGGTCGCATCGTGTTGGGCAGGATGTGGCGGATCATGATGATCCAGCCCGGAAGTCCAATAACACGTGCGGATTGCACATACTCTTTTTCAGCCTCAACCAAAGTGGCCCCTCGCGCCACACGCGCAAATTGCGGCCAGTCCGTCAGCCCTATGGCAACGATCACGACGTAAATTGCAAAATCTTCGCGCAATTCAAGCGGCAGAGCCGCGCGACCGATGCCATTGATCAAAATAGCCACCAAAATTCCGGGTATCGTCAATTGCACATCCGCCATGCGCATAATCACGGTGTCAACCATGCCGCCGAAATAACCGGAAATCACGCCAAGAGTGACACCTAGAAGCATACCTAAAAAAACGGCTGTAATACCCACGACGATCGAAATGCGCCCCCCATAAAGAATAGTGGAGAGCATATCACGGCCCTGATTGTCCGTCCCCAACACATAGGCTGGTGATCCACCTTCCACCCAAGCGGGGGGCATTTTGCCATCCCAAAGCGAAATTTGGGCGGGATCAAACGGGTCGTAAGGGGCAATAAGCGGTGCCGCGAATGCGGCAGCAATTGCAATAAACGCAATAAGGGCTGCCACCATAGCGCTGGGCGTTGTGACAAAGGAATAGACAATGTCATTATCAGTAAAGCGCTGCCAACGCGATTTTTGAATATCCGGAGATGACAATTTAAGTTCCTCCTAGCCGAATACGCGGATCAACGACAAAATACAGAATATCCACGATCAAATTTATGACCACAAAGAGAAGAGCGACAAATATTAGATAGGCGGCCATGATAGGGACATCGACAAAGTCTACGGCTTGAATGAACATTAATCCTGTTCCTGGCCACTGAAAAACCGTTTCCGTGATCACTGAATAAGCGATCAATCCCCCAATATTAAGGCCAATTACCGTGATGACTGGCACAAGCGTATTGCGCAATGCATGTACAAAATGAATTGCGCGATCTGAGAGCCCCCTTGCGCGGGCGAATTTAATATAATCTGATCGCATCACTTCCAGCATTTCAGCGCGCACCAGCCGCAAAATCATCGTCAATTGAAACAAAGACAGCGTAATCGCAGGCAATACGATGGCCCGCCATCCTTCTAAAGAGAGCAGCGATGTTTTCCATCCGCCAAGCTCCAAAACGCCCGATCTTCCTGAAGAGGGCAGCCAGCGCAGATGGACTGCAAAAAGATAGATCAATGCGATGCCGATAATAAAGGTGGGCAGCGAAACCCCAATCAAACTGACCGCCATGACAGAGCGGCTTATCCAAGAATGGCGGCGTATTCCCGTATATACGCCAAGGCCGATACCTACGATCAGCGCAATAATGGCGGAAACAAAAACCAGTTCCAATGTGGCGGGAAGCCGTTCCAAAATCAATGTGCTGACAGGGCGCTTGATCCGATAAGAAATGCCAAAGTCCCCACGCAAAACATTGCCAATAAAGCGTGTGTACTGTGTCAGAACAGGATCATCCAAGCCAAGCTGTTCGCGAATTTCAAGACGTTGCTCTCGGGTTGCGTCTTGCCCGACCATATTGTTTACAGGATCGCCAACAAAATTAAAAAGCGAAAAGCTAATGGCAGAAACAACGGCCATCACGAGCACAGATTGAGCTAGTCGCCGGAAGATAAAGAAAAACATCGGTTGAGTAACTTTCAAAAAGATGCCGGACCTAAATCCGGCATCTCAGGTAGCTGAATTATTTCATAACCGTGTAGCGTGGACGGAATGCATCATCAGAGGCAATCGGAACATCGACTTTGTCAGTCATACCCCAAGCCAGAACTTGGTGATGAATTGGCACATAAGGCATTTCTGCTCTGACAAGTGTCCATGCTTCATCAATCAGTGCCGTGCGTTTTTCAATGTCCGTCTCTGTTGTGATCAGATCAGTGATTTCGTTCACACGCGCATTGTTATAGCCTGTTGCGTTCCATGACCCTTCGGAGGCCAAAAGATAGGAAAACACATAGTGACTATCCAATGTAGGAACGCCCCATCCCAGCATATAGAAATCTGATGTGCGCTTTTGGATTTTTGGGAAGTGTTGCGCTTTTGGAATCGCATCAAGGTTCACCTTAACTCCAATTTTTGCCAACATTGCCACTGCGGCCTGACAGATTTTTTCGTCATTGTTGTAGCGGTTGTTGGGACAATCCAGTTGGATTTGGAACCCGTCTCCATATCCCGCTGCCGCCATCAGTTCTTTGGCTTTGTTAACGTCAAAACCATAGCTTGGATCATTTTCTGGTGTATTCCCAAGAACACCGGGCGGTGTGATCATACCTGTCGGGAACGACAGGCCTTCCATCACGACTCTTTGGATCGCTTTTTTGTCAATCGCAAGGTTAAAGGCTTCACGTACGCGCTGATCTTTGAACGGATTGGCGCCTTTGACGTCAGATGTACGGAGTTCGTCTACACCTTGGTCCATCCCGAAAAAGATAGACCGGATCTGTGCGACGGTTTTGACCTGAAGGCCGGCCGCCCCTTCAATCCGCTTAAGGTCTTGCAAAGGCGGATCCAGAACAAAATCCACTTCGCCGGACAAAAGCGCAGCAACACGCGTTGCGGCATTTGAAATGGGGCGGTATTCTATACGATCCAAGTTACCCGGAAATTGTCCATTGCCCCACCAGTTCGGGTTTTTGTTTAACACGGTCAGTTCATCTGGAGCACGGCTTTCCAAAATAAAGGGGCCAGTTCCATTCGTGTTACGCACTGCAAAGCTTTCTTCATTTGCTTTGAAGTCCTGTGGGTTGACCACGTTATTGGCCTCTGACCATCCCTTATCCATCATATAGATAGACGTCAGCTGGTTGGGCAGAATCGGGTTGGGACCATTTGTCATCAGCTTTACTGTGTAGTCATCAATCACTTCGACTGACGCGACATTTTTGGCCTGCTCTTTGAAATCAGATGCTTCATGCATAGCCCGATTGAATGAAAACACGACATCTTCGGCGGTAAAATCTGAACCGTCATGAAATTTCACACCTTTGCGAAGATTAAACGTCCATCCGTCCGGTGCAGATGTCCAGCTTTCGGCCAATTCTGGTTGCAGCACAAGCGCCGCATCACGGGTCACCAAGCTTTCATAAATCTGACCATTCATTGCAATGGTCGGGCCTTCATTTTGTGAATGTGGATCCATTGTCAGAGCGTCCCCCTGACTGGTCCAGCGCATCACGTTTTCTGCGGATACTGCACCTGCCGCCGTCATAGCGACGAGTGAAGTCGCAAGAAGTTTTGCGATTTTCATAACGATCTCCTGTTGGTTATGGTTTATATTATGGGGCAAGACTAGGGTCGCAAAAATTGAACGTCTAGGGGCAAGAGCACAATATTCAAAAAAAATGAGTATTATCAGATGTGATTTCAAATCCATTCGCGAGACTATTGCTGAGATTTCTATCAGAAATCGAGGTGGACGGCCAACGCTTTCGTCATCCGTGTGTTTGCTATAAAAAAGCAGGCAGACGAAGCCAGCTCTTCAGTCAAAAAAACACTTTAGGCGCGATCAACCCGTGATGGCCGCCAATAAATTCCTCCCACCCAAACATATGGGAGGACCTCAATGTTTGTACCGATTTTTGATAGAGGTTCTGGAGCTTGCGGCCTCATGTTTGCTGGTTAGTTTTTTTCAAAACGCCACCTGATCCCCACCTTTTAGATTTAGGATGGCGCGTGCCTCGTCGGGCGTTGCGACAGATAGTCCGAGGCCTTCGATGATTTTGCGGACCTTTTCCACTTGGACTGCGTTTGATGTTGCCAATTCGCCCTTACCAGCCCAGAGGCTGTCTTCGAGGCCGACCCGTACATTGCCACCAAGGGCGGCAGATTGTGCCGCTATGCGGAATTGGTTGGCACCAGCCCCCAGAACAGACCAGCGGTATTCTGTCCCAAAAAGCCGATCTGCCGTTCGTTTCATGTGTAAAACATCTTCCGGATGCCCGCCAATGCCACCAAGTAAGCCGAAAACCGACTGCACAAAAAATGGTGCTTTCACCAAACCACGGTCTGCAAAATGTGCGAGATTGTAGAGGTGTGAGATATCGTAACATTCAAACTCAAATCGCGTGCCGTTCCCGTAACAGGTTTGAAGAACATATTCGATGTCCTGAAAGGAATTTCTAAAGACGAGGTCCCGTGATCCTTCGAGATGAGCACGCTCCCAGTCATGTTTAAATTCCTTGAACCGGTTTAGCATTGGGAAAAGACCAAAATTCATTGATCCCATGTTTAATGAGGCCAGCTCTGGCTTGTATGTTGCTGCAGGAGCAGCGCGTTCCGCAACGCTCATGTAAGGGCTGCCGCCGGTTGTGATATTTATCACTGCTTCTGTGTTTTGTTTAATGCGTGAAAGGAAGGGCGCAAATCCTTCGGGACTTTGATCTGGTCGCCCATCAAGGGGGTTGCGCGCGTGAAGATGGAGGATCGCGGCGCCTGCTTCGGCGGCAGCAAGCGAATCTGCGATAATTTCTTCCGGCGTCACCGGCAGATAGGGCGACATCGACGGTGTGTGAATAGCGCCAGTGACAGCGCAGGTAATGATGACTTTTCCAGAATGTTCGTTTGCGGTGCTCATGTTTATTTTTCCAACAGGGATCAAAGGGTTTCCACATTTCCGTCAACCGCAAGCGATTGACCAGAAATATTATTGCCAAAATCAGACAGAAGATAGCCGACGCTCGAGGCCACATCATCAGGGGATACCATCCGCCGTAAAGAGACCTTTTTCATGTATTCATCTGTCACTTCTTCGTGGGATACGCCCGTTTCTGCGGCACGTGCACGGATCACATTTTCCATACGTGGGCCTTCCACTATGCCCGGCAGGACAGCATTCACACGGATGTTATCAGGGCCCAATTCCTTTGCCAGACTTTCTGTAAGTCCGATCACACCAAATTTTGCTGAGGCATAGGGTGTGCGAAAGGCATAGCCGTGCTTTGACGCCGCAGAGCCCATATTCACGAGGCAGCCGCCCCCATTTGCTTTTATCAACGGGACAGCTTGGCGGGCACATAGGAATTGACCGGTTAAACAGATATCTATGCAGCGCCGCCATTCTGCAACGGAGAGTTCTTCAATTTTTCCCGTTGGTCCAGCAATCCCAGCGTTGTTTATCAAGGCATCCAGACCGCCAAAATTCTTGGCAACAGCATTGAAGAAAACGTCTACGTCTGCTTCGTCGGACACATCCGCACGCAGGGCAAAGCAACCGGTCAGATGGGTTTTCGCATTCTCTAGGGCGTTATCATCGACGTCACAAATGGCAATTTGTGTCCCTTGCGCATGTAGAAAACGCGCAATTGAAAATCCTATACCGCTTGCACCGGCGGTTATAACAACCTTTTTTTGTCTCAGGCCCGGTAAGCAAACTGTTTCAGCTTCCTGCGCAACGCTTTCTGAAAGCTTATCCATGTTGTCTCCTCTTTTTCCCAAACGGGGTTACCTTTGTAAAAAGACCCAGCTTTGTCTAAATAATCAAGAGGCTACCGTTCAATAGCTGTAAACCAAAATACGATAAGTCTTTGGATCATCCCGATAGTAATCTCTTGGGGTCATATACCCCCAAGATTTTTAGACTCTCTTTCATTTATTTTAAGTCAAAAGCCAGACCGGAAAACAGGTCAGCGGATGGGGGCCGTCTTGGTGCAATTTACAGAGCGAACAGGGGTATGGGTCAAAAAAGGCGCTTCGAATTACTGTAAAATTGGATCCAAACCCATCAAGTAAGCCAATGGCGCATGATTGTCTGTAAGCAACTTAGGCTGTTTGTGTGTAATCAATGTATCAATGAATTTGTCACTTAAAACACTAAATACTATCGGGTCAGGAGAGCCTGTCTTAATTGAATTAACTGGGCTGCTATTTTCACTTGCAGCCAAAACAAAGGTTCGCCTTTCGCCCGCATTGGGTTTTGTCGCTTCTGTCCAAACCTCCACCTGGGGGAATACCTGTCTCAATGTGGTCACTAATGCGGCAAAGGCATCCAGACGATCTACCTTATCCATAAAATTCATTATAAAAACACCATTCTCATTCAGTCGATCCGAAACCAAATCAAAAAATTCCAGCGTGATGAGGTGTTCAGGGACCGCAATGTCAGTGAATGCATCTCCAATGATGACATCATATTTTTTGGCTTCATTTCTTAGAATCACCCGTGCATCCTGATGTTTGATTTTGACGTTTTGTGGATCAAACCAAAACTGAGATTGGGCAACAGCGGTAACTGTTGGGTCAATTTCTGAAACTGCGATGTCTTCTATACCTCTGTCCAGCCAGGAACGTGGGATAGAATAGCTTCCTCCTCCGATGTGAAACGAACTGAAATTTGTACTTTCCATACGCGCGCGCGCCAGAGCATCCAATAATGCCGCGTGATCCGTATACATGGTTCTTGGGTTGTCTTTGCTGCTGACACCATGCGCCAGATGGTCAATGACCATCAAACGAATTTGATCTGGTGGATTTGCATTCAGTTCTACTGTCCGTATACAAAAATATTCACTTTCTCGATCACATATTTTCGGATTTTTAGAGACATAAACTGACAAAGAAATTACGGCAAAAGTGCTGATAAGGCTTACGGCTATCTCTATACTTTTGATCTTGGCTATAAAAAAACATGTTACCGCTGATAAAAGATAGAGAAAAGAAATCATGATTAATGTGGCAATTGAACCCATGTTGGGGATCAAAAGAAAGCCTGCTGCAAGGGTGCCCACTATGGCACCAAATGCGCCAATCGCGTACATTATGCCCAGTGCATATTCAGATTTATCCCTGCCTTTCATTGCTGCAATGGTCAGGATGGGTGCTGGAATACCTGCAAACAGAGATGGAAGGAAAAACGCGCTTAACGTAATTAAGCCAATCGCCATCATCGGATTTGAGATATTTTCAATGATTGGGCTGGCGAAAAGCCGGAGCAAATGACTCGATCCTGCAGTCGTGATTGCTGCTGCCAACATGATGATGCCAGAATATTTTAATGCTCTGGAAATTTCCTTGGTCGCCAATTTTCCGCCAACCCAATTTCCGATCGAAAATCCAGCAAGTACAATCGCTATTATAGAGGTCCAGGTATAGAGGCTCATCCCGACGTATGGAGCGATCATCCGGCCTGCAACAATTTCCACAACCATGCTTGATGCCGAAATCAAGCCTTGAACGCCGATAAGCAGAATAAAGGTTAACGATTTTGGCTGCGGATTTTTCATCATACTTCTAGTCTAGCACGTTTGCATAGATACGGTCATCAGACTTACAATCATTCCAAGTATTTCCAAATAGTTTAATAGAGCCGACTTGGGAAACATCGAATGACAACTCTGGAGAGGATTTTCAAATAATCGTACAAAGGTAACAACGGCGACTATTTCTCAGATTAAGTGGTGGCACATGGGATTGTCCGCGTAAAAGGTCCATTACGCGCTTTTGGGGGCTGTTTATGATCACGATGAGTGTTAAAAATATTGCGAAAAACACCAAACATTGGCGCAGTTTATGAATTTTGAAAGCACCATAAAATGTCCAGAATGCGCGTTTGAAAAATGCGAAGAAATGCCTCGGGATTGTTGTCAGTGGTTTTACGAGTGTACCAATTGCAGCAGTGTACTTCGACCAAAACAAGGTGATTGTTGCGTATATTGTTCATACGGGACCGTTCCCTGTCCGCCAATACAGCAAGGAAAAAGCTGTTGTTGAGGTTTCAGTTTTGTAAATTGAATAAGCAAAGCGAGAGTGTATAGCTGAACAGATCAGCATCAGGTTTGTGGCACACAAAGTTCATATGGCCCTAAATGTAATTCGCGTCCTGCCGCGAGAAGACGTTGTTTTTCCCAAAATGTTAACAATTAGAGACCGATTTTCGCTAACTTTTGTCATTTGAAATAAAGGTCCCAATATTTTCTTGCGCATCGTCAATTTTTAAATAGTATGCGCGTCACCTCGGGGTGCCATATTGGCTGAGATGCGCGTTGCGAACCCGTTGAACCTGAACCGGTTAGGACCGGCGGAGGAAAGGTAAGGCTACGTGCCAACTCACTCCGTCCGTCGCAATTTTGGAGAGTGAGAAATGAAACACTTCACATTTGCAGCGGGATTATTGTCGGCCAGTATGGCTTTGGCGGATGCGCCTGTATTGACAGTTTATGCCCCTGATTATTTTGCCTCTGAATGGGGACCAGGACCGTCCATTGAGGCGGCTTTTGAAAAAGAATGCAATTGCGATTTGCAGTTTAAAACTGGGGATGTGCTTTCCCGGATAATATTGGAAGGTGCGCGCAGCGAGGCTGATGTGGTGATCGGGCTGAATACGGATGTCACCAAAAAGGCGCGTGAAACAGGGCTTTTTGCGGCCCATGGACAGGATAATTCACAACTGACTTTGCCGCTGACATGGACAGATCAGGTGTTTTTACCTTTCAATTATGGGCATACAGCGTTTGTTTACAACGCAGAGAAGCTCAGAGAAGCCCCCCAATCTTTCGACGCCTTGATCCATTCAAATGACGAGCTTAAAGTTATCATTCAGGACCCGCGCAGCTCTATTTCGGGGCTGGCACTTGTCCTTTGGGTGAAAGCCGTTTTTGGGGAAGAGGCGGAAAATGTTTGGGAAAAACTTGCGCCTAAAATTCTGACTGTGACCAAAGGATGGTCTGAAGCCTATGGGCTCTTTACCGAAGGTGAGGCCGATATGGTGTTATCCTACACGACTTCCCCTGCCTATCATATTGTTGCCGAGGGGGATTTAACGAAAAAGGCCGCCATATTCCCAGAAGGTCACTATCTCATGGTGGAACTGGCGGCAAAACTGAAGGGAACGGATAACCCTGAATTGGCAGATGCTTTTTTGGCATTTATCATGACCGACACCTTCCAAAACCTCATTCCAGAAGAAAACTGGTCGCTGCCGGCTGCCTTGGAAGTATCTGAATGGCCTCAGGCGTTTCAGGAACTGCCATTGCCAGAAAAGGTGCTCTTTTACTCAGAAGAAGAGGCTGCAACGCTGCGCGGTGTTGCCATAGAAGAATGGCGCCGCGCACTTTCCAAATAACGGCAGGCGCTGCAGTTGCGGCGTTTGTCCTATTCCCGCTCTGGGCCGTTTGGCGTCATTCCGATGCCCTCGCCTCTCTTGGAGAGGCAGAATGGGCCGCGCTTTGGTTTACTTTGAAACAGGCGCTCCTTTCTGCCTTTCTGTCTGTCTTTTTTGCGCTTCCTCTTGCACGCGCTTTGGCACGGACGCAGTTTTGGGGACGCCAGTTTGTGATCATGGTTCTTGGCGCGCCTTTTATTCTGCCGGTAATTGTGGCCATTCTTGGGTTGATTGCCGTCTTCGGACAAAATGGGATTTTCAATCTTTTGTGGACAGCATTTGGATTTGAGCGGATTTCAATCTATGGGCTGCAAGGGGTCTTGCTGGCACATGTTTTTTTCAACCTACCGCTGGCGACACGGATGCTTTTGTTGGGTTGGACATCCATTCCGAGCGAACGCATAAGATTGGCACAAAGCCTTGGGTTAACCGCAAGGGGGCGGTTTTGTTGTGTGGAATGGCCAATGTTGGTGCAGGTGGTGCCCTCTGCGTTCGCCGTTATTTTTGTAATTTGTCTTTCAAGTTTTGCGGTCGCTTTAACCCTTGGCGGAGGACCGAGGGCAACCACAATTGAGTTGGCAATTTATCAGGCCATTCGATTTGAGTTTGATTTTGCAACGGCGGCGATGTTGGGATTTATGCAACTTACAGTGTCTCTTCTGGCCGCCCTTATTGCCGTATTTTTAGGGATGACCAACGGGTTTGGATTTGGTCTTGATCGGTCATTACCCTGTGTCGCGCGTCCCGCTTTTGAACAGTTTTGGGACGGTATGATTATTACCATCGCTATATTATTTTTGGCATTACCCCTTGCGATCCTAACGATCACAGGGGCAGCTGGTTTGCTTGAATTGCCACCATCTGTTTGGGTAGCGGCGTTACGCTCTGTATTGATTGCGCTTGGGGCAGGTGTTTTGTGTCTTATGCTGGCCTTGCCGCTCTGCACGCGCATTGGGGAAGTGATTGGAACCTTGGGCATTGCCGTGTCTCCCCTTGTTTTGGGGACAGGGATATTTTTGATTGTGAGACCTTATGTGAACCCCTTCGATATTGCTTTAATCGTCACCCTCTGTGTCAATGCGGTGTTGAGCCTGCCATTCGTACTGCGTGTGTTACGGCCAAATGTGGAACAGACGTCGAAAACCTATCTAAAGCTATCGCAATCGCTTGGGCTGGGGCCTTGGGCCCAGTTTCGATGGGTGTTCTGGCCCCGTTTGCGCCGGCCTCTTGGGTTTTCTGCGGGGCTTGTTACAGCACTGCCCATGGGGGATCTTGGGGTGATTGCGCTGTTTGGGGATGCAGAATATGCCACGCTGCCCCTGAAAATATATCAGCTGATGGGGTCATATCGGATGGAACAAGCCGCTTCCGGCGCAGTTTTGCTTTTGAGCCTGAGCCTGAGCTTATTTTGGATATTTGATCGATGGGGAAGAGGGGATGCTGCACATTAAAGAGGTAACGGTCCAAAATGGATCTTTTTCCCTTTCTCTGGACCTTCCACAAATGTCATCCGGCATTTATGCGATGATTGGCCCGTCAGGTGGCGGCAAATCAACTGCCTTGGCGTCCATAGCTGGGTTTCAATCCTTGCGTTCAGGTGCCATTTTCTGGCAGGGAAGGGATATTTCCACCGATGCTCCAGCAAGGCGGCCTGTGGCTATTCTTTTTCAGGACAATAACCTGTTTCCCCATCTGAGTATTGAGCGCAATGTCGCTCTCGCGCTAACTCCTCGCAAGCAGTTGACGGTTGAACAAAGGTCCAAAGTCTCGGACGCATTGGACCGTGTCGGTCTTTCAGCCCATGGCGAAAAAAAACCCGCAGCACTTTCGGGCGGTCAACAAAGCCGTGCTGCTTTGGCACGTATATTATTACAGGACAAACCAATTCTCTTACTTGATGAACCCTTTTCAGCGCTTGGTCCCGCACTCCGGCAGGATATGCTGGATTTGGTTGCTGAAATTGCTCGGGAACGGCAAACGACAGTGATCATGGTGACCCATACGTTATCCGATGCGACGCGTATCGCGAAAGACATCATATTTATAGATCATGGAAAAGCGGATCATCCGGTCGCTACACCCGAACTTTTGGAAAACCCGCCAGAAGCACTCAGACAGTACTTAGGAAATGACGCGGGCTCTACATAAAGGCGTCTCAGTCGCGTTTACCGGCAAAGCGCATTTTCCATTCTTCACGCTCATCATCAGTGATTTTGCGGAATGTAACTTCTGGAACTTCAAAGGCATGTCCAGCAGGCAGAGCGCCAAGTGCGGCTTTAACATCCTGCGGCCAGCTGGCGTCTTGTGTCTTCATGGCCGACATCATGGCTGCGGCGGCATCAGGAATAAAGGGTGACGATACCACCGCATAAAACCGGATCAAGTTCAACGCAAGGCGAGTCTGTGCACCAGACTGTTGCTGGTTTTCTTTGAACGTGCTCCAAGGAGCGGCTGATTGAAGGTATTCGTTGCCGGCAACCCAAATGGCACGCAATTCAGCTGCGGCTTTGCGCACTTCCATGGACTCCATAAACCCCTCGTAAGCACGCAGTCGATTATCAAGCTCTTTTATGAGCGCCTCTTCTTGATCGCCCCACGCGCCGCCTTCTGGCACTGTTTCGCCAAATTTTGAACGGCAGAATTTGGTCACGCGGCTCACGAAATTTCCCAGCACATCGGCGAGGTCTTTGTTCGTGTTTGCCTGAAACAAATCCCAAGTAAATTCCGCATCCGAGCTTTCGGGCGCGTTGCTTAAAAGCCACCAGCGCCAGTAATCTGCGGGAAGGATTTCAAGAGCCTGATCCATGAATACCCCGCGCCCGCGCGATGTACTGAATTGGCCTCCATCGTAATTGAGGTAATTAAACGATTTGATGTAGTCGACAAGCTTCCAGGGCTCTCCGGATCCCAAGATTGTCGCTGGGAAGGACAAGGTGTGAAACGGGACGTTATCTTTGCCCATAAATTGGGTGTAGGTCACGTCCTGCGCCCCTTTATCTGTGCGCCACCAGCGTTCCCAATCGCTGCCTTTTCCGGCATCCTGCCATTCCTGTGCAGCAGCAATATATTCGATGGGGGCATCAAACCAGACGTAAAAGACCTTATCTTCCATGCCAGGCCAAAGTTCGGTACCTTTTCTTACAGGAATACCCCAGTCAAGATCCCGCGTGATCCCCCTGTCCTGAAGCCCATCCCCGTCATTAAGCCATTTTTTTGCGATAGAGGTTGTCAGTATTGGCCAATCAGTTTTGCTGTCGATCCATGCTTGCAACTGATCGCGCATCTGGCTCTGGGCCAGATAAAGGTGTTTGGTTTCCCGTTCTTCCAGATCTGTCGCACCCGAGATGGTGGAGCGTGGATTAATCAAATCAGTTGGATCAAGCTGTTTGGTGCAATTGTCGCATTGATCCCCACGTGCGTCTTCGAAACCGCAGTTTGGACAGGTGCCTTCTATGTAACGATCTGGAAGATAACGGCCATCTGTGGGGGAATACATCTGTTTTTCAGCCACCTCGCGGATCAATCCGGCCTCCGCCAGCCGGCCCGCGAAATGTTGGGTCAATCTATGGTTTTGAGCGCTGGAGGAGCGGCCAAAGTGGTCAAAGGACAGACGAAATCCCGCTGCAATCTTGGATTGTAGCTCATGCATTTCAGCGCAATATTGTGCAACTGGCTGACCTGCCTTTGCCGCGGCGAGCTCTGCAGGTGTTCCATGTTCATCTGTGGCACAGAGAAATAAAACCTCATGCCCCCTTGCCCGCTGATAGCGTGCAAATAAATCCGCAGGAAGCTGGCTTCCTATCAGATTTCCAAGGTGTTTGATCCCATTTATGTATGGGATTGCAGATGTAATCAGATGCCGGGCCATGCAAACCGCCTTTTGAAGAATTTGTCTGTCTCTAGCGCAAGTCGAACTCCGTTGGAAGACCTGCCTGTTCCAAACGCGATGAGGGAAGGTTTAAGCGGTTATTTTTCCTCACGGGATCGTTTGAGCAGGCGACCAATCGTGAAACTGGTGCGGGGCGAATAAACATAGGGTGTTTTTTCTTGGACTGTTGGACGAACACCCATCCGGTAAAGTCCGTAAATCACAAGGGTCACATGCCCCGCACCAATCAGCAGGAACAGCGCGCTTGGCCCGAAAGCTTCGATTAATTCCGACGCTGTATATGGGGCGGCGATCGCACCGATGGCAAAGAAAAACATAAGTGCCGCAGAAAGTTCGACCCGCTCATCTGAACTTGCAAAGTCATGAGCATGTGCTGCGGCAACCGAATAAATTGGAAACGTTGTTAGGCCAAAAAAAGCAGCGTTTGTCATGATAATAACTGAATTTGTGCTGGGCATATAGGCAGTCAAAAGACAGCTGAAAATGGCGGCAACAGAGAGCCAAATCAAGACCCATCGTCGATCATAACGATCGGCAAGCCAACCGACCGGATATTGCGAAAGCGCCCCGCCCAGAACAAATATAGCGAGGAAAATCGCAATCTGATCAATACTCAGGCCAACTTCAGTTCCATAAATAGGTCCGACCATGCGAAAGGACGCGCTTGACAGGGCTGCAACAACGACACCTGCCGCAGCGAGGGGCGAACGTTCAATGGCAAGCATCGGCCTGAGCCTTGGAGCTTTGGGTGTTTGGGGCTGTCTGACTTTGGTCAGCGCTATCGGGATAAGTGTTGCACAGCACAACAGCGCTAGAATGTTGTATGAAACATAGTTTGCCGGACTCAAAACGCTGATCAATAATTGGGCGGCTAGGGATCCGCTGATATCAACGACTCGGTAAATACCCATCATGCGCCCGCGGTTTTCGTTTTTCACTTTGGCTTGCAGCCACGCTTCAACGATGGTGTAACAGCCTGCGACGCAAAGCCCTGAGGCCATTCGAAATATAGCCCATAGGTAGGCATCAATAAAAAGCATATGGGCTAAAATTCCAATGGCTCCCGTTGCCGTAAAGGCCGCAAAAGCGCGCGAATGTCCCACGGTCCCCATGAGCCGTGGAGCCCACCAGCAACCGATAAAAAAGCCGATAAAATGGGCAGATCCCAAAAGGCCGATCTGTTCAGTGGTGAAGGACAGTTCAAATCCTGACAGCGCATCCAGTGGGCCGAGACCACCATTAGAAAGTTGAAGAAGTACAACAGATAAATAAAGCGCTGCAAAAGATATAATCAGTCTCATGCTGTGTGTGTTAGCATTTTCAAATTATGTGACAATGTGGTTTTGGACATTTGATGACGGTTTTGACCTATTCAGCGCCATTATGTGCTGAATTTTAAATATTTTTCTGCTGTTTGCGTGACGTGCCAGTTTTGTGGTGGATCATGACGGGATTTTTTAAGCGATAGATGCCATGCTGCCCAAAGATCTTGGGTCTTGGGCTGTAGGGTCCATCTGGTTTCAACGCCCTGCGCACCTCCACTATCGGGGGTTAAGAGCAGCCCAACTGGAGCAGATGTTCCATTCCTGCATCCAGCCTCTGCTGCCAGATGCAACCGCCGCACAGGGGTGAGTGCTGGAAAATCTGGTAAATCCGCGATGACACATTCGACGGCACCACTTCGCAAGGCTTCCTCCATGGTCCAAAGAAGATCATCTTTGCGCCTTGTGTTGATGAACAAAAACCGCCCCGGATCCAAAAAGGGTTTTATTCCTGACGGGTTCAAAGGATCACTGCCAAAGGGTTGGGAAATCCAAAGCACTGCACCGGATGTTTTCGCCGCCAGCATCAGGGCAAAGGCCCGCCGTGCCCGTCCCGCGCATTCATGCACCCGTCCCTTTGTCAGGGCGATATTGGCGGACAGCCTGATTTCGCCGTATTTGGTTTTTTGATGTTGGTTCAGTAAAAGCGAGTCCATAAAGAAATTATAAATGTTCTTATTTTGTTCTCAACATTTTTTTCCAAATGTGCCCACATTAAAGCCAATGCAGGACTTACAAATGCGCGTCCAGGTCGATAGCATGCTCCGAACGGTCAAAAATGCCACGACAAGAGGTGAAAATTCGCAAGGAGGGTAAAATGCATTACAACGAAATGGGACGCACCGGGGTGAAAGTGTCAAACCTCTGCCTTGGTACAATGACCTTTGGCACCCAAACCAGCGAGGCAGAAGGCCATGCGCAAATGGATTTTGCGCTCAGCAATGGGATAAACTTTGTCGATACCGCAGAAATGTACCCTGTAAATCCGATCAGCGCTGAAACCATCGGGCGCACAGAGGAAATTCTAGGCACTTGGAATGCCCAAAATCCGTCAAAACGGGCGGATTATATCCTTGCCACCAAACATTCCGGCGAAGGGATGGCATATGTACGCGATGGAGCGCCAATATCGTCAAAAACAATCGCTCAGACGATCGAAGGCAATCTGCGCAGGCTTCAGACAGATTACATTGATTTGTATCAGTTCCATTGGCCCAATCGCGGATCATACATGTTTCGAAAGAACTGGGACTACGGACCAACGGGTCTAAGGGCTGATGCGGTGCGCGCCGATATGCTTGATTGCTTGGAGGCTTTGCAGTCCCAAGTAGAGAAAGGCAATATTCGCTACTTTGGGCTTTCAAACGAAAGCGCTTGGGGCACATCGCAATGGCTGCGCCTGTCCGAGGATCACGGATTGCCGCGCGTGGCAACGATTCAAAACGAATATTCGCTCTTGTGCCGGCTCTATGACACTGATCTTGGTGAACTAAGTGTTGCAGAAGATGTTGGTTTGATCGCCTTTTCCCCTCTGGCTGTCGGGCTTTTGACGGGAAAGTATCAAAATGGTGCAGCGCCAGAAGGGTCGCGGAAATCTATTGGAGCTGACCTAGGCGGGCGGGTGACAGAGCGGGTTTGGCCCGCTGTGGATGCCTATCTAGAGATCGCACGAAAACACGGTTTGGATCCGGTCCACATGGCACTTGCTTGGTGCGTTACACGGCCCTTCATGTGTTCGGCGATCTTTGGCGCCACCACACAATCTCAGTTGGAACATTCCCTAAAGGCATCCGACGTGACGCTTTCGCAAGAATGCCTAGAGGACATTTCTCGGGCGCACAAAGCGCACCCGATGCCGTACTGATCCAATAATAACGGAAACTCAGCCCTAGGGGTCTGTTTGTGGATCGGAACTGTTGCCGAATAAATACAATCCAAAACGCGGCATATTGCGCGTTTTGGCCCACTGACAAATGGTCAAATAGCTGATCACAAAAATGCTGGCCAAGAACACCGTTGCGAAAAACGCCAATTGTTTTTCCGTCAAAAGAATAATGCCGAGCGTGCAGGTGAGAACAACGAATGGCCAAATCGCAACTGAACCCAATGGGTTTGCATGCGCGAGCGGCAGTTTTTTACCTGAAAAGATCATGAAGCTGCGCATCAAAAGTTGGTGAAAATGCATTTTGTCCGGCAAACCCGTCGGCTTTCCGTTGTGCAACCGCCGAGAGATGGCAAACAGTGTGTCTGCGACTCGCCAGAATATGATCAAGAGCAGCGCCCAAGCCGAAATTTCAGGTTCACGATGCAGCAATAAAATTGCGTTCCAAGCGATCACATGTCCAAAGCAATAAGCCCCTGCGTCCCCAAGAAATACCTGTCCCTTTGGAAAGTTGAATAACATGAAAGCAAAACAACTAACGCAGACAAGAATGTTCAGCATAAAAAGATCACTGTGACCATAGCGCGCTGCAACAATTCCAAAAGAAACCATGGCCGAAAGCATAATGAATGCAGACAATCCATTCACACCGTCGATGAGGTTCATCGCATGGGTGAGACCTGCCGAGGCAAACATCGTAAACAGGATGGCAAAAATTGAAACTTGGAAGATTGGGTCAACCATCGGGATATCGAGCCGTTCGATCGAAATACCAAAAATACTTATCGCAATCAAAGAGCAGACCGCAGCCACGAACAGCCTTGTTAGAGGTTGGGTGCCTTCACCCTTTTTGACGTCCTCCATCAATCCTACGACAAAAAGAGGAATAGCTGACAACATGATCAAATTCATGGTTTCATTGTCTGAAAGATAACAGGCAAGCGCTAGGGAGAAAAATATTGCTACGCCACCTGTGCGGGGTGTTGGGCTTTTTGTTGCTGATTGCACAGCATTTAAATGTCGATCTAAATTGATTGTCAAAAAAGATCGGTATCGGTGGATCAACCCTAAAGCAGTGGCTATCTAAAGAAAGTTAAAATATCTCTTAGGGTCATAAATTGGGTTGTTTTATGGCAAAAAGTGATAAATAATGAGGGCTTAGAACAGAAGTCACCTCGAGTGGCAGAAAATGATCGGGTCAAATCAGGTTTTGGGTTCGTTTTTTGGGCAAAGGGCAACAAATGATCGGTTGGGTTGCAGGATCAGCTCTACGAGCGGTGCTCGTGATGCTGGTATTCATTGCCCCTATTTTATCGTCATCTGTTGCGGAGCCAGCTGGATCTGTCGTCTATTATGTTCTGGCCGTTTGCATTGGTGCCTTTGTGGGCTTGGAATACCTCCATAAATACCCAAGTTTAGTCGAATTCCGCTATGCACCGCCATATAACCGGTTGCGATTTATTTGGTTTGCTTTCGTCGTTGCGATATCCGTCTTATTGCTTCAAGACCCGCCAGCGTTAGCGGCTATCACAGCATTTATCAGGCCTGTGGGGACCATATTGGGCCACCTTCTGGATTTTCCTTATTCTGCGGTTGACGCCATCCTTTCGACGGTTCCTCTTGGAACATCATCACAAACTCTCGATGCGATCCGTGCCGCTGTGGGGATAGGATTAACTGGGGCGTTGCTGTCCTCGGCTTACTTTCTGCTGATGGTCAAAGTCAGTGAATGGCCGAAAAACTCAGGCCAATTCAACGTCGGGACCAATCTTCCCCTTATTGATCCTGTCAGTGGTGAAAATATTGTGGATACGATCCAAAGAAAGGCAAAGGTCAATATTATGATTGGGATTTTGGCACCTTATGGAATTTCAGTTGTCCTTATTGTTCTTCGTTTGCTCGGAATAGAGCTACTGGCTGCCGGAACTCAGGTGATTGTATGGACGATGGTTGCCTATTCCTTTCTGCCGCTACATGCATTGATGCGCGGCATTGCGCTCTGGCGGATTGCCAAGCTCATCGAAAAAAAACGCCGCTCAGATGTTCTCGGGTCAGCTTTACAAACGATTTAAACACGCTGCATTTGATCGCTGAAACAGATTTTAAGGGCGTTTTGCAATTCTGTTTTTTTGAAATCCGGTAAAAGGTCTGACAATGCGCTGTCGCAAAGCGTTTGATCGATATCCCAAAGGTAGCGCAGTTCGATCAAATGCCGCGCCATTTTCCGAAATGGTGCCAAGAGGAAAAAGGGCATCCAAGACATTTTTTTCAGTTTAAATTTCCGTGACTCCATTTGCGTAAATGTGTTTGCCAGTTCTCGGGCGGTTACGTTAAATCCCCCGAAATGCACTTCTTCAAATTGGTTTAACGTCTGTCTTATCTCTGCCAATGCGACTGTTGCCTGATTTGGATATCGTCCCCTTGAATCTGTGGCTGGCAGCACATGAAAAACTGATCAAAACCCCCAGCGTCAGGGCAATTTGGGACCATTTAGAGGCGAGACTAAAGCCATTGGTCGATCTAGCTTGAACATTTATCATGTTTTATCAGCTAGCTTCTTGACCCTCACAGTGACAATCGCTAGGCGAAGGACTTGAAACAGACCAAAGAGGAAGACCGCGTTATGACAAAGCCTTCGTTGTTGATTTTACCGGGGGATGGAATTGGACCTGAGGTGATGACCGAGGTGCGCAAGGTGATTGCGTGGTTTGGGACGCATAGGGGTCTGGACTTTGATGTCAGCGAAGATTTGGTGGGTGGGGCGGCTTATGACGCCCATGGCACGCCTCTACATGATGACACGATGGCCAAAGCCCAAGAGGTTGATGCCGTTCTTTTGGGCGCGGTTGGTGGTCCCAAATATGACTCACTGGATTTCAGCCTGAAGCCAGAACGCGGCCTATTGCGGTTGCGCAAGGAGATGGATCTTTTTGCAAACCTCCGTCCTGCGCAATGTTTCGACGCTTTGGCGGATTTTTCATCGCTGAAAAAAGACGTGGTTGCCGGCCTTGATATCATGATTGTGAGGGAATCCACCTCTGGTGTCTATTTCGGGGAACCCCGCGGAATTTTCGAAGAAGGCAATGAACGTGTCGGCATCAATACACAGCGCTACACGGAAAGCGAAATTGACCGCGTTGCCCGCAGCGCCTTTGAACTTGCGCGTCGTCGCAACAACAAAGTCTGTTCCATGGAAAAAGCAAATGTCATGGAATCCGGTGTTCTTTGGCGCGAGATTGTACAGAAAGTGCACGACGAAGATTACCCCGATGTGGAACTCAGCCATATGTATGCCGATGCCGGCGCCATGCAGCTGTGCCGTTGGCCCAAGCAGTTTGATGTGATTGTGACTGATAACCTCTTTGGCGATTTGCTGTCAGATGCTGCGGCGATGTTGACGGGTAGTCTTGGTATGTTGCCGTCTGCGACGCTTGGTCCCGTGATGGCCAACGGAAGACCAAAGGCCATGTATGAACCGGTCCACGGATCCGCGCCGGACATCGCAGGTCAGGGCAAAGCCAATCCGATTGCCTGCATTCTTAGTTTTGCGATGGCGCTGCGCTATTCCTTTGATCGCGGAGAAGAAGCTGACATGTTGGAAGGGGCAATTGAAAAGGTCCTCGCCAGTGGAGCGCGCACGGCTGACCTCATGGGTCCCGAAGGTGGTACTCCGATTAGCACCTCTGAAATGGGTGACGCAATCGTAGCTGCTTTAGGCTGAAACTTTCGTCAGTTGGGATATGAAATGACCTGCGCCTGCGGGTCAATGCGATGACGCTCGCATAGCCTTTCCAAATATGATCCTGGGGCGGGTAATCCGCCCAGATTTCTATATATATGCGCTTTTTGTGTTGCAAAAAAGTGAACGGAATAAACGCCTTCTCTTTCGATCTCCTCAGTTAAGACTTCTGGCGAATGCAACTTCCAAAGATCGTTGGACAACAATGGATAAAACGTTTCGATGGGCAAAGCTAAATGGTCTTCTCCATTTTGTTTTAAAAAATGGGAAAAACAGGGGTCACCAGAACAGTTTAGTCCCAAGGCTTCTATTCCCCATCTCTCGCCGGCCTCAACACGTTGTGCATCGCGGCGGTGCAATCTTGGTCCTCGCCAAGGTTTTGTCTGGTTGGGGGTTTGTACAAATTCAATCATGGCCTTTAGTGATGGAGAATTGTCTTCAAGGCATAATACGCGGTTTGTAAAATTTGACCCAAAAGGCGCAAAAATGTTTGGCACATTAAAATCAAATGGTTTTACACAATAGGCACCAAGATCCACCCATAGGAAACCGGTCTGTTTGACGAGATGTAACCGGAATATATTTGAGAAGACCTGCAGGCGATGGAGGTTATTGTCTTTCAGCTCAAAAGGAGCAGGCCAGAAAATTTCCCGCGCGTGGCGAACATCGGTGCCATTAGGAACGCCAGAAATTTTATCCGCGGCGTACAGGACAAAATGATGGCCTCTGTCGAGAAAGGACTGGATGCACAAGGTTTCGATCCAAGACAGGTTTGAGCCATGCCAAAAACTTGCGGTAACTGGAAGGCCGTTTTCCGGCGTCACCGTTTACATCCCCTTTTCATGATCTCTATGGCGTGCGTAATTCGCAAATGCAAAGTAGTTTTCCTTTTCACAACTGTTGCTTCAATTTATCTGCTCTTCTGTCTATCTTTGACATTTGAAAGTTTCCAAGTTCTAAATCATCGCGGCCAAACTCATTAATTTACACAATCGGTTTGGTCATACCTGCACCTTGTTCTCCATTTGGCCGGCTTTCAAAGCCAAATGGAGAATACAATTTTTCTTTTCCTTTTGCCGCTGTAAGCCCGATCATCGCCCCATCGGGCGCCGTTGAATAGATTTGATCCATGGGCAGTTTGATTAGGGTCCTAGCGATAGATTGTCCGCAATTTTCGCGAAGCGATACAAATTCCGCGGCAGCCGGTGAATGTTCTGAAACACTGAATTCAGGCATTTAAATATTTGGTCCGGTTAAATCATAGTTTGTCTGTTTTAAAATAATGAAAACAGGATTTATACGAAAACCTCATGTTGTGATTGGGCCCCCACATTAAAGATACGCTTGTAACGATTTATCTCACTGCGTGGCCCCATTGCTTTGTTTGGATTGTCAGACAGTTTCACAGTAGGCTTACCATCTGCAGAAACCGCTTTGCAGACCAAGGAAAATGCATCCAATTCTCCGGCAGGAGCCAATCCACGAAAATCATTTGTCAGGTTGGTACCCCAACCAAAAGATACTTTCACGCGTTGGGCAAAGCGTTTGTGCAACTCTTCAATCACATCATCATCCAATCCGTCTGAAAAGATAATGAGCTTATTTGCAGGGTTTTCACCCCGGGATTGCCACCATTTTATGGCTTTCTCTGCACCTTCTGCAGGGTCGCCGCTGTCGATGCGCATACCTGTCCAGCCAGCAAGCCATTCTGGGGCATTCTTTAAAAATCCATCTGTTCCATAGGTGTCAGGAAGGATAATGCGCAGATTTCCATCATGTTCTTCCTGCCAGTCTGAAAGGACCTGATAGGGTGCAGCGGCAAGGTCATCGTCCGACTCGGCCAAGGCGGCATAGACCATGGGGAGTTCATGGGCGTTGGTCCCGATCGCTTCTATTTCGCGATAGCGCGCGATGGAACAATTCGAGGTGCCGACAAATTTTTCCCCCAAACCTTCGACCATCGCCTGAACGCACCAATCCTGCCATAAAAAGGAATGTCGCCGCCGTGTGCCAAAATCAGCTATCCGCAGACCTTCAATATTGCGCAGACGTTCAATTTTTTGCCAAAGCTTTGTCATCGCCCGTGCATAGAGAACTTGTAATTCAAATTTCCCCATTCGGTTTAATGCTGCGCGTCCGCGCAATTCCATAAGAACAGAAAGTGCCGGTATTTCCCAGAGCATCACCTCAGGCCAGAGCCCCTCAAAGGTCAGTTCATACTGTCCATCTTTGCGTTCAAGATGGTAATCCGGCAGACGCAGGTTTTCGAACCATTCCATAAAATCCGACCGAAACATTTGGCGTTTGCCATAAAATGTATTTCCACGCAGCCACGTGCTTTCGCCGCGGGTCAAACGAAGCCCTTTTATGTGGTCAAGCTGTTCACGCAATTCACCTTCGTCGATCAAATCTGCAAGGCGCACATTCTTGGTCCGGTTGATGAGGCTGAATGTGACGCGGGTATTGGGCTTGTTGCGGAAGATTGATTGGCACATCAGGAGCTTGTAAAAATCCGTATCAATTAAAGACCGGACAATAGGATCAATCTTCCATTTGTGGTTCCAGACGCGGGTAGCAATATCGACCATTTAACGCTCCAACGTGATGCCGGCTGCACGCATCTGCGTGCGGGCCTTGTCCAGCGAACCATCAAGATCAATGGCGCGGCAAGCGGCTTCGAGGACTTTGACTTTGTAGCCGAGTGTCGCGGCATCCAAAGCAGAATATGCCACGCAATAATCTGTCGCAAGTCCTGCAAGATCGATATGCGTGACGCCAAGGGTTTGAAGATATCCATTCAAACCTGTGGGCGTTTTATGGTCGTTTTCAAAGAATGCAGAATAACTGTCGACCGCAGGATTGCTGCCTTTGCGCACGATAATATTGGCATCGTCTGTTTCCAGATTAGGATGAAACGCGGCGCCGTTGCTTCCGATGATACAATGATCCGGCCATAGAACCTGATCTCCATAAAACATTTTGGTTATGTCAAAAGGAGCTTTGCCCTCATGGGAACTGGCAAAGGAAGAATGTCCCACTGGATGCCAATCCTGTGTCAAACACCGCACATCATAGTGCTGCCACATCGCGTTAATAAGTGGAATGATCTCGTCGCCGCCATTCACAGCCAATGCCCCACCCGGGCAAAAATCATTCTGTACATCAATGACGATCAATGCCGTTTTCATAGTTGATCCCCTTACATGGACTGCTCCTTACTTTTGTCTGGAACAGACAAAGAGTGCAAGTCTCTTTCCTGACCCATTGACAGGAAGACGGACGGGAAACAGAAAGACATCCTATTGGTTATCTATATAAATATGATACTGGTTCTGGTAGGACACATTGGCAGTATCGCGCGATGCGGATTGAAGCTTGCGCAAATTTTAACGCGTGGTTTAATGAGTTATGCTGAATTCAAACGAGCGAACTTATAAAGAAATCGACCTGAAGCGTCGCTATGTTGTTAGTAAGATCGCAGTTATTGTCATCGTGTATCTGGCTTTGGCTTGGTTTCTTGCCTTCGCCATCGTTGGTGACAGATCGAGCATGATAATCTGTGGAAGCGTGGCAGGTGTTTACCTGATTTGTTTGTTACTTTTTCAGCTGAAATTCATTTACTTGCACGGGCATTCTGGTTGTTTAGCGCAACAGTGACAACCGTGATTGGTTTGATTTTTGGGTTGCCTGAGGCCGATGTCGATCTTTTGTTTTTACCCATTATGGTGTTGCCCTTTTTATCACTTTCTTGGAAATATGAACGCAAAATTTTGCTGGCGTTTTTCGCTTTACCCCTGATTTCATGGTATTTCGTTGTTCAATATGGCCTGATTGGAACGTCAGAAATTTTGTTCGGTATCCCATTGCTCAAAACGGATATCAATATCGACATAATTAATTTTTCACTGCGCGCAACGGTGACGATCCTTTTGGTGGCGGAGCTTTATTATTTTACCAGCCTAACAACTCGCACCGAAGCAGAACTTTATCAGGCGCGAATTCTGGCAGAAGAAGCAACCCGCGCGAAGGGTGATTTTCTGGCAAATATGAGCCACGAAATTCGCACTCCAATGAATGGTATCATTGGCATGGTCGAGGTTTTGGATACCATGAATTCATCAGATGAACAGCGGCAGATAGTTGGCACAGTGCGCAATTCCGCCTTTTCCCTGTTACGCATCATAGATGATATTCTTGATGCATCAAAAATTGATGCTGGCAAAATGATTATCGAAAACTCAAGAACAGATATTGTCTCCGTAGTGGAAGGTGCAGCGGTCACCCAGCAAACAATTGCAGATCAAAACGGCGTAAGAATCGCCCTTTCTATTGATCCAAATGTGCCGAGATGGGTTATGGCCGACAGCGGGCGCGTGCGTCAAATTCTCCTTAATGTGTTAAGTAACGCGATAAAATACTCATCTTCTGATCTGACAGGTTCGCACACGACCGCTTATTTTTCTGTCGAAAAAGGAAAAGGAAACGAAATCCGTTTTTTTGTAAAGGACCATGGCATTGGTATGTCAGAGGCGGTGTTGAAAAATCTCGTTAAACCCTTTGTGCAGGGCGAAGCATCCTCCACAAGACGCGTCGGGGGAACGGGTCTCGGATTGTTGATAACCCAAAAACTCATACAACAAATGGGCGGAACAATCGACATCAAGAGTTCAGAGGGGCAATGAACAAGTGTCGCAATCGTTCTCCCAATGGCTACAGCCGAAGGTGACGAAAGTTCCATTGATTTTTCAGGATTGAGCGTTGAACTTTTGACAGAGGAAGGGGGGGAGCCGACTTGGAAAATTGCACGGAATTTGGATCTCATGGGAGTGAAATTTCGCGATGTTACCGTGCGCGGGGATATGTCAGATTACCGTGTGGACGGCGATGGAGGGCAGATTTTTATCCTGCGTCCCCATCAATTGGAAACGGTCAGGATTTGGCAAGAGAAAATTCGTACATTTGTAAAGGCCCCTAAATTTTTAACTTTGTCGCGAGACCGCTCAAAGGCATTGGGTCAAATAAGTGAGACAGAGTTTTGTATCCAACTTTATCCTCTTTTGATGACCGAGTTCACCAGAGCACTCGCAATACTGAGTGGCAAAATAGAACCACTGGTTGATACGGAAGCACAGATTGCAAGCACCGCATCGGGGAACGAAGACAAAGAAAAACGCAAATCTACCAAATTGCTTCTGGTAGAAGACAATGAAATAAACCGCATAGTTCTAATGCGCCGAATAGAAATGCTCGGATTTACAGTTGAATTTGCCAAAAACGGAATGGAAGGATTTTCAAAATGGGAAAACGGGGCATTTGATCTTATTTTGTCAGACTGTCAGATGCCATTGGTTGACGGTTTTGAAATGGCCACCATGATCCGTCGCAGAGAAGCTGAAACTGGTCTGGCCCGTACTCCAATTATTGCGATCACGGCAAACGCCCTGAAGGGAGACGCAGACAAATGTTTTGCCGTCGGCATGGATGGTTACATTTCAAAACCTGTTGAAACAAAAGAACTGGAAACAAAGCTAACCGGCACCCTGAAAGCAGTGCGGTCATAGTCACTTCTGAGCCAAAGGTATATTTGATTTAGCTGCTTGTTTATTCATGAAAGCGAGCTCAGTTACATATAAATTGGGAAATGACGGACAAAAAAATCTGGCCCCGAAAGGGCCAGACTGGAATTCTTGGAGAAAAAAAATTTAGCGCGCAGCTGCCGCCAGCAAAAGAACGGCGAGCAATGGCACAATCAAGTTGCCTGCGGATGGACCGGCTGTCGCTTCCTCAATCATAGGAGCGGGTGCCATTGTAACTTCTGGTTCTTGAAGTCCACCAGCTGAAGCTGTGGTGGCGAAAGCTGCCAATGTAATGGCAAGTGTAATTTTTTTCATGTGTCTTCCTCGTGACGTTGAAAGAGTACCAGTCGCATGGGCAGGCGCAAAGCTTACCACTATGGCTATTCTTATTATACCAAAAGTATATTGATAATAAACATATGGATAAAACAATTATATATAATGTCAAATTAGCAACACTTGTGTGCCGACTTTTGTTAATTCGAATAACTCTTTTACGTGTTCATTATAAAGGCCAATGCAGCCGTTGGATGATCTGCGACCAATTTTTCTCGTGTCATGGGTGCCGTGGATCCGGTAATACTGCCAGCTGAGGTACAGAGCATGCGTTCCCAGTGGATTATCTGGACCGGGCGGTATGTATTCTGGCCATTCCGGATTTCGCTCAAGCATTGAGGGAGTTGGGCGCCAGCTTGGGCCAACTACCTTTCTGGTAACTTTTGTACGTCCACGGCGAGTCAGTTCTTCGCTCAATGGAACGCTTGAAGGATAGAGTTTATAGGTTTTTCCATCCTCTGACCAAAAATGTAACGCGCGAGAAGATATATCGACAAGCACTGCACCATTTTTCAAATTGGAAAAGTATGGTTCCCAATCCAGTGCGCGAAAACTGGACGCATTATGGCGAACAGTTTGCGATACTTCGCGTTCAATTTCTGTCGTAGATATGTCGTTTGGCTCTGTCTGCCCGAATGCAGGTAGAGCGACACTGGCCGCGCCCATTGCAAGAAAGGTTCGGCGAGATTGACAGGCCATTTAATGCTCCGATTGATTTAATTTAAACACCACGGTCCCAAAATAGTGCTTCATTGCATCAATAACAAGACAACTTCATGTTAGAAAATGGTTTTTTATCAAAACGGGCTGGCAAGCAGGCCTACAACACGATAACCAGAGAACGTTCATCTTGTCTTTTTGGGGGGGGGAAATGGTTCGGACTTTCCTATTGATCGTGGCATTGTTTGGGTTTTTGACCGCCTGTGGAAATGACATTCCACAAATGGGCCCTGACGGTAAGCCATTGCCAAAGCTGTATAAGCTCGGCCTCCAATCGGCAGCGGACGTGCAGTTCAGGACCTTGGATGCGGTAAATGCATTGCGTGTTTCTGCACAAAGCCCGACATTGGTTCTGAATGCTGCCTTAAATGCGGCGGCTGCCACACATGCGCGCGATATGTCCGTCCAAAACCGGCCTTGGCATTTTGGATCTGACGGGTCCTCGCCGATTGACCGCGTGGCACGCGCTGGGTACGCTCATAAGTTTGTTGGTGAATTGATTTCCGAAACCTATGAAACAGAGCTTGAAACCCTTGCCGCTTGGATGGAGAGTCCGGATCTGCGCCGCGTCCTATTGGACAAAAGAGCCACTGAGTTAGGGTTTTCTTGGTATCAGGAAACCTCTGGAAAAATATGGTGGACATTGGTTCTGGGCAGTGGTCCGGATCTGGAAGACTTGCGTGACGACAGCGTTTTGGTCAGGGGCGAATAAGAATAGGTGTGCCAACTTTGACCAGCGCATAAATTTCGCGGATTTCCCTGTTTTTCACGGCAATACAGCCTGCTGTCCAATCGCGTTTAAAGAAATTAGGTTTGGTGTCTTCTCCATGGATAAAAATATCTCCCCCCGGAGATTTGCCAAGTGCTTGCGCCTCAGCCTTGTCTGCTGAATTCGGGTAGGAAATTCCGAGCGACAGGTAATATCGGCTTTTTGGATTTTTCCGGTCGATATAATAAAGCCCTTCGGGCGTTTTCCCATCGCCTTGCACCTTTTTATCCCCTACCGGTTCCGATCCCAGTCCAATCTTGTAGGACCGCAAAACAGTTTTCCCGTCAAAAAGATACATGCGACGGTTCTTTTTACTGATGACGATGCTCGTTACATTTACATCTTGTATATTCGATGAAAGACTGGAGGCACGAAAAAAAGACGGCGAAGAACAGCCAACCAGAGCAAGTACCAAAAATGCAGCCAAAATGCTTCTGATGTAACCCATTTGAAAACTGCCCGTTTTTCTTTTTGGGTATCATAAAAAGGCTGTCAACAATAGTGAAAATTCGGTTATTTCGGGACTAAAGGGGTTAGATTTTCGCCCCAGACCCATGCTTTTTATGCAGATCACCCGCAGGTTCTCCGGTTGATTGACTGACAGAAAACTGCTTGTGCGATTTAATTTTTAACAAATGCCCCGACGAGCTCCACATGGGATGACCAACGGAATTGATCGACCGTTTGCACGAAGGCAAGGTTATATCCTGCGTCCCGCAAAATTGCACCATCGCGTGCAAAACTCACCGGATTACACGAAACATAGGCGATCGTTTTGATTCCGCTTTTTGCGAGCTCTCCGACTTGCGCCTCGGCACCTGCGCGCGGGGGATCGATGACTGCAGCGTCAAAGCGTTTCAGTTCGTCAACCAGAAGAGGACGGTGGTACAAATCGCGTGCCTCATGTGTAAGCTTTTTCAACCCTTCCGCTTTGCGCCAACCGGCGTCCATCGCCTGCACCATTGCTTTTTCGCCTTCGACAGCATGGACCTCTTTGGTCTCCGCTAAGGGCAGCGAAAATGTGCCACAACCGCTAAAAAGGTCTACAATAGAACGTGCATCGGCGACGATAGTCTGAACGTGATGCAAAAGTGCGCCTTCGCCTTCTTTTGTAGCCTGAAGGAAGGCTCCGGGGGGTGGCACAACACGGGCGCGTCCAAAGCGCTGGATAGGGGGTGCACGCAGGGCGATGACATCATCTTCCCAACTTAGGCGTGCAAGGGAAAACTGTTCTGCCGCTTGGGCAAGCGATATCTGCACGGCGGGCTCGAGTGGTTTTCCCCCGCGCACCTCCACGTCCAATCCCGCCTCAGAGGTATTGATCTGAACAGAGATCTCGCCCTTTCGGCTGGCCCCTGTCATAGCCAAGGCCCTGACGAGGCCAAGCGCTGCGCGCAGCTCTGGCCGGATCAGCACACAATGCTCAATATCGATCACCACATCGGACCCGCGCGCGTGAAACCCTGCAAGGGCGTCTTTCTTTGTGCGGCGCGCCGAAAAACTCGCCCGACGGCGCGATTGGGTCGGAGAGGTCAGGCATGGGCGAAGCTCTGTTTCTATCCCATGGGCCGCCAAAGCTTCGCGCACCACATCGACCTTCCAGTTTGCGACAAAACCGTCTGAGGCATGTTGCAAGGCACATCCCCCGCAGGATTTAAAATGGGGGCAGGGCGGTTTGACACGATGTTCAGAGGGTTCAAGGATTTTGACATTGCTCAGCGATCTTCCCTCTGCCTCTGCCGAAATGCGTTCTTGGGGCAGGGTAAGGGGGGCAAAATACCCCTCTTCTGTGACACCATCCCCGCGATGGCCAAGGCGTTTGATGTGATAGTCAACCATGTTGCGCGCTCTGTTTTCTGCCTCTTACCCTCAGGCTGCGTCAACATCAAGAAACCCGCCGGACTGGCGCTGCCAAAATCCTGCGTATAATCCCCCCATCGCCAATAGCCTGTCATGCGTCCCATCCTCGACGATGCGGCCCTCATCCATCACAAGGATGCGGTCCATGTGCGCAATCGTAGACAGGCGATGGGCAATGGCGATCACGGTTTTATCCTCCATCAAATCCCCAAGGCTGGATTGAATGGCGGCTTCAAAATCGCTGTCCAGAGCGCTTGTCGCCTCATCCAGAAAAAGGATGGGCGCATTTTTTAGGATCAGCCGGGCAAGTGCAATGCGCTGGCGTTGCCCACCCGAAAGCTTAATCCCCCGCTCCCCCACATGCGCGTCATAGCCTATGCGGTTCTCCCCATCCTCTAGCCCCGAAATAAAGTCATGCGCTTTGGCCTTTTTCGCGGCAGCGATGATTTCCTGCTCGCTGGCATAGGGGCGGCCGTAGGCGATGTTATCGCGCACAGAGCGATGCAAAAGGCCGCTGTCTTGTTGCACCAATCCGATATGGCGGCGTAGGCTATTTTGGGTGAGCGTCCTGATATCTTGCCCGTCAATCGCGATGCTGCCGCCTTCGGCCTCATAAAACCGTAAGAAAAGTTTCAAGAGCGTGGATTTTCCCGCGCCGGAGCGTCCGACAATCGCGACTTTTTCCCCGCCTTTTATCGAAAAGCTGACGACGTTTAACCCACCGCTGGCTTTTCCATAGTGATGGGTTAAACCCGATATGACCAAGGCGCCACCGGTCACCTCAAGGGTGCGCGCATCATGGTGGTCGCGCAGATCAACGGGTTGGGAAATGCTTTTCATACCCTCACGAATTGTGCCGATTTCGGCGAAAATATCGCCTGCGAGGCGAATAAACCATTTACTGATCGTTTCAATGCGCAAAATCAAAAGCGTGGCACCGATTAATTCCCCAGCCGTGATCCCGCCAGAGGCCCATAAAACCGTTCCCCCACCGATCACCGCAAACAAAAGCGCGCCGTTAAGCATATGCAACCCTATTTCCATTTTGGTTGTTATGGCAGAGCGTTCCAATGCGCGTTTGCGCAATGTGATCAGGCTTTGTTTGACAAAGTTGATCTCTGCCTGTTCGCTTCCCGCTGATTTGACCGTGTGAATATTTGTCAAACTATCGATAATGACGCCGGAAACTGTGGATTTTGCTTCTGATGCGGCGTTGCTCAGCGGTTCAACCTTCGAAATTGTCCAGCGGGTCAGCGCCACATAAAGCGTCACCCAGATTAAAAGCGGAACGGTCATATAGATATTCATCTGGGAAAGGACAATGAAGGTCCCAAGAACAAGGATCAAACCATGTGCGCTATCGCTAAGTGTCATCAAGGCAAGGCGCTTAACAGAATTGGGTGTGTTAATCGCGCGGTTTGCAATGCGTCCGGCGAGGTCCTTTTCAAACCATCCGACAGACTTTTGAATAACCCGCCGAAAGGCGCGCCATCGCACAGCTTGTGTGAGGTTAACATCAATCGATTGATCGGCAATCATCGTGTCAATCATGCTTGCAAGCGGGCGCAGTAAGATCAAAAAAACGCCAAATGCGATGACGACACCCCAAAGGTTGTCCAAAATGATGTCAGTTTGGCTTTGGATATAATCCATAAATTTCCCGATCCCGACCAGAAACAGCACCTCCAAGGTTGCCGTGATCAATGTTGCGAAAAACAACGCGACCAACACCATGTTAAAGGAGCGACAGTTTTCCAAAAGAAAGGCCCAAACCGATTTGGGTGGGGGATCGGCGATCGGGCGATTGTCAAAGGGATCGACAAGATTTTCAAAGAAATGGAACATCAAAAACACCGCATAAATTAAATTTGAACAACAGATTATACAATCTGAAATTGATTGAACAGACCTGTAAAAAAGTCTTTTCTGTGCAAAATAATACCAGAGGCGGGTTGGTTATTCTGCCGCCTGATCAATCCCGATAAAGCCGCCTGATTGTCTGTTCCAATACTGCGCATAAAGCCCGTTGCGTGCCAAGAGGTCGCTGTGCGTTCCCTCTTCGACAATTTCCCCCTGATCCAGCACGATGATACGATCCATCCGCGCGATGGTGGACAGGCGGTGGGCAATAGCGAGCACTGTTTTGCCCTCCATCACCCGTTCAAGGGCGGCTTGGATAGAGGCTTCGACTTCGCTGTCCAGCGCGCTTGTGGCTTCGTCCAGAACAAGGATCGGGGCGTCCTTTAGGATGGCGCGGGCCAGCGCGATGCGCTGGCGTTGCCCGCCCGAAAGCTTCACGCCGCGCTCACCAAGGTGTGCCTCATAACCTTTGCGCCCTTTATTGTCGACGATATCGCGGATAAACTCGTCGGCTTCGGCTTTTTGTGCGGCTTTCAGGACCTCTTCATCACTGGCCTCTGGGCGGCCATAAAGGATGTTGTCTTTGGCTGAGCGGTTGAACATGGATGTTTCCTGCGTCACCATGCCGATTTGGTTGCGCAGGCTGTCTTGGGTGACATCCCTAAGATTTTGACCGTCAATCAATACAGACCCTTGTTTGGCGTCATGAAGGCGCAAGAGCAAGGACACCAACGTGGATTTCCCCGCACCTGAAGCCCCTACAATCCCAAGCTTTTCCCCCGGCTGTACAGTTAGAGTTATATTTTTGATCCCGCCCTTTTCGCGTCCGTAAGCAAAGCTAAGGCTATCAAATCTGACTTCGGCCTTGTTCACAACCAACGCTTTGGCATCGTCGGCGTCCACAAGCGTATGAGGCGGTGTGAGGGTGATCATCCCATTTTCCACCTCTCCGAGGTTGGAATAAATTGTCATCATAGAAAAGCTTACCCAGCCCGCCATCATCATCAACCGCATGGCCACCGAACCGCCGGCGACCACGGCCCCCGGGGTTGCTTGTCCGTTCATCCATAAATAGATCGTGGCGAAAATAACTCCGATAAAGATCACGCCTGAATAGGTCAGCAGCGCCATACGAAACCAGATCAGCATAACGCCATAGTCCTTTGAGGTCTGGCGCAGGAAATCAAAAGCCTTAAGCGCTGCTTTGTCTTCGTAAAACGCATTGGCGAAAAGTTTGACCACTTTGACATTACTCACTGTGTCAACAATCTGCCCCGTGGTCACAGCTTGCGCCTCTGCGCGCGCGGCAGAGCGGACACGAATGCGTGGCAGGTAATATTTCATCAGACCAAAAAAGCCGAAAACCCAAAGGATCACCATGGCCCCAATGCGCCAATCAATAGTGGCCACAATGACAAAGGCCGCAACAATGGAGGCGACCGCAAACAGAACCGTATGCAGAAATTCAACCACAACATCGGTTAGGGCGCGCGCGGCGGTGACCTCTTTTTGGGCAATACGACCGGCGAAATCGTTGTCGAAAAACGTGGTCGAATGGCCCAACGTCCAACGGTGCAACCGTGTCATCACCATTTTGCGTAAATTCGGACCGATGACCACGCTTTGCATGTAAGCGGAAAACATGAAGGTGAGCGGGCGCGCAAACAGAATAAAAATCGCCGCCCCTGCCAGAAACAGGCCTTGATCGGCGATTACATTTTCAGGGCCGGCGTCCAAGACCACATCTAGGATTATTCCCAAAAGTGCGGCTGTCACCATTTCCATACATCCAGCAACGATCGTTGCTATGGATCCGATCAATATGGCGAAATAGCTGCCCTTCAAACACCAATGCATAAAAGGATTAAGTTGCCGCGGAGGTGCTCCTTCGGCAGGCGACAGCGTGTCAATCCATGACTTGGGCGACGTAATCTTAGTCCACATTGATGAATCCCCCTGATTGTCGCGCCCAGAAACCCGCATAAAGCCCCCCTTTTGCGATCAGTGCATTGTGCGTTCCATCCTCGATGATCTTTCCATCATCCATCACCAATATACGATCCATATGGGCAATGGTGGACAGGCGATGGGCGATGGCGATCACGGTTTTGCCGCTCATCATTTTGTAAAGCGTGTCTTGGATTGCTGCTTCGACTTCACTATCTAGCGCGCTTGTCGCTTCGTCCAGCAAAAGAACGGGCGCATCTTTGAGGATCACACGGGCGAGTGCGATCCGCTGGCGTTGCCCGCCTGACAGTTTCACACCTCGCTCACCGACTTCGGCATCGTACCCGCTGCGTCCACTTGGATCCTGAAGGCCCATGATGAATTCATGCGCTTGCGCCTTTTGTGCAGCTGCTATCACCTCGGCATCGGATGCACCTTTGCTGCCGTAGCGAATGTTATCTCGCACAGAGCGGTGTAAAAGGCTGCTGTCCTGTTGCACCATACCGATATGGCGGCGTAGGCTGTCTTGGGTGGCGCGCGAGATATCCTGCCCGTCGATCTCAATCTTGCCGCTTTCGATATCATAAAACCGCAGCAACAATTTTAATAGCGTGGTTTTCCCCGCACCCGAACGCCCGACAAGTCCAACCTTTTCGCCGGAGCGGATGGTAAGGTTCATTTGATCCAACCCGCCGCTCAGTTTGCCGTAGTGATGGGACAGGTTCGTAAAGTGAATTTCGGCGTTGCGGACTGTGAGCGGTTTTGCGTCTGCGGTGTCCACGAGGTTCAAAGGCTGGGCAATTGTGCGCATTCCTTCTGACACCACCCCAAGTTCGCGGAAAAAACTGGTCACCGCCCACATGATCCAACCTGTCATTGCATTCAGGCGCATGACCAAAGCAGCGGCCGCCGCGACAACGCCCACCGAGGCCGATCCAATTGTCCATAAATAAATCGCCCATCCAATCACGCTGACTATCAACAATCCGTTCAGGGTGACCAGAAATGCGTCCATCGCGGTGTAAATGCGCATCTCTTTCTTCACCGTTTCACGGGTAAAAGAAATCGCGTCGCGCGCATAGTCCAACTCGTCTGTTTCGTCTGCGAACATTTTCACGGTCTGGATATTTGTATATCCGTCTACGATACGGCCATTAAGTTTTGAGCGCGCATCAGAGGACGCTTCGGAGGCGGGGCCAACGCGAAGCACAACCCAACGCATCAGGAAAATATACCCTGCAAGCCATATCAAAAGCGGCAGTGTCAGCTGAGGATCAGCTGTCCACAACAAAATGGCAGATCCTAACACATAGGCGATGGCGTAACTAAGCGCATCAAACAGGTGAAAAACAACTTCATTTGCAGCTGGAGGCGTTTGCATCACGCGATTGGCAATCCGCCCCGCAAAATCATTTTCAAACCATCCCACCGATTGGCGCAAAACGTGACGGTGCGCACGCCAACGGATCAACGTTCCAAGGTTCGGCATCATCGTATTGTTTAACAAGGCGACATGGGCGCCAAAAACGATGGGTCGGATAAAAAGGATCAGCAAACCCACGATGATTAGGGTTGCGCCGTATTGGCTCCAGACCAATTTGGGGTCGCCCTGCATCACGTCAACCAGCAAACCGATAAAGTAAATAAGCCCAATTTCAATGCCTGCAACGAGGCAGGACAAAACGCTCAAAACGCCAAAGACGCCAAAAAACGGGCGACAGTAGTCTTTGAGAAATGGGTATAATTTATTGGGTGGAATATCGGTATCGCTGTAGTCAACGAAGGGATCTACGAGGTTCTCAAAGAGACGAAACATGACCAATAATCCAGCAAAAGATGAAAAGCTGCTCAGGATATCGCAATTCAGGCTTTTGTAAAGTTCAAAAACTTATTAATTTTTGGTCTGTCTTTGCCCTTACAGCAGATGCCAAAATATCACGTCAGGAGTAATATAAAGACAAACGCAAAAACCAATAGCCCAAGCAATCGATTGAACCATATTGTCCGTTCAGGCCCTGACAGGCGGCTTGCGATTTGGGAGCCAAGCCAGGCCCAAAGGGACGCGGATGCAATTCCGGCACAGATAAAGATGAATGCCACTGTCAGGGAGGATTCTATAGGGGCGGCAGGATCAATAAATTGAGACGTAATGGCGATCGCCATGGCCCAGCCTTTCGGGTT
The DNA here is from genome assembly GCA_001510135.1 of Alphaproteobacteria bacterium casp-alpha6. GTDB lineage: Bacteria > Pseudomonadota > Alphaproteobacteria > Rhodobacterales > Rhodobacteraceae > LFER01. The sequence continues at coordinate 45,682 of LFER01000042.1, forward strand.
GACCCATTGAAATCCGGCGGCCTCATAAAATCGAAAAGGGCGTGCTCTGCCATCGGCTTGGCTCAACCCGCCTGCGGTTGCGATTTTATAGGCAACATAGATCAAAAGAATGATCCCCAGCCAGCGAAGAGCTTCCCTAAGCAAAAGGCTCTGTTGGAACACTTGGCCAAGGAATAAGCCCACTACAAAAATCATAAACGCATAGCCAAAAGCGATTCCCAGAATATGTGGCAGGGATCTTCGATACCCAAAATTCACCCCCGATGCAGCGATCAGTGCATTGTTTGGCCCGGGCGTGAAAGACGCGGTGATTGCAAAACCAGTCAAAGCAATAAGTGTTTCAATGGGCATTACCGTCGCCTCAATTTAAATACGGGCAGGGTATGGCCTTAGCGGTGCAGGCGCAAGAGGTCGGCTTTGCCAAGCTTAAATCCTGAGGCAATCCAATGTGCCTCGCAGTCTTTGAGGACGCGTCCCAATTCCACGCCTTCAAAGCGATCTGTCAAATCCTGACCGGTGAGGGGGAATTGGGCCGATGCACCTTGTATCGCGGCCTCAAGGTCGCTGGACATGATCTGGGTTTCAAAGACTGCGGCCCTGAGCGCGATGCTCATTTGGGCGATGTGCTGCCCGTACCGATAGCCCAGCTCATGGGGAGGCATGGTATTGGACATGCATTCCCTGAGAATATCAAAGGTTTTGGCTTGCAGATTTGTGAGCCGAAGTTGATGCTTCACATCCTGCCCCCCCAAAACCGCAAGCCGCCCGATGGGGTCAGGAGACAACCCGTTGGAGATTTCCAAATGCACAAACAGTGAAAGAAGCCGATCATCAGCCCCCTCCAAGATATTGTTCAGGACGCCGGTCGCACGCATGGCGGCGATGCTTGGGCTTGGGTCGGGCGCAGACAAAAGCTTAATCATTTCCGAGCCAATGCGCTCTTTTGACAATTGGTTCAGCCCATCCAAGTTTGCAGCAATGGCTGCAAGTGCCTCTGGGTCAAATCCTTCGGAAAGTGCACCATACCAGGCAGAAAAGCGAAAGTACCTTAATATACGCAGATAATCTTCTTTAATCCGTTGATCCGCATCATTGATAAAGCGCACGCGGCCTGCGCGCAGGTCCTCCAGCCCTGAAAGGGGATCCAAGATCGTTCCGTCTGCCGTCGCATAAAGCGCGTTCATTGTAAAATCGCGTCTTTGAGCGTCTTCTTTGAGGTCAGAGGAAAATGCCACCTTTGCATGGCGCCCGTCGGTCAGCAAGTCTCTGCGAAAGGTTGTGATTTCATAGCTTTGGCTATCCACGATCAGGGTCACTGTTCCATGTTTTATTCCGGTTGGCACGGCTTGAATGCCCGCCTCTTTTGCGAGGGCCACCGTGGTTTCTGGGGGCGCTGCACTTGCGATGTCGATATCTTTGACCTCACGCCCCAACAGATCATTGCGCACGCATCCCCCGACGAAATAGGTCTGATGACCCGCACCCTCCAAGAGGCGCATGATCTTTTGGGCGCTGGGCGCCTTGAACCAAGTCCCGCAGATATTCATGGGGCAAAACAATCTGCAAATGCGCGCAGCATCCTTGCTGTTGCCCCCCAAATATAATGGGGTCCATAGGGGACGGTGTAATATCTGCGGATATACCCTTTGTAGTGGCGTTCACAAATTGAGTAATTCTGCGGTTGCATCAGAAAACTCAATGGTACGGTAAACACCTCTTCCACCTCCCCTCGTTCTGCAACGGGGTGAAAGCTTCCCTCGACATATGCAACAACTGGCGTAATGCGAAAACGGGTCACAGTTATGTGATCTGGTAAGGATGCCAATACATCAACCTGTGCGCGGGGGAGCGCGATTTCCTCTTCCGCTTCTCTAAGGGCGGCTTGAATTGCAGTTGCGTCGCTTGGGTCTATCTTTCCACCGGGAAAGGCGACCTGACCAGGGTGGTTTTTCAATGCAGAGGATCGCTTGGTCAATATCACATGGGGTGCGCCGTCTCGGATCTGAATGGCAATCAATACAGCCGCCCTGCGGAGTTCGGTTTCCGCAAAGTTATGCTGGTCGTTGTTCAGATCAAAATCAGAGGACCCCGTAGCGGGGCTTTGCAAAGCAGTTTGCAAATAGGCTTTAAGCGGCTCACCCGTCAGCCGCATCAAATCCGACTGTTTTGGCATCAAGGACATAATGTGCTCCGCAAAACTGGCAATCCGCTGTGACTGTTCCCGCTTCGGTGGTCATGGTTTCGATGTCTTTGGCAGAATAGATGGACAAAGATTGGCGCACTTTTTCTTCTGAACAGGAACAGCCGAATTCGACCCGTTGTGCATCAAAAATGCGCGGATTTTCTTCGTGAAAGAGCCGTGTGAGCAGTGTTGCAGGTGTTATCGACGGACCAATCAGTTCGAGGTCTTCCACCGTATCGAGGTGAAAATTAACGCGGGTCCAATTTTCTTCTGTTTCACCGCTCACCAGATCTGCGGCAACCAAAAGACCGGCTTCCCCCGTTCCGCCTTCGGCGGTGACAAAAGGACTTGCTTTGGGCATATGTTGCAACATGATACCGCCCGCGCGCCAATGTTCTGCCACACCCGGTTCGGTGGCTCTGCCATAGCTCAGCGTGAATTTTGTGGGCAATTGTTCTGATTGCGCGAAATATGCCTCGGCACTTTCAGAAAGAGAGGTTCCGGAGAGGGGCGTTATCCCTTGATAGGGTTGGGTCCCTTCACCTTGATCGATCAGAATGGCAAAATATCCCTCACCAATTTGATCCATAGGATTCCCCGTCGTCAGTTTTTCTGCGTCAAAGCTGGCATAGGCACGAATTCGCGCCGCGTCGCCTTCATTTTCGGGACCGTAGTAGTCGGTCACAATCATGCGCACAGCACCTTTGGATTGCACCTGTAGTGACAATTTCCAGCGCAGCTTGACGGTTTGTCCGATCAATGCCGTCAAAAGGGTCATTTCCGCAACAAGCGCTTCGACAACTGGTGGATATGCATGCTGTTTCAGGACACCGCTCAAAACGCCATCGAGGCGTGCCACGCGTCCACGCATATCTGATTTGTCCAATTGAAAGGGCAGGACTGTATCGTCCCAGTCAAGCTCTGCGCTGTGCAACATTCGAATTCCCCAATTTCATGATTTGTGCCATACCCTGTCTTGGACCACTGGGCAAGCCAGGCAGCAAAGGAAGATAAGGATGATACGTCGCTTTGGTGAGAGCGTAAAGAATGATATCTTATATAAGCGCCGACCGGGGGTGTATGCGCTTTTACCGATAGGTGAGAACCTGCTGCTGACGCATCAAAATGACCCGAAACCGGAGTTTCAGCTTCCCGGAGGGGGCATTGATCCCGGGGAACATCCGATCCCTGCTTTGCATCGCGAAGTAATGGAGGAAACCGGCTGGATCATCGATAGGCCCAGACGCGTTGGGGCCTTTCGAAGGTTCGTGTATATGCCAGAGTATGATCTTTGGGCAGAAAAGCTATGTACCGTTTTTTTAGCTCGTCCGGTGATGCGTCGCTGCGCCCCTACCGAAGAGGGGCATTCAGAATTTATCGTGTCCGCAACATTGGCAGTAGATTTGGTGGAAAACCCTGGTGATAGGCGGTTCATCGTGGATTTAATTGCCGGCGTGATCGCCTGACAAGATCTATGGTGGGCGGATAGTTTTTTAAACGATACAATCTTTGTAATTGCGGATGATTGGAGACAAACAAAACGGTCAGGTTTCATAAATCTTCCGAGATTTTTAAATGAAATATATTACTTCAAGCGTGATACTCTACCATGACGGCAGACACATCATCGTTAAAATATTGCGAGGCTGCATAAACCTTTAGGTCTTCCAGCAAGTGATCGAAGAGGTCCAAACCCTTTGAGGTGCGGTATTTGGAGAGAATCATTTTCATTCCTTCTCCGCCCAAAAGTTTGCCAGAAGGATCATGACTTTCGGTCAATCCATCTGAGATGATCAAAATGCGATCGCCGGGATGTAAGTGGTCGTGGTAGGAATCGTAAGTCGCCTTCTCGACAAGTCCAACAGGCAATCCGCCTTTTCCGATCGTATCAAATGTACCATCCGCGCGTTGGATAATTGGATGAGGATGTCCTGCCTGAACAAAACAAAGTGCTCCGGATGACAGATCAAGATAGGCGAGAAGAAGTGTGAAATAAAGTTCGGTGTCCATTTCATTAAGAACGATATTGTTTAAATTTGCCACAACATCATGCGGTTGCATCGGTCCCACCACACCGTTTTCATCCTGTTGCAACGCGATATTATGATCGCTTATCGTGGAGGATAAATATCCTGCCAATCGCGCGGCCATCATTGCGGAATTAATTCCGTGACCTGATACATCAATTGTGTAAATCCCGAGGTGGCTTGAGCCCGCCGGAAAAAAGCCAACCAAATCGCCACCGACCCGACCGGCGCTTTCCAGAAGTATAGAGAGTTCGAAAGATCCGTAACGTTTGCTGCGTTCTCTAATTAAAGATTGTTGAAGTTTACGCGCCTCCAACAAGTCATTGTCGAGCGAAGTATATAGTTTTTTGATCTCTTCTAACGCCGAGGAAATGAATTTATTTTTTTCTTCAAGTTCTCTTTGCATGGTCAAAATACGCCCAGCTGCAATAATACGCGCGTGTAATTCACTGGCGTTGAGAGGTTTGGTTAGAAAGTCATCTGCAACCATTTCTAGGCCTTGCGCGACTTCATCTTTGGCAGATTTTGAGGTGAGGAGAATGAAATAGGAATATCGATTTTTGCCCAATTCGCGGAACTTGACACAAAATTCCAGACCACTCATGCCGGGCATCATCCAATCGCTGAGCACCAGATCAGGGTAGGTCAGAGCGCTCATCACCAACCCCTCTTCTCCGGATTTTGCCTCGATCACGCAATGGCCCCGTTTCTCTAACATCGAACGAACAATCCGGCGCTGCAGTTTGCTGTCATCAACAACGAGAATTGTTTTGATAACATTTGGGATATTGTGACTGTTTCCCGTAAGATCGTTGGACTTCACAGATTTTTCCTATTGTAAACACGTTGTCTATCCCTAGCGAAAAGTCCTTTAAATTGATATAATGCGCAGTCGAGGTCGCCATAGATTTCAAATATTCAGATTTGATTCACAGGTTTATTGGATACTGTGCGGGCAATCCAAAGGATGTGGCCATGATAGATTGGATCCGAATTGACGAACTTCGAGATGAAGTGGGACAAGATGACTTTGGCGACATTGTCGGTGTCTTTTTTGAAGAGGCGCAAGAGGCGCTTGAAAATCTGCGGCGTGCGGATACTGTTGTTACGCTTTTGGGTCAGTTGCATTTTCTGCAGGGCAACGCCCTTAATTTAGGGTTTTCTAATTTTGCAGCGATTTGCCGTAATTAAGAAAATAGTTTGCAGAAAGATCCATCTTACAAAGTGGAAATTGATAAGATTTACGGGGAATTTAGCTCTTCAAAACAACAATTTTATGAGAGCAATTTGATCAAGGAATGAAATTCATATACCTCAAAACGGGTCACATTCGGGATTTGCAGAGTAAGATTGTGAACAAATCTAGACGACAAATTGCGCCATAATCTCGTCGTTTGTAATGTCGGAGTAAGAAAATCCAGCTTCGTCGAGACGTTTGAAAAAGTTTTCGAAACGATCTGCCGATTTTGTTTCAATTCCAATTAGGATGGATCCGAAATTTCGCGCACTTTTCTTAAGGTACTCAAACCGTGTAATGTCATCTTCGGGTCCCAGAAAATTCAAAAACTCTTTTAGCGCGCCGGGGCGTTGGGGCATGCGCAAGATCAGATATTTTTTCACACCAGCAAAACGTTGTGCGCGTTCCTTGACCTCTGGCAGACGTTCAAAATCAAAGTTGCCGCCGGTGGAGAGGCACACGACCTGACGGCCAGAGATAGAGCGCCCCAAATCTTTCAGAGCGTCAATCGCGAGCGCGCCTGCAGGTTCAAGAACAATCCCCTCAACGTTCAACATATCGAGCATGGTGAGGCAAATGCGGTCCTCTGGGATGCGCACAACATTGGCTAGCCCAACATCTTTCAGCCTTTCCCAAGTCTTTTGACCAATTTGCCCCACTGCAGCACCGTCCGCAAAAGTATCAACTTTGTCTAATTTTACCGGCTTTCCCGCGATAAGAGCGGCCCAAAGGCAAGCGCCCCCTAAAGGTTCGACCAATGTAAATTGGGCGCGATTTTCAAAATAGCTTATCATGCCAGCAGAAAGCCCCCCACCCCCGACGGGTAAAATAATTTGGTCAGGGGCACGACCCAGTTGCTCTTCGATCTCAACGGCGACAGATGCCTGTCCTTCGATGACATCCTCATCATCAAAGGGGGACAGGAAATGGGCGGCATGTTCGGCACAATAGGCCTGCGCTGCGTTCAGACAATCATCAAAGTAATCACCAACCAAATCGATCGTCACCTGATCGCCACCAAAGATTTTTGTTTTCTGGATTTTCTGCTGCGGCGTTGTGACCGGCATAAAAATGCGCCCGCGCACTCCAAATTGGCGACACATATAGGCCACCCCCTGAGCATGGTTGCCGGCACTGGCACAAACGAAATCCTTTTGATCTGGCAATTTGCGCATCGCATTGAACGCGCCGCGCAATTTATAGGACCGCACCGGCGACAGGTCTTCGCGTTTGAGCCAGATATCAGCCTCATACATGGCGCTCAGATGGTCATTTTTCTGCAACGGTGTCGGTGCAAAAACATCACGAAGGGCGGCTTCGGCTTCTTTGGCAAAGGTTTGAAAATCGCTCATGCTTCTGTTTTGGCGCAAGGTTTCTGCGAAGGCAAGGATGAAACACCTACCTCAAAGGGCGACCCTCAATATAATGGCCGTAAATCGTTGTGATAATGCTGAGGTTAATTATGAAAATCAGCCAAGCGAAAAGGATCTGCACACCGATAGCGATCACTGTTGGCGAATGTATAAACAACAGTTCTGCAAAGCTGAAGAGAACGCTCAATAGTGCCAAAGAAAATCCCAAAACCACAAAACTAAATGTTGCACCTTTTGTTGCCTTGATAGCCTCGCCAAAAGACAGTTTGTTGCCGAGGGCTGCGGCCGGCAGGATAGGGGACAGGCGATAAAGCAGAACGTAATAGATGCAAGTGCTTGCAAAAGCCAAAAGACTGAGCGCCGTAAAGTTAAATTGTGAAACATCAACAAAGATGAGCGCGAGGGCAAAATAGGCAAGGTAAAATGGAATAAATAGCAAAACGATCAACATCACGCGCCACATGTATGATAGTATTTGCCGTCCATGGAATTTTCGCAAAAGGAAATGGGTGGAGTCTTCCAAAAGAATAAACCTGTGCCAAGCGACGATCACCAAAAGGCCACAGCAATCGTAACAAGTATACCAGGAATGGACAGCCATAAGTAGAATGACGTTTGTTCTGCAAATTGTTGTGCCTGCTGTTTTATCAACAGGACACTTGAAAATGGATCTGCCTCAGTTGATTTGCGATGTTTCTCAAAGCTGTATTTTAAAGCAGTTCTCAGAGAAAATATTGGTGCGCAAATGATCAAAAAAGGCAAAGCTGTTATTTTGAATGCGCTGGTGAAATTTCCAAACACTTGCCAGATGGCATGTGATAAAAGTTTAAACGCCTGAGACATGCAACACCCCTTACCCTTTCAATCAAGAGTAGCTCGATGCGGTTTTGAACACAAACGCTTCCTGCCTGATCACCCTTGCCCCCTCTGGCAAAAACGGCTATCCGCGCACTGAAATGTCTAAGAGGGAATGTTGCGAATGTCTGCACCCAAGAAAGTTGTTTTGGCCTATTCCGGTGGTCTTGATACCTCAATCATTTTGAAGTGGTTGCAAACAGAATATGGTTGCGAAGTGGTCACCTTTACCGCTGATCTTGGACAGGGCGAAGAATTAGAACCTGCACGCCAAAAGGCGGAGCTTTTGGGTATTGCACCTGAAAACATCTATATCGAAGATGTGCGCGAAGAATTCGTGCGTGATTTCGTGTTTCCAATGTTTCGCGCAAATGCGCTTTATGAAGGTCTTTACCTTTTGGGCACATCCATCGCACGGCCCTTGATTTCCAAACGCCTTGTGGAAATTGCAGCTGAAACCGGTGCAGATGCCGTGGCCCATGGCGCTACAGGGAAAGGCAATGATCAGGTGCGGTTTGAACTCTCCGCTTACGCATTGAATCCCGAAATCAAAGTTATTGCGCCTTGGCGGGAGTGGGATCTTTCGAGTCGGACAAAGCTTTTGGCTTTCGCAGAGGAAAACCAAATTCCGATCGCCAAGGACAAACGCGGTGAAGCACCGTTTTCGGTCGACGCTAATTTGTTGCACACATCTTCTGAAGGAAAAGTTTTGGAAGATCCGGCAGTTGAAGCACCAGATTACGTCTATCAACGTACAGTCCACCCCGAAGCGGCACCAGACACGCCTGAATTCATTGAGATTGGATTTAAGGGAGGAGACGCGGTGTCGATCAATGGCGAAGACTTGTCTCCGGCGATGCTTCTCACCCGTTTAAACGAATTGGGCGGGGCGCACGGGATCGGACGGCTTGACCTTGTTGAGGGGCGCTTTGTTGGTATGAAATCCCGCGGGATTTATGAAACGCCGGGTGGAACGATCCTTTTAGAGGCGCACCGTGGAATAGAACAAATCACTTTGGATCGCGGTGCGGCGCATCTCAAAGATGAACTGATGCCCAAATATGCGGAACTGATTTACAATGGGTTCTGGTTTTCCCCAGAACGAGAAATGCTGCAGGCCTTGATCGACAAGTCACAGGAATTTGTGACAGGGACGGTGCGGCTTAAACTGTATAAAGGGTCGGTGCGCACTGTTGGTCGTTGGTCGGATTACAGCCTTTATTCAGAGGCGCATGTTACTTTCGAAGATGATGCGGGCGCTTATGATCAAAAAGATGCCGCAGGATTTATCCAGCTTAATGCTTTGCGGCTTAAATTACTTGGCGCACGTAAGCGTCGAGTTCAATAATCTGGCGTGATTTAAACAAACTTACGAATTACAGAGGTCTTTCAGCCTAAAAAGACCGCATATCAAAATCAAAAAACCCCGCCATCGGCGGGGTTCATGAATCCCAATATATCAGGTTTTACCCCTGACGCGCTTTGAACCGGCGCTGCGTTTTGTTGATCACGTAAACTCTGCCTTTACGACGCACGACGCGGCAGTCGCGGTGGCGCTGCTTCAGCGAGCGGAGTGAGTTCTTGACCTTCATTGGCCTTCTCCTTCAATCGCGGCGCGTCACGGCGCCAGTTCCTTTTGCCCAAAGGGCATTGTTCATATCGCCCGTCCGGGCTTTTCAATGGTGGGCGGTACTGGGATCGAACCAGTGACCCCTACGATGTCAACGTAGTGCTCTACCGCTGAGCTAACCGCCCGATTCGATGATCAGACGCCCAAGCGCTTTCCACATCGGTGTCGGGTCTATAAATTGTAGTGGGGCAAGGATCAAGGGCTTTTGCTTATCTAAATTTATGGTGTATCTATATATCTATGCAAAATATGTCTCTTTCCCATTTGGCCTATGAATTGAAGGACCCTGAGGTTCTTCGATCGCCGATTGTGTTTGCTTCTCCTCATAGCGGGCGGGAGTATAGTAAAGAGTTTCTGCAGTCTTCAGTTTTGGACGCGCGTGTGATTCGGAGCTCAGAAGATGCATATGTCGATCAATTAATTGATTTTATTCCGGAAATGGGTGCGCCACTATTATTGGCCAAGATGCCGCGTGCGTATGTGGATCTGAACCGGGCGGCGGATGAGCTTGATCCTTCGCTGATCAACGATGTGCATAGCCGCGCTCAAAATCCGCGGATCACGTCCGGTTTGGGGGTCATCCCGCGTGTGGTGTCAAACGCCCGCGCGATATATCGTGGCAAGTTGTCAAAACCAGAAGCACTTGCGCGAATCGACCATTATTGGTTCCCCTATCACAGAGCTCTGCAGCGTCTTTTGTCGCGAGCGCATGCGTGTTTTGGTTATTCGTTGTTGATTGACATGCATTCGATGCCCCATGAAGCTGTGGCACATCTTGGAAAACCAAACCAAGGGATCGACGTTGTTTTGGGCGACAGATATGGTGCGTCTGCTGATATCGCACTCGGGGATCTGATCGAACAGGCCTTTGAAACCCATAAGTTTCGTGTCAGTCGCAATGTGCCTTTCGCAGGGGCCTATATTACTCAACGATACGGCCAACCGGGCCAATCCAAACATGTGGTACAGGTCGAACTTGATCGTGCGCTGTATCTTGATGAGGTAGAGGTTGTACCGTCCGAACGCTTTGAGGAGTTGAAGGATCGCCTAAAAAGCGTTTTGGGGTATGTCATTGAAGAAACTGCGCAACCTCCGGCAAATCGACTGGCTGCAGAATAATATGATGAGCATTTCAGACGTTGGTCAACGTAGCGATCTTCCTTTTATAATTGCATCAGGGCCGAATTTTTTGCGAATGGCATCGCTTGCACGTTCGGCTTTGCCGCGCTGAGACGCCTGCGTATTCAGTAAATCAGGGGATAATTCAGCCTCTTTTTCGGGGCAGAGATCTGACAGGCTGGCCCCCAAAAGCCGATAGGATTGACCCTTTTCCAACTGGTCCAAAAGAGCGCTTAAGCTGTGATATAATGTATCGGCAAGCTGGGTTGCATCGCGCAGGGTAACGCGTTTGGTGATCAGCTTATGCGCGTTGGTTTTCAACTTAAGCGTCAAAACCCGCCCAGCAATGCCCTTGGCTTTGGCGCGAGAGGAGACTTTTTCACACATTCTCCATAAATGACCATGAAGGAGGTCGAGATCGGATGTATCTTCGAAAAATGTTGTTTCGTTTGAGATAGATTTCATAGCAGCGCGACTGTCCACAGGCCGCGCATCCTGCCCGCGGGCAAGATGCCATAGGCGGTCCCCCATTTGGCCGAATTTTGCGTTCAGATCTTTTCGTTCCCAACGTAAGAGATCACTAAAGGTTCTTATTCCAGAGCCTTCGAGCGATTGTTGCATGGCTTTGCCTACCCCCCAAATCAGGCGCACGGGTTTGTCCTTGAGAAATTTCTCTGTATCCTGCACACCGATGACAGAAAATCCTCTGGGTTTGTCCAAATCAGAAGCGATTTTCGCCAGAAACTTATTATGCGATAATCCAATAGACCCTGTCAGTCCGAGTTCACTTTGCATCCTGTTGATCAGCTTGACCAACATCACTGCAGGCGGTGCGCCGTGGAGTTTTTGCGTACCACTCAAATCAATGAATGCTTCGTCAAGCGATAAGGGTTCCACTGATGGAGTCAAATCATCCATCATTTTGCGGATCTCTTTGCTGACCTCAGCATAAAGCGCCATGCGCGGTTTGACGATCACGGCATCTGGGCAGAGCTTTAAGGCCTGAAACATTGGCATCGCAGATTTTACGCCACGAATGCGGGCGATGTAGCAGGCTGTGGAAACCACACCACGCCGCCCCCCACCAATGATCAGGGGCTTATCGGCGAGGGAAGGGTTTTCACGCTTTTCAACACTGGCATAAAACGCGTCACAATCCATGTGAGCAATCGAAAGATCAAAAAGTTCCCGATGGCGCAGGATTCGGGGGGATCCGCATTCCAGACACCGTTCGATGTGATCTGCCGTGGACAGGCAGTCCCGACATAAACGCGCCATCTGATTGACCCATTTGTTTCCCGAAATACACGTCCATCATATGGGGTTACAGCAGGGTTTGCCCAGCAGAATCTGACATATCCCGAGGGTCAGGTCAAAAAAGTCTGCTTGGCAAAAAACGACCTGATTTTATGTCTCGGGTTTTTCCACGCGGTTGCCGATTTCAGTAGGTTTTGTTGCGGGTTTAATCGCTTCGTACCCTTTGGCAAGCGAAGCGATGGCTCCAAACAGACCTGCTGTTTCACTGGGGACAATCAATGCATTTTGAGATTGACCAAGGCTTGCCGCGATCTTTGCCTGCGCTTTCAAACCTTCCAGAGCGACGATGGCTTCGGGATTTTCCCTCAGGGATTTGGCAATGGCTGCATAGCCTTGTGCAATCCCTTCTTGTTCTCTGGACTGTAGCAAAAAGGTGGCTTCGGCTTGCAATTTTTTTGCATCAAAATCTGCTTGTGCAGTAAGACGGACAGCTTCGGCTTCGGCTTCGGCTTTTAGCAATAACGCTTTACTCTCTGCCTCTGCCGCGAGAGTCAACTGTTCGGCCTCCGCTTTTTTGGCAACCAATTCAGCCCGTCGTTTCAGCTCCTCTTGGCGCGCATCTGACAAACTGCGTGTCACCTCTGCATCAAAGCTAATGTCTTCAATTTCTACGCGTCGGATCTCTATGCCCCAGTTTCTCGCAGCCTCCAATAAGCCTTGCTTGAGGGCATCGCCCAGGGTATCGCGAGACGTAATAATCGTATCGCCATCGTATTTTCCAACCTCTTGTCTGAGGGTGGTTTCGATCAAGGTCTCAAACGACTCTTCAAAATCTTGAACATCGTAAACCAGCTTTGCAGGTTCTGTGATCCTGAAATAAACCACGGGATCTACGTTTATCTGGCTGTTGTCTTTTGCCAGCAGTAACTTGCTGTCTGGGTCCATTCGTTGTTCTGCTAAAATCATGGCACCGTTATCAACCAAAGACACGCTCATGCCTCTTACTTTCGTTGTAACGGTTTCATTTATGATTTTAACCCTATCAACAAATGGAATTATTATGTTGATACCTGGGAAGATTGTTTTGTTTCTACGCCCGAGCCGTTCAACAATTTTTGCGCGGCCCTCAGGGACAACCTTTATGCCTTTCAAAAGCAGGACGAGAATTAAAAGAGCGATCGCACCAAACAGCACAAAGTCGCTTTCGAGGAACATATTTAACTGGTTGTTATTCATAATATTTCACAATCCTCGCTGTGTCATCTGTTGAGATTGATACTTTGACATGCTGACCGTCGAACAGTTTTTCGTCTGCTGGCAGCATATATGTACGGCCATCTTCTAACTGTGCTTTAAACCGTCTACTTTCGTTGAGTGAATCGTTTGCAACAGCTTGTTTTTCGTCTTTGTAACCATAGAAATAATCTGCGCTGCTTCCTGGATCTTGGGCCAGTCTGACCACCGCTTTATAGGTGCCTTGCCGTCTTTCTTGGTTTGGTAATTTCTGCGAAACAGAAATATTGATAAAGAACCGCTGCATCAAAAAGAGCGCCACTAAAACTGTTGGTATGCTCCAAGTTACGATCACAGGGTTATCAATAAAATATTTTATGACTGACAAAACGAATAGCGTTCCAGATACCAAAAGCAGCGCGGTCGTCCCAAGAATAAAAACATCCAAAATCAAAATTACTAAAGCTGCACTTATAAGCCAAAGCACATCCAAATTACTTACTGCTTGATAAATTAAGTCCATCAAACTCTCCAATATTTTGATGTGACAGTATGTTTCAATTATTTTCCATTTCAAGCAGTTTCTCGTAATGAGACATTTTGCAGTATGACTTGATTGGTGGTTGGCTTGTTTTGATTGGCAAACTTTGGTCAAAGTTTTGAAGGTTTGGACGGTTTTGTTTCAAAAAGTTATAAAAGGATGGGGACGTAATAGGTTTGAATATTCTAACGCCGCACTGCCTTTTTCCCGTGCCCTGCATAGCAAAAACTTGTGCTAAGGCGGGGTAAAATCTGCGCCGTGATTGTTGTTCTCAGTGTCCCGTCAAAATAGCTTTGGTTTAATGCCAAAACTCCATCACTGTCTGACTGTGCCGTTGGCATATCGATCAAACCGGGTTGACCACACATATTGTAGCTAAGCTGTTCAGACCAAGCTGGGGTCAGTTCAGTACACAGAAGTGAGGCCAAACAAATAATTTTCATCAATGATCCGAGAAATGAGGTTTTAAAACAAACAAAACAAAAAATAACACCTAAGACCTAACATGTCCCGCAAAGGCATGTAATCTCGTGAAGATACTCAGGAATGTGAGAATTTGAAAATATGAGAGATTAAATCTTGGGGCGATGTAAAATCCGATCGCTTACTTTTTTAAAATATGTACGATCGCCGGTGGTGGATGCCAAAAGCATCGCCCCCTCAAGGCTGGCGACAATATCTGTGGCGTCAAGACCTGTGGCCTTTGTTGGGTGAAGGCGGAACAAATTCTGTAACCATTCTATGTTAACTTGAAAAAAAACCCCTGTTTCCGCGCGGATCTGCTTTTCAATTCCCATTGATTCCGCACCTAAAGCGGCGCAGAGACAAATAGATTGGTCCATCACAAGCGCGGCATCATAAAGTTGAACAAATTTTGCCAAGGCGTCGGAGAAGTTTGTGGTGTCGATTTGCAGGAGCTTCTGGGAAAAATGGTCTTTGTACCGTTCAACCAAAGCTGTTCCAAGATCCGACTTCGTCGGGAAATGGTAATGCACACTTGCACTTTTGATGCCGACGTCTTTCGCCACATCGCGGAAGCTCATGTTTGAATAACCTGCGTGCCGCACTCTTTTTTCGGCAGCATCAAGGATTGCTTCCTTCATGGATTTGCCTGTCATGACGCCATCACCTTTTTCTTTCTATCAAGTGATAGATAACTGTTGACAGAAGCAGAATCAACCTCTAAATACAAATCTATCAACTGATAGATAAATAGGAGAATTTAAAAATGGCAAAGCATGTTCTTATGGTTCTGACATCCCATGACTTGACGGGCTTAAGCGGAAAAAAAACTGGCAACTGGTTTGATGAAGTTGCAACACCTTATTACACATTGGAAGAGCGGGGATACGATGTTGTACTTGCCTCCCCCAAAGGTGGTGAAGCACCAATTGATCCATTCAGTCACGATCCCGCCTTTACAACTGAAAATACAGATCGTTTTGAAAAAGACCCCATCGCGCAGCGCGCATTGGCAAGCACACTGAAATTGTCTGACGTGAACTACAACGATTTCGACGCGGCGTTTTTCCCCGGTGGGTATGGTCAAATCTGGGATCTGGCAAGCGACTCTCTTGCTCTTAAAATGATCCAAGATTTGATTGAGGAAGAAAAACCAGTTGCGATGGTCTGTCACGCGCCGGCAATTCTGCGTGATTGCAAGTCAAAAAATGGAGACCCGTTGGTGAAAGGCCGTAAAATGACCGGCTTTACCGACGCAGAGGATGCAGAGCTGGATCTTGGGCGTCACCTCCTGTTTTCATTAGAGCAATCCATGAAGCAAAACGGGGCGGAATTTATCACAGCAGATGCGAACTGGAATGCCAATGTTGCCGAAGATGGTGCTTTGATGACAGGTCAAAACCCAGCCTCTGCCGCACCCTTGGCGGAGCGTTTGGCGGAACGTCTCGGTTAAATTAAATATTTAGCAGGCAGCCTAGGAAAATTGGTTGCCTGCTTGGAAACCCGATGATCAATGACCATATCGGGTGTCTAGGTAAAGTAAGAAGGGAACGGCTATGGATATGAATGCAGACTTTTCAAAACGTGCGATTGTACATGCGAGCACTGCACCTTGGGTGCCATCTCCGATCAAGGGGGTAGAGCGTCGTATGTTGGACCGTATGGGTGATGAAGTTGCCCGCGCGACCACCATTGTTAGGTATGCGCCCGGAAGTTCATTTTCAGCCCATACCCATACAGGTGGCGAAGAATACCTTGTGATTGATGGTGTGTTTCAGGACGAACATGGTGATTTCCCGGTCGGGACTTATGTGCGCAATCCTCCTCAGTCAAAACACACTCCTCGTGCAGATAATGGCGCGACAATTTTAGTAAAACTCTGGCAGTTTGATCCAGAAGACCGGCATCAAATGTCAGTCGATACGCTAAACACGGAATCACAACCGGTTGCGGGGCGCGATGGGGCCTCTGAAATTGCGCTCTATTCCGATGATCGCGAAAATGTTCGTGTCGAGATTTGGGAAGCGGGATCACAGCAATTCATCAAAGGCCACAAAGGACTCGAAGTCTTTGTGATCAGCGGTGGTTTTTCCGAGAGCGGTGAGCAGTTTGAAACAGAGTCCTGGTTGCGGCTTCCTGTGGGGGCGGATTTTGACGCTCATGTCGGCAGCGAAGGGGCGCGTGTTTGGATCAAAAGTGACCATTTGGGCGAGGACCCAAAACCGCCAGCGGCCTAGGAGTTAATAAAATGAGTGAACAACAAAAACCCCTCGCTCTTGTGGTGGGGGCCGGTCCCGGCTTGGGTGATGCTCTCTTGGATCGATTTGCCTCGGGTGGATATCAGGCCATCGGCTATGGTCGGAACTCGCGCCAAAGCGTAAACGGTTAAGACATATTGTCGGTCGATCTGCAAAATATCGATGAAACCGAAGATGCGGTACAACATCTTTTGGCGACATACGGCGTCCCCAAAGTCATCGTTCACAACCCTGCTAAGCTCATCATCGATCCATTGGCAGAGACGACGATAGACGGCTTCGAAGCGGCGTGGCAATCCATGGTGTTGTCGGCCTTTGTCATCGCAAAATCAGCTTTGCCCGCGATGGTTGATGCAGGTGGGGGCAGTTTCCTTGTTTCGGGCGCAACGGCCAGCCTGCGCGGGGGAGGGCGGTTTGCTGCCTTTGCTTCTGCAAAATTCGCCCTGCGCGGATTGACCCAATCCTTGGCGAGAGAGTTTCAGCCAAAAGGCATTCACGTGGCGCATATGATCCTTGATGGTATTTTGGATACCAATGCCAGTCGCAAGCTGCACAACTTACCGACTGAAAAAATGATGCAAACTGATGCGGTGGCTCAGACTTATTGGGACATTGCACATCAACCGAAATCCGTCTGGACCCATGAATTGGATCTAAGACCAAGTACGGAGGGATTCTAATGAATACCGATGTTTTAATCGTCGGAGGTGGGCTCTCTGGGCTAGCACTTGCGTCAAAATTGGAAAAATCAGGCGTTAATTATCTGGTTGTCGAAGCAAATGATCGTTTAGGCGGTCGCATCCTCACCAAATCTGTGAAAGAGGCTGGATTTGATTATGGTCCTGCGTGGTTTTGGCCGGGTCAGCCGCGGATGGCCCGTGCGATCGAAGAACTGGGCTTAGGCTACTTTGGTCAATATTCAAATGGGTCGATCAAATATGAAGAATCAGACGGAAAAGTTTTTGCTAACCGTGGATTTTCGTCGATGCAGGGCTCCTATCGCGTGAAAGGCGGCACTGGCGCCTTGATCAACGCCCTAGCGCAACGTTTGAGTAAAGAAAATATCCTTTTGAGCCATGTTTTACATTCCGTTGAACAAACGGTGCAGGGAATTTCTGCCGAATTTAACGCCCCAAAGGGTCAAGTGCAAATTCATGCAAAGAAAATTGTGTTGGCGCTGCCACCACGGGTTGCCGAAGAAAAGATCGCATTTAAATCTGAAATACCGCAAACGGCGCTTCAGGCGATGCGGCAAATCCCGACTTGGATGGCGGGTCAGGCGAAAATTCTGGGTATTTATGATCGACCTTATTGGAGAGATGCTGGTTTTTCCGGCGACGCCATGAGCCGCAGAGGACCGATGGTAGAAATCCATGATGCCTCTCCGAGTGAAGGTGGGCCATATGCTTTGTTTGGCTTTGTCGGTTTTTCTGCAAACGATCGCTTACAATTGGGTGATGAGATTTTAAAAATGGCCAAAGAACAGCTTGTGAATATCTTTGGGCCCGAAATGGGCAATCCATTGTCTCTTGAGATCAAAGACTGGGCGCAAGATATTCGGGTTGCGACACCTTTGGATGCAAATGGGCCGGGATATCACCCTGCCTATGGCCTGCCTGCGGCCATGAGGAACCTGTGGGATGGAAAGCTCATTTTCGGGTCAACCGAGACCGCGCATCAATTCGGTGGGTTCCTCGAAGGCGCACTTGAAGCGGCAGATCAGGTTTTCGCTACGTTGAACGTCAAAGATCTGCAAAAGGTAAGTGTTTAAAGATTAGGTTCCCCTTGCAAACCAAGGAGCTTACGAAATCCAGTCCAATATCCTGGCAACCTCGGGGGGCGCTCAAGCCCTCTGAGGATGTCATCTGCAAACTCTGGCATTTCAGATTTTGCAAATAGACGTCCCCAGTCCAAAAACGCTTCGCGATCCTTCGGGCGTAATCGACAGGCGCTTCCCACCAATCCAATCAGTGTTTCAGAGGCAGAATACCATTCATCCTGAATACCAGCGAGCTTTTGGGGAACAAGTGGTCCAATAAGTCGGATCAACCGACTTTCTGAAAACAGCAGGAGAACTTTGCCCATCTCTGCATGTGTGTAATGGATGAGTGGGGGGAAACTGTCAAAAAACACGGCCTTATTATTGATTACCGCGAAATTCCGAATGGATGGGTGAAATCCGACACGTCCATCTTCTTTCGTCAGACCATTCCAAAATCTAGCAATCACTTCACCTGCGGCATCCATCAAAGCCAACGCACGTGGAAGGTCAGCTTCAATCATTTGGCTGCGCATCATGTATTTTGTTTCTAGTGCATCTTGAACGATGACAGGAACAAACTTCGGCCCATGTGGCAAAAGATGGATTACTGTTTTGGGAACAGTTACGCCAAGTTTACGCAAAACCCGCACATAATCATCATGCGCATGGACCAAAGTTTTAAGTGTTTCGAGGTTGCGCTGAGCCTGATAAACCTTGATGACTTTGTCATGGTAAGGGCCATTTTCAGGGCGAAACGGCGCACAGAAATATCCCAGCTTCGACAAAGCCTGTCCCCGTGCAGCGGTTTTCTGAAACACCAGCTGGTGAAGTGTTTCTACATCTGTCATGGTTCCCGTCCTTTAACTTTAATAAAAGGCTATAGAACGGTCTGATCCTTATGACCAGTCATGATAGAGCTTTCAGTCACATCGCATAGTCAGACGAATCTTTCCTTTTACAGAGGTTGACCAACGCACATGTATTTGGTCTTTTGATGACCCTTTTTCAGTTTCGGTATAAGGCATCGTATAGGTCGTATTATTTGAGCTGGTTCGGATGGCATTTTCGGCGACCATCCCAGTTACTGTCGTTGCATATCCTGAAAATGGCAGACGACTGTCTGAGGAAACGGTCCAAACAGAAGAGGCAGTGTTCTGGTTATGCGTGACAATCAACGGGTTTTCGGTTTGCGTGGAGATATTGTTAAAATTATTTCCCAAAAACTGAATATTTCGTAGCTTACTTCGATCAATATCTGCGTAAGATGTATCAACCCGTTCGACGCGATTTATGACCCCGTTGATGGAGCGAAAATTATTTCCGTTTACTGTCAAGTTTGACACACTGTGGCGCGCACCGAAGGGTTTTACAACAATGTAGGCAAACCACGCAGCAACTGCTCCGCTGAGGAAAACGTTGTCGCTCACAGAGAGAGAGGAAAAACCAAACCCGCTTGTAAATGTAGGTTCGGCCTCATGTTCATTTGTCCACTCAACAAAGCAATTATCGATATAATTGCCAACCACTGTTGTGGCGGTATTTCCTTTGGTCAAAACAAGTCCTGCAACTCGGATTCCGTTTGATACTGAATCTCCTTGATAAAAGTGGTTGCCGATTACGATATTGTTCGATCCGCTTAGGACTGCAAAATGGCGGAAATGGGCCGCCCAGTTTTCGCGTAGTTTCACATCATTTGAATTGGCATTGATGGCAATGCTGACGCGGTCTTGGGCCTTTTCATTTGCTTCAGCTGATTGGAAATTACATCTGTCAATCAGCATCCCCTGACAGCCGGTTCCAATCGAGGTAATTCCACGATCTTTGGGGCGTTGGAAAAAACAATCCTTTACATGGAACAGATAGCCTGTCTTTGCCATCATGACTGCGCTGGCGGATGAATTACACTGAAATTCAATGTTTTGCAGCGTCAGTTTGCTGATCTTTTCAAACCCGCTGAAATCCAGAAGATATTTGAATCGACGGAACGTGAAATTCTGGGTGCCATCGGCATCAAACAAGTCCTCCGACAGTGTGAGTTGCTTTGCTTGGGTGTTGACGGAGGTCACATAGACTTCCCGCCCGACACCTTGGCATTCTACCAAGGATCCGACCGCGATACTTGCAATTGCGCTGACATCTGAAAGCTTACTTGGGTCAGAAGCGCTATATGTGGCGCGGGACGTCCATGTGTCGGTTTCCCAGTTGATATCTCCTGTTGAATAAATTTGACCATTTTTGATCACTCGGCGTTGCAAATGATCGTCTCGATTGGCAACTGAAGCATGCACGTCCAAAGGCGCACTGAGCGCGACAGATTTTCCACCTAAATCGAGTGAGTCATATTCGCTGTTGTTAAATAGAGCCTGTATAGCTTTTTTGAGAGCGAGCTCCTCTGAACCAAAAGCATCGACATAATTTTGATATTCATATGCGTTGGTCAACAACAATGGCGCGTCATCAGGCATTGCAAGTGTACCTTGAAACATCACACGCGAAGATAGGGAAAGCGCCCGTTTTATTGTGAATTGACCAGTTGGCACCAGCAAAGATCGCCCCTTTGCCGCACGGTCAGCGCTGACAAAAGCGTCATAGTTATCGATGTCCTGATTTGCCAGAGCCCCATAATCACGGATATCGACTGTGTTTAGCATGTCATGATGAAAAAGATACGTTACATCCTCAATTGTAAGATCATCTATTCGAATGATCCCACCATTGGCGCCAGTCAGATCAAGTCCAAAATGCCCATAATCAGGTTCAGAACCCCAAACCATATCGACACCATCGCGAAGACCCGGACCAACAATTGCGGATACCTCAAAGATATCGCCATACCGTTTCAGTGCAATTGATGGTCCCGTTTGTGTCACAGTTGGTACAGAACTGCCGTTAGATCTTGCAGCATACCCTGCTATTCGTACAGCGGGCAGGTTTCCAGTAATACACTTTAATCGTGCCGTGATGCGAACGTAGGTTTCCGCTTGGATGGGAGTTTTGCCGCTATAGCGTAAACGCTCGGTGGAATTCGTTTTTTCGATTTCCAAACATCCGCCGAAATCTGCATCTGCGGGCACGAAAACGGCATGATCAATCTTATCATAGGTTGCCGATCCGGGTGTTCCGTCTCCGCCGAACCAAACACCAAGGCCGTCTTCAAATGGTGAAGGGGTAAAATTTGTGCCAGAAACGCGCGCCGTGCTCATGCCGATCCTTTCCATTAACAGGTTTGGCAGATGAGATAGATGCGCAGTCTTTAATTTGGCGTAGTCATAGCGTGCGCAAACCGTTGCGTCATACGCTGAAATCGGCGGGGTTTAGGAATTTAACACCTGATATTTTCCAACCCTTCGCCGTATTAATAAGAAAATATCGCAAATAGTGCGCTGTCCCATTTTGGTCAAAAATCTGAATATCTTGGGCGCGTCCGGCCTGATCTTTGCGATGCTCCAAAAAACTGAACTTCTGTGGTCGCCAGACCATTGGGTACCCGCGTTGGACCATAAGGCCGAAGTTTTGCGGCGTTTGAAACATAGATCGGATGGATGGGCTGGCGAATGTAAAGGCAGTTTCAAAATCATCCTTTAAAAAGGCCTCCAACTGGGCGCTGATCGTGGCTTGCACGTCTTCTTTTGGCCCAGCGGAGGCTCCGGCGCTGATGCAAACCGAGAAAATTAAAGCTACTAAAATTCGCATGGCACGTCCTCATCACTTTCTGGGGATTTAGCGCATGACAAAATGTGATCAAGAGCTGAGAAATTTTCCCGAAAGTGCGTCATCGATGAGCTTTACGGTGTCCTCAACACCGTAAAGTGCCACAAAGCCGCCAAAGCGGGGTCCTTGGCTTGCCCCTAAAAGTACTTCGTAAATTGCTTTGAACCAATCTCTGAGCGGATCAAAACGATCTCTGCCACAGCCAAACACGATTGTTTGAAGCGCCTCTGGATCCAGAGGACCATCATATTCCGCAAATTGCGATCGAAGATCCAAAAGCGCTTCGCGCTCAAGCTCACTCGGTTGACGATATGTTTTTTGCGGCTTTACAAAATCATTGTAGTAGCGGACCGCAAAGCCAGCTGACTTATCCAAACCGGGATGGGTTTCAGGGTCTGCTTCTGGTGCATAGCGTTTGATAAAGCCCCAAAGCTGATCTTTCTCTTCGGCATTTGCAACAGCTGCAAGGTTAAGCAACATGCTGAAGGACACCACCATATCAGAGTTTGGCACATTATGACCGTGGATATGAAATACGGGATTGTTCAGCTGTGCCGTTTCATCCTGACCTTCATAAGCGTTCAATTGTTGGTGATACTCATCTACTGCTTTGGGAATAACATCAAAATGCATCCGCTTTGCCGTCTTTGGCTTTTGATACATAAAATACGCAAGGCTTTCGGTGCTCGCATATGTCAACCATTCATCAATCGACACGCCATTACCTGACGTTTTTGAAATTTTCTGGCCACTTTCATCAAGAAACAGTTCGTATGTGAAATGTTCTGGGGCGGGATGGCCAAGTATGCGGCAGATTTTGTCGTAAATAGGGGTATTTGTTGAGTGATCTTTCCCATACATTTCAAAATCAACGCCTAAGGCGGCCCAGCGTGCACCAAAGTCCGGTTTCCACTGTAGTTTTACATTTCCCCCTGTAACAGGCAGAGTCATTTCAGTTCCGTCTTCATCATGAAATGTAATGGTGCCTTCATCGGCATTCACAGATTTAATTGGAACGTAAAGCACGCGCCCCGTTTGGGGATGGATTGGCAAAAAAATAGAATAAGTTTTGCGCCGCTCTTCGCGCAGGCTTGCCAGCATGACCTCCATAATGGCGTCGTATTTTTCGGCAGCGCGCAACAGAATTTTGTCAAATTGACCGGAACGATAAAATTCAGTTGCGGAGTAAAACTCATATTCAAACCCGAAGGTATCCAAGAAACGGCGCAGCATTGCGTTATTGTGATGACCAAAGCTTTCGTATTTGCCGAATGGATCGGGCACAGATGTAAGCGGTTTTTGCAAATGCTCCTGAAGACCTTCTGCATTCGGCACATTGCCTGGAATTTTGCGCATCCCGTCAAGATCATCGGAAAAACAAATGAGTTTTGTTGGAATATCGCTGATCAGACGAAAGGCACGCATAACCATAGTTGTGCGCGCCACTTCACCAAATGTGCCGATATGGGGCAATCCTGACGGGCCGTACCCCGTTTCAAACAGAACGTAACCTTTTTCGGGGGGTTTTTGTTCATACCGCTTCAAAACTCTGCGCGCTTCCTCAAAGGGCCAAGCTTTGACGCTCATGGCAATATCGCGCAGGTTAGACATTTGGTAACTCCGTGAAATGGATGTGAACTTAGGCTCTCAGCCTGAGCTTCCTATTGCGCCGCGCGGAATAGGTCAATATTCTATGAAAAAAGTTTAGATTTGAAGGCATATCACGTGACCCAAGATGTATCGCATACGATGACACCACAAGATTGCCTTGTGGCCCTGATGATCGCTGTCTCTGCGTCAGATGCAAATATTCTGACTGCAGAACTGGTTAAGATTCAATCCACGCTCAATCATCTGCCGATATTTGCGGAATATGATATTGATCGCCTCAATGTTATGTCTCAATTGGTACTGGATTTGTTTGAACAAGAAGACGGCGTGGATGCACTTTTTGAGTTGATCATAGATCATCTTCCACAACGGCTTTATGAAACTGGATATGCGCTTTGCTGTGATGTTGCTGCCGCTGATGGGATCATCCGTGAACCAGAACTGCGCCTTCTAGAAGAGATGCGCTATACTCTTAACATAGATCGTCTGCATGCTGCGGCGATCGAACGTGGTGCAAGGGCAAGACATATTACGCTTTAAATACTTTATTCAATATCTGTTTCGCTGAGACGATTGAGGATTTGGTGCTGCAACCGTCGAGATCGAAAATTCCACCTTTTAGACCCTTCAGGCGAGGTATCTTTGTTTTCCGCCTGCGCTGCGGCGCGACGGCTAAGGTCTTGTGACATAATCGTAAAGGCAAAGGGTGAACCAACACCATCCACAACGTAACCCGCCAAAGAGCTTACGAAGTTTAAAGTCCCCGTTTTTGCACGTATTTCAAGTTTGGAAGACGTGTCAATTTTCCCAGTATTATCGCGGGGTTTGATTTTACGTAAAAGCGATAAGAACTCTGGTCGTTCTCTAAAAATCTGATGCAGAGCACTGCTAAGGTCAGAGGGCGTAATCCTTGACATGTCTCCCAGACCAGAATGGTCGACAAAGTGGGCCTCTTCGACAGACAATTGTTTTTGCGCCCAAAGTTGCATATGTCGGGCAGAACTGGTCAGTGATGACGCGTCCCCACCGCTCTTTTGGGTTGCGGTGAGACCTAAAATTTCGGCCGTGAGGTTGATTGAATATTTCAGCATATGAATGAGCATTTCATTCAACGGAGCGCTTTCATGGGAGGCGATCGGTTGAAGAACTGGTAAATCAGGCGCTGGGCTTTTCCGCCCAATATAGATACCCAAACCCGCCAAAAGGTCGCTAAAGATATCCGCACAATAGCGTTCAGGCTTGCGTACGGGTAGCCAGCCCCCCCCTTTTTCATTCAGCGCGTGCTTTGAAACCGTCCAAACCTCTTTGTTGGACGACTCAGAATAGCTATAAACCGGTGTCTGAGTGTCTGAGGCAGAAATTGCGATTGAATTGGTTTTGGGAAAAATAGAGGTGCCCCGAGCATCCAGTCGAAGTTCTGTGCCAGACGCTGTTTTCGTCCATTCAAAATAAATTCGATTAAAGTTCAAATTTAATCCTGATACTGCGGGATTGTACCCTGCCTGCACGGGTTGCAAGGAATCAATTTGAGAAATCTTGGGGAAATCTTGTCCTGTATAAAATAAATCTCCTGATATTGAACTTATACCTGCAGCTTTCACATCATTAGCGAGAGCCAAAAGATGGTCGGTATCCAGCATTGGATCACCTGACCCGACAAGATATAAGTTGCCCAGCAATTGACCATTTTTGATGGTACCATCCGTCAAAGCCTGAGTTGAAAAACGAAATGTGGGGCCAAGCTTTTCCAGCGCGTAAAGCGCCGTAATTATCTTAAGTACGCTGGCAGGGGCAAAGCTTTTGGCTTGATTTTTTTCATAAATTACTTTTCCAGTTTCGAGATTTATTGCGCTAATCCCGACCTCTCCCGTAATTCCTGCCCGTGCTCGGATTCGGTCAAATTCTGAGGATGCAGCGCTACCGGGCCGGCTTCTGGGTCTGAGAGAGACCGATTGCGCATATAGCGCCAGCGGAGCGCAAAATGCAGTGCCAGCTATGTAGGCTGCCATCTTGCGCCGCGAAAGATCTTGGCCCATGTCTAAAATTAACCCTTACCACCCCAGTACGCTGACTCGGTATTTACTTCGAAAAGGTAATAAAATCTAGAAACATTCTCAATTTGTGTTCAATGATGCCAAGTTGCAACAATCATTGTTTTAATTTGCTTGGATGGCGTAGCTTCGTTGAGGACATATGGCTCATTGGCAGGTTGATATAGCACCAAGCTGGCGCTGCCATATCGCCAAGCTTCCAGCTTTGCGACATCGATAACCGAGAAGATCGATAGATTCGGGCGGCGCGCGCGGTAACTGGAGCCAGTTGATCACCCGGACGGGCAAGTACGCCAACCGGAAGGGTGTGCATAATAGAGCGCCAATTTTGCCAGCGGTCAATCTGTTGCAAGTTGTCAGCCCCCATGAGCCAGACAAACTGATGGTTTGGGTATATTTTCATCAGTGAATTAACCGTATCCGCCGTGAAGCGGGAACCGAGCCTTGCCTCAATATCAGAGATACGAACCTTCGGATGACGCATTAAGCTGCGGGCAGCTTGCATCCGTATGTGCAAGGGCGCTGGGGCCACGTCTTTCAGAGGGTTTCCAGGGCTCACCAGCCACCATACCTCATCCAGCTTAAAGCGTTTTAACGAACTCAACGTGATGCGAACGTGCCCGTCATGCGCAGGGTTGAACGATCCCCCCAGTAGTCCGATTTTTTTTCTGCGCATGCCAAAGCCTAACCAATTTAATATCTTCCTAACCCAAAGCTATGGGGGAAATAAAGATATCGCCAACCTATCGTCAAAATTCTATTGATCCATAGGAAAATTTTCTTAGCAACCGTTGCCCCTGCGCATGCGTTTAGGTATCAAAGCAGCAATCTAATTCAGATCAGAGGGTCAACATGGCTTCCTATCAATATGTTTACCATATGGACGGCGTTTCAAAAACTTATCCAGGGGGAAAAAAGTGTTTTGAAAACATAAGGCTGTCTTTTCTTCCGGGGGTAAAAATTGGCGTTGTCGGGGTGAACGGAGCCGGTAAATCAACTCTGATGAAAATTATGGCCGGGCTGGATACCGATTTTACAGGAGAAGCTTGGGCTGCAGAAGGGGCCAAAGTTGGCTACTTGCCGCAGGAACCGCATTTGGATGAAACGCTTACGGTACGCGAAAATGTGATGCTTGGCGTGGCGAGTAAAAAGGCGGTGTTGGACCGTTATAATGAATTGGCCATGAATTATTCTGATGAAACTGCCGATGAAATGGCGGAACTTCAGGATAAAATTGATGCAGAAAATCTGTGGGATTTGGATAGCCAAATTGATGTGTCAATGGAGGCGTTACGCTGTCCAGAGGATGGGGCAGACGTAAAAACACTGTCTGGGGGTGAAAGGCGCCGTGTCGCGCTTTGTAAACTTTTGCTTGAAGCGCCCGATATGCTGTTGCTGGACGAACCGACAAACCATCTGGATGCAGAAACCATCGCCTGGTTGCAACAGCATCTTATCGATTACAAGGGCACCATATTGATTGTGACCCACGATCGGTATTTTTTGGATGATATTACGGGTTGGATATTGGAGCTGGATCGCGGACGCGGCATTCCATATGAGGGTAATTATTCCAGCTGGCTGGAACAAAAGGCTAAACGCCTTGAGCAAGAGGCGCGCGAAGATAAATCCAAGCAGAAAACGCTCGAACGGGAATTGGAATGGATGCGTCAGGGTCAAAAGGCCCGCCAAGCCAAACAAAAAGCACGGATCAATGCGTATAATGAACTTGCGAGCCAATCGGAGCGGGAGAAAATTGCCCGAGCGCAAATCGTCATTCCAAATGGGCAGCGACTTGGTGGTAAAGTCATTAAAATTGATGGGTTGCAAAAAGCGATGGGCGATAAGCTTTTGATCGAAAACCTGAGCTTTGCATTACCGCCGGGCGGGATTGTCGGTGTGATCGGTCCAAACGGAGCCGGTAAATCCACCCTTTTTAAAATGCTCACGGGTCAGGAAAACCCTGATGCTGGGTCCATAACATATGGGGAGACCGTTCAACTGTCTTATGTGGATCAGTATCGTGATGATTTGAATGCAGGTGATACGGTTTGGGAAGCCATTTCCGGTGGCGCAGAGATTATTGAACTGGGTGATGCTCAGGTCAATTCCCGCGCGTATTGTTCGTCGTTCAATTTTAAGGGGGGCGATCAGCAGAAGAAAGTAGGTCTGCTCTCTGGTGGGGAACGCAACCGCGTACATATGGCGCGCCTTTTGAAAGAGGGTGGAAATGTTCTTTTGCTCGACGAACCGACAAACGATTTGGACGTGGAAACCTTGCGTGCTCTGGAAGATGCATTAGTTGACTTTGCCGGCTGCGCAGTTGTGATTTCTCACGATCGGTTTTTCCTCGACCGGATTTGTACCCATATCCTCGCCTTTGAAGGCGAAGCGCATGTTGAATGGTTCGAAGGTAACTTTGAAGACTATGAAGAAGACAAAAAACGCCGCTTTGGTGCCGATGCGCTTGAACCCAAACGGATCAAGCATAAGAAGTTTTCCAGATAAACTGGACAATGGCAAAATAGCTGAGTTGAGATAAATTTAAATTTATTTCACTCACTCAATGTGGTCCAGTTTGGTGGAAACCATGGTTTGGTTTGTAACAAACTTTGCGAGTCTTATCTGTTGGTAATGTGCGCTGAGGTATCTTGACGCATTTCCCATTAAATTTTTTCAGTTTTAACTGCACCAACTTCCTTGATTTTTTAAGTATTTATTTTAGACTTAAATTGGACAAGAAGATACAAATCGTACACCCATTTTCTTACGAACCATTTTTGATGCCATTTAATTATGACTGTTTACCTTGATTCTATTTTTTCGCGCTTGGCAACGGAAAGACTTCCCTGGGATGCGCTGGTCTGGACAGAGACTCAGCAAAGCGTTTCCGAAGAACTTGAGCGGTTTAAGACATTCAAAAACAAACTATCTCGGGGTTTGAAATTTGTGTTTGTTATACCAGTTGTGTCAAAAAAAATGGCAAAGGATTGGGGTGCTGTTTGTCAGTTGTTAAACAACACTTTGTCTGCTTTGATTGCGCAATCAAACCCCAATTGGACTGCCATATTATGTGGGCAAGATAAACCTGAGGGTCTATTCAATGATCCAAGGATGAGATTTATCGCGTTTAAAGAAGACCCTGTTCGGGACAACAGTCCAGATATGTTCGATAAAATGCGCCAGCTTGTACATCACGTAGCCACACTAGACCCAAGCGATGGATACATATTTAAATTCGACCAGGACGATATCCTTCACAAAGATGCGGTCGAATACATGTTGAACACCAGAGACCCAAACGGCTACATCATTAACAAGAGCTTTATGCTTGCACCAGATGGTCTGCACGGTCGCTATTTGGAACCAAGAAATCCCTTCCGGTTTAATTTTCTCGCCGACACACTTGCGGCATCTTGTGGGTCTTGTATGGCTTGCTACTATGACACGCGACCAGGTGGAATTGGGTTCGAATTATTTGACGCAATTGCCTACCAGTCTCATGGGTGGTTTGAACATTTGGCTATCTTACTAGGGCGCCCCTTAAATAAAGTGCCTTTCCCAGCGGTTGTCTACAATATTCTTCATGGAAATAATGCATATGAGGGGCGTAGTAAACCGCCCAAACTCAGTTCTAAGCATTTGACATACATACGTGAAAATTTCACTGACCCGCAGGGTCAGGATTATGAAATTTCCAAGACACGAAAGAAATTGGTCCAAGTAGAACGCAAAGCAGCGTTTTGATAGAGCTTGGTAGGTGAATGAATCAAAAATCCAAATTCGCGACACTTAGTGCATTTTTCTGGATAAATTCGCGCCGTGGTTCCACGACATCGCCCATTAGCTTTGTAAACAGGTCATCTGCCTCTGCGGCGTCTTCTATTTTGACCTGAAGGAATGTTCTGGCATCTGGATCCAGTGTTGTTTCCCAAAGCTGTTCGGGGTTCATTTCGCCCAAACCTTTGTAGCGCTGCAAAGTAAGGCCCTTTTCGCCCTCTTTGAAGATTGCGTTCAATAGGTCAAGTGGTCCAAAGATGATTTGCTCTCGGTCTTTACGTACCAGTGATGCTGGAGTTCCGTAAACTTCCTGTAGGCTTTGAGTGAAGCTGCCAGTTTTTCGGGCCTCCCCAGAGCGCAGCATCGGACCGTCGAGCGTCCTTACTTCTTCAACACCACGCAAAATCCGCGTGAGCCGGATGCCGTGATCTTGCGTAATACGACCTTGCCATCCCCGTTCATACTCCAAAGCGATCATATCAAGGCGTGCTGCAACTTTGTCGGCTGTACCCTGCAAATCGGCATCCACCACGCCCGGGACAAAAGCACCTGCGATCGCAGCCTGTTCCAGAATATGGCGTGGATAATAGGTTGGAAATGCATCCAGAACTTTCTTCAATTGACGAGCCTCGGATACAACGCGAGCAAGATCAAGCCCCGCTATTTCGGTCCCTGATCCAAGCTTGAGCACTGCACCCTCTACACCTTGTTCCACAAGGTATTCTTCCAAAGCGCTTTGGTCTTTGAGGTACACCTCTGATTTTCCCCGAGAGACTTTGTAAAGCGGGGGCTGAGCGATATACAGATAGCCCCCTTCAATCAGCTGAGGCATCTGGCGATAAAAGAACGTAAGCAGAAGCGTTCGGATATGCGCGCCGTCTACATCGGCGTCGGTCATGATCACAATCTTATGGTAGCGCAATTTTGAAATATCAAATTCGTCCCGACCTATACCGGTCCCAAGCGCCATAACGAGGTTACCGATTTCTTGGCTGCCGAGCATCCGGTCAAATCGTGCGCGTTCCACATTCAGGATTTTTCCCCGCAAGGGGAGCACAGCTTGAGTTTTTCGATCACGTCCCGTTTGAGCGGATCCGCCTGCGCTATCACCTTCTACCAAAAACACTTCTGCCTTGGCGGGGTCTTTTTCAGAACAATCTTTCAGCTTTCCAGCCAGGTAATTCACATCGAGCGCCGTCTTGCGGCGGGTCAATTCGCGTGCTTTTCGCGCAGCCTCCCGCGCGAGTGCAGCTTCAATGATTTTTCCGACAATCACTTTGGCTTCGGCAGGGTTCTCTTCGAACCATTCTGCCAGTTTTTCGTTCACCAGACCTTCGACTGCTGGGCGGACTTCAGAACTGACAAGTTTGTCTTTTGTTTGGCTTGAAAATTTTGGATCAGGGACTTTTACGGAAAGAACGCAGGTTAAGCCTTCGCGCGCATCATCGCCGGTAAAATTAACCTTTTCCTTTTTCGCAATGCCGCTGGATTGGGCGTAGTTATTAATAGTCCGCGTCAACGCTCCGCGAAACCCTGCCATATGGGTGCCGCCATCGCGCTGGGGAATATTGTTCGTGAACGGAAGGACATTTTCGTGATAACTGTCGTTCCACCACATTGCCACTTCTACACCGATGTCGTCACGCTCTCCCACCATATAAATGGGTTCGGGCATGATTGAGGATTTTGACCGGTCAAGGTATTTGACGAACTCTTTAACGCCGCCCTCATAGATCAATTCGCTTCTCAGGGGTTCCGCCGGACGCTCATCTTCTAGAATGATTTTTACGCCAGAATTGAGAAAGGCCAATTCGCGCAGACGCTTTTCCAATGTGTCAAAGGAGTATTCCAAATTTGAAAAGGTATCCGTGGATCCAAGAAAGCGCACTTCTGTACCCTTGCGTCCATTCGCATCCCCCGTCACGCGAAGATGTTCGGTTGTTTCACCATGTTCAAAGCGGGCAAAATGTTCTTTTCCGTTGCGCCAAACTCTAAGTTCAAGCCACACGGAGAGGGCGTTCACAACAGACACGCCAACCCCATGAAGACCGCCAGAGACCTTGTAAGAATTGCTGTCAAACTTGCCGCCTGCATGCAGCTGAGTCATGATAACTTCTGCTGCAGAAACGCCTTCTTCTTCATGAATATCTACGGGTATTCCGCGTCCATTATCGGCAACTGACACGCTGTTGTCTGAATGAATTTTTACATAGACATGATCGGCGTGACCCGCCAAGGCTTCATCGATCCCATTATCGACGACCTCATACACCATATGATGCAAACCGCTCCCGTCATCGGTGTCACCGATGTACATTCCGGGCCTTTTGCGAACAGCTTCTAAGCCTTTGAGAACCTTAATAGAATCTGCGCCATAGTCATTGCTGGTCTGCTCGTCCGTGGGCATCTATGCCCTCCTTTTTTATTTTGGCAGAGTATAGTCTTTTTCCACGTCAATGTCACGTCTCTGACATAAAATTTATTGTTTTAAGTGAACGGGATAAGGGTGCCGACACCAATCAGTAAAAGTCCGGAAATTATATTTATCCGGCGTACAGATGTTTTTGATTGGAGAAGCTCGCGCACCCTTTCAACCAGTAAGGCAAGCGTTATATTTCCGCTCATTGGGATGATTGCGGAAATTATCAAAATTATGCCAATATCTAACTTGGTCAAATCGCTGAGATCAAAAAAGCCGGGCAAAATGCCCATATAAAACAGGATGGCTTTGGGGTTACCTAAAATTACTGCTACGCCCGCCAAAAACCCATGCAATTTTCCTGGTCTGGAGAGAGCTTTGTTTTCGCTTAGAGATGTTTCGCCTTGACGCAACAAGGCTATTCCCATGATCAGAAAAATCAGTGCAGCGATCCATTTTAAATAATAAAGATACTCTCCAGATTCTCCGAGAATCCAATTCAATCCCAAAATTGCGGTCAGTGGCCAAATAATATCCCCCATCGCCACACCTAAGGCCAGAGGCCAAGCGCCACGAACACCATTTGACATGCTGCGTGCGAGAATCGCGATCCATACAGGTCCCGGCGTTAAAAACAAAATGAATATTCCAAAGGCGTAAAATATCAAATCTATAAGCGCGGCATTCATTGCAAAGATCTTTCTAAAAGTAGGAATTAAAAAGCACCTATTTCCTAATCTGTCAAAGCGCTTTCAGAAATACCATCCACCTCATCGACGCGAATATATTGAGCTCTTTCACCAAATTCTTCGAAAAGATCCCTTTCGGTACCGGTCATCCATGCCTGCAGGCCAAGTGCGCATATTTCCTCATAAAGTGCGGCGCGGCGATCCTTGTCAAGATGGGCCGAAACCTCATCTAACAGCAGCAAAGGTGCTTTGGCATGATCAAATGCGAGCGCACGTGCATTGGCAAGAACGATTGAGATCAAAAGTGCTTTTTGTTCACCTGTTGAACATTGTGACGCTGGAATGCCCTTAGCATCATAGATACCGTAGACATCAGTTTTGTGGGGACCTACCATCGTACGTCCGGCGGCAAGATCCCGAAAGCGGCTTTCTTCGAAGGCGTCATAAAGATCTTCTGCTGTTTCGGGCAGGAAACCTTCGGTTTGTTGCAATTCTAGCCCCGCAAGGGGGAACTCTGTTGTTGAACCCTGTTGTGATGCGAGAATGGATTCCAATGCTTGCTCACGCGCCGTATTTATCGCGGCTCCTGCCTCTGCCATTTGCCGCTCAAGCGCTTTGTACCAATGAGGATCGCGCACCTGATCTTTGAGCAATCTGTTGCGTTCCCGCATCGATTTTTCATATCGCAGAGTATTTTCGGCATGTTTTGGAAAAAAGCTAAGCGTAATGCGGTCAAGAAAACGTCTACGTCCCTCAGCCCCTTCGATCCATAAACGATCCATAGAGGGGACCAGCCAGAGGACGCGCGAATCTTGGGCAAGCGCAAGTTGAGTTGCACTCTTGCCATCAATTGTTACTTCCCGCGCGGCACCGTTTAGCGAGGTAAAGACCATTTCCATCACGCGATCCCCCGATGCGACATGGCCGGTTATTTTCCAACCCAGACCATCGGGTTTGCGCATCATCGCCTCTGCACTTGCACCTCGAAGGCCGCGGCCTGGCGAAAACAAGGACACGGCCTCAAGAATGTTTGTTTTTCCGGATCCGTTTGGTCCTGAAATGGCTACAGGCCGTTGATCAAGACTAAATTTTGCCTGCTTGTGCGAACGAAAGTGGGAAATGGTAAGGGAGGTGAGATATGTCATAACTCCAATCCTCCGCCACTCAGTCGGGAAGTATTTACAGGGTCCAGCCCAGCGACTGACCTCTGATCAAACCCGCATGGGCATGACAACATAAATTGCGCTTGCATCATTGCCTTCGCGCATCAGTGTTGGATCACCTGAAGAGTTGAACAAGAACACGGCATTTTCACGGTCAACTTGGCTTGCGATTTCCAAAAGATATTTCGCATTGAACCCGATTTCCAGTTTTTCATCCCCGTATGCAACAGCAAGTTCTTCCTCTGCGGTACCACTGTCCGGAGAGTTTACGGAAAGGATGAGCCGATCCTCGTCAAGGGACAGTTTCACAGCACGCGAGCGTTCGGAAGACACGGTAGACACGCGATCCACGGCTTTGGCAAATTCGCTTGCGTCTACTTCCAATTTGCGTGTGTTACCCTGAGGAATGACGCGCGCATAATCGGGGAAAGTGCCGTCGATGACCTTTGAGGTCAACGTAATTTCCGGCGTGGCAAAACGAATTTTCGTTTCGGAGACAGAGACCGCAATTTGCATATCGTCTTCATCCAAAAGTTTGCGTAATTCCCCAACGGTTTTACGAGGTACAATCACACCGGGAAGGTCTGCGGCCCCTTCAGGAAGATCCGCATCAACACGGGCAAGTCTGTGACCATCGGTGGCCACGCAACGGATCACTTGACCGCCATCTGCATCTGCAACATGCAAGTAAACCCCGTTCAAATAATACCGCGTTTCTTCTGTTGAGATGGCGAATTTCGATTTGTCAAATAACCGCCGAAGCAATGGGGCAGGAGCCGAAAAATTCGCTGCATATTCTGAGGTGGCCATAATGGGGAAATCTTCCTTCGGCAATGTTGCCAAAGAAAAAACAGATCGCCCCGCTTCAACTGTCAGGCGTCCTTTTGCAGCATCATCAGTGAGCGTCACGAGTGCGCCGTCCGGCAGTTTGCGGACAATGTCATGCAATGTCACAGCCGATACGGTGGTTGCTCCAGCACGTTCCACGTGGGCCAAAGCTTTGTCTAGAACCTCGATATCAAGGTCGGTTGCGCGAAATTGAACGTGTTCACCTTCTGCTTCGATCAGTACATTGGCGAGAATAGGAATTGTATTACGCCGCTCAACCACCGACTGCGCCTGAGAGACAGCCTTAAGCAATACACTGCGTTCTATACTCAGTTTCATAACCAACGCTCCTAAATTCGCCAAACGCTCCGTATCAGTAAAGTTTCAGAGCATGTTCGGATTTGATCCTCTTTTTCTATGCTAAAGTAAACCGCGTCAAGGGCAAGAGTAACCAAAGAAGTGAAGCGAAATACGAAGTGCTAATATTTAGGCTTCGAGCGCGCGCCGGAGCATGTCGACATCCTCGGCAACTTGCCCGTCAATGATCTGCAGATCTTCTATTCTTTTCACACCATGCATGACTGTTGTGTGATCTCGCCCACCAAAGCGGCGTCCAATTTCCGGCAAGCTGCGATTGGTAAGAACTTTAGACAAGTACATTGCAATCTGGCGCGGTCTTGCATATGTGCGCACGCGTCTTGGGCCGATCATGTCAGAAAGGCGGATATGATAATGCTCCGCAACTTTTCGCTGAATTTCTTCGACGGTCACTTTGCGTTCTGAACTACGCAATATGTCTGACAGACAATCCTGAGCCAATTCCAAGGTAATTGGGCGGGAGACCAAAGAGGCAAATGCGAACAAACGGGTTAGGGCGCCTTCCAGAACGCGCACGTTTGTCGCGATCCGCAGTGCAAGAAATTCAAGTACATTTTGCTCAATTGCAGTATCGGGATAATGTATGCGTTGCTGGTCCACCTTTGACTGAAGAATGCCCAGTCGCAGCTCATAAGTCGTCGGATGAAGATCAACGACCAAACCGCATTGTAGGCGGCTTTTGATGCGATCTTCCAAATCTTTGATTTCACCCGGAGCCTGATCAGCAGAGATGATAATCTGTTTATTCTGATCAACAAGGGCGTTGAAAGTATGAAAGAATTCTTCCTGAGTGCTATCTTTTCCGGCGATAAATTGAACATCATCTACCATCAAAACGTCAAAAGAACGAAAGAGTTGTTTGAAATCCATCATTTTGCGGTCGCGCAATGCTTGCACGAACCTGTACATAAATTGCTCTGCTGAAAGATAAATGACGCTCAGATTTTTGTGGTTTTTCTGGAGTTCCCACGCAATAGCGTGCATCAAATGGGTTTTCCCAAGGCCGACGCCACCATATAGAAACAAAGGGTTGAAAGTAACCGGTCCCGCCTCGGCTACACGTTTTGCTGCAGCATGGGCCAACTCATTGGGCTTTCCAACGACAAAATTTTCAAACGTAAACCTGTCATCCAAAGGCGCGCCTGGAAGATCACTTATATTTGAACCCTGCGCATTTGCTTTCGGGGCAGATCCAGTCAGTTTGTCTTTAACACCTGCAGGCTTTGCACCCACTTTTGATTTTGAATGAGCCTTGAAAGAGATTCTTTGGACCTCATTATCAAGTCTACTCACGTGATAAAGCAACAAATCCCCAAAATTCTGGGATACGTAATTTCCCAAAAATGTATTGGGCACTTCAAATATGGCGACACCATCCTCTACTTTTGAAAATTGTAATGGGGCGATCCAATTTGAAAAATTATTCTCTCCTACAGTTTCCCTCAATTCGTTCTGAAGAATACTCCAGTTTTTCTTTATCATGTTTCCCAATTCCCAGCAGCTGCCCCTTACGCGGACCATTGGCCTCATTCCACGTACCGCAATATTACAATTATAGTCATAACAATCACGTCTGGACGAAATCTTGTCCAGTTTGCGTCAAAATTGTTACCCGACTAAAATCCTAAAAAGAACATCATCCCAGCATATCAAAAGATGCTGCTGCCCAATTGCCTAAAGCACCCCCAGATGACGTTCCCCCCAAGATACGATGTGACTCGCCCATTTGTTTTAGCAAGTCTTTTAAAGGACGAGCAACAGAACTTACTTCTTGACAACAATTTTTATCAAAAAGAATCTCATTGTGGGAAATTACAATTAAATAAGGGCGCTAACAGCGCCCTAAAAATTCAAACATTTTGCGCTACTTAGCCGATCGCGTTCACGCGTGCCGCCAAACGCGACATTTTTCGCGCTGCCGTATTTTTGTGAAAGATTCCCTTAGAAACACCGCGCATCAGTTCGGGTTGTGCGGATCTGAGAGCCACGAGTGCTGATTCTTTATCTCCGCCCGCGATGGCTTCTTCTACCTTACGGATAAAGGTCCTGATCCGTGACCGGCGGTTTTTGTTCACAAGCCGATTGCGATCATTCTGGCGTGCGCGTTTTTTTGACTGAGGCGAATTTGCCATGGTCTACGTGTCCTATTCGTCCGGTTATTCCCTATGAAGCCCGCTCTTTATGCCCGACTCGCTCTGCTGTCAACCATCAACTGCAAACGAAAATGAGATATTCGTTATTTGTCTCTGAATTGGGCTTCCCGTTTTTCCATAAAAGCTGCCATTCCCTCTTTCTGATCTTCTGTCGCAAACAGGGAATGGAACACACGGCGTTCAAAAAGCAGCCCTTCTCGGAGCGTTGTTTCATAGGAGCGGTTTACCATTTCTTTGACGGCCATAACAGTGATCATGGATTTTTCAGCAATTTTGGTTGCCGCGCCAAGCGCTTCGTTCATCAGATTTTTGGCTGGAACAACACGGCTGACCAAACCACATCTTTCTGCTTCTTCTGCTTCCATGAACCGGCCAGTCAAATTCATGTCCATCGCTTTGGATTTGCCGATAAATCGCGTGAGCCTCTGCGTGCCTCCTAGCCCGGGCGATACTCCGAGATTGATTTCCGGCTGCCCAAATTTTGCAGTATCAGAACAGATAATGAAATCACACATCATCGCCAACTCGCATCCGCCCCCAAGGGCATAGCCAGAGACAGCCGCGATAATCGGTTTGCGAATGGATGTGATTTTATCCGTTGCTTCTGTGAACAGGTCTTCGCCAAAGGCATCAACAAAGCTTTTGCTGCTCATCATTTTGATATCTGCACCAGCTGCAAAGGCTTTCTCAGACCCCGTCAGAACGATGCAGCGTACTTTGTCATTTCGTTGTGCGTCGAGCAATGCGTCGCCCAACTCTGCCAAGAGCTGATCGTTGAGCGCATTAAGCGCATCGGGACGATTTAGTGTGATAACAGATATGTGGTCTTGGACGTCGACAATGATTGTCTCGTAAGCCATGAAACGGTCTTTCGCTTGTTTCGGACTGGTTTGGCACTTACCATGTAATGAAAATTCATGTCCAGAATTTGTTCAAAACTAATTTTGGCACAGGCCACAGTAAAAACTCGACCGCCCTGACTGGACCATTCGTTTGATCTGTCCCCGACAGTTAGGGCGGTGGCAGGGTTCACCTTCGCGCCCATAAACATCAAAACTATGTTGAAAATAGCCAAGTTCTCCGTCGGTATGTTTGAAATCCCGCAAGGTTGATCCGCCCGCCGTTATGGCTGCGTTTAAAACATCTTTTATATGGGGTACGAGGGTTTCAAGTCTGGGCAAAGAAATTTTATTGGCAGTCTTTAGTGGTGATATTCCGGCACGAAACAGAGTTTCGCACACATAGATATTCCCCAAACCTGCAATGATTCTCTGATCTAACAGAACTGATTTGATAGGAGATCTGCGTTGTTTTGCGGCCCGCGCAAATGTTTTGGCGTCAAAAAGATTGCCAAGAGGTTCTGGCCCAAGATGTGCCAACAGTTTGTTACTTTCCGCAGTAGTGGTATCAAAAAGGTTCATTGCTCCAAAGCGACGTGGATCGTTAAATGTGACCCGTGCCCCATTTGAAAAGTCCAAAATGACATGATCGTGTTTTTCCGGAGTGCTGTGCGCATGCGCATAACGACCAAGTGGATCCCCAGAAATCAAAATTCGACCAGACATCCCCAAGTGGATTAGCAGGGTTTCTTGGGACGATAGATCCGCCAAGATATATTTGGACCGACGTCGCAACTGCAAAATCGACTGCCCTGTCAGACGTTGCGCCATATTTTCAGGGAATGGCCAGCGCAAATCAGGACGGTTCACGGTTGCTTTGGTGATTTTTTGACCCTCAATCACCGGCGCGAGTCCACGGAGGACTGTTTCGACTTCTGGAAGTTCTGGCATAAAATGTCCCCCGTTTGTGTCTGCGCGTCCGCTGATGATAGTCACGCCGTTATTTTCTATCACCTCGTTGGGTGGAACCCAAGATATGGAGTTTGATTGCAAGATTGCTTATCTGCCGCATTGAATTTCTTAGGCTTGTCCGTATAAGCATCTGCATTGTAACGGGATCTTGCATATGGCTGATGATTTAGGAAACACAACACATTTCGGGTTCCAGACCGTTCCGGAATCGGAAAAAGCAGGCCGCGTTAAAGGCGTATTCGGCAGTGTTGCATCAAAATATGATGTGATGAATGACGTTATGTCTGGTGGCATTCATCGGATATGGAAAGACGCCATGATGGATTGGCTTGCACCACGGCGTGGTCAATGTCTGCTCGACGTGGCTGGTGGGACGGGAGATATTTCATTTCGCTTTTTAAAGCGTGCAGGGATGGCGCATGCGACCGTTCTGGATTTGACCAGCGAAATGTTGGAAGAGGGCAAACTAAGGGCAGAGGCGGCGCAACTTGGGGATTCTCTGGATTGGGTGGTCGGAGATGCGATGGCTCTGCCGTTTACAGATAATAGTTTTGATGTTTACACCATCAGCTTTGGTATCCGAAACGTAACGCGGCCTCAGGACGCGCTAAATGAGGCATTTCGCGTTCTAAAACCGGGTGGTCGATTGATGGTGCTTGAGTTTTCACAAATCCCTAATGACCTTCTCCAATGGGTTTATGACCGGTATTCTTTTAACGTGATCCCGACTATGGGAAAATTGATTGCCAACGATCGTGACAGCTATCAATACCTTGTGGAATCAATCCGTAATTTTCCTGATCAGGATACATTTTTGGACATGGTCCGCGCAGCCGGATTTGAAAATGCAAAATATCGCAATTTGACCATGGGTGTTGCCTGTCTACATTCAGGCTGGAAAATCTAGTGCGTGGGCCGCATAATATCTGGCGTTTGATACGCACTGGGGCCACATTTGAGCGCACCGGCGCGATGGTGGCAGCGCTTGACGCATTGGAAGCCCCACGAGCGCTACGTATTGTTGCGCGAATTTTGGGTGCGCCATTTTTCTGGCTCGGCCTAAAAGGTGACGCGAAGATGCCACCGATACCGCGGGCGCTAACGGCGTTGGGACCGGCCTATATCAAATTTGGTCAGATATTATCGACACGACCAGATGTCGTGGGGGACGAGATTGCCCAACAATTGCGCGTGCTTCAGGATCGACTGCCGCCGTTCCCTGTTAGTATTGCGAAAAAGACTTTTCTTGATGAAACCGGAATCAATCCGGATGAGGTTTTTTCTGAATTTAGCGAACCCGTTGCGGCCGCTTCTATTGCTCAAGTTCACAAAGCAAAAATGGCCTCGAATGGTAAAACGGTCGCAGTGAAAATTCTGCGACCCAAAATAGAAAGGGCCTTTCAAAAGGATATTGATGCATTTTATTTTGCGGCAGGAATGATTGAGTTTCTCTCTCCTGGTTCACGCAGATTGCGGCCAACTGATGTCATCGCGCATTTTGAAGGTGTTGTTCTTGGAGAATTAGACCTGCGCCTTGAAACAGCAGCGGCGAGTGAATTTGCAGCCAATACACAAGCGGATAAAGGCTTTGTGTTGCCAAGCCTTGAATGGCCACTATCTTCGCGCCGCGTCATGACCATGGGATGGGCTGAGGGCGTGCCTATGGGGGACAATGACGCATTGGATGCGGCTGGTCATGATCGTTCAAAGCTTGGGGAGAGGGTTTTGCAATTGTTCCTTCAGCACGCTCTGCGGGATGGGTATTTTCATGCGGATATGCATCAAGGAAATCTAAAGGTTGCCCTCAACGGAGATATAATTGCACTTGATTTTGGCATCATGGGCCATATCGATGAATACACTCGGCGTGTTTATGCAGAAATTCTCTTTGGATTTATTAGCCGTGATTACCGTCGGGTTGCTGAAGTGCATTTTGAAGCCGGTTATGTGCCAGCAGATCGTGATGTCGATGAATTTGCGCGCGCCTTGCGTGCCGTCGGCGAACCCATTTTCGGTATGGATGCAACGAAAATTTCCATGGGAAAACTGTTGTCATATTTGTTTGAGGTCACTGAACGCTTTGGGATGGAAACGCGCACCGAATTGATTTTACTGCAACGGACGATGGTGGTGGTCGAAGGCGTATCCCGTTCTTTGAACCCGCAGATCAATATTTGGAAAGTCGCTGAGCCTGTCGTTGAAGCCTACATACGCAAAAGCATAGGACCCCGCGCCGCTTTGAGAGATTTTGCAAAAACCGCCCGCGTTTTGGCCCGGTTTGGACCTAGGCTGCCGGATCTTGTTGAGGCGATGTTGATTAAACAAGCGATGCCAGAACCGCAGAAAGTGAAAAGGAAAAACTGGCTTTTACCTATTGGTTTTCTTTTGGCGCTTCTGTTTTGTGGAGCGCTTGCAGGGTTGGTTTTTGACGTGCTTTGATTTGACTGCGGTCTGTTTGAAAACCTGAAAATAGCTTTGTAGAGCTATCCTTTTATGGCTTCGACTTTGTCACGCGCGTTTGACGCCACGTTTTTGACGATATCTGTCATTGTTTCACCACCTATTTCACCCAAGGGCAAAGGTAGTCGCTAAATTATTTTCAAAGGGTTAACGTTTAAAATCGTCAAGACTTTATTAATGGAACTAATAGCTAAACTCTTCAAAGATGCGATGCGGGTCTTGCCCCCATGGTCCATTATATAGATCAAGCAATTCGTCTGCGGGTGTCTTACCTGTTTCAAGACTATCTTTCAGCGCATCCAGAAAATGTGTTTCATCGGGGATAAGCCCCTGTGCGCCTTTTATCGCACGCTGTTTCAAACCGTAATCTGAAATTGAAACCAGTTCTTTTGCCAAATCCAGCATTTTCTGGCCATTTACCACCGCATCAAATCCGCTGACAGAGGCGGCCACGCGCCATGCTTCACGGGTTTCCGCATCCCATTTTTTGGCCAGATCCCAGGCGGCATCAAGCGCGCTTTGATCATAACAAATTCCTACCCAAAAGGCGGGCAAAGCGCAGAGACGCCGCCATTGTCCCCCGTCAGCGCCGCGCATTTCGATGAACTTTTTGATCCGCGCCTCGGGAAAAATAGTCGTAAGGTGATCTGCCCAGTCGCTCAGCGTCGGAGTTTCGCCAGGAAGAGCGGGCAATTCACCTTTGAGAAAATCGCGAAATGATTGCCCTAGGGCGTTGATGTATTTTCCGTCCCGATAAACAAAGTACATCGGTACGTCGAGCGCATAATCAACCCAAGCTTCAAATCCAAATCCATCCTCAAATACAAAAGGAAGCATGCCTGTGCGATCTGCATCCAAATCCCGCCAGACACGGCTGCGCCAGCTTTTGTGTCCGTTGACCTTGCCATCAAAAAACGGGGAATTGGCAAAAAGCGCAACCGCGACAGGTTGGAGTGCTAAGGCCACGCGCATTTTTTGCACCATATCCGGTTCGGAGGAGAAATCCAAATTAACCTGAACCGTCGACGTGCGATACATCATGTATTTGCCCATGGTTCCGACGCGATCCATGTAATCGGTCATCAATTTATAACGACCTTTGGGCATCATAGGCATGTCGTCATGGCTCCAAGTGGGTGCTGCGCCAAGACCGATAAAGCCGACGTTCAATTCGTCTGCAATGCTTTTGACCTCTTTGAGATGCGCGTTTACCTCATCACAGGTTTCATGAATATTTGAAAGCGTCGCACCTGACAGTTCCAATTGTCCGCCTGGTTCCAACGATACGTTCGCACCGTCCTTTTCAAGTCCAATGAGATTTCCGTTTTCTTCGATTGCCGTCCAACCAAAGCGATCTCTCAAACCTTCCAAAACGGCAAGGATTGATCGTTCACCGCGGTAGGGAAGGGGGGTAAGAGTGTCTTTACAGTAGCCGAATTTTTCATGTTCCGTGCCAATGCGCCAGTCGCTTTTTGGCTTGCAGCCGGAGGCGAGATATTCAACCATTTGCTCATGATGCTCAATCGGCCCGCCACCGGACTGTGGAATAGACATTAAGAAAACTCCTTCATCTCAACAGGTGCAGCTTTGAATGGGTTTTTTTACTATGTCAATGCAGGTATTTTTGGTCATGGCCATAATCATCTCGGCGCCAGATAATGCTGCTTTGTGTTGCTTTCTGTGCCAATTGGCGAAGCATGGGTTCGAGGGGAAAGCCAGTTATTTCAGCAAAAGCATCAAATAAATGTTCTGCCCCTCTTGCTGAAACTGGAATAATAAGCGCGTCTTGTCCATTTTGATCTAAACGCCAGCATTTTATGCCCTCATGCGTGATCAGAGTGACACCCGTGATATCTGACACTGCAATGGCACCTCCCTCGATTGGGCCAAAATAGGTGATTTGACCTTCTACAAAGCCGACCACCCCTACGCCTTTTTCAGAATGG
Source organism: Alphaproteobacteria bacterium casp-alpha6 (assembly GCA_001510135.1). Lineage (GTDB taxonomy): Bacteria > Pseudomonadota > Alphaproteobacteria > Rhodobacterales > Rhodobacteraceae > LFER01. Next base: position 88,618 of record LFER01000042.1, read on the forward strand.
CGAAACCGTCCCCTTTGCTGCCCGATAAATATAAGCATTAAGCCAAGCACGACAAAGCCCCCACCCATCCATTTTAAAAGTCCGAAACTCTGGATAAACCAGAAAAGTCCCAGAAAAGAGAATAAAATCCCAATCCCAAGCTCTCGCCAGCGCCAGAGGGTTTCTTTGGCCTCTTGACGTATCAAGACCAATCCCCGAGCCGTGATTGCCAAAGCGTCAATGCAGAGACTGCTGCCGTATCTGCCCGCAAGATTCTTGGACCGAGACTTACAGAATGGCTGTTTTTCATTTCTGCAATATATTTGCGTTCTTTTGGGGAAAATCCGCCTTCGGGCCCAATCAGGATTGCCCATTTACCAAAAGGGAGTGTGCTGAGATCCATGGTTTGTCCCGCCGTCGTTTCATCACAAAATAAAAGAAACCGATCCTCTGGCCAGTTAGAAAGCAGTTTGTCGAGGCGCGTAAGTTCGCATACCTCAGGCACAAAGGTACCACCACATTGTTCTGCGGCTTCAATGGCATGGGCCTGCAAACGATCCTGCCGTATGCGTTCGGAATTGGTGAATTCGGTTTGCACAGGCAAAATTTTAGCGGCGCCAAGCTCAGTCGCTTTTTCGACGATAAAATCTGTGCGCGCCTTTTTGATCGGTGCAAAAAGCAACCAAAGATCAGGCGGAGACAGCTGAGGGCCTGTTTGTTCAAGGCAAACAAGTTTGCCTGTCTTTTTTTGTGCCTCTTCGATGACAGTGCGCCATTCGCCGTTGTATCCGTTAAAGAGTGTTATATGATCGCCTTCAGCGTGTCGCATGACACCAAACACGTAATGTGCCTGCTCACGCGTGAGAGGAACGGATTGTCCGTCCTTTAAAGCGTGATCTACAAAGAGGCGAATTTTTGTTTTCATGGATACTATAATATGACCGCGGAGAGCAGAACGGAAGAGGCGAGGGGCCAAGTTTCAGATGCTGTAAAGGGTAATTGGGTCGATCGACTGGCTCCTTCATGGTCGCGGCCTTATCTGCGGCTTTCCCGAGCGGATAGACCCATTGGAACTTGGCTTTTGTTATTGCCATGTTGGTGGGGATTGCTTCTTGGCATTTTGACTGATGGTCGCCCCGTTATGGGTGATATCTGGATTTTTATTGGCTGCGGTATTGGAGCGTTTTTGATGCGGGGTGCGGGATGTACGTGGAACGATATTACAGACCGTGACATTGATGGTTCAGTAGAGCGCACGAAATCACGCCCGATTCCTTCTGGTCAAGTTAGCCTTCACCAGGCGGTGATCTGGATGTTGTTGCAGGCATTTTTGGCCTCGCTGATCCTTTTCACGTTTCACAAGGTCGCGATATATTTGGGAATTTTAGCGTTGCTGCCCGTAGCAATTTATCCATTTGCAAAACGGTTCACATGGTGGCCGCAAGTCTTTTTGGGGATTGCATTCAACTGGGGTATTCTTCTGGCGTTTGCCGCGCATACCGGCACAGTGACCATTGCAACGATGATTATGTATATTGCAGCAATTTTCTGGACCCTCTTTTATGATACAATCTATGCCCATCAGGACAGAGAGGATGATGCGCTTATAGGAGTGAAATCGACCGCCCGCCTTTTTGGTGTCAAAACAGTACAGTGGCTTTGGCTCTTTATCGCACTCTTTGGCGTTTTAACGATTTTTTCGCTAGTGTTGAGCACCCAAGGCACGTCTTTGTTGGCTGCTCTTTTGGGCGTCTGCGCCTTTGAAGCACATCTGATTTGGCAAATTAGCCGGTTTGATGCCGATGACCAAGGTGGATTGCTGCGTCTTTTTCGATCTAATAGAGATGCGGGTCTTATCGTCGTTGTTTTTCTGGGTTGTGCGGCCTTCCTATAACCCGCAAATTCGTGAGAAATTAATTCAAATTCACGCATAATTCACGCCCGACGCAAGTCGCGGTGCGCTATTCATTGAGTGTTGATCCGAAAAACTTTTCTAGGTTGCTCGGTGAACAGCGGGAAAAGTTACATAGGGAGAACCTTTTTATAAATAACTTTTTACGTCCAACGGCCCCTTTGTTGGACGTTGCGATCAAATTTTAGGATCCATATTTTGACGAAACTGAGCAATGAAAAGGAGGAAGATTTTCAGTTTGTGTCACAAAATTTATTCAGCCTGACACCCTTACCCACATACCAGACCACATCTGTCGGCTAATAAATAATTTTAAATTGTCTAAGGGTCATCCAGGGCTTTGTTCCAGAAACCCCTTTATTCCAAAGCTTTTCCAGGCTTTCGCCCCTGCAAATTCTCCCAGTTTGCAGGGGTTCACATTTGAAATCACAAGAGTTTTTCAATGATTTGTGCGGTTGGCGGAAATTTACCAACGGTTCAGGGCCTCTTCGTCCTCGTTTTTGGCATCAACCCAATTAGCGTCGTTCTGCGTCACTTCTTTTTTCCAGAAAGGGGCCCGGGATTTCAGGTAATCCATCAAAAATTCAGCCGCTTCAAAGGCATCTACGCGGTGGGGCGCTGATGTTGCAACCATCATGATCGGCTCACCGACATGCAGGTGACCATAACGATGAATCACACAGGCATCCCCAAGCGACCAGCGACTGACCGCCTCCTTCACGATCTCCCCGATCGCCTTTTCTGTCATACCGGGATAATGTTCGATTTCCATGTAGCGCATTGGATTGTCCGCCAGATCTCTGACGATGCCAGAAAATGTCACAATTGCGCCCATACCATTTTGCGCCGCAATGAAGGCGTTGGTTTCTGCGCCCATATCAAACTGTTCTGCCTGGACGGAAATTTTCATCCTAGCCCCCCGTCATCGGTGGGAAAAATGCAACCTCTTTGGCATCCGCGAGAGGGCAATCAAAATCAGTCAATGTTTGATCGACAGCAACCCTTAACGCGCTTAGGTCTGAAAAGGCCATGTTGTAGCGTGGTTCCTTGCAGCGTAGTTCTTCAATAAGTTCTGAAACGGTCGCAGCCTCTGTTTCTATGGACTCAGAGGCTTCTCCAATTCTTTCTCTTACCCATGCGAAATACATAACTTTGATCATGTCTTTTCCTTCAAAAGCGGGAGCGCCTTTTGAAAATAATCCCAACCCGTCACAAGCGTTAACAGGGCAGCACCCCAAAGAAGCCATAAGCCCAGATGTCCGGACCAAATCATGCCAAGCAGTGCCCACGAAAGCTCTGCTTCTTCAATGGTCCGGCCAGTCGCTTCCAATTCGACCAGCGACAGCTTGAAATGATGTTCAAAGATGCCTTGGGAAAACAAAGTTGCTATGGCAATCATTTGTGCGGTGGTTTTCCATTTGGCCAGCAATGTAACCTGTAAAGCCTGAGCTTCTTTGCCAAGGTATTCGCGCAAACCAGAAACGAATACTTCGCGAAAAATGATCAATGTTGCGGGCAGAACGAGCCACGGCGACATGCTGGAATATCCGACTATGATCAAAAGTGCGATAACGACCATTGCTTTGTCCGCGATGGGATCAAGCATCGTGCCGAATTTGGTTTCCTGTTTCAAGGTACGGGCAAGAAATCCGTCAAACCAGTCAGTGATCGCAGCGCTGACAAAAAGGATCAGGGCAAACCAATCTGCGTGCAGACGGTTAAAATATAAAAACATAATGGCAACACCGGGTGCCGCCAAAAGGCGCACGATGGTCAGGATATTAGGGATCGTCCAAATCATGGTTTGAGGTGTAATCTCATTCTCAGCGATGTCAAAGACAAAGCGGTAGGCGGGCGAAACTCTGCAGGTTTTACCATACCACTGGCACCTTGACCGGTCCACGAAAGGCCCAACCGCTAAAATCAACTGGGCCACTTAATGCCATTTTCGGAAAAGCCTCCATAATCATTGGGAGCGCCACATTGACGATCAAAGATCGCGATGCCCAAGCGCCTGCGCAGAAATGTGGTCCGGCTCCAAAGGGCACGGATTTGCTGGTATCTCGCCAGGGATTAAAGAGATTTGGGTCTTCAAAGTAGGTTTCATCACGGTTTGCAGATGCAAACATCAAAAAAACTCGGTCTTCCGGCTGAAAGTCGATACCATTGTAACGATAGGGTTTTGCGATGCGCCGCGGGGACATTCCAATGGGAGAAATCCAACGTGTGAATTCTTCGAAAACCTGAAGATAGCCAAGTGTTCCGCTCTGTAGGGCGTGCTGCACCTCTGGTCTTTCTAAAAGAGCCCAAAGAATGCCGGCAATAGCGTCTCGCGGTTCGTTCTGGCCACCAGAGATGGCCAGTTTCACATTGGCGCGCAGTTGTGCGTCGCTTAACCCGGCGCGGCACTGGACAGCAATCAAAGACATATCACTGTCCTCAATTCCTTTGGAAATACAATCTGTGATGTGGTCGTCTATTGAGGCGGTACAATCGTGACATCGCGCCTCAACTTCCGGATCTCCCGTGTAATTGGCGCAACCATCAATCATTCCCTGACTGACTCTATCCATCTCTTGCCATGTCATTTGCGTCAGTCCAGTCATGGCCTTCAAGGCTTCACCACTTACTGGCATTGCAAAATCTTTCACAAGGTCCGCAGTTTTGAGCGGGGTGAGCGTGTTTAACACGTCTTGTGTTGCGGCCTTAAATTGGGCTTCCCATACTGTTTGCACAGTTTTTGGCGACAGGGTTGGGAAGATCGCCTTGCGTTCTATCTGATGGGCCTCACCGTCTTTGCGCATCATGTTCTGCCCCATTAATTTGGTCATCAGACCATCGGGCTGATCAGAGGAAAATACGTCAATTTTTTTCTCAAGGGTGAAGACATCATCGCGTTTGGTAATCAAGACAGCGTCCAAAGCCGGCACATAGGCGATTGGGCAGGTCGCGCGCATCCGTTCTAAGAAAGGATAAGGGTCCTTGTGAAACGCGGCGGTATCGATATCGAATACTGGTGCGTTAGACATAAGGTATTCCTCGGGTGTGCTATGAACACATTCTGCACGAATTATGGAGTATTGACCAGTCTGGTCCAGCCCGGTTTGCTCTAAATCTCAGCTTCACGCGATAAAAATCGGGGCTTAGAGCATGTTTTGAAGCGCTTGAACCGCCAACATATACCCCTGTGTCCCAACACCCACTATAATACCATCCGCGCGCAGAGAAATGTATGAATGATGACGGAATTCTTCCCGTTTGTGGATATTGGAAATATGTACTTCGATCACCTTACCTTCAAATGTGTTCAGTGCATCAAGAAGCGCGACCGACGTATGCGAATAAGCACCAGGGTTGATGATTATTGCGTCAGCGTTTTGGCGTGCTTCGTGTACCCAGTCGATCAGCTGGCCTTCCGAATTTGATTGAAATGCTTTCAGCGTCATACCTTGCGCGACAGCCACCTTGTTGCAGGTTTCTGCTATATCATCCAAGGTGTCTCGTCCGTAAATTTCTGGTTGACGCTGGCCCAGAAGGTTGAGGTTTGGACCATTCAAAAGATAAATGCGTTTGCCCATAGCCAATCTCCTATTGTTCTTCACGCCAGACTGCGTTCTGCTTCCTTTTAGGCATATGCCCACCAAATTAAAAGAGCCCCGAATAGAACTCTGTAAATCACATAGGGCGTAAAGTTAACGCTCTTTACAAAATGCATCATGATGCTCAAAGCAATATAGGCTGAAATAGCCGCGAAAAGCGCAGCGATAGACCCGTCGCGAAGGCCCGCGAAATTAGCGATGCGAAGGGCGTCAAACATGCCTAGCGTTGATGCAGCCAAAATAACTGGGATAGACATCAACATTGAAATGCGGGCGGCCTCTGACCGGCCATACCCCAACAATCGCGCCCCGGTGATTGTGATCCCAGATCTTGACGTACCCGGAATGAGCGCTAAGGCCTGCCAGAGGCCGAGAATGACTGCTTCTTTCATTGTCCAGCTTTGCATTTCTCTGTGAACTGGGCCTTTTCTGTCTGCCCACCAAAGGACAATTCCAAATCCAAACATTGTCATGCCTATCAGGCCGACACTCTCGCGGAGGAGCAGATCAAAACCAAGAGTTTTCAGGGTAAGACCAAAGAGAATCGCAGGAACGGTGGCGATCAAAAGGCAAAGCGCGAGAAAGTCGTCCGACGTTTTGATCTTGCCCCTGACGACGCCGAATGCTCCCTTATAAATGCGTCTGGTATCTTCTCGAAAATAAATCATCACCGCAATCAATGTCCCCAAATGGACCGAAACGTCGATCAAGGGGCCCTGATCGTTGGCACCCGTTAGACTTGGAAACAGAATAAGGTGGGCGCTGGAGGAGATTGGAAGAAATTCTGTAACGCCTTGAATTATGGCAAGAAGGATCAAATGAAGAATAGGCATGGACCATCTCAGGCAAAGGACAACGTGGTTTTAGCCCGTCTGTCACGCCTTCGAAAGCCTTCATTTAAATCCGAATCGGACCTAAAATAGTTGGCTTCTAATGCGGCAGCGCAATTCAGAGACTTGTTTTCTAAATAAAGGTCAGCATTAGTGTCTTTTCTAAAGTTGTTAATTCTTATATGAACGTCTCACGGTTCAAACCATAAAGAAAAGAAGGATGGTTGCATGTCTGAACAGCCCATGCTGAAGTTTGTTTCTCTGGAACGGGAAATGCCGCAAAAACGGTCGGCTGGCGAACGAGCGCAAGATTTCAGTGAAATCTACGCAGAATTTGCGCGTGAAAAGGCAGCAGAGCAAGCCAGTCGGTGTAGCCAGTGCGGGGTACCTTACTGCCAGTCGCATTGTCCATTGCACAATAATATTCCCGACTGGCTGATGTTGACGGCAGAGGGTCGGTTGCAAGAAGCATATGAGGTGTCGCAACAAACCAACAGCTTCCCGGAAATTTGTGGTCGGATCTGCCCACAGGATCGTCTTTGTGAAGGCAACTGTGTGATCGAAAACGCAGGCCACGGGACTGTCACCATCGGTGCTGTTGAAAAATACATCACCGATACAGCTTGGGAAGAAGGTTGGGTCAAACCGATCAAACCCGCTGTGGAATTGGATTATTCTGTTGGGATCATCGGCGCAGGCCCCGGGGGGCTTGCTGCGGCGGATAGATTACGCCGTAATGGCGTTCAAGTCACCATTTATGATCGCTATGATCGTGCCGGTGGTCTGTTAACCTACGGCATTCCGGGCTTTAAACTGGAAAAAGATGTCGTCAATAAACGCAACGCTCAGCTGATCGAAGGCGGTATCAAGCTTGAGCTCAACTGCGATATCGGGAAAGACATCACGTTCCAAGAACTTCGTGAAAAACATGATGCACTGGTCATAGCAACTGGGGTCTATAAGATTCGTGACGTGGATGTTCCCGGCTCGGATCGCACAGGCGTTGTGCAGGCGCTTGATTATCTGACAGCCTCAAACAAAGTGAACTTTGGGGATAACGTGGCAGAATTTGACAGTGGTATGCTGGACGCGAACGGCAAAAAGGTCGTTGTCATAGGCGGCGGAGATACGGCCATGGATTGCGTACGCACCGCGGTACGTCAAGGCGCGACATCTGTGAAATGCATGTACCGCAGGGACCGCGCTAATATGCCCGGATCTCAAAGAGAGGTGCAAAATGCCGAAGAAGAAGGCGTGATTTTTGAATGGCTGTCAGCGCCCAAGGGCTTTATCGCTACATCAGAAATTCAGGCACTTTCAGATGCCAGTTCATTTGATGGACAGGTCAAGGCTGTTCATGGTTACAAAATGCGACTTGGGGCACCTGATGCGACGGGTCGACGCGTTCCTGAACCCATAGAGGGAAGCGATTACGCAGAGGAGGCGGATTTGGTTATTAAAGCGCTGGGTTTCGAACCCGAGGACCTGCCAACTTTGTTCGATCAACCCGACCTTCCGGTAACGCGCTGGGGTACGATTAAGGCAGAATTTGAAACTGGTAAAACGGCTATGGATGGCGTTTATGCGGTTGGCGATATCGTGCGCGGCGCCTCGCTTGTGGTTTGGGCGATACGTGACGGACGCGACACAGCCGATGCAATCCTAGATGATATGGGAAAGCTGCTTCTATAGCTGCCCAGTGAATGACACCAGATGATGCATGTCACGATCTTGAAACTGAAATTAACAGAAGGCCGGTGGAAAAGGGTGAATAGTTTTTTCTCTCAAAAGGCGGCTGAACCAAACACCGAGACAGGAGTTTGAAATGACAAAATTTGATGAAAACTGGGAAGCGAAAGAAGCGGCAAAGCGCGCTTGGATGGCTGAGAACAGCTTGTACCGCGAAGAGGATGAACATGCCTCCTGTGGTGTGGGGCTTGTGGTCTCTATAAATGGAAAACCCAGCCGTAAAGTGGTCGAAAACGGAATTGCCGCGCTTAAGGCCGTATGGCACCGAGGCGCGGTTGATGCTGACGGAAAAACGGGGGATGGCGCTGGCATACATGTGCAAATCCCTGTGCCTTTTTTCTATGACCAAATTCGCCGTACCGGTCATGAACCGCGCAAAGGTGAACTGATCGCTGTGGGGCAGGTCTTTTTGCCGCGCACCAATTTCGGAGCGCAGGAAACCTGCCGGACGATCGTGGAAAGTGAAGTTTTGCGCATGGGCTACTACATCCATGGATGGCGCCATGTTCCCGTCGAGATTGAATGTCTCGGTGAAAAGGCTAATGCGACCCGACCTGAGATTGAACAAATCCTGATCAGCAATTCCAAAGGTGTCGATGAAGAAACATTTGAGCGTGAACTCTACGTTATTCGCCGTCGCATCGAAAAAGCCTCAATCGCAGCTGGGGTCAGCGGGCTCTATATTGCATCAATGTCTTGTCGTTCCATCATCTATAAAGGAATGATGTTGGCAGAACAGGTGGCGGTGTTTTACCCTGACCTTCAGGATGAACGTTTCGAGAGCGCTTTTGCAATCTATCATCAACGCTACTCCACCAATACATTTCCACAGTGGTGGTTGGCCCAGCCGTTCCGCATGTTGGCCCACAACGGTGAGATCAATACGCTCAAGGGAAATATGAACTGGATGAAAAGCCATGAGATTCGCATGGCAAGTGCGACCTTTGGGGACATGGCGGAGGACATCAAGCCAATCATCCCGCATGGATCCTCTGATTCTGCCGCCCTTGATGCCGTATTTGAAATGATGGTGCGCGCGGGTCGGAACGCGCCGATGGCCAAAACAATTCTCGTTCCAGAAAGCTGGTCAAAGCAAGGTGATGACCTTCCCCAAAGCTGGCGGGACATGTATTCCTATTGCAATTCGGTGATGGAACCTTGGGACGGCCCCGCTGCTCTTGCCATGACCGACGGGCGCTGGGTCTGCGCTGGGCTTGACCGAAACGGCCTTCGCCCGATGCGCTATGTGGTGACGGGTGACGGACTTCTAATTGCCGGCTCAGAGGCCGGCATGGTGCCCGTGGACGAAGCAACCGTGCGCGAAAAAGGAGCGCTTGGACCTGGTCAGCTTTTGGCGGTCGATATGGCAGAAGGAAAGCTCTATCACGATGCAAAAATCAAAGATAAACTTGCCGCCTCTCAACCCTTCGGAAGCTGGATCACAAAGATAAATGAATTGGATGACGCGCTCGCAAATATAACAGAGAAAGCGTTTTTCACCGGTGAAGATCTGCGCCGCCGTCAAATCGCGGCGGGCTACACCATCGAAGAGTTGGAACATATTTTGACCCCAATGGTTGAAACCGGCAAAGAAGCCTTGGCTTCGATGGGTGATGACACACCCAGTGCGGTTCTTTCAAAAAAATACCGACCGCTATCGCATTATTTCCGCCAGAATTTTTCACAGGTGACCAACCCGCCGATTGACAGCCTGCGCGAATTTCGCGTGATGAGCCTTAAGACACGCTTTGGAAACCTGAAAAACGTGCTTGATGAAAGCAGCCCCCAGTCAGAAATCCTTGTTCTGGAATCACCCTTCGTCGGGAATGCGCAATGGGAAACTTTAAAAGAGAATTTTGACGCGGAGCCCATTGAAATTGATTGTTCCTTTGACAAAAACGCCGGACCAAACGCGTTGCAAGACGGGCTGGAACGTATTCGCGCTGAGGCTGAGGATGCTGTGCGCTCCGGTTCAGGCCATCTCGTGCTGACAGACCATTTGTCTAACGCTGATCGTGTTGCGATGCCTATGATTTTGGCCACCTCTGCTGTGCACAGCCATTTGACGCGCAAAGGATTGCGGACGTTCACGTCAATCAATGTGCGCTCCGCTGAATGTATTGATCCGCATTACTTTGCCGTTTTGGTTTCTGCAGGTGCAACAATTGTAAACGCCTATCTTGCCGAAGACAGTATCGCGGATCGCATTGAGCGCGGGCTTTTGGATGGCACACTTAGCGAAGCAATGCAGCGGTATCGCACCGCCATTGATCAGGGGCTGTTGAAAATCATGTCCAAAATGGGGATTTCCGTAATTTCCTCTTATCGGGGTGGTTTGAATTTCGAAGCGGTCGGATTATCCCGTGCAATGTGCGCGGAATATTTCCCGGGTCTTATCAGTCGCATTTCTGGCATTGGTGTGAGCGGGGTGCAGAAAAAAGCCGTGGAAGTTCATGACAATGCTTGGTCTGGTCAAGCGGACTTTCTTCCAATGGGGGGATTTTACAAATCCCGGAAATCTGGGGAAACCCACGCTTGGGAAGCACAGACGATGCATATGATGCAGGCGGCCTGTAATCGGGCAAGCTATGACCTGTGGAAACAATATTCGGCACGGATGCAGGCAAATCCTCCGATCCATCTGCGTGATTTGCTGGCAATTAAACCGCTTGGAGCGCCAGTGCCATTGGATGAGGTGGAAAGCATCACATCTATTCGCAAACGTTTTGTGACGCCCGGTATGTCGCTTGGTGCGCTTAGTCCGGAGGCACACAAAACGCTGAACGTTGCGATGAACCGCATCGGGGCAAAGTCTGACAGCGGTGAAGGCGGAGAAGATCCCGCACATTTCCATCCGGAACCTAATGGTGACAATCCTTCGGCCAAGATCAAGCAGGTCGCCTCTGGCCGCTTTGGCGTGACGGCGGAGTACCTCAACCAATGCGAGGAGCTGGAGATCAAAGTTGCCCAAGGTGCAAAACCAGGTGAAGGGGGGCAGTTGCCGGGGATGAAGGTCACCGACCTCATCGCGCGCCTGCGTCATTCAACAAAAGGTGTGACGTTGATTTCGCCACCGCCTCACCATGATATTTATTCCATCGAAGATCTGGCCCAGCTGATTTATGATCTCAAACAGATCAATCCGCGCTGCAAAGTGACGGTGAAACTGGTTGCATCGTCGGGTGTCGGCACAATTGCCGCGGGGGTCGCAAAGGCCGAAGCAGACGTTATTCTGATTTCAGGACACAATGGTGGCACAGGGGCCTCTCCGGCTACGTCGATCAAATTTGCAGGTCTGCCATGGGAAATGGGCCTGACAGAGGCGCATCAGGTTTTGGCGATGAACAACTTGCGCGACCGGATCACCCTGCGGACTGATGGGGGATTGCGCACGGGCCGTGATATCATCATGGCTGCCATGATGGGCGCCGAAGAATATGGTATCGGCACTGCAGCATTGATTGCGATGGGCTGTATCATGGTCCGCCAGTGCCAATCCAACACTTGTCCGGTGGGCGTATGCACACAGAAAGAAGAACTACGGGCAAAATTTACGGGCAATGCAGACAAAGTTGTGAACCTCATCACTTTCTACGCACAGGAAGTCCGGGAAATCTTGGCAAGCATCGGCGCGCGGTCCATTGATGACATCATAGGACGCGCAGATCTGTTGAGCCAAGTGAGCCGTGGGGCAGATCATCTAGATGATCTTGACCTGAACCCGCTTCTGATAACGGTGGATGGGGCCGATAAAATTGTTTACAACCGCGATCGTGACAGAAACCCAGTACGCGAAACACTTGACAAGGAAATTGTAGCAGATGCGGCACGGTTCCTGAATGACGGTGAAAAAATGCAGCTGAGTTATTCGGTCCAAAATACGCATCGCACAGTGGGCACAAGAACCTCCAGCCATATTGTACGAAAATTCGGGATGCGTAACGATCTGCAACCTGATCACTTGACAGTCAAACTGAAAGGAAGTGCCGGTCAGTCTCTTGGTGCTTTTGCAACCCGTGGTTTAAAGCTTGAAGTGTCAGGGGACGCCAATGATTATGTGGGCAAAGGGCTTTCGGGAGGTACCATCGTTGTGCGCCCGAGCATGTCAAGCCCATTGGTGGCGGCAGAAAATACCATCATTGGCAACACGGTGCTTTACGGAGCAACCGATGGATATCTTTTTGCCTCCGGTCGTGCCGGAGAGAGGTTCTGCGTAAGAAATTCAGGTGCAAAGGTTGTTGTCGAAGGTTGTGGCAGTAATGGGTGTGAGTACATGACCGGCGGGGTAAGCGTGGTACTTGGCACAATAGGGGCCAATTTTGGTGCCGGCATGACAGGCGGCATGGCTTATCTTTATGACCCTGAGGGCGTGGCGCATAAAATGCTCAATATGGATACGCTTGTGACCTGTCCCGTAAGCGTTGAACATTGGGAAACGCAGCTGAAGGACCTGATTGAGCGACATGCTCAAGAAACCGGTAGTCTCAAAGCAGTCAATATCTTGCAGCACTGGGAAACTGAGCTTTCGAATTTCGTTCAAATTTGTCCAAAAGAGATGTTGGTGCATCTGCCCCATCCTCTTTCAAAAGTACCTGAAAGTATTCCAGCGCAGTAATTGAAACATTCATCGGGTCCAGACCCTAATCTGGACCCGATGAGAGTGCAAAAGTGCTCCTTTAGTAACCCGTTTGTGGTATGAAATGGCAACATTGAGAAAATTTCCCTGCGGGAAAACACATTTCCAGCATTGAAATCATGCGGTTAAATGGGCATTGATAACACGGCATCAAAGACCGGAATAATTTCATGCTCAGGCTCTATCACTTCGCTCTGTCTCCTTTCTCAAGAAAAGTAAGGCTTTGCCTTGCGGAAAAGAAAATTGAGGTTGAACTGGTCGAAGAAAAATATTGGGAACAATCCGCTGAATTTCTCCGCCGCAGTCCGGCAGGGCGTGTCCCTATATTGCGTGTTGACGGGCGCAATCTGACCGAAAGCCTACCGATTTGCGAATATTTGGAAGAAATCTATCCTGATCCAATGCTTATTCCAACGGGCACTGAAGAGCGTTACGAGGTGCGCCGGCTGGTCAATTGGTTTGACGAAAAGTTTTACAGCGAAGTCTCTCAAAAGCTATTGCGGGAACGCTTAATCAAAAAGATTTCCGGTGCGGGTTTTCCAGACAGTAAAAACGTCAAAGAAGGTGCAAAGCGGATTAAATATCATCTTGATTATATGACATGGCTATTGGACCGACGGCGCTGGCTTGCGGGTGATGTAATGACGTTGGCAGATTTTGCTGCTGCATCGCATCTGTCCTGCTTGGATTACATTTCGGATGTGGATTGGAACCGCTCAGCAGTGGTCAAAGATTGGTATGCAAAGATCAAATCCCGCCCGGCATTCCGCAGCATTCTGGCCGATCAAGTTCCTGGATTTCCGCCCCCCCGCCATTACAACGATCTGGACTTCTGATGTCCCCTTCTGGGGCAGATCAGGCCCTTAAAGCTGCTTTGCGTGTCAAAGCGAAGCAAGAGGGCTTTGATGATCTGCGGATCTGCCGTCCATCAGATGTGCCTGAGGTGTCAGAAAGGCTTAACCATTTTCTGGATAACAACTACCAAGGTCAGATGTCATGGCTTAAAGAGCGCAATGAGTGGCGCGGTGACCCTTCGCGTCTTTGGCCGGATGCAAAATCTGTCATTATGCTGGCTCACAACTATGGGCCAAACCACGATCCTTTGCAGAACTTAAAGCGAAAAGAAAAGGCGTCGATCTCTGTCTATGCCCAAAATAAGGATTACCACGACATTATCAAAAAACGTTTGAAGTCTCTGGCGCGTTGGTTGATTGCAGAAGCAGGCGGCGAGGTCAAAGTCTTTGTTGATACAGCGCCGGTTCCGGAAAAGCCCCTTGCTCAGGCGGCGGGACTTGGATGGCAGGGAAAACACACCAATCTGGTCAGCCGGGAACTTGGCAACTGGTTTTTCTTAGGGTCTGTTTTTACAACGCTTTCACTACCTGTCGATCCACCTGAACCGGATCATTGCGGAAGCTGCTCTGCCTGTCTTTCTGTTTGTCCGACAGAGGCATTTCCACGGCCCTATCAATTAGACGCGCGTAAGTGCATTTCTTATTTGACCATCGAACACAAAGGCCCGATTCCGCTGGACTTGCGCCAAAAGCTGGGTAATCGGATTTACGGCTGTGATGATTGTCTTGCGGTCTGTCCTTGGAACAAATTTGCACAGACGGCCAAAGAGACACGGTATCACGCGCGTGCGGACCTTCTTTCACCCGACCTAGCCGCGCTTGCAGGTTTAGATGATGCGGCATTTCGGGCGAAATTCTCGGGCAGCCCGATTAAACGTATCGGGAGGGACAGATTTATCCGAAACGTCGCCTATGCGATTGGGAATTCGGGGCAAAAGGCGCTTTTGCCAGTTGCCAAAACACTGACGAAAGACAATGACTCCACTGTGGCAGAAGCCGCAATATGGGCATGTAGTCAACTGAGCCGTCATTAAAGAAAACACAAACGGCATCAAATGTGCCGCAAATGAACGGTCATATCTGAGGGCAGCGATTATCCCAGACGGGACAATGAAAGAGGTAAAAATGACCTATCTTTTGGGGATCGATACTGGGGGAACCTATACCGATGCTGTGATCCTGAGAGAGGAAAGCGAAGTCATTGCCAGCGCTAAATCACTCACCACGCGTGAAGATTTGGCGCTTGGTATCGGGCGCGCGGTGCGAAGCGTGCTGTCGACGTCTGGGATATCAGCGGCGCAGATTGCCATGGCGTCGCTTTCCACGACCTTGGCCACCAATGCTCTGGTCGAAGGGCAGGGGGACCGGATCGCATTGGTCTATATCGGCTTTCGAAATGGGGATATTGCAAAAAACGGTCTCTCAGAGGCGCTGAAAGGCGATCCATACCTCGAACTCAAAGGCGGGCATAGCCATTCTGGCAGCGAAATCTGCCCCTTGGATGAAGCGGCGCTCAGTGCTTGGATCACAGGTCTGACTGGCGTGTCAGCCTACGCCGTTGCAAGCCAGTTTGCCACAAGAAACCCCGCGCATGAACTGCGCACGGCAGAAATTATCAAAGAGATTACGGGAAAACCTGTCAGCGCCTCTCATCAATTATCGGCAAAGCTGAACGGCCCGAAACGCGCGCTTACGGCGTTGCTGAACGCGCGCTTGATCGGGATGATTGACCGCTTGATCCGTCGCGCTGGCGAACAATTGCAAAGTCTTAGCATTCAGGCTCCATTAATGGTGGTGCGCGGCGATGGGGCGCTTATTTCGCAAGATCAAGCGCGTGAAAAACCCATTGAAACCATTCTAAGCGGACCTGCAGCCTCAATCGTTGGTGCACGGTGGCTGACCGGGGCTGAAGATGCGCTTGTCTCAGATATTGGAGGCACCACCACGGATGTTGCCCTTTTGAAAAAAGGGCGCCCTGCGATAGACCCGATGGGGGCACAAGTTGGTCCCTATCGTACCATGGTCGAGGCCGTGGCCATGCGCACAACCGGCCTTGGCGGGGACAGTGAAGTGCATTTTCAGGTGGAAGGTTTGGCTGGGGGTGTCTTTCTTGGTCCCAAGCGGGTATTGCCCGTGAGCCTTGCTGCCATTGAGCAAGCCCAAATTGTGCATGATGCGCTTGATGCACAGCTTAAATCCACATTGCCTGGTGAATATGATGGACGTTTTGTACGCAAGACCACAGTGGAGGATCCTTCAGGGTTTACAGATCGGGACAGGCAGCTCTGGCTCAAATTGACCAATCGGTTTCTCCCTTTGGGACAGGTTCTGACCAACCGGTTGGAATCCCAAGCCCTGTCCCGGCTTGTCAGTCGCGGCCTTGCCCAAATTGCGGCCCTCACTCCCTCTGATGCGAGCCATGTCCTAGGATACACGGATGTCTGGGACAAAGAGGCCGCCGAAAAAGCGCTTTTGTTGTTTGGACGCCGCCGCACGGGGGCGGGGGTGGTTTTGAGCACGAATGCGAATGACCTTGCTCAAAGAATTGTGGATCAATTGACCTATCAAACCACTATTGCCCTTTTAGAGGCCGCTTTTGGCGAAGAAGAGGTTGAGTTTGGCGCCTCCCCCTTCATGCTTGCGGCGCATCCTTTATTGCAAAAGGGGTTGTCGGGGCATCGCGGGATCCTGAAAATAGATACGGGGCTAAATATTCCTGTTGTGGGTCTTGGCGCCTCAGCCCCTACGTATTATCCCGCCGTTGGGCACCGATTGAACTGTGACATGATCCTTCCCGAACATGCAGGGGTTGCCAATGCAATAGGTGCCGTTGTGGGGCGCGTCACCATGCGAGCAAGCGGAACCATCACGAGCCCAAGTGAAGGTCATTACCGCGTTCATCTGCGCGATAGTGTAATGGATTTTGGCGATGAGGAAGAAGCGCTTTTGGCGCTGGAACAGGCTTTGTGCCGATCCGCCCAATCCGCAGCCCATGCCGCAGGGGCAGAAGATTTCGAATTGGACATATCACGCGATATCCGTAAAGCGACGGTCGAAAACAGAAACATCTTTGTTGAAGCCCAAGTGCAGGTTACCGCCACAGGGCGCCCCCGCGTTGGAAATTTATGACAAACGCGAAATAGCACTACCAAAGCGCGAAACTCTGTGTCATAAGTATCTTTATAATACCAAATGAAGGTTTATTGAAAAATGACACCTCAAAGGGTCACATTGATCACGTTAGGTGTTTCTGATCTTGGGGTGTCGCGGCGGTTTTATGAGGCGCTGGGATGGCAAGCACATCGTGAAACGCAGGACTCCATCGTATTTTTCCAACTCAATACTATGGCGTTGGGGTTGTTTGGGAAGGTGGCGTTGGCAGAGGATCAAGGCCGGCCAACGGCACAGTTGGGAACGGGGGCCATGACCTTGGCCATCAATTATGGCGATCAGGACGAAGTTGATCAGGCTTTCAATGTTGCCTTAAATGCTGGGGCCACCCTTTTAAAACGGCCCCAAAAGGTCTTTTGGGGGGGATATTCGGGTTATTATGGTGACCCTGACGGTCATGTCTGGGAAATCGCTTATAACCCGTTTTGGCCTTTGGATGAGGATGGAGGCATGGTTTTGCCCTCGCCCAAAATTTCAGGTTAACCCATCTGCGACCAGAGCGCGTCGGTCATTGTGCCAAGGCGTTTTTCGATTTCGATCATCGCGTCCACAATGGCGTCTTCGCGCCAGCGCTGGCCGATGATTTGCACATTGATCGGCTGGGGGCCATTTGCAAGATTGGCAAGACGGGTTGGCAGGTTCCCCGCGGGCAGGCCCACGAAGTTCATAGAATAGGACCAAAGCCCGGAACCTATTGCCTCTCTTACACCTTCCGCGCCCTCTTTATCCCGGTCGGGCCGGAAATAGGGTTGGGGTAAAAACGGGGTGAGATATAGCGGGTATTCATGCAAGAACAGGGACCATTGGCGCGCATAATGGCTCCGCTGTGCCATAGCTTTCAATAGGTCAGTGCCTTTGGGTGGTATGAATTGGCGGAAATATTCTTCGAAAATACCTTTGATGCCTTCCGATCCTGCGGCCTGCACATCAGGCCCCATAAGCTCTGCCACTTCTCCCATAAGTGCCGCATATCCAATCCGTGCGGTTTCTTCCAGAAGCGGAGGTTCTTTTTCTTCGACTTGATAGCCCGCATCGCGTAGGGCCTCTGCGGCCGCATCAAGAGCTCGATACACATCTGGATGCGTTTCAAATCCCGGTGTTTCGCGCCAATAGGCGACTTTAAGATCCGTTCGTTTATCTTCCATCCGGTAGGGAAGGGGCACATGGAAAGGATCTCTTGGATCGGACCGCACCAGTGAGGGCATGGCAAGGTCCAGATCAAAGGCAGATCGTGTGATGATCCCCTGAACCGACATGGATTGGGCAAGCATCCCGCGCTCTGCTTTTTGCGAAGGATTCCATGCGGGTATGCGCCCGAGGCCCGGTTTTACCGTAAAAGCCCCATTGGCTGCCGCAGGAAAGCGCAAAGAGCCGCCTATGTCATTGCCATGGCCGAGCGCGCCAACGCCTGCCATCACCGCGGCCCCGGCTCCACCAGACGATCCCCCAGCTGAAATATGATCCCCCCAAGGATTATGCGTACGGCCATGAAGCGGATTGTCCGTGTCTGCACGAAAGGAAAATTCAGGTGTATTCGTCCGCCCGATCACCACGGCACCCGCATCTTGCAGATTTTTGACCACAGGGGCATCCGAATGGGCGATGAAATCTTTGAGCGCGGTAATCCCGTTTGTCGTCGCCCAGCCTTTTTGATCGACGTTGATTTTGATGGTCACGGGCACGCCATGCAGTGGGCCGATTGTTTCGCCCTTTTCTCGGATGGCATCAAGCGCTTCGGCACGTTCCAAAGCCTGCTGAGACAGGTCCATTACGACGGCGTTCAATGCCCCATTGACACTATGCATCCGATCAATCGATGACTGCACGGCCTCTGTTGCGGTGATGTCTCCCTTAGCGATTGCTGCCGCTTGTTCTGAGGCGTTCAGACGCCAGATTTTTTGGTTACCCATGCCTTGCCCCTCTCATCCTGAGAAAGGCTACACTGCCCTCGGAATTTCGCAAGCTTTAACTCGAATATGCACTTTGTTTTTGGTTCTACCGGTTTATTCCTGTGCATATCCTAACGATTGTAAGGCGATCTTGATTTCGTCCAAAATCACAGGATCGTCTATGGTGGCGGGCATTTTAAACGGCTCGCCATCGGCGATTTTTGCCATCGTTGCGCGCAGGATTTTGCCGGAACGGGTTTTAGGAAGCCTGTCAATCACCGCGGCCGATTTAAAGGCTGCAACGGGCCCCATTGTGTCTCGCATCATCTGAACACATTCGCTGACAATTTCCTGATGGGGGCGATTAACCCCTTTGGTGAGGCATAAAAATCCAACAGGAAGTTGCCCTTTTAACGCATCGCTCACCCCGATGACGGCGCATTCGGCCACGTCAGGATGGTTTGCAAGCACCTCTTCCATGGCGCCAGTAGACAGACGGTGTCCGGCTACGTTAATCACATCATCCGTCCGCGACATCACATAAAGGTATCCGTCTTCATCCATTAGGCCAGCATCGCCCGTTTCATAATATCCGGGGTAGGTGTTGAGGTAAGATTTCAAAAACCGTTCCTCGGCGTTCCAAAGCGATGGAAAGGTACCCGGAGGCAGGGGGAGTTTTACTGCGATCGCTCCAAGGGTATTAGGCGGCAATGGGTTTCCAGTTTCATCCAGTATCTGTATATCATAGCCGGGCATCGCAACAGACGGACTACCGATTTTAACGGGCAGGGGTTCAATGCCCATTGGATTGCCGGCAATGGTCCACCCTGTTTCCGTTTGCCACCAATGATCGATGACAGGGACGTTCAAAAGGTTCTTTGCCCAATGAATTGTGTCAGGATCGGCACGTTCGCCGGCAAGATACAACACCCTGAGGCAGTTGAGATCATATTTTGCCTTGAATTTTCCCTCTGGATCTTCGCGTTTTATGGCGCGAAATGCAGTGGGGGCGGTGAAGAAGCTGCGCACATTGTGTTCAGAGATGACTCGCCAAAAGGTTCCGGCATCGGGGGTTCCTACTGGTTTTCCTTCGAATAGAATGGAGGTATTGCCATGGATCAAGGGTCCATAGCAGATGTAACTATGCCCGACGACCCATCCCAGATCAGACGCGGCCCAAAACACCTCTCCCGGATCAACATTATAGATATTTTTCATCGACCAGTGCAGCGCCACAAGATGGCCCGCAGTGGGGCGGATAACACCCTTTGGCGCTCCGGTTGTTCCTGAGGTGTAAAGGATATAGGCGGGATGATTGCCTTCTACGGGAACGCAGGGTGCGGGTACAGCACCATTTTGAAACGCATCCCAGTCAAAATCCCGCCCCTCTTGAAGCTCTGCCGTAAGCTGTTCGCGCTGGTAGACCACTACAGTGTCGGGTTTATGTGTAGCCAGTTCAATTGCGGCATCGACCAAAGGTTTATAAGCGATTACGCGACCGGGCTCTATCCCGCAAGACGCGGAAAGAATGGCTTTGGGGCTGGCATCATCAATACGCACGGCCAATTCGTTGGCGGCAAATCCACCAAAGACAACTGAATGGATGGCCCCAATACGCGCGCAGGCTAGCATGGCAACAATAGTCTGAGGTATCATCGGCATATAGATGATGACCCGATCCCCTTTGGTGATGCCGCTGGCGCCTAGGGCGCCCGCCAATTTTGCGGTTTGCTCCAACAGAGTTTGATAGGAAATATGCTGCTTGGTTCCTGTGATTGGGCTGTCGTAAATGATCGCTGTTTGATCCGCGCGACCGCTTTTGACATGGCGGTCCAATGCGTTGTAACAGGTATTGACCTCTGCATCAGTAAACCATTCAAATAGAGGCGCCTGAGAGCTGTTGAGCGCAAAACTGGGGGGTTTGATCCAGTCGATGGCGTTTGCAGCCTCCATCCAGAATCCCTCAGGATCTGATTCCCAACTTTGGTAAATCGCGGAATATCCCACTTTTTCCTCCTCCCAGTCTTGCGCAATGCGCTGACCATCGCGCCAAATGCAACAATCTTCAAGCCATCCACATGGGCGATTTTCGCAATTTCAGGGAAATTTGGTGTATTTTCGGATCAGGCGGCGGTTTCAGAATATTCTGAAACCTGATTTCGTCCACCTCTTTTGGCGGCGTAAAGTGCTTTATCGGCTCGCATAAGCAAATTTTCATATGCGTCACTTTGAGAAAAATAATCGTCTTGTTTGGCCAAAGCACTGACTCCAATACTGGCAGTCACTCGGTTTGGCATCGCTTCAAGGTGGATATTTTCTATGAGCCTGCACAAGCGTTGCGCGATCTGAATGGCTGCTTTTTGATGTGTGTCGGGAAGGATAACCACGAATTCTTCGCCGCCCAAACGTGCCAAAAGATCAGATGCCCGCAAAGCGGATTTCAAAATATCGCCAACAGCACAGAGCACCATGTCTCCAACGGCATGTCCAAAGGCGTCATTGATGCGTTTGAAATGATCGAGATCAATCATAACGATAGACAAATCATTCCCATTGAGAAGAGCTTTTTCAAATTGATGACGCAGATGGGTAATTGCATATCGTCGGTTATAAAGCCCAGTCAGCGGATCCTTTACGGCGGCGTCAAGACCTGCCCGCATGGTTGCACGCAGGCGATTGTCAATCTCTGTCTGGTCAATTTGACGTGACAACCTTTGAATGATTTCAGAGCGGTCATACTGGTCAAACAGAATATCATTGGCCCCCATATCCAATGCCTCCACGGCATTGTTCATATCGCCCTGTGTGGTTGCAATCAAAATAGCTGCGTGACGCCCGTCGCTGCTTGAGCGTAAATCGAGCAAAAGATTGGCCGCGCGGCGGGGATCAAGGTCAGATTGGCATATGATAAAGCAGGAAAATTGTTTCAGTTTGATGTCGTTTGAAAACAAATCTTCTTCCGACAGGACGCTGACATCAAAAACGCTGACGGTAGCGAGCTTTTCGATCAAAGCCTGTCCAATTCGGGTTTCTGATACTAATAGAGCTGCTCTGCGTTTTGCCTGAAAGGCCAAAGCGGGTTCTTTGAACCCGAGGGCGCGGTTTGTGTCTTCTCTCACATTAAGCTCAAGCCTCGTATGGCGCATCCGGATGAGGCAGCGCAGACGTGCCAAAAGATAATCTATGCTGCCACTTTTTAATAAAACATCCTCGACCCCGGCCTTGAGCGCCAGCATCCGAAACCCCGCTGACTCCTTTTGGGTCAGCGCAAGCACCGGTGCAGAAGTTTTTTCCACCAAAGCGCTTAACGAAAAAATATCTTTTGGTGTTTCCACGCTCAAGATCACCGCATCCCATGAGCCTGCCTGTTGAGAAAGAAGTGCTTCTTGGATCGAATGGACGGCCTGCACAGTATATCGCGCTTTGTTAAGTCGCATACGCAGCGATAACCGGTTGGTCGCAACGGCATCTACAATCAAAATTGTTCCCGACATTTGTGCTCGATCAGCCAGCTTGTTAAAGATTGAATACAATTTTATAGATTTGTCTTAATAATTGGTTTCCAATTGAGGAGAATATCGCCGTGTCCCCAGAGGCAGCACAAACCCTTACAATCCAAGCCTTAGGATGGTTGGTGGGAAACGACGAATTATTGCCGGTTTTCTTGGGCTCAACAGGAACCAGCGTTGAAAATTTGAAAGCAGGTATCGAAGATCCCTCATTGTTAATGTCGGTGCTCGACTTCATCCTGATGGAAGATCAATGGGTGATCGACTTTTGCGATGCGGTCGGGTTTGACCCACATAAATTACACGCGGTGCGATCTGCATTACCAGGTGCGGAGACATTGCATTGGACATAGGGCTTTTGACAGAGGAGCGCGCCTGAAATGCTGATAAGGGGGCTCTTGTTCGACAAAGACGGAACACTTTTTCGCTATTCTGAAACTTGGGATACTTGGTGCAATGTTATCCTTGAGAAACTGTCAAATGGTGACGCCACGCTTCTGCAAAGATTGGCGGATTCCATCGAATTTGATCTAAAAAGCCAAAAAATAAAATCCAAAAGCGTGGTGATCGCCGGCACGACCCATGAGGTGGCGGAACATCTTGTTTCCGCCTTGCCGCATTGGTCGATTGACCCGCTCGAAGTGTTTTTGAACGAACAGGTAAATGACCTTCCCTTGGCCGAAGTCACACCTCTCAGGGCATATTTGGCCACCCTGCGTCTGCGGGGATTAAAAATTGGTGTGATGACCAATGACAGTGAAGCCAATGCCTTGGCCCAATTGACCCGTGGGGGGCTGAACCCTAAAAAGGACTTTGATTTTGTTGCCGGATACGACAGCGGATTTGGCGCAAAACCAGCACCCGGGCCTTTGTTGGCTTTTGCCAAAGCGGTGGATCTGCCGGCATCAGAAGTTGCAATGGTGGGCGATAGCCTTCACGATCTTATGGCGGGGCGGCATGCCGGGATGAGAACTATTGGGGTTTTGACTGGTCCTGCCCGAAAAGAGGACCTGAGTTCTATGGCCGATGTTGTTTTTCCAGATATTTCCCACATCCCGGCCTATCTGGATAGTTTGATTCGTTAAGACTCAAAGAACTTTTCATTCTTCCTTTGAGACCACGATGTAATCTGAAATTGGAGAAGCGGTTTCATAACGAAATTCGTTTTAAACCTGCTGGCAGGGCATAATTTATCCAAAGGATGCGACCAAAACGGTCGCATTTCGACAGGATTTGCGCCGGTACTCAGCCTTTGGTGAGTATGGAAGACAGGAGCAAGGCACAATGGCGGAAGAAACAGGAAAAAGACGACGGGGCGGAGGCCGCGCCGGAAACACCCAACGACGGGGCAACCGCGCCATTGATCAGATGCCATGGCGGTTTCCCATCAATCTGGACAAACCGACAGAGCCGCTAAGTGAAGACGGCATAAACGCGATCCATGAAGGTGCTATGTGTATTCTGGAGGATATCGGCATCGCCATTCTGAACGACGAAGCCCGTCACATTTTCAAAGCAGCCGGATGCAGCGTTGACGGGGATATTGTGCGCATGGGGCGCGATTTTATAATGGAAATGCTTTCAAAAGCGCCTGAGACATGGACCTTGACCCCACGCAATCCGGACCGCCAAATCACAGTTGGCGGAAAATATATCTTATTCGGGAATGTGTCTTCGCCGCCAAGTTATTGGGATTACGGAACCCGCAAAAAGATGTCAGGCACTCGGGAAATGTGTCAGAACTTTTTGAAATTGTCGCAATATTTCAACTGTATTCATTTCGTGGGCGGATATCCTGTTGAGCCGGTGGATATTCATCCAAGCATCCGGCATCTTGACGTCCTTTATGACAAGCTGACGCTCACAGACAAAGTGGCGCATGCCTATTCCTTGGGCAAAGAACGGGTCGAAGACGTTATGGAAATGGTCCGTATTGCTGGTGGTCACAGCCATGAAGAATTCGAAGCCAGTCCAAAAATGTACACAAACATTAATTCTACCTCGCCCCTAAAACATGATCAGCCGATGCTTGATGGCTGGATGCGTCTGGCGCGGCGAAATCAGGGGCTTGTTGTGACTCCGTTTACTTTGGCAGGCGCCATGGCGCCTGTGACCATGGCAGGGGCTGTGGCGCAGTCTTTGGCAGAGGGGCTCTGTGCTGTCGCATTGGCGCAATGGATACGGCCTGGCGCCGCCTGTGCGATCGGCACGTTTACCTCTAATGTGGATATGAAATCGGGGGCTCCTGCCTTTGGCACACCCGAATATATGCGCGCCACCCAAATGACAGGGCAAATGGCACGTTTTTATAAACTTCCGATGCGGGCATCTGGTGTCTGCGCTGCTAACGTACCCGATGGTCAGGCGATGTGGGAAACCTCAAACAGCCTGTGGTCTGCAGTGCAATCGGGGACCCATCTGGTTTACCATGCGGCTGGCTGGCTCGAAGGGGGGCTGATCGCGAGCCCGGAAAAATTCATCATGGATTGCGAAATGCTTCAACAGATCCAGAGATATATGGAGCCTGCAACATTTGCGACCACCCCGGATGATATTGCGATTGAGGCGATAAAGGCAGTCGGCAATGACGGGCATTTCTTTGGCATCCAACACACGCAGGACCGCTACGAAACAGCATTTTACCAACCCTTCCTGTCTGATTGGCGCAACTATGAAGCTTGGGAAGTTGCCGGCGGCATATGGACGGCTGAACGTGCGCACAAGATTTATCTTCAAATTATGGAAGAATTTAAAGCCCCACCGATGGATGAGGCAATCAGAGAAGAACTTGCTACCTTTGTGGCCAAACGCAAATCAGAAGGTGGCGCCCCGACAGACTTCTAACCCTAGACACGCAATTCAACACAATTTTAACTTTAACCTTTGGTTAAAACTTCTCCGTCAGGACAGACCTGTCGGGGGACATAGCATGTTGGGATTAATCAATAAGGCGATCGAAAACTTTGCGATCGACACCTATGGTAAACGGTTTTGGAATAGCTTTACGCGCCGCCATTTAAATGGAGAGTTTACCTTTGAACCGTTGCTCGAATATGAGCACGCTTTGACGTTTCGCTTGATAGACTGGCTCGCGGAAGCGCGGTCTAAAACATCAGCAGATATTATGGAGGATATAGGAACATTTCTTGTGTCTCAGCGCAACGGAGAAGCCTTGAGGAGGTTATTGCGATTTGGAGGGGCAAATTTTGTGGAATTTATTTTTTCTCTTGATGAGTTGAACGAACGTTCCGAGATTGCGCTTAAAGATCTTAACTTACCACAACTGTCTGTAGAGCGTATCAACCAAAACAGCGTTTCGGTCCGTGTCGATCAATCCTGGCCGGGTTTTGAACATGTCATGGCTGGTATATTGCACAGTCTTGCTGATGATTACGGCGCCTTGGTGTTCATCAATGTATCGCCCCCCGAAGGCGGCAGTGCTTATCTGGTGCTTGAGCTGATCCAGCATCATTTTACTGAAGGACGCAAATTTTCGCTGGCTTAGGAATATGATTGTGACGCAGACCCCATACGATATCTTATGCCCGTTTCATATCAGTCTGTCGGCCACGGGTTGTATACGCCATTTGGGGCCGAGTATGGCAAAGCTCATCAAATCTGAAAATCCGGTGGGTAAACATTTTTTTGATTTTTATTCAGTTGAACGGCCCTACGGCATTGTCAAAACCGAACAGATTTTGCCACTGGAGGGTAAAAAGCTGTTGCTGGCACTGAACTTTGCGGAGGAATACCGATTAAAAGCTGTCGCCGCGAAAGCCGATGAGGGAGGGATAATCTTGAATTGTTCTCTAGGCATCGGTCTGCAATCAGCGGTGCAATATTTTAACCTGACATATAATGATTTCGCGCCGAGCGATCTGGCGATCGAAATGCTTTACCTTTTGGAAGCAAAAGCCGCGATTAGAAAAGCGTCACGTGACTTAACCCATCGGCTTCAAGGGGCTAAGGTAATGGCTGAAGAGCAGGCTTACTCTGATGCCCTGACAGGACTACAAAATCGCCGTGCCCTCGAAGTTATCTTGTCCCGCTTGATTTCTTCACGCGTCAGTTTTTCGCTCATGCAACTTGATCTTGATCGCTTCAAAAATGTGAATGACACTTTGGGGCACGCTGCAGGCGATCATGTCCTTCAGAAAGCTGCAGAAGTTCTACAAACTGTGGTGCGCAATGAAGACGCTGTAATCCGACTGGGTGGAGACGAGTTTGTACTTGTTTTTGCGAATTTGAAGGACAGACGGCGCTTATCGATTTTGTCGGAACGTATCATAGTGGAAATGCAAAAACCAATATTTTTCGACAATCAGGTTTGTCATATTTCTGCAAGCATTGGCATTACAACGATTACGGCAGATCGTCTCAACAACAGCGCAGAGAATTTTCTAAGAGAAGCGGATCAGGCTCTTTACCAATCCAAGGCAAATGGAAAATCTTGTTACAGTTTTTATGAACCGGTAGAGGCCGTTCTGAGCGAATTGAAACATATGTAACGGGGCGCCGTCTGATGACCATCGGCATTTCGGACCACAAATTTCCAAGATTATTGGTTTGGAAAACATCCAAATAAAACCGTCTCAGGATTAAAGAATATTTGTGATCTTATCTGGCGTCAGCAGACTTTAAAGATGACGTCTGTGTTCAGTCCTGTTCAAACGGGTCCCATTCGTCTTCGACTTCAGGGAGCGCTGCGGCCTCAGCTTCATTGGCAATGGTTTGAGGCGTTTTTATGTTTGAAATTTCTGCTTTTGGAAAGGCGTCAAAAATGGCCTGAACAAGCGGATGGGTTTTTGCGTCATTTTTTAACGCTTCGTCTTTGGCCGCCTGTTGTGCGCGAAGGCTTGGGGCACCTCCCGAACTCACGAGACTCACGGCCCAACGGACACCGGTCAACGTCTGAAGACGGCTGCCGAGACGCTGGGCAAGATCAGGGGGGGCATCAGGGGTTGGTTCGAATTCGATCCGGCCTGGACTGTATTTTGCCAGTTGCAGATGATTTTCCACATCCAGAAGCAATTTGATTTCCCGCTGGTCTCGGATCAACATCAAAACATGATCAAAGCTGGGAAATCGCTGCAGGGCATGTGCTGAAGAGAGCGCCAATGCTGTATTTGTGCCAGCGCCTCTCACGTCTGTGGACCCGCCAGCTGTTGTAGAAGATGGCATCGCTGTGCTCATTGAGGGTCCACCATCCGGCCTTGACCCACGCGGCCCATTCGTCCCAATCTTTGGTGCCATCCTAGCCTGCGTTGGTGGCGGCGCTGGAGTGTCTTGAAGTTTTTTGATCAACTCATCTGGCGTAGGCAGGTCTGCAACATGTGTAAGGCGGATCACGGCCATTTCTGCTGCCATCATCGCATTTGGTGCATTGGCGACCTCTTCCAAAGCTTTGAGCAGCATTTGCCAAGTTCTTGTTAGAACGCGCATGGGAAGATTTTCTGCAAACCCTTGTCCACGAATGCGATCATCCGGCGAAATGGTCGGGTCATCCGCGGCATCTGGGGTAATTTTCACCACAGATACCCAATGCGTGATTTCCGCAAGATCGCGCAAAACGGCCAAAGGATCTGCGCCATCAGAATACTGCGCTCCCAATTCTCCCAACGCGCCTGACGCATCACCCCGCATAATCATGTCAAAAAGATCCATAACGCGTCCGCGATCGGCAAGACCGAGCATGGCGCGCACCTGATCCACGGTGGTTTCGCCCGCACCGTGGCTGATTGCCTGATCCAGCAGTGATTGCGCATCACGTGCGGACCCTTCGGCGGCACGCGTGATCAGGGCGAGCGCTTCGTCGGTGATGGAGGCAGTTTCAGCCGTTGCAATTTTTTTCAAGAGTGCGATCATTACTTCGGGTTCGATGCGTCGAAGATCAAAGCGCTGACAGCGAGACAGAACAGTGACGGGGACTTTGCGAATCTCTGTTGTGGCAAAAATAAATTTCACATGTGCTGGCGGTTCTTCGAGCGTTTTTAAAAGCGCATTGAAGGCATTGGTCGACAGCATATGGACTTCGTCGATAATGTAGATCTTATAGCGGGCAGATGCCGCGCGGTAGTGTACGCTTTCGATGATTTCTCGGATATCATCCACGCCGGTGCGGCTGGCGGCGTCCATTTCCATAACATCGACGTGACGCCCCTCCATGATAGCGACACAGTTTCCGCATTTCCCGCAGGGATCGGTTGTTGGGCCGCCTGTCCCGTCAGGCCCGATGCAATTCATACCTTTGGCGATGATACGCGCGGTCGTGGTTTTTCCCGTCCCCCGAATGCCGGTCATGATAAAGGCTTGGGCGATCCGATCCGCTTCAAATGCATTTCGCAGTGTGCGCACCATCGCATCTTGCCCCACAAGATCCGCAAAAGTTTCGGGGCGGTATTTGCGGGCAAGGACTTGGTAACCTGTTGCGTTCTCTGACATATGACCTCTTGAGGGACGGTTGGTCTCACGGTAACAAAAACTTTGTATACCGGAAACCGCCTCACTCTCAATCACGAAACGCAAGAAAGACCATTTTGATGTTTTCTATCTCAGAACTTTTGGTAGGATCGGGTCATATTGGGATCTGCCCACTTCCTGGCCGCTTTTCAACTTATCAAGCCGATTTAAAGGCTATTTTGGATTGGAAACCAAATCTTGTAATTACCCTCACTACTTTGGGAGAATTGGAACGTGCTGGGGTTTTGCAGTTTCCAGAGGATTTGCGAAACCAGAAAATCAATTGGGCACATTTTCCGGTAGAAGATTATGGTGCGCCTGCGGGAGAGCTGCAGGATTGGACAGAGATTTCAAACCAGGCCCATGCTATTTTAGAGGTCGGCGGGCGTGTTTTAACCCATTGCTACGGCGGCTGCGGTCGTTCAGGAATGGCGTTTTTGCGTTTGATGCGCGAAGCAGGAGAGCCTGTCGAATGGGCGTTAGAGCGCCTACGTGAGGTGCGTCCCTGCGCGGTCGAAACATCTGCGCAGAAAGCATGGGCCGCAGGGTCGTTCGATTAGATTTGGGAAAAGTGAGAGGCTGGACAACGACCCAAGCGGGGCTCGTTACGGCTGCTTCCTTCCGGATCTGACCGGGTTGGCGAGGCGCCTGCCCGCGCCAACCTCTCGGGGGTTACTTACGTCTTACACATGGATTCTGCAAGGGTTGGCGGGAATGATAGATTGTCCTGCAGTCGCTGGCGTGTCATACGGATGAAAATTGGAAAGGCTGCACATGAAACTTGCAGAAACAGTTACTTTTGGCGGTTCTGGACTTAACAGGGCTGGGGCTCTGCGCGGTCAGGCAGAGGGGCGCCCGGAAATTGGTGATCAGGCCATCGTTTTCTGGCGCGGCAAAGTGCTGGTCGAAAAAAGCGAAACCCCCAGATTACTTCGGGTGGACGTCGGTCATCCAGAATTTTCGCATGGGCGCTGGGCTTTTTTGGGGCTTGATGGAGCCGATAAAGTCTTTGCTTTTGATATCTCGCACTGGACACCTGAAGAGGATCAGCATCCCGATCCGACAGTTTTTTATGATCCCACTGAACAAATACACCCAGATTTCCCAAATGCGTCTTTTTGTGAGCTGCGTGGTCAGATGGCGATCCTGTCTCCTAGAGATGCTGAGCTATCTGCATCTGCAAAGGCACTTTTCCACTGGCATAATTCGCATAAATTCTGTTCGCGTTGCGGGGCGGCTTCAGAGATAACTATGTCTGGCTGGCAAAGGAAATGTCCATCTTGCAGCGCCTCCCATTTCCCGCGCACAGATCCTGTCGTGATCATGTTGATCACCCAAGGACCTAACGTTCTTTTGGGGCGCTCTCCTCATTGGCCGGAACGAATGTATTCTCTTTTGGCTGGGTTCATCGAACCGGGAGAAACGCTTGAAGCAGCAGTTCGCCGCGAAGTCTTTGAAGAAAGCGGTATTAAGGTTGGAGCGGTCTCCTACCTTGCGTCTCAGCCTTGGGCGTTTCCAAATTCTTTGATGTTTGGATGTCACGGAGAAGCACTCAGCACGGATATCATCCTTGATCCGGCAGAACTTGAAGACGCGCTGTGGATTTCAAAAACAGATCTTGTAGATGCATTCAATGATAAAGACGGTGCGATAAAACCAGCACGCTTTGGTTCTATAGCGCAATTTTTATTGAAACATTGGCTTGCGGATACCCTGTCGTGAGGCCTATTACTTAAGTATATAACACAAGAAAAAAGAGAAAAGTTATGAAATTCTCTGCGAACCAAGATTTGGATATACCACAGTTCGAACTTTTTGATCGTTTGTCAAACTTTGAAAGTTTTGAGAGACAAGCGATTCGGCGAGGAGTGTCGGTGTCACGTCAAGGTTCGCTTGTGTCTATGTCTGGATTGAAATGGAATTGTTCATTTAAACTGCGCGGTCGCCAAAGAACGGCGCTGATAGAGCTTGTCGAATTTGAACAAGGTCATTCCGTGTCTTTCTACGTCGTGAATGCATCGATGAACATACGCGTTTTACTTGATCTTTCAGCATTATCGGTCAACCAAACCAGACTGATTGCCACATCAGTTCTGGAAGCCAAAACGCTGGCCGCGCGGCTTTTGGTGCAATCACTGAAATTAACGCGTTCAAAGGCCAATCGCCGTTACCAGTCCCGCTTGTCGCAGATCACAAATATGATCGTGCAAAATGCCTGATGTATTCTGTCAGTCCCGATAGGGATCGGCAGGATAAACGCCAAGGATTTTGAGGCTGTTTGAAAAATATTCCAATTCTTCAAAAGCACGTTTGACGTGCGCATCTTCGGGATGGCCTTCGATGTCGGCATAAAACTGCGTGGCGGTGAAAGAACCGCCCAGCATATAACTTTCCAGTTTGAGCATATTGACGCCATTCGTGGCAAAGCCACCCATTGCTTTGTAAAGTGCTGCAGGGATGTTGCGGACCTGAAAGACAATCGTCGTCATCATTTTTCCCTGCCCACGCCGGGAATCATCTGGTGTGCGCGACATGATCAAGAACCTTGTGGTGTTATGAACATTGTCTTCGATGTCTTGCGCCAGAATATCCAGCCCGTAAATATCGGCGGCAATTGCGCTGGCCAGAACACCAGATTGGGGATTGGGCGATTTAGCAAGCTCTTCTGCGGCACCTGCGCTATCTGCGGCGCTTACAGCCTCTATGTTGTGTTGTTCGAGAAAACGGCGCGCTTGAGGCAAAAGCACCAGATGGGCGCGAACACTTTTTACATCCTCAAGTTTTGTGCCGGGATTTGCCATAAGACTGATGCGCACACGGGTAAAGGCTTCGTCGACAATATGAAGCCCTGATTCGGGCAAAAGCCTGTGAATGTCAGCAACCCGCCCATACGTGGAGTTTTCCACTGGGACCATAGCCAAATCTGCGCGTCCATCACGCACTGCATCGATCATTTGTTCAAAATTCTGGCAGGGCAACGGATCCATATTCGGGCGTGCCGACCTGCATGCTTCGTCTGAATAAGCGCCCAAAGCACCCTGAAAGGCAATTCGATTGGTCATTTATTACCCCTTTTTTGCATTTCTGGTCGTTTCGTCGCGGGTTCTACACCTTGCATAATCTAATAGGAAGCGGGTAAACAGCGCGGAGATGAATTTAGACGGAGATCAGGCGATGCTTGATACTATGACGCTCACCAAAATCGTTGGATCCTTCTGCGGGGCCTTGTTGGTTTTTCTTTTGGGCAGTTGGGCGGCAGAAGCGCTGTACCACGGGGGCGGAGGACATGGAGAAGACCATGCAGCCGGGTATGAAATTATAGTGGAAGAAGATACTGAGGCTGAGGAAGAGGTCGTGGAAACGGTGGATTTCATTGCGCTTCTGGACTCTGCGGATGCAGATAAGGGCGCCAAAGTTTTCGGCAAATGCAAAGCATGTCACAAGCTGGAAGACGGCAGTAATGGAACCGGGCCACATCTCTACAAAATCGTTGATCGGGCGGTGAGCGCTGCTGAGGGCTACGG
Source organism: Alphaproteobacteria bacterium casp-alpha6 (assembly GCA_001510135.1). GTDB lineage: Bacteria > Pseudomonadota > Alphaproteobacteria > Rhodobacterales > Rhodobacteraceae > LFER01. The sequence goes on from LFER01000042.1 coordinate 120,729, forward strand.
ATATTCCGGTGCGTTGGTTCAGGTCGCAGACGTCTGGACTGTTGACGCGCTCAACGGGTTCTTGGAAAATCCAAAAGCTTATGCGCCTGGGACAAAAATGGGCTTTGCGGGTCTTAAGAACCCTGAGGATCGTGCAAACGTGATTGCCTATCTTCAGTCATTGAATTGATAGACGACAAAACAGCTATGATTATCGCCCTGCTTCCTGTGGAGGCAGGGTTTTTGTTGCGTTTATTTTAGTTTTATCTTGAACGTAGCCAGATGCACTTCGTACACTATATATAAGTATGGAACCTATCAGGGAGAATTCGCCGTGAAATCTATGCCAGCACATTCAACCGCTCGAACTGCGCGCATGGCAGACAGCTTAAAATTGCTTGTTTTGGGCTTTGGTTTTCTTATTCTTGCCCTCTTTTCTGCGACGCTTGCGCAAGGCGAAGAAAAGATAATCAAAAGTCATGGGTATTCATTTTTCGGTGATTTGAAATATCCGGCGGATTTTCAACATCTTGATTACGTTAACCCTGATGCGCCGAAAGGTGGGGAAATCTCTACATGGGGATTTGGGACATTTGACTCTATGAACCCATATTCACGCAAAGGAACATCCGGCGCATTGGCTTCTGCTGCCTTTGAAAGCCTGATGTCTGGGACTGCAGATGAAATCGGCGCAATCTATGGCCTGTTGGCCAATGGCTTGGAATACCCTGAGGATCTGTCTTGGGTGATTTTTGACATCCGCCCTGAGGCAAGGTTTTCTGATGGGGCTCCCGTTACTTCAGAGGATGCTAAATTCACCTATGAATTGTTTCTGAAAGACGGACTGCCCAGTTATAAAGCCGTACTGGCGCAAATCGTTGAAGGCGCAGAGGTTCTAGGGCCACTACGCATCAAGTATACGTTCAAAGAAGATGCCCCTCTGCGGGACCGTATACCCATGGTTGGAGGATTTCCGATAAAATCCAAAGCGTGGTTTGAAAAAACAGGTGCAGGGTTGGATGAGAGCCGGATGGAACCTGCAATCGGATCTGGTCAATATGTGCTGGACTCATATGAAGTGAACCGCTGGATCAAATACAAGCGAAACCCAGATTATTGGGGAAATGATCTCCCGATAAATCGCGGGCGGGGAAATTTTGATTTCATTCGTATCGAATATTTTGCCGATGGAAACGCTGCCTTCGAAGGATTTAAGTCTGGCGCTTACACCTTTAAACTCGAAAATTCATCCAAAACCTGGGCCACGGGATATGATTTTCCCGCACTCAATGACGGGCATGTGGTTAAGAAAACTTTGCCAGATGGCGGCATTGCAACGGGTCAAAGTTTTGTGATGAACCTGCGTCGTCCGCAGTTTCAAGATATGAAGGTCAGAGAAGCTATCGCACATCTTTTCAACTTTGAATGGGCAAATGAATCACTATTTTACGGCCAATATGCGCGCGTCCACTCTTTTTGGGAGAACTCGGAATTTGCGGCGACAGGTATACCAACGCCAGAAGAACTTGCTTTGCTCACCCCGCTTGCTGACAAACTGCCTGAAGGTATTCTGACAGATGAAGTCGTCATGGGCGTGACATCCGGCATGCGGGCCACAGATCGTAAAAACCTACGTGCGGCCTCAGCCCTTTTGGAAGAGGCCGGTTGGATTGTTGGCGACGATGGCTTGCGTAGAAATGCGGCGGGCGAAACGCTCAAGATCGAATTGTTGGAAAGAAGCCCTGCCTTTGATCGTGTGGTCCTTCCGTTTGTGGAAAACCTGAAAGCGGCGGGGATTGATGCCACTTACAACCGTGTGGACCCTGCCCAATACACGGATCGTACGCGTAACTATGACTTTGATGTCATAACCGACCAGTTTCCGATGAGCATGGAACCAGGATCAGGATTGAAGCAATATTTTGGGTCTGAAACTGCCGATGAATCTGTGTTTAATTCCATGGGTATAAAATCCGAAGGCATTGATGCATTGATCTCACACGTTGTGAATGCAACCGACAAAGAGACACTGAAAATCAGCGTAAGGGCTCTTGATCGGGCGCTGCGCGCTTATCGGTTCTGGGTGCCACAGTGGTATAATGCGACCCACAGGGTTGCCTATTGGGATATGTATGAACACCCCGAAACCATCGCGCCCTTTTCCCTCGGAGAGCTAGATTATTGGTGGTACAACGCCGACAAAGCCAAAGCTTTGAAAGATGCGGGCGTATTGAGGTAAAGACATCATGGGCGCATATATCGCGCGGCGGTTATTGCTGGTCATCCCGACCTTGTTTGGCATTTTGGTGATAAATTTCGCTCTGGTGCAATTTGTGCCGGGTGGGCCAATTGAGCAGATCATTGCCAATCTTGAAGGGCAGGGTGACGTCTTTGAAAGCTTTGCTGGGACGGGGGATGATTCTGCCGGGGGTGGCGAGGCACGTGATGATTATGTTGGCGCACGCGGATTGCCCCCTGAATTCATTGCAGAGCTGGAAAAAGAGTTCGGTTTTGACAAACCTCCACTTGAGCGGTTTTTACAGATGATGTGGAACTATCTGCGGTTTGATTTTGGCGAAAGCTATTTCCGTTCGATAAGCGTGGTGGATTTGGTGATCGAAAAAATGCCGGTGTCCATCTCATTGGGGCTTTGGTCGACGCTGATCGCGTATATCGTTTCTATTCCGCTCGGCATTCGAAAGGCCGTGCGCGATGGGACACGGTTTGACACTTTGACAAGTTCGGTCATCATCGTTGCCTATGCGATCCCCGGCTTTCTTTTTGCAATTTTGCTGTTGGTGCTCTTTGCCGGTGGATCATATTATCAGATTTTTCCTTTACGTGGCCTCGTTTCAGAGAACTTTGCCGAATTATCCCTTGGCGCAAAGATCGCCGATTACTTCTGGCACATTGCTTTGCCTGTCATTGCGTCGACGATTTCGGCTTTTGCTACGCTCACTCTTTTAACGAAAAACAGTTTTCTGGATGAAATCCAAAAGCAGTATGTTATTACGGCGCGCGCCAAAGGTCTGAGTGAACGCCGCGTTCTTTATGGGCATGTATTTCGCAACGGAATGTTGATTGTGATCGCTGGATTCCCAAGCGTCTTTATTGGCGTGTTCTTTGGAAGTTCGCTCATCATTGAAACGATTTTTTCGCTTGATGGATTGGGGCGAATGGGGTTTGAGGCCGCCGTTGCTCGGGATTATCCGGTCATATTTGGAACTTTGTTTGTCTTTGGTCTGATGGGGCTTGTGGTTGGGATCCTGTCGGATCTTATGTATGTATTTGTCGATCCGCGCATTGATTTTGAAAGGCGCGAAGGATGATCACGCTGTCCCCCCTCAATCAACGCCGCTGGCGCAATTTTCGTGCAAATCGACGGGCTTATTGGTCGCTGGTTATTTTTGGTGTGTTTTTTGTTCTCTCGATGTTTGCCGAGCTGATCGCAAACGACAAGCCGATCCTTGTTAATTATCGTGGCGAATATTACTCACCGATTTTCAATTTCTATCCTGAAACCACTTTTGGCGGAGATTTCAAAACCGAAGCGGTCTATAGCGATCCGGTGGTCCAATGCCTGATCAAAAGTGGTGGACTTGAGATATGTTTTGATGAACCAGAAAAAGTTATAGAAGACATCCAAGCAAAATCTTTTGATACGAGCGTTGAAGATTTTTATAAGGGTTGGGCCTTGTGGCCTTTGATCCCATATTCGTATGACACCTCGGTGGAACGTCCAGGTGCTGCGCCATTGCCACCCAACGGACAGAATTTATTGGGTACTGATGACACGAAACGCGATGTCTTGGCGCGGATCATATATGGATTTCGTTTGTCCATCGTGTTCACCATCATTGTTACGACCCTGTCGAGCATCATTGGCATAATCGCTGGAGCCGTGCAGGGCTTCTTTGGGGGGCTCACGGATCTTTTGTTTCAACGCTTCATTGAGATCTGGGGCGGGGTACCATCGCTCTATGTGATCATCATTATGTTTGCGATTTTGGGGCGCAGTTTTTGGTTGCTGGTCTTTCTCACTGTTTTGTTCGGCTGGGTCGGGCTTGTGGGGTTGGTTCGGGCGGAATTTTTACGTGCGCGCAACCTCGAATACGTTCGCGCTGCGCGTGCGCTGGGCGTAAGCAATTGGAAAATCATGTTTCGACATATGCTGCCCAATGCAATGGTGGCAACACTGACGTTTTTGCCCTTTATCGTAACAGGCACCATCGGTGCTTTAGCGAGCCTTGATTTTCTGGGTTTCGGCTTGCCTTCCTCTGCGCCCTCACTCGGGGAACTCACCTTGCAGGCCAAACAGAACCTGCAAGCACCTTGGTTAGGTTTCAGTGCGTTTTTCACATTTGCGATCATGCTGGCCTTACTTGTTTTTATTTTTGAAGGGGTGCGGGACGCCTTTGATCCGAGGAAGACGTTTCAATGACGGTGTTGGAGGTCCGTGATCTTTGGGTTAAATTTTCTCAGGATGGATCAAAAATTGACGCCGTCAAAGGTGTGTCCTTTGACGTGGGGCGCGGAGAAGTGGTCGCACTGGTTGGTGAAAGCGGCTCGGGAAAATCGGTGACTGCGTTAAGCACTGTTTCTCTCTTAAGTGCCAATGCAGAGGTGGGCGGATCAGTACTTTATGAAGGCCGCGAAATCATTGGCGCCTCTGAGCAGAGCCTTCAGGCTGTGCGGGGCAACGACATCAGCTTTATTTTTCAGGAGCCGATGACATCGCTTAACCCGCTTCATACGATTGAAAAACAATTGATGGAATCCCTCGCGCTGCATCAGGGACTGGTGGGGGAAAAGGCAAAACAGCGTGTGATTCACCTCCTTGAGAGGGTCGGAATAAGCAATGCAAAAGACAGGTTAAACGCCTATCCCCATCAATTGTCAGGGGGGCAACGCCAGCGGGTGATGATTGCGATGGCGCTGGCCAATGGTCCAAAACTGCTGGTCGCCGATGAACCGACAACCGCGCTGGATGTGACAATTCAAGCTCAGATATTGGACCTTCTAGACGATCTGAAACGTGACGAAGGCATGAGCATGCTTTTTATCACACACGATCTGGGCATTGTTGGGCAAATTGCAGATCGGGTCTGTGTCATGCAAAATGGCCTGATCGTGGAAACCGGTGTGACCTCAGAAATTTTCTATAACCCGCGCCACCCCTATACTCAAAAGCTGTTGAATGCGCATTCGACAGGCGCCCCAGAGCCAATATCACCGGATTCACCTGTTGTTGCTGAAACAGAACATGCCAAAGTTTGGTTTCCCATACAGCGCGGTTTTTTGAAGCGGACAGTAGGACATTTAAAAGCGGTCAACGATGCAACACTCAGAATCCGAGCCGGCGAAACTGTCGGGATCGTTGGAGAAAGCGGATCCGGCAAATCCACATTGGCTATGGCAATGATGCGGCTGATTTCTTCGAAAGGAAAAATAAGCTTTGAGGGCCGTGATCTCAATAGACTGCGCACAAAGGACCTGCGGTCTTTGCGCTCAGACATGCAGATCGTGTTTCAGGATCCCTACGGGTCCCTGTCCCCACGAATGACATGTGCGCAGATCATTGCCGAAGGCCTTGAGGTACATGGCGCGCCTGCCGGACAGCAACATGAAGAGCTCGTGCGAGATATTTTGGTCGAAGTGGGTTTGGATCCCACAATGATGCATCGCTACCCACATGAATTTTCCGGTGGTCAAAGACAACGGATTGCAATTGCGCGTGCCATGGTGTTGCGTCCAAAATTTGTCGTGCTGGATGAACCGACGTCAGCCTTGGATATGACAGTGCAGGTGCAGATTGTTGATCTATTGCGGGATCTACAAAAAAAATATGGGCTTGCTTATTTGTTTATCAGCCATGATTTGAAAGTTGTGCGTGCCATGTCTCATTACGTTTTGGTGATGAAAGATGGAGATATTGTCGAAGAGGGCCCAGTTGATCGCATTTTTGAGGCACCCCAAAATGACTACACGCGCAAATTGATGCACGCTGCTCTGGATACTTAGGGTGTCAATTTCCAGTTAAATTGCTGCTTCAGCTTGGGCCGAGTGTTTCGCATTCGACGTTTTTGGCCAGCAATCTCTGACAGGCCCGTTCTGCCGCTTCCTCGCTGAGACCTACAAAATTTGCTTCAAAGCCTTTTTTGCTGTTAACCACTTTGCGAAGGGAGCCGTCAAGCGTTGACATTTCGGCAAGAGCTGTCTTGAGCAACATCTTTTCTGCGGCATACTGTGTTGTGAAAAGACCAACGTTTATTGCCCAATCTCGTCCGCCTGAAGCTGAAATACGCGTCACAACTTCGGGCATCAAAGATTTGGGTTCTAGGGTCGCATCGATGATTTTTTCTTCAGCGGTGCTTAGCGGTTCATTTTGGTCGCTCAAAACGGGCGTGGTGTTAAGATGGGCAAGCGTCAAGGCTACTGCTAGGTCTGTCTTCAAGTCTAGCGCAGCAAGTTTTGTATCGGTTTGTACTGATTTATCGTTTGGCCTTGCCTTGGGCCTTAAGCTCGTGCTGACAGCCAGTTTTGTGTTTATTATTTTGTTTGCCGAGGCATAATTTGGCTTATTGGGCTTGATAATAGTTGCCTTGCTTGGCGCTTTTTTAAACCCGTAGTTAAGCAGTTTTGCCACTTGATCGTTGCGCGTTTTCGTAGATCGTCCCCCGAAAACAGTTGCAATAATACGTTCATTTCCCCGCTCTGCAGAGGCTACAAGGTTAAAGCCTGCAGCATTCGTATATCCGGTTTTAATCCCATCTGCGCCTTTGAAGTTATTCAAAAAACGCCGGTTCGTGTTAGGAACGACACGTGACCCCACATCAATATTGACGCGCGAAAAGAGATGATAGTAGTCGGGATAATCGTAAAAAAGATGACGACCCAAAATCGTCATATCTCGTGCTGTGGACAAATGGCCTTTTTCAGTAAGGCCATGTGCGTTTTTAAAGGTTGTCCTTGTCATTCCCAGCGCTTTGGCGGTCCGGTTCATCCTGCGGGCAAAAGCGGCCTCTGATCCTTCGATAGCTTCTCCAATCGCGGTGGCAGCATCATTGGCAGATTTCACGGCTGCTGCACGAATGAGATATCGCAATTCTATCCGCTGACCTTCCCGCAAGCCGAGTTTTGATGGTGGTTCAGAAGCGGCCTTGCGCGAAATTCGCACTTTTTTATTTGCGGAAATTTCACCGTTTTCAATCGCTTCGAACGCGATGTACAGCGTCATCATTTTTGTCAGTGAAGCGGGATGAAGCCGAGTGTCAGCATTCTCAGATGACAACACTTTGCCTGTGCGTGCGTCCATAACCATATCTGCATAGGGTGCCGAAATTGCGCTGAGCGGAACAACAACGCCCATCCAGAAACCAACACATACCCACAGCCAGATCGAAATCGACCTTTTTTGCTGTCTCCTCATGAAGACTGTCCTTATCTGCCTCAGTCGCCGATTTTTCGGCCTATTTTATATTTACAGAATGTGTATCACACTTCTGATTCGGAATAAAGTGTTCAATTTTAAGGAAAATTTGTCAAAAATGGATAGGAAAATTGGCATATATAGGTGGCGTTATTCGATCGGGTACTAAATCAGCCATTGGTTGGGGGATGTCAATTTTTTGACTGAGATGGCATAGCGGTTTGCGCGGCATGATTTCTTTAGATTCACTTGTGGAATTGGATTTTTTGCAATCGCTGCTATTATTACATGAATGAGGGGGTTTTCATCACTCCTGCAGGTTATATATACTTCAACGACTGAGTGTAATTGAGCGTCGCGACAATAATGTCATGGATACCAAATCATATGTCATCAAACAAAGATGATCCATCACTGGACATCGTCGTAGAAACACGTCCTAAAACTAAACGGCCGCCGCTTTACAAAGTTCTGTTGCTGAACGATGATTACACGCCCATGGAATTTGTGGTTATCGTGCTGGAACGTTTTTTCGGTATGAACCATTCACAGGCCTTTGAAATTATGCTTACCGTGCATAAAAAAGGGCTGGCTGTCGTCGGGGTCTTTAGCCATGAGATTGCAGAAACCAAAGTGTCTCAGGTCATGGATTTTTCTCGAAAACACCAGCATCCTTTGGTGTGTACAATGGAAAAAGAGTAGCTTTCAGCCTTTTATCCTGTCAAAGGCGGTCACATGTTTCGTGCAAGGTTAAACCACGCTCAACGAACTGGCATGCAAGTCGCGGATTACCAAAGTTGCGTTCATCTCTTTCCTGAAGATGGGAGCGATATGGATGCATTTCCGGCAGATGCTCAGGCGTTTGTGCATAGGTTTTTCCCGACCGTCGCACGGTTGACTGCGCAAGGGTTTGAGGGCGGTCCAACGATTAAAGGACAGTTTGATGCGGCTGTGGTCCATGTTCCGCGTTCCAAACAACTTGCACGCCATCTTGTGAATTGGGCATGCCAGCTCGCACCGGACGGTATTATTTATGTGGACGGGGCAAAGACCCAAGGGATTGAAAGTTTGATGAAAGCGGTTAAAGCCATTACGCCGCTTATGGGTGTCGTTTCTGCCGCGCATGGCCGTTTGTTTTGGTTTCATGCAACTGGTCAGTTTGCCCTATGGGATGCATCTTCCCTGCGTGAGATAGAAAACGGGTTTAAAACACAGGCGGGGATTTTTTCAGCTGAACATATAGATCCTGGTTCTGCTTTTCTTGCCGATGCGCTTGAACCGTTGTCAGGACATATTGCTGATTTGGGTGCAGGATGGGGGTATCTCAGTCATCACCTTCTGTCGGAGCACCCAGTGTCCTCAATCGACCTTGTTGAAGCAGATCATGCTGCTGCGTCCTGCGCTCGGCTCAATTGTGATGACACACGCGCCCAAGTATTTTGGCAGGGCATTGATTCATGGGAAGCCCAGAAGTCATATGATCATGTGGTCATGAATCCCCCGTTTCACGAAGGACGCAAAGGTGAGCCTGATCTTGGCAAAGCCTTTATCCGCAAAGCTGCCGGTATTTTAAAGAAAAAGGGCAAGCTTTGGATGGTGGCCAACCGCCATTTGCCATATGAAGAAACTCTGTCGCAGCTGTTTGTTGATTTTCGTGCTATTGCGGGAGATAAACGGTTCAAGGTACTTTTGGCATCGGGGCCGCGCAACACTCGTTTGTAACTGGTACAGGGTTCAAAAAAATCGGGGGCTTATATGTCATTTTCAGTTGATGGAAAAACAGCGATTGTCACAGGTGCCGCAAATGGCATCGGACTGGCTATTGCCCGCCATCTTGCTCAGGCAGGCGCAAATGTGATGCATGCTGACATGGACGAGGCAGGATTGGCCAAAGAATTTGGTGGTGATGGCGACGATACAGCGCAACCTTATTTTGCCGGTGATTTGCGCGAAAGGCTCACGCTTGCAAATTTGCTTTCTGCAACACTTGATGCCTTTGATAGGGTCGATATTCTGGTGAATGCATCTCGACAGGTTTTACCATCAGATTTTTTGGATGTTGAAGATAAATCTGTTGAAACGGCACTGGAGCAAAACGTTTTGACCAGCCTTCGCTTGTCACAATTGGTGGCCAACCGCATGATCAAACAGTCCGAAGGGCAGGGTGACGGGCAGGCGGGAGCGATCATCAACCTGTCATCTATTGCGGGGCGGCGCGCAACACCTTCACTGATGGGCTACTCTATTTCCAGTGCGGCTATGGATCAGATGACGCGGACAATGGCAGTGACCTTGGCGCTCCATCGTATACGGGTCAATGGAGTGTCTGTCGGGTCTGTGATGTCTGCAAGTTTGCAGCAGGCCTTGAAAGATCACGGAGATTTCCGCGCTGACATTGAAAAACATACGCCCTTAGGCAGGGTCGCGCGTGCCTCAGAAGTGGCTGAAACCGTGCAGTATTTGGCCTCTGAAAGCGCAGGATTTGTGACAGGGCAAATCGTGACGATTGATGGCGGGCGCACCTTAATTGATCCAGTGTCCGCACCTGTTCACTAAGGCTGACAAATTTGTAATTTAATATTGACAAATTTGCCACAGAGATGGCTTTCTGCGCGATGGGACTTTATAAGTTAAAGGACATAAAATGACCGAAATTTCAGAAACCCAGAAAGATCAGGCCAGCAGTTGGTTTATGTCTCTGCGTGATGAAATTGTGCGCGCATTTGAAACATTAGAGAACGAACATAGGGATGGTCCTTTTGCAGATCGTCCAATAGGACAATTCGAAGTCACCCCAACCAAACGTCATTCAGACAGCGGCGAGAACGCAGGGGGCGGGCTCATGAGCGTCATGCGTGGTGGGCGGGTCTTTGAAAAGGTCGGGGTCAATGTATCCACGGTATTTGGAACCTTAGGCGCACAGGCGCAGAACGCAATGGCTGCGCGCAAAGGCATACCGGGCATGAAAGAGGATCCCCGTTTCTGGGCAAGCGGCATATCTCTTGTCGCCCATATGCAAAATCCGCATTGTCCGGCCGTCCATATGAACACACGCATGTTCTGGACGCCTCATGCCTGGTGGTTTGGCGGGGGTACGGACCTGAACCCCTGTCTCGAATATGACGAAGACACAGCGCATTTTCATGAAACGCTCAAAGAGTACCTTACCCCCCATGAAGAGGGGCTTTATGCCACACTCAAAGACTGGGCAGATGAATATTTCTATATTCCACACCGCAACCGCGCGCGTGGTGTGGGGGGGATTTTTATGGATGACCGCTGCACCGGAGATTGGGATAAAGACTTTGATCTGACCAAGGATATTGGGCGCGCCTTTCTTCCGGCCTTTGTCCCTTTGGTTGAAAAACGTCTGAAACAGGATTGGAATGACGCCGATAAAGACGCCCAATTACAGCACAGGGGTCTTTATGCGGAATATAACCTTGTCTACGATCGGGGGACCAAATTCGGCCTCACCACGGGCCATGATGCCAATGCCGTATTGATGAGCTTGCCGCCCTTGGCAAAATGGGTCTAATCTCTGCAAAAGATCCGATCATCAGAGAAAGGGATCCTTTGTGGACTTGATTGACAAACTCGGCCAAATTACTGGCCCGTCCCATGTGTTTTCCGAAATAAAAGGTGGAAAATACGGATCCGACTGGACCGGAGTGTATCAGTTTTCCCCCCTTGCCGTGGTACGCCCTGCCAATACCTCAGAGGTTTCAGAGATCTTAAAGCTGGCCAATCGAGAAAAGCTCTCCGTTGTCCCGATGAGCGGAAATACCGGCCTTGCCGGTGGAACCTATGCCGAAGGAAGCATTGTTCTATCGCTTGAGAGGATGAACAGGATACGGGAAATCCGCAATTCGTCGCGCATTGCAGTCGTCGAAGCTGGAGTTGTTTTATCAAGCTTGCATGCGGCGGTGGATGACCATGATCTGATCTTTCCGATGACCTTTGGCGCGCGCGGCTCTGCAATGATTGGGGGCATGTTGTCCACGAATGCGGGGGGATCAAATGTGCTCAAATATGGCAATACCCGTGATCTTTGCCTCGGGCTTGAGGTGGTTTTGCCTACGGGAGAAATCATGGACATCATGTCCGAACTGCACAAAGATAATTCAGGGTATAACCTCAAACATCTGGTGATCGGGGCCGAAGGAACGCTTGGCATTATCACGGCCGCCGTATTGAAATTATCCCCCAAGCCCAAGGCAGAGGCCACAGCCATGCTCGCCACAGCCTCGTTGGACGAAGCGCTTCATATTCTAAACCGCCTGCAGTCTGCCACAGACGGATCAGTTCAGGCATTTGAATATATGCCGGGGGCCTATATCGATGCGTTTTGTGCGCATTTTCCAGCGAAAAAAGCCCCCTTTGAGGTGCGCTATGAGACGAATATCATGGTGGATCTTGGGTCAACCATGGGGGCCATGTGTGATACAGATGCGACCGGAAAGACCAAATTGACCGAACTGCTTGAAGAGGTTCTGGCAGAGGAATACGAAGGCGGTGCCGTACTGGACGCCGTTGTGGCGCAAAATGAAGCGCAACGCCAAGAGATGTGGGAAAGGCGCGAAGCCGCCGCAGAGGTGACCATCACCCGCCGCCCCATTGTGGCCAATGATATTGCTGTTCCGCTGGATCGGGTGAGTGCTTTCGTTTCTGAAATGGAGCAGAGATTACAAACCATTGATCCGGGGGGAAAAGCGGTGAGCGTGGCGCATCTGGGGGATGGGAATATCCATTACACCGTTTGGCCTGCAAGCGAAGATGCGCAGGTCCATTCCAATATCGTAGAAGAGGTCGAAGAATTGGTGCTGTCCCTTGGTGGCAGCTTTTCCGCAGAACACGGTATTGGGCTAAGCAAACTGCCCTCAATGACCCGCCGGAAAAACCAAGTTGCAATGCAGGTGATGTGCCAAATCAAGGCAACACTTGATCCTAATAATATCTTGAATCCTCAAAAAGTTATTCCCTCTAAAGTATAAATATGTAAAATTATTATACCTTATGGGGTTGTTTTGTTGTATTTTGTAACCATGTATACGATTGAATACATTTAATGAGGATGCAGTGAACTGGTTTTTGAGTGATCCATTTATGCCCTTTTCCTTGGCGCTTGGTTTTATGGTGACCCTTGCCGCGCTTGAGGCGGTGTTGGCCCTTCTTGGCGTGTCAATTGGGGATAGTGAAATCGGATTTGCCGATGTGGATGGCCTTGAGTTGGATTTGGAGGCACTTGAAGGTGCCTATGACACGGTTGATTTCGCAGACCTCGAATTGGATTGCGTTGAGGGGGTGGACTTGGACGCGGTGGCACAGACTTCTCTCATGTCTGTCATAGGCTTCGGGGAGGCGCCATTTATGATTTGGTTGGCCGCTTTTCTGCTTGGTTTTGGTGCGACTGGGATGTTGGTGCAATCGCTGCTGATTTCTTTTTGGGGTCAAAGCGGAAACCTTATGCTTGTCGGATTGGTGAGCCTGTTTGTTGGACTTTTGAGTGCGCGCTCTTTCGCGCGCAGCTTTGCCGGTATTCTGCCCAAAACAGAAACTGCCGCGCTCAGCGAAACCAGCCTAAGCAGACGTCGCGGGATCATTTCCCAAGGAACAGCCGCATTCGGAAAACCCGCCGAGGTCCATGTTCAGGACGGATTTGGCAACATGCATTTTTTGCGCGCAGAGCCGCTGCAAAAAGACACGGAAATTTCCCAAGGCACAGACGTGCTCGTGCTGAGGGATCACCGCACCAAAACCTATAAACTGGTGCCACTCAGTTAATATTTAAAATAAAGGAGAAAAGTAATGGTGATGGGATCATTTTTCATCATATTGGGAAGCTTTGCCGTTTTCTTGATTTTAGTAGGGTTAACGATTGCAAAACTCTATAAACGCGCAACGCGTGAAACGGCGTTGGTGAAAACGGGTGCTGGGGGAAAAAGGGTAATCATCGACGGGGGTGCGATTATCCTGCCACTTTTGCACGAATGCAGCCCCATAAATATGAAAACCCTGCGCCTTGAGGTGCGCCGTAATGGCGATGGGGCTTTGATTACCAAAGATCGAATGCGGGTGGACGTGGGGGTTGAATTCTATGTGTCCGTGAACGCCACAGAAGAAGGCATAGCGCGTGCTGCGCAGACCTTGGGCAATCGAACATTTTTTGTGGATCAGCTTCGAGAAATGATTGAAGGTAAACTTGTCGATGGTTTGCGCTCCGTCGCGGCACGAATGACGATGGATGAGTTGCATGAAAACCGCTCTGACTTTGTGCAAGAGGTGCAAAATGCCGTCTCAAGCGATCTTTTGAAAAACGGTCTGGAATTAGAATCTGTGTCGCTTACGGCATTGGACCAGACACCATTTGAAGCCTTGGACGAAAACAATGCTTTTAACGCCGTAGGTATGCGCAAATTGGCCGAAGTCATTGCGCAATCCAAAAAAGAACGCGCTGAAATCGAAGCTCAGGCAGATGTTGCTGTGAGGCGCGCCGCGATGGAGGCAGAACGGCTCCGCCTCAACATCGAAAAAGAAGAAGAACAAGCGCGCATCGCTCAGATTCAGGAATTGCGCACCTTGGAAGCGGATCAAGAAGCAGAGATTGCGCGAAAACAGGAAGCGGCGCTCAAAGAAAGGGAAATCGCACGGGTGTCGCGCGAACAGAATATTCGCGCTGCTGAAATTGCAAAATCACGGGAATTGGAAGTTGCAGAGCAGGAACGCCAGATCGTGATTGCGCAGAAATCCGAGGAAGAAAGTCGTGCGCGTGCTTCCGCAGATTCCGCACGCGCCGAGGCGACCAAGGCGGCGGAGTCTGTCCATACGGCCCGCGAAATTGCAGTCGCAGAAAGGGAAAAGCATATCGCCCTGATTGAAGCTTCCAAAGAGGCGGAGCGCGAGGCCACTCAAATCAGGCTTGCCGCAACAGCGGAAAAAGACGCCGCTGCAGACCGCGCGGCTGCAACGCGAGAGAAAGCGCAAGCGGACGCTGATGCGATCATTATAACGTCAGAGGCGAAAAAGCTGGTTCTTTTGGCCGAGGCCGAAGGCCGTCGTGCTCTTGTTGAGGCGGATAATGTGCTTTCCTCAAGGGTGGTGGACATGAAGGTCAATCTTGCGAAGCTTGAAGCACTGCCTGCAATTATCGCAGAAATTGTCAAACCAGCGCAAAAAATTGATTCTATCAAAATACATCAGGTGACAGGATTGACCGGTGGTAATTTTGGCAATGGTATACCGGGTGCTGACAAACCCGTGGTAAATCAGGCTCTGGACTCAATCATGGGCATGGCGGTGCAGTTGCCTGCCTTGAAAAAACTCGGGGATGAGCTCGCGCTTTCGATGGAAGATGGTGTTTCTGGCATATTGAAAGATATCGGTAAATTGAACGGTGCCGCCAAAGATGCCGATGAAGTAACTGAAAACTGATAAAAAAACAAAAGGGCCCAGAGGGGCCCTTTTCGATGACACAATGGTGCCTGCGAGATTTTAGAGATTTATTCCCGCCAGTCAAAAAATCCCTCGCCGGCTTCGGACAGTAGTTTTTTCGCCAGCTCTTGACCAAGGATGGCGGCGTCTTCGATAGGGGCGGTGACATGATCGTTTATGGCCTCTGATCCGTCTGGGCGAAGGACTTCGCCGCGCAGGTGGATCTGCCCCCCCTGTAATTCAGCCAGCCCCGCGATGGGGGTTTCGCAGGACCCGTCCAATTCTTTGAGAAAGGCACGTTCCGCGCTTAGACGTTGACCCGTTGGGATGTCATGAATGGCCTCCAGCAGGCCTGCGGTATTAAGATCATTTTCCCGCCGCTCAATGCCAATTGCCCCTTGGGCCACGGCGGGCAGCATATCCTCAACCGCCACAGCAGATTTTGCGACATGGGTCATATCCAGGCGGTTTAGCCCCGCCATTGCCAGAAATGTGCAACTTGCCACCCCATCTTCGAGCTTTTTCAGGCGTGTTTGAACATTGCCGCGAAATTCCACTACGGTGAGGTCGGGACGTTTGTTTTGCAATTGCGCTTTGCGGCGCAGCGATGATGTGCCCACCAGTGTCCCGGCCGGTAATTCAGAAATACCCTCAAATGAATGAGACACAAAAGCGTCGCGCACGTCCTCGCGGGGAAGGTAAGTATCAAGGAGCAATCCGACAGGTTGCAGCACCGGCATGTCTTTCATGGAATGAACGGCGATATCGATTTTTCCGGACAACATGTCTTCTTCGATTTCGCGGGTGAACAACCCCTTTCCACCAATTTCCTTCAACGGGCGGTCAAGCACCTTATCGCCAGTTGTCTTGATCACAATAATTTCAAAGGCGCTTTCGTCGAGATCAAAGGCCTGACAAAGCCGTTGGCGGGTTTCATAGGCTTGCGCCAATGCAAGCGGTGAACCGCGGGTGCCAATTTTGAGTGGCACATCAGGAGAGGGCAAAGTAAGTTTCATACCACTGGTTTAGTCGTGTAAAGCGTGCCTGACAAGACTGGATGCTTGACTTTACACTCAAAGGTGGCGACCAATGGGCAAACAAAAGGTGATGAATAGTGGAAACAAAAAAAATATTAAGGGCCCTTGCCGGTGAAACTCTCCAAACACCTCCCATTTGGATGATGCGGCAGGCGGGGCGATATCTTCCTGAATATCGCGCGACACGGGCGGAGGCAGGGGATTTTTTGTCGCTGTGTTACAACAGTGATCTTGCTGCCGAAGTTACGCTGCAACCCATTCGACGCTATGGATTTGATGCAGCCATTTTGTTTGCTGATATTTTGCTTTTGCCACAGGCGCTTGGTGCGGATTTATGGTTTGAAACCGGTGAAGGCCCGCGATTGTCCACAATCACGCGGGAAGAAGAATTTACAACTCTCAAAGGCATAGATGATATTCATGACACTTTGGCGCCGATTTATGAAACGGTGCGCATTTTGTCGCGTGAATTGCCCAAAGAAACTACACTTATAGGGTTTGCAGGTGCGCCATGGACAGTGGCAACCTATATGATCGCAGGACGTGGGACGCCCGATCAGGGGCCAGCCCATGCTTTGAAGGCTGAAAACAGAGCTCTGTTTGAGAAAATTATAGACCGGCTCACGCGGTCGACGGTTGAATATTTAGCCCAGCAGATTGAAGCTGGGGCCGAAGTGGTCAAACTTTTTGACAGCTGGGCGGGTTCATTAGAGGGGCAGGATTTTCATGATTTTGCGCTGACACCGGCAAAACAAATTATCGCAGCGCTCAAGGCGCGATATCCGGATGTGCCCATTATTGCGTTTCCGCGCGAAGCTGGAAACAATTATATCGGCTTTGCGAAGGCAACGGGCGCAGATTGTGTTGCCGTTGATAATTCAGTTAGCCCCGAATGGGTTGCTGAGCATGTTCAAATTCATGGATGTGTTCAAGGGAATTTGAAGTCATCGCATATGGTGAGCGGAGGTCAGGCTCTCATCGATGAAACGCGTCATGTCGTTGCGGCACTGTCAAAGGGTCCACATATTTTCAACCTTGGACATGGAATTACTCCTGATGCAGATCCTGAAAATGTTCAGATCATGATCGACACCGTCAGAGGATCATAAAGGCTGGGGAAAATTAATGCCAAATGTGCTTTATGAAAAGGATGGACGCATTGCCCGCATCATCCTTAATCGACCGGAGGTTATGAACGCGATTGATCTTGAAATGCCTCAGGCGATTGAGGAGGCTGTGCAGTGTGCCGATGCCGACCCAGACGTGCATGTTATTGTCTTGTCTGGAGCAGGATCAGCATTTTGTGCCGGATATGACTTAAAGTCTTTTGCCGAAACAGAAGGTCCAAATCGCGGTGTTCAGGATATGCCTTGGGATGCGATGCTTGACTATCGCTTCATGTGGGCGAATACCCAACATTTCATGTCCCTTTGGCGTGCTATGAAACCGGTCCTGTGCAAGGTGCATGGTTTTGCCGTTGCAGGGGGGTCTGACATAGCGCTTTGCGCCGATATGACCTTTATGGCAGAGGATGCAGAAATCGGATACATGCCGGCCCGTGTTTGGGGGTGCCCGACGACGGCAATGTGGGTCTACCGGTTGGGTGCAGAAAAAGCTAAACGTATGATGTTTACAGGGGACAAAATATCTGGGCGAGAAGCGGAAGATATAGGGCTTATCCTTAAGGCAGTTCCGGCTGCTGAGCTTGATGATGCCGTCGAAGCAATGGCAGCGCGTCTTACGAGTGTGCCGATCAATCAGCTTGCCATGCAAAAGCTTGTCATAAATCAGGCGATTGAACAAACCGGCATCATGCAAACTCAACGTCTTGCAACGCTTTTTGACGGTATCGCGCGGCATTCGCCTGAAGGTTTGAATTTCAGATCCCGTACGGTAAGTCAGGGTTGGAAAACCACAGTTCGCGAGCGCGACGAAGGTAGTTTTGACTGGACCCAAAACGCGCCGCTGCCGCGATCAACGCGGTGAAATATCCTGATACAACTGTGACTTATTCGAAATAACTGGAAATATTTAAGCTTTGGCGTGATCCGCCGTCTTGTTTGTTGAAGGCGGGGTATTTACATGGAGATCATGAAACTCAAAATTCCATTCAGAAAAGAACGAAAAACTGTGTCTGTCCTGCGCCTGTCAGGCATGATCTCAAATGGTGCGCGTGGGCAAATCAATGATCAAACATTTGCGCCGGTCATCGAAAGAGCCTTCGAAAAAGGCAATCCCTCGGCTGTAGCATTGGTGATCAATTCACCGGGCGGCTCACCTGTACAATCTTCTCTTATTGCGGCGCGGATCCGTCGGCTTGCCGAAGAAAAAAATATACCTGTTTTAGCCTTTGTCGAAGACGTGGCTGCATCTGGTGGATATTGGATTGCGGTTGCGGCAGATGAAATATTTGTCGATGCGAATTCCATTGTTGGCTCAATCGGTGTGATTTCTGCGGGATTTGGTTTGCATGATCTTATTGCGCGCTATGGTGTGGAACGCCGTGTTTACACGGCGGGAACGTCAAAATCGACGCTTGATCCCTTTCAGCCGGAAAAGACAGAGGACGTTGAGCGTCTAAAGTCGATGCTTGAAGAGGTGCACAAGACGTTTAAACTCCATGTCAGTAACCGCAGAGGTGCAAAATTAAGCCAGAACGAAGATCTTTTCACAGGGGCGTTCTGGACTGGACAGAAAGCCATCGAATTGGGTTTGGTCGATCAGCTCGGTCATTTGGATGTGGTTTTAAAGGCCCGTTTTGGCGATAAGGTGCGCGTGAAAACCTATGGTCCAAAGAAAAGCTGGGCCTCAAGGTTCGGGGCGCGGGTGCTGGGGGACGCTGCTTTGCTTGCAGAAGAAAAAATCGCATTTGCGAGATTTGGACTATGAGATGATATCAAAAATTGTTTTGTTATTTCTGGTGGGGATGGCCATCCTGGCGATGTTTGGCCGCCTGCGCCTTCCGGGCAGAATAATTTCTCGCACGAAGCGATGTGAAAAATGCGGTCGGTTTAAAATTGGGCGCTCTGACTGTCAATGTGAAGGACAATAGAACTCCATGTTAAACTGGGCATTCAGTGGCGTTGGGCTGGTCATTTTGCTTTTGGCCGGTGATATGCTTGTTAAGGGCGCGGTGAACTTAAGCCTTCGACTTGGCATACCGGCGATGATCATAAGTTTGACGATTGTCGCTTTTGGGACCTCTGCGCCGGAGCTACTGATTTCATTGAATGCCACACTTAGTGGTGCCTCAGGTATTGCAGTCGGCAATGTTGTCGGCTCGAACATCGCCAATATATTGCTGGTGCTCGGAGTTCCGGCGATGTTGTTCGCCCTTGATACGTCAAAATGTGATACCCGCGCGTCTTACTTCTTTATGCTTTTCGCCACAGCCGTTTTTATTGGACTTGCCTTCACAGGGGGGTTTGGGCTTTGGCAGGGCGGGGTGCTTTTAGCGTTTTTGGCATATTATCTGTGGAAAAATTTCACAGACGCGCAAGGACATCGTAGCGAAGGGGATTTGTGTAATGGGGATAGTGCCTCTGAATTGGAAGAGGCCGATCCTGATATTGCTACGTGGAAAATTGCCGTATTTCTGATTTTGGGCCTCGCTGGCCTCCCCTTAGGGGCGGATCTTTTGGTCGATAATGCGTCTGAAATAGCGTATCGGTTCGGGATCAGTGATGCGGTGATCGGTTTGACGCTCATAGCTGTCGGTACGTCATTGCCAGAACTGGCGACAACGGTTGCGAGCGCCTTTCGCAAGCAGGCTGATGTGGCGCTTGGTAATGTGATTGGGTCGAACATTTTCAACCTCTTGGGCATCATTGGAGTCACTGCAATGGTGGATTATGTTGCCGTAGCGCCGATGTTCCTGCGCTTTGATCTTTGGGTGATGTTGGCCTCTTCGTTGGTGTTGATCCCCTTTGTGCTTTATAAGGTGCATTTGACGCGCCTTTGGGGGGTGGCCTTGACAGCTCTTTATCTGAGCTATGTGCATTTTATACTGGCGTAGAATATAAGAGGTCCCCATGCGTGCATTGGTGACAGGCGCTGCAAGGCGCATTGGACGTGAAATTGCCCTGTATCTGGCTGGGCGCGGCTATGATGTGGCCGTGCACTACCATAGCTCAAAGAACGAAGCGCTCAGCGTCGTGAAAGAGATCCGCGCCAAAGGGCGCGTTGCGCAGATGCTTGAGGCGGACATGTTGAATGAAACTGACGCGATGTCCTTAGTGCCGCGCGCGTCAGAGGCCTTGGGTGGTCCTTTAACGCTTTTGGTCAATAATGCCTCCATCTTCGAATATGATACGATCAAAACGGCGACCCGAGAAAATTGGGATCGCCACATGGAAAGCAACCTCAGGGCCCCGTTTGTTCTGACTCAGGCGTTTGCAGAACAGGCTCTGCCGGCAGGTTCGGACGCAAATGGTGAACCGGTCGCTTCGTCCCTAATCATCAATATCGTGGATCAGCGTGTCAGAAAACTTACGCCTGAATTTTCGACCTATTCTATTGCAAAAATGGGTCTGTGGGCTTTGACAACGATTTCTGCACAAGGGCTGGCCCCGCAAATAAGGGTGAACGCCATTGGTCCGGGACCGACACTTCAGGGCCGTCGCCAATCAGATCATCATTTTTCAAGCCAGCGTTCAAATACCATTTTGCAACGCGGGGCAAACGTAGAAGATATAACGGCGGCAGTGGGATATTTCATATACGCCCCTGCGGTTACAGGGCAATTATTGTGCGTAGACGGGGGCCAACACCTCGCTTGGCAGACGCCAGATGTACTTGGCGTAGAATAGGTATCGGTAACGGGGACGATGAGTTGTGCACTTTCAGTAACACTCGTTAAATTGATGTCATTTTTTTTGTTTTATTTCAGATATTTGTAGGTTTAAATAAAAAATAATGTTTTATTTCAAATAGTTAAAATTTTGCCTAATTTTTGTGCAATCCGAATAAGGGCTGAAAATTCAAGAGAAATTTGGAAATTTCATAGCTTATCCTCAAAGTTATCCACAGGAACGGTGGAAAGGTTTTGACTTGAATTTGGAAAGATTACATTGCAGGGCATAGAGAATCATTAACGTCTGGTACGGGGCTATAGCTTAAGATAATCTGATGGCAGAAACAGGTTACGATCTCATCCAAAAGTATCTATCGACCTTGGACACATCGCCGGGTGTATACCGGATGCTTGATGAAAAAGCACGGGTGCTCTATGTGGGAAAGGCGCGCAACCTGAAGGCGCGCGTTTCAAACTACGCCAGACAGGGTGGGCACAGTGCGCGCATTGAGCGGATGATTTCTGAAACCGCTTCGATGATGTTTTTGACCACCAATACGGAAACCGAAGCGCTTCTTCTGGAACAAAATCTCATCAAACAGCTCAAGCCACATTACAATGTGTTATTGCGTGATGATAAATCCTTCCCAAATATTTTGGTCACAGGCGCCCATGCCTTTCCCCAGATCAAAAAACACCGTGGTGCCAAAAAGGAAAAAGGCGCCTATTATGGTCCCTTTGCCAGTGCAGGGGCAGTGAACAGAACCCTGTCACAGCTGCAAAGGGTCTTTATGTTGCGCAATTGTTCGGACTCCATGTTTGATAGCCGCTCGCGTCCCTGTCTCCAATATCAGATCAAACGCTGCAGCGGACCCTGTGTGGGTAAGATTTCCGAAAGGGATTATGCTGCCTCTGTAAAGGATGCAGAACGATTTTTGTCAGGTAAATCCACTGAAATTCAAGAAAAGCTTGCCAAAGACATGGCACAGGCTGCCGAAGGTATGGAATTTGAACGAGCGGCTGCCATTCGTGACCGCATTCGTGCATTGACACAGGTCCAGACGACCCAAGGCATCAATCCCAGAACGGTAAGCGAAGCGGATATAGTCGCCCTTCACCTCGGCTCTGGTCAGGCCTGTGTGCAGGTGTTTTTCATCCGGGCGCATCAGAATTGGGGCAATCGTGATTTTTATCCAAGAGTGAGCGGAGATATGACCCATGAAGAGGTGCTCGAAGCTTTTCTTGGACAATTTTACGCAACTAAAGAACCCGCACGCCAAGTTATCCTGTCCCATGACATCGAAAATGCAGATTTGATGCAGAATCTGCTCGGCGAAAAGCTGGGCCGAAAGGTTGATTTGCTTGTTCCGCAAAAGGGTGAAAAACGCGAACTTGTTATTGCCGCCATGCGTAACGCCAAAGAAAGCCTAGCTCGAAAAATGGCGGAAAGCGCCACTCAGGGTAAATTGCTGAAAGGACTGGCAGAGGCCTTTGACCTGTCCGGTCCGCCCAAACGTATCGAGGTTTACGACAACTCGCATATTCAGGGTGCCTTTGCCGTTGGGGCGATGATCGTGTCTGGACCTGAAGGGTTTCAAAAGAACAGCTATCGCAAGTTCAATATTCAAGGCGATAGCCTCACCCCTGGTGATGATTTTGGCATGATGAAAGAGGTGCTGTCGCGCCGCTTTAAACGGCTGATCAAGGAAGATCCGGAGCGACAAGGCGAACAATGGCCCGATCTATTGCTGATCGACGGCGGGGCAGGGCAAGTCTCTGCTGTGGCCGAGATCATGCGTGAATTCGGTGTGGAGGATATCGCAATGGTAGGGGTCGCCAAAGGTGTTGATCGTGACCATGGCAAAGAAGAATTCCACGTCTCTGGAAAACGTCCCTTTGCCTTACAGCGCAATGATCCGGTCATTTACTTTGTCCAAAGACTGCGCGATGAGGCGCATCGCTTCGCCATCGGAACGCATCGAGCGAAACGCGCAAAATCTGTCTCGGCTTCTCCGTTGGATGATATCGAAGGTGTCGGGGCGGCACGAAAACGCGCTCTTTTGGCACATTTTGGATCTGCCAAAGCAGTGAGCCGCGCAAACCTTGCCGATCTGAAAGCGGTTGAGGGGGTTTCAGTGGCTATGGCGGAAAAAATCTATCATTTTTTCCATGAAAAAGGCTGACGTCAACCGCCGTTAAGCTCTTTATATGTTTTCAACCGATCTCCCGGATGTGCGCTTGCGTGAAAAACACCGCGTGCCACGGCGCGGGCCACGCATAAGCTTGCCGCATGGCAGATCTCCGAAAATTCCAAGAGTGTTTTTGGCGCCGGCATATTGCCGGTGGCGGCGGCAAAAATCAGATCTCCATCCATCGGTAAATGGGATGGCACAATCGCTCGTGCAAATCCGTCATGGGCGACAGTGGACAAACGATGTGCTTCGGCTTTGCTGAGTGCGGCATCCGTCGCGACAATTGCGATGGATGTATTTGCCCGTGCTATCAGGGCGCCCAGTTTTGTCTGATCCAGACTTTGACCATGCGCGCCAGCCTTTGGCGCGCCAAACCCGCCATATTCCGCATCGACTTCAAAAGGAGCGGCCCAAAAATATTTCCCGCTGGCGTCAGTGGGGTTTCCCACTGGATTTGCGGCAACCAAAGCACCCACCGTGACCCCGTTTGAGAGAG
Organism: Alphaproteobacteria bacterium casp-alpha6; assembly: GCA_001510135.1. Classification (GTDB taxonomy): domain Bacteria; phylum Pseudomonadota; class Alphaproteobacteria; order Rhodobacterales; family Rhodobacteraceae; genus LFER01. The sequence goes on from LFER01000042.1 coordinate 144,085, forward strand.
TAAAGGAGGCCGATCCAAGCCCTCCTTTCATCATCCCGCATTGTGCCCCGAATCCGGCACCTACACTGCCGATGTCAAAATGATCATCCAATGCGTCATAGGCACGGCGCCCCAACTCTGGATAAGGGTTCTCTGACCAATTTTTGTCCCCGCCATTACTAAGGTCAAACAAGATGGCGGCAGGTACCAGCGGGATTGAATAGCCAGCAGCAACAAATCCGCGTCCCGCCTTTCGTAATTGATCAACGACGCCAGTGGCTGCATCCACGCCAAAAGCAGACCCCCCTGATAAGACCAGAGCGTCAACCTCAGTTACTGTTTTGTCTGGTGCGAGAAGGTCGGTTTCCCGCGTGCCGGGGGCACCGCCCATGACGCAGTATGAGGCGGTGAATGCGGTCGGTCCTGACACCACGCTCACCCCTGTTTTCATCACCTCATCATGGGCATTTCCAACCAGAATGCCTTTGACATCCGTAATCAGATTTTTTGCGCCAACCTGCATCATCAGATGCAGCGTCCTCCATCGACCTGCATACAGACGCCCGTCACCATGCTCGCTTCGTCCGAACATAAATAGCAGGACGCATTTGCAATATCATCAGGCATTGCAAATCGGCCAAGCGGGATGGAAGAGAGAAATTTCTCCCTCCGCTCCGGCGTATCTTCGCCAAGAAAAGAGGCCAGAAGCGGCGTTTCCCCGGCCACAGGGTTCACGGCATTTACCCTGATATTAAAGGGGGCAAGCTCTATTGCCATGGTGCGTGTCGCCGTGTTCATCCACCCTTTGGAACTGTTGTACCAATTCAGGTTCGGGCGCGGCGACACCCCAGCGGTGGAGGCAATGTTCAAGATATTTCCAGATTTGCGCGATTTCATATCTGGGACAAAGGCCTGCGCCATCAGATAGACAGATTTGCAATTCACCCGAAAAACACGGTCAAAATCCTCTTCGCTGACCTCATCCAATGGGGTCGGCAAATGGGTCACTCCCGCGTTGTTGACGATGATGTCAATCTCTCCCAAAGCCGCTGTGGCCTGCGTTTTGAGCGCGTTTACGGACGCACGATCCCCAACATCGCAATGTGCCGCAAAAGTATTTGCGCCCAGCGTCTGGCTTAGGTCCTCAGCCGCCTTTTGGTTGATGTCTGCAATCACCACCCGCGCGCCTTCGGCAAGAAATTTTTTTACAATGGCCTCCCCAAATCCCGAAGCGCCGCCTGTTACAATAGCTGTTTTGTTTTCAAGTCGCATAGTACAATCCTTTTCTATCCGTGATAACTTGCCACAGTTTTTAATGATGAAAACCCATAAAGTGCTTCAAAGCCCTTCTCTCTGCCGTGTCCCGAAAGCCCACGTCCTCCAAACGGCAATTCTACACCGCCGCCCGCGCCGTAATTGTTGATAAAGATCTGACCGGAGCGGATTTTTTTTGCTAGCCGCATCTGCCGCGCGCCATCCTTTGTCCAGATGCTTGCCACAAGTCCATAATCTGTACCATTGGCGATGCGCACAGCATCATCTTCGTTCACAAAGGGGATAATGACCTGAACTGGTCCAAAAATTTCATCCCGCGCCAGCGCATGATCATGGGGCACATCCGCAAAAAGATGCGGCGCGACAAAGCTGCCGGAGGTAGGCGCAGAGCCATCAATCTGCCCTTGAGCCACCAATCTAAGGTCTGCACCTTTATCGAGGAATGTTTCCACAATTGCCTTTTGGCGCGCGGAAATCAGTGGACCAAGATCACCGTCATCTTTGGCGCTTTTGGCAGTAAGCGCAGTGTAGCGCTCCGCCATGCGTTCAATCACTTCATCATATCGGCTTTGATGAACAAGAATACGGCTGCTGGCCGAACATGTTTGTCCCGCATTTTGAATGCCAGCGTTGACGAGAAACGGCAAGGCCGCGTCCAAATCGGCATCCGCAAATACCAATTGGGGGGACTTTCCACCCAGCTCCAAGGTCACTGGTATCACATTCTGTGCGGCGGCCATCTGTACCAACCGGCCCGTTGCCACCGAGCCTGTAAAGCTCAGATGATCAATCCCGCTATGTGCGCTCAACGCAGCGCCTGCTTCTGCGCCAAGTCCCGGAACAACATTCAGTGCACCTTTGGGAAGTCCAGCTTTGAGCGCCAGATCCGCAAAGGCAAGAGCCGTCAGGCACGCTTCTTCGGCGGGTTTCAATACACAAGCATTGCCCATCGCCAAGGCGGCTCCGACGGAACGGCCAATGATCTGCATCGGATAATTCCATGGTACAATATGGCCCGTCACGCCGTGTGCTTCGCGAAGCGTATAAACGGTGTAGCCTTCAAGGTAGGGAATAGTTTCCCCATGCACTTTATCCGCCGCCCCCCCGTAAAATTCCATGTAACGGGCAAGAGCGATGACATCTGCGCGGGCCTGTTTTAACGGTTTGCCCACGTCCAACGCCTCAAGATGCGCGAGAAACTCTACCTGACCCAAGACAAGCTGGCCAAGGCGCGCAAGAATGCGACCACGTTCTGCGGCAGGAGTACGCCCCCAGTCTCCATCAAAGGCGTTCCGAGCACTCTTTACTGCGCTATCAATGTCAGCCTCTTTTCCCTTGGCGATCTCGCATAGTTTGGTTCCCTCAGAGGGGTTCACCAGAGGGAGCGTCCCATCCAGGGATGCTGCGCGCCATTCTCCGTCAATCAGGCAGGAGGAGGGATCAAATGGCAAATGGGGTAGCGACATGTCGATACTTTCCTAAGTGAAAGACCGGTTCATTCCGGACTTTATGCAAAGATTATGGATTTAAATGTAAAATGCAAAAGGCATTTAATGTATGACTGCTTTTGCAATGCCGAAGCATCACTTCATTTTAACGCTTTGCATTGCCTGCAGGAGCACTGGTTCAGCAAAAAGGTCCGCAAAACCCAAGGTGTCACTGGTTTGAAACATGATTTTTTCCTCCAACTGAAGACTGATATTGTAGAACCGGAGCGACCGGACATCAAAGATTGTCAAATCCTGATCAATGAGCAACTGATCAGAGGCAAATTCAGCTGAAAGTGACAGTCTTTGAGGTCCACCAAAGGATGCGGTGTTTCCTGACAGGAGGGTCAGTCTCAGTTTGTTTTGATCCGTGCCCAGCAAAAGCGCGAGTTGTGCATTTTCGAAACGAACGTCAAAATTTGTGCCCCTTAGATGAAGGTCTTTCGCCTCAAGCACAATCCGGTGTGCTTTTTCTTTAAGGAATACCGAAGACGCCCGCATCTGATCTGAAGTTATTTCTACTTCGTTCTCGGCGATTTTAAGATGATGGTATTCCGGAAAGACGAAAACGGAGTGGTCTTTCTCATAACTCAGGCGCAAAATCTGAAGGAAGGCTGCGCGCCATGCAAATCCCCAGTCCATAACTTCGATGCTGATGGGAGTGAGCGTCACATCAAATCTGTTTGGAAATCCCCAGAGCGACACATCCTCGACTTGGATATCAACTCCCGAATTATTTTTATCGACGAGCCATGCGTTTGTTTCTGCTTTAGTACGTTGAGCGCCTATCGCCCAATATGCGGACCAGAATATTGTTGCTGAAATGACGATTGCCAGCAGAGTGCGCATGTATGGGTCCTTTCGTCTTTGGCTAAAATGGTGTTTACAGGTGCTTAAATAAGAGAACCAGAGGAATGAGCATGTGGGTCTTTGGATATGGGTCACTTTTGTGGAATCCGGGATTTAACTATCAGCATTACAAATTGGCGCGGCTGAAAGGGTATCGCCGCAGTTTCTGCATGTCCTCCATTCACCATCGTGGCACAGTAAAGGATCCTGGACTGGTTCTTGCCCTTGATAAATCGGAGGGTAGCGAATGTTATGGCCTTGCCTTTTATGTCGCTCCTGAAAACGAACAACAAACGCTCGAATATCTCAGGGAAAGAGAACTTATTTCATCGGCCTATCTGGAAATTAATGTAGAGATTGCAGATGCGGACGGGGTCACGGACCCTGCCGTAACCTATGTCATCGATCAGAATCACGTTCAATATTGTGCTGGCTTGGCGTTGCCGCGACAGGCGGAAATCATCTCAACCGCAGTTGGAGACAGGGGCCACAATGCCGAGTACCTCTTTAATACTGTGGATAAGCTTAAAGCGCTTGACATACGGGATGCCGAATTGGAATGGCTGGAACGAGACGTGCGCAGGATTTTGGATGCAAATATATCGATTGGGGGATATACAAAAAGTCATGGAGCGGAACAATAGGGGTATCGGGGACTGAGCCAATGGATCAGACACACCTAAAGCTGGAAACACAGTTCACGCAGCCCGTTCGACAAATCACTATGATGCTCGCGGTCGTTGCCATGACCACGACAGGGGCGATTGTGGCCGCACCCAGTGTTTTGCCAATTTTCTTTGCGAACCTTTGGCTCAATGGGTTTATCGTACTTGTTTTCTTTATAGGGGTGGCGAGCTGCTTTGCACAGGTCTTTCAATTAATCTCCTCAGTGCGCTGGATTGAAAATTTTGTTGCCAATCGTGTGAGATTAACGGCCAAAGTCCCCAAAGTACTGGCCCCCCTTGCAACGCTTCTGGGTACACGCAGCTCACAGATGAAAATTGCGGCGACATCCACCCAATCCATTTTGGACAGCGTGTCGACTCGTATCGAAGAAGCGCGAGAGATCACGCGATATATCGTAAATCTGCTTATTTTTCTGGGACTATTGGGAACATTTTATGGGCTTGCCACAACGGTGCCGGCGCTTGTGGAAACCATTCGCTCGCTTGCGCCGCGCGATGGTGAGGCAGGGTTTGAGGTGTTCAGCCGATTGATGGACGGCCTTGAAAGCCAGTTAGACGGTATGGGTGTTGCTTTTGCCTCATCTTTGTTGGGCTTGGCCGGGTCATTGGTTGTCGGCCTTCTTGAACTTTTCGCAGGCCATGGTCAAAACAGATTTTATCGCGATCTGGAAGAATGGCTTTCCTCTATCACCCGCTTGGGGTTTGCCTCGGGCGAAGCGGAAACCTCAAATGAGCAGGATCTGGCAGCCAGCATTTTCGCCCAGATGACGGAACAGCTGGAACATGTTCAAGATATTTTTGTCAGTGGTGAAAATTCCCGTGCCATTGTTGACCAAAGACTGGGTACCTTGGCAGAGGCCTTGAATGGATTAACCCGTCACATTGAGGCAAATACGCCAAGTGCTGAAGCGCTTAATCGTGTTGCTGAAGGTCAGGAACGGCTGCTTTCCGTTTTGGCAAAAATGGAACGCAGTGATGCACAGGACGCAGAAAGCAGGATGCGCTTGCGATCAATTGATGTGCAGCTTTTGCGGCTTTTGGAAGAAATTTCAACTGGTCGTCAGGAAACAACAATTGCGCTGCGCCAACAATTGGAAAGGCTCACATCCGCGATTTTAATGACCTCGGAACAAGAGGATAAAGGCAATTAATATGACCGTCCAACAGAAGGACTTTTAGACCAGAGATGGCTCTCTCTCGACGCACAGGGCAACGTTTCCAAGCCTCCATCTGGCCCGGCTTTGTGGATGCGATGACCGGTCTTCTGCTGGTTTTGATGTTCGTTTTAACGATCTTTATGGTTGTCCAGTTTGTATTGCGCGAAACCATCACCGGTCAGGAAAGTGAACTGAACCAGTTAAGCGCAGAAATTGCCGCGATTTCCGAAGCCTTGGGTTTGGAACGGGCAAAAGTCGTTAATCTCGAAGGGGAACTTGGAACGCTCAAGTCAACTCTGGATGAAACAAATTCCGAACTGACCCGTCAAAATCGCCTGATCTCGGCTTTGACCATTGAACGGGATGAAGCGCTGTCTGCACTGAGCGGTGCAACTGCGAAAATTGCCTCATTTGAAGAACAAGTCGCAGGGCTATTGGCGGCACAGAGTCAGGATAAAGCAACCATTGCATCCTTAGAAAGCACCAAGGAAACGCTTCTGTCAGAGCAAGAGGCTTTAAATCTTGCTCTTGCATCTGCACGTGATGAAATCGACCAAGCTGCAGAAGAAGCACGGCGTAAGGCTGCAGAGCGGGAGGCCCTGGAAGCATTGATCGCCTCTCTTGAAGCCCAGAAAAGTGAGAGTGCTGAACGCATCGCCTCCCAAGCGACAGAATTGAAAAGACTTGAGGATGTTATCAGTGAAAAAGAAGCAGCTCAGCTTATTTCGGATGCTGCTGCTAAGGCGCTACGCGAAAAGCTAGCCAATGCTGATGCCGAACTGACAGCGATGAGCCTCGCCTTGGAAGAGCAACGCAAACAGGCAGAGGATTTGCTCATCACTCTGGCGGCTGCAGAGGCTGCCAAGGCTGATTATGAACAACAGCTTCAAGATACGCTTTTGGCCTTATCCGTCGCCAATAACAAGACAGACGAGCAAAGCTCGGAAATCATCGAATTGCAAGTGCAGTCAGACCAACTCCGAGGTGACATCAAAGATGCTGAAATAGCTTTGGCCGCAGCTTATGCTCAGCAGGTTAATCTTGAGGCGCGGATCAAAGATCTTGAAGCACAGATTTCGGCGGAAAAGCAAATCTCGCAGGAGGCACAAACCGCTCAGCAAATGTTGGTCGCGGCGCGCGAAGAGTTAAACGATCGATTGGCGCAAACTTTACTAAATTTGACCCAAACTCAATCAGAGCTTGATGGTTCAAAAGCTAACGTGTCAGAGCTTAAGCAGTTATTAGAGCAGGTAGAGAACGACAGCACGACAACCCAGATTGCCCTAGAAGACCGATTGGCCGCAGCAATCGAAAATCTTTCTGCTGCCAGATCTGAACGTGACCAGATACGCGATCAGATGAATGCTTTGACCAAAAATTTGGCAGCAACCGGTGAGGATCTGAAAAACGCCAAGGACCTGATCGCAACATTGACGGAAAAGAACCGTTTATTGGAAAGCGACGGAGCGTCGCAGAAACAAGAACTGGACGATTTAAACAACGTTTATGGCGTGGTGCAGTCTGAACGGGACAGTCTTCGCGATAAATTGGCTGAAGCTGTACTCAATCTCACAAAATCTGACACAGAGTTGGAAAATGCGCGTGCACAAAGCGATCAACTGATTTTGGATTTACAGGCGCTTAGATCAACTGCAGAGCAAACGGTGGGGGACGTTGAAACACGCCTTGCTGATGCGCTTGCGTCCTTGGCGGAGACGCAAAAAGAACGCGCAGAATTAAAAAGCCAACTGGCAGAGGCTATTTTGAACCTGACCCAGTCAAAAACCGCCGCTGAAAAATTGCAAACTGCGCTCGATGCTCTGGCGTCATCAAAAGACAGCAACGCAGCCTCGGTTGAGAAAGAACTTGCGCGCGCGCTTGCGGAATTGGCGGTCTCTGAAACCAAATCAGATGATTTACAGGCACAGCTTAAATCAGCGATTGCGGCAAAGCTTGCTGCTGAAGCTTTGTCTGACACGCGCCTTGATGAGTCGGTCGAAAAGGAAATTTTGCGCCAAGAGGCGTTAAAGAAGCTGAAAGAATCAGAAGTCGCGCTGACCAAATCCGAGGAAGAAGCGCTCAAGCTGCAAAAACAAACCACAGCTTTGAATGCGCAGGTGGCTGAGCTTCGAAAACAATTGGGCCAGCTTCAGGTCTTGTTGGAGGAGTCTGAGGCGGCTGATCGGGACAACAAAGTGCAGCTGCAAAATCTGGGGAATCGTTTGAACGCGGCTCTGGCAAAGGCTGCCGCAGAAGAACGCCGGCGCCGAAAGCTTGAGGAAGAAGAAAGAAAAAGGCTTGAAAAAGAGCTGCTTGAAAAAGAAGAACTGGCAAATCAGGCCATGGATCTCGCAAAATATAAGTCGGAATTTTTTGGTCGCATGAAGGATTTTCTGGGGGAGCGCGAAGGTGTGCGGATTGTCGGCGACCGTTTTGTCTTTTCGTCAGAAGTCCTTTTTGCACTGGGAAGTGCGGATTTATCGGCTGAAGGGGCGGCGGAGCTTATGAAAGTTGGGCAGATTTTGAACGAGATCATGTCAGACATCCCTGAAAATATAAACTGGGTGATCAGAGTGGACGGACACACGGATAATAGCCCCATCCGTAATTCGATATCTTTTGCTGATAATTGGGAGTTGAGCCAGGCGCGGGCGCTGTCGGTGGTTCGCTTTATGATCTCAGAACTTTACATTCCCCCAGCCCGTCTATCTGCCAATGGATTTGGAGAGTTCCAACCGCTTAACCCTGCAGATACGCCCAAAGCAAGAGCGCAAAACAGACGCATTGAGCTTAAGCTGACAGAAAAATAATCATGGAAACTTGGATTTGGTGGACAAACAGAAATTCTATTTGCGCCCAAGATGTAAATATCACTTAAAATTCGAATTGAACGATTTTGTTTTCTAATTCATTTCCGTTTTGGATCAATTTAACAATGCCTTGGTAGGCGCCTTTGGGCCAAAGGTTCTGTTTTCTCTTTAATCCTGCCGCACGCATCATTTGTGCTTGGGCTTTGGGCATTGTGGCGTCATGGGCAAAAACCGTTCCCTTGGGCCCTCTTATTTCAAAACGTAGGACGTCCTCGGCCCGAAGTCCGAAACCATAGACCCAAAGCACAAGCGCGTTGGATCCGCGCGTCAACTGGGGACCTGTTGCAGTGCCAGCCTTTATTGTCGCATAGTCTGGAACCGCGTCGCTAAAACCGGCAGACAATAATCCGCCGGCCAGTTAGTCCAAGGGATCTTTCCAAAGTGTTGTCTGATCTGATGTGGTGCAATTGATGCGGTCTTTGGGATGAAAAGGATCGATGACCTTTTGATCTTTACGCATCGTGAGGTGAAGATGGGGGAATTCAGTGCGCCCGCTGAGCCCGATTTGACCGAGTATTTCGCCGGCAGCCACTTTTTGCCCTTTCTGTACTCTGATGCTGCCCTGTTTCATATGGCAATATTGCGTTGTCCAACCGGTTTCATGGGTAATCACAACGCCGTTTCCGCAGTTCTTACCCTGAAAATCGGATCGATTTTTTGAAGATAGTATCTGGTCCTTCATCCCATCACGCAGACCAGCCACGCGCCCCTCGGCGGCAGAAAGCACATTCACGCCATCTTCCATTTGCCGCAGAGTTATAAGTGCGAAATCCGTTCCCTTATGCCCGTCATAACTTAGCCCGGAGCAGGTGAAATCCGACGCTCCAGCTGTTGTGTCATGGTCGACGTACTGCTGAATGTAACAGGACCTGTCCAATGCGCAGTCCACTGGAAAAGAAAGCTCAAACCCCTGTACCCCAGCAGCCTGCGATATGCAGGCCACAATGAGGATTGCGCAGAAGCGGCGGATCAATCTGCCGTCAGTAACGGGGGTTTGTTACCAGAGAGACGTGGTTTTGCTGGTCCTTCAAGCTTCAGCACCAATTCGCCCTTGTGAACCCCTACTTTCACAAGACCGCCTTTTGCCAATTTGCCAAAGAGCAATTCTTCCGCGAGCGGCTTTTTGATATGTTCTTGGATCACACGGGCAAGCGGGCGGGCGCCCATTTTTTCGTCATATCCTTTATCAGCAAGCCATTCAGCCGCCGCTTTGGACAGTTCAATGGATACATGGCGATCCATCAGTTGCGCCTCAAGCTGCAGAACAAATTTTTCAACGACCTGAAGAATGGTTTCCTTGGGCAATGGCGCAAAGCTTATAACAGCGTCCAATCGGTTGCGGAATTCTGGCGTAAACATGCGTTCAATCGCGGCGGTGTCTTCGCCTTCGCGCCGGTCGCGACCAAAACCGATGGCGGCCTTGGCCATATCCGCTGCACCCGCGTTTGACGTCATGATCAAGATCACATTGCGGAAATCCACGGACCGTCCGTTGTGATCTGTCAATGTGCCGTGATCCATGATCTGCAACAGGATATTGTAGACATCAGGATGCGCTTTTTCGATCTCATCCAAGAGAAGAACGCAATGGGGATGCTGATCAACCCCATCGGTCAATTGCCCGCCCTGATCAAATCCGACGTAACCGGGAGGTGCGCCGATCAGACGGCTGACGGCATGTTTTTCCATGTACTCAGACATATCGAAACGCAACATTTCGACACCCAGAACATCAGAAAGCTGTTTGGCCACCTCTGTTTTACCAACCCCAGTCGGCCCCGCAAACAAATAGCTGCCAATCGGCTTTTCGGGTTCACGCAATCCAGCACGGGCAAGTTTGATTGCCGAGGATAACGCTTCGATTGCAGCATCCTGACCAAAGACCACCCGTTTCAAAGCGGGTTCCAGATCCTTAAGCACGGCGGCATCATCCTTGCTGACATTCTTTGGCGGAATGCGGGCAATTTTGGCAACGACGGCTTCGATTTCTTTTATCCCGATGGTTTTACGGCGTTTGCTTTCCACGACAAGGTGTTGTGCCGCGCCAGCTTCGTCGATCACATCAATTGCCTTGTCTGGTAATTTGCGGTCGGTGATGTAGCGTGCAGAGAGTTCCACTGCAGATTTGATGGCTTCGGCTGTGTATTTTATATTGTGATGGTCTTCAAAGTATCCCTTGATCCCTCGAAGAATTTTGATGGTATCGTCCACACTAGGTTCTTTAACATCAATTTTTTGGAACCTTCGGCTGAGCGCTCTGTCTTTTTCAAAGTGCTGACGGTATTCTTTGTATGTTGTGGATCCCATTGTGCGTAACTTACCGCCCTGCAAGGCTGGTTTGAGCAGGTTTGATGCGTCCATCGCACCGCCAGAAGTGGCACCGGCGCCAATCACAGTGTGGATTTCATCAATGAATAATACGGCGTCTGGATGCGCCTCCAGTTCATTGACCACGGCTTTCAACCGCTCCTCAAAATCCCCCCGATAGCGGGTACCAGCCAAAAGCGCGCCCATATCCAAACTGTATATCGTTGTTTTGGAAAGGACTTCTGGCGTATCGCCACCGACAACCTTGCGCGCAAGGCCTTCTGCAATAGCGGTTTTGCCAACACCCGGATCCCCAACAAGAAGAGGGTTGTTCTTGCGTCGACGGCACAGCACCTGCACACACCGTTCAACTTCTTCATCGCGCCCAATCAGCGGGTCAATGTTTCCTTCGGCGGCTTTGGCATTCAGATCTATGCAATATTTGGACAGTGCCGATTCTTTGGCCTCTTCAGCAGAGTTTTGATCACCGGAAAACGGGTCATCCTCTTTTTCGCTGGATCCAATAACGGGCCGAGATTCGCCATAAGAAGGGTCCTTTGCAACGCCATGGGCAATAAAATTCACCGCATCGTAGCGTGTCATATCCTGCTCTTGGAGGAAATAGGCTGCGTTTGATTCCCGTTCAGCAAAGATCGCGACCAAAACATTGGCACCGGTCACCTCTTTGCGACCAGACGACTGCACATGGATTGCGGCGCGTTGGATCACACGCTGGAAGGCCGCGGTTGGCACAGCTTCGGAGCCTTCAATTTCCGCGACCAGACTGTTTAAATCATGATCGATGAAATCCACCAAACTGGACCGCAATTCCGAGATGTCCACGTCGCAGGCTTTTAGCACCTTTTGTGCATCTGGTTCATTGATCAATGACAACAGCAGATGCTCAAGCGTCGCAAATTCATGGGATCGCGCATTCGCCAGCGCGAGTGCAGAATGAATTGCCTGTTCTAAACTTGTTGAAAACGAAGGCACGTTTGGCGCTCCTTTCATTCAGTGGGCTGCTCACCCTTGTTACCGCTTCTCCTTAAAGTGTGGTCGAACTCCGCCAGTCTTCAAGTGTTTTTTCGTAAATTTTTGCTTTCATGTCCAAAATTGTTGATGAAGCATCGCCTAAATTGTTAAAATTTATCCTTTCTGCTTCGAATTTCGGCAAATACCTGTGCGTCGGTGGCATTTTGCATCCTAAGGTTGTTACGAATATCCAAGCTATCTGGGCGCAAAAATGGATTAGTGGACAGTTCTTCACCAAGGGTGGACGGCACTGTCGGCAGATTTTGTGCCCGTCTGTCGGAAATAGATTGCACCCTTCGTTGCAATTCAGTGTTTTGAGGTTCGATCGTCAATGCAAATCGCGCGTTTGCAGCAGTATATTCATGGCCGGAACACACAAGGCATTCAGGATCAAGAGCGCTCAGCTTGGATAGGCTCTCCCACATTTGGGGGGCACTGCCTTCAAACAACCGCCCACACCCAAGCGCCATCAAACTATCAGCTGTGAATAAAATCTTAGCCGACTTGAAATAGACCGCGATATGGCCAATCGTATGGCCAGATACATCGAAAACCTCCCCGCGCTGGGAACCAATTTCAATGAAATCACCCTCGGACACTGCAAGGTCCAAAGGAGGCAGTCGATGCTGATCTGCTGCTGCACCTATGATACGGGCAGGATGGGAGCGACACAATGCGTCCAGTCCCTGCACGTGGTCCGCATGATGATGGGTGAGAATCACGTCGGTCAATTCCCATCCCGTCTGTTCCAGCACCTCTTGTATCGGGGCCGCCTCGGGCACATCGACAAGCAGGGTTTTATTACTTTCCTCATCATGCGCGAGAAACGCATAATTGTCGCTCAGACAGGGTATGGTTATCAATTCAAATGACATCGTTCTCTAGACCTGTGCTGTTAATCTTGCGATAGTCTGTATCAAAGAAGAGAGCTGCGCAATGCATCTAGATGTCCAAGACCTGCGAAACTTTTACTATCGCCAAGCCCTTGGTCGGTCTGTTCAGCGTGTGATCCGGCAGGAAGTGCTGCGAATTTGGCCCGAATTGAGCGGACAAACTGTCGCAGGCTTTGGTTTTGCAATCCCGTTGCTTCGGCCATTTTTAAACAAATCCCGACGCGTCATTGCATTGATGCCCGGTCCACAGGGGGCCATGGCGTGGCCGACGTCGCAGGACAATGTGTCCGTTCTTTGTGAAGAGGCAAGATGGCCCATCGAAACGGGCCATATTGATCGGTTGATCGTTTTGCATGGACTTGAAACAAGCGATGATCAAAACGCCGTTTTATCAGAAGCCTTTCGGGTCTTGGGCCCGGGCGGCAAAGCGCTTTTCATCGTGCCGAACCGCGTTGGTCTATGGTCACGCAGCGATCTTACTCCAATGGGATTCGGGCGACCCTACACAAGTGGACAACTTGAGACGCAGCTAAGAATACAGGGGTTTTTACCAGAAAAGTCCCTTACGGCGCTTTATCAGCCCCCAACCTTCAAAAAACGCTGGCAACGCTTTGGAGCCGTAATCGAACGCTTTGGGCGGGGGATGCCGTTTCTGGCTGGCGGGGTGCTTATTGTTGAAGCAAGCAAGCGAGTTCATCCAATTTCCGGAAGCAAAATTGGCAAAGCTGCCAAGCAAGGTCTAGGTGTCTTGGAGGGCCTGACAAGCGGTAAACCAAAACCGGTTCTGCGACATGGTGATTTTCCCTAAAGCGCGCTCATTGGTGACGCGAATCTCGATCATCAATTTGAAGAAGATTGGATGATAAGCTTACGAAACCCGCCTTATATTTCACAACCTTGGTTCTTGGTTGTTTAAAAGCGCGAATTTCATTCATTAAATGTGTTCATTGGTGTTGCGGGCTTTGAAAGGCTCTGCTACACCCACGGCGATTTTGCCAGAATTGAGTGGCAGTGTTTGAAATCTAAAACCGTCGGGCCTTTAGCCCTTACGCGGATTAATCGGAAGGGTGGATGTGTCCGAACCAGCTTCGATATCTTCGGGCATAGCTGCGCGATACGCGCAGGCTGTGTTTGAGCTTGCACAAGACCAAGGCCATTTGGATAAGTTGGAGAACGATATCCAAATCCTGAAAGAGGCCCTGTCACAAAGTGTTGACCTGATGTCTTTGATAAATTCTCCTGTTTACAGCCGTGAGTCGCAATCGAAAGCTGTCTTGGCCGTGGCTGCCAAGATGAAGCTGACAAAAACAATGAGCAACACGCTTGGCCTGATGGCATCAAAGCGTCGTTTATTTGTGGTTCCTGCGCTTCTGGATCGCCTCAGTGGGCTGATTGCAGGTCATAAAGGTGAGGTGAGTGCAGAGGTGACTTCAGCCAAGGCACTGACCAAAGCGCAGTCTGAAAAATTGTCCAAAGCGATTTCAGCGCGCGTCGGCAAAGCCGTAAACATCAATGCGACCGTCGATGAGGGCATCATTGGCGGTCTTGTCGTTAAAGTTGGATCGAAAATGATTGATACGTCGATCCGATCTAAATTGAATTCCCTTCAGAACGTAATGAAAGAGGTCGGATAAATGGGTATCCAAGCAGCCGAAATTTCCGCAATTCTAAAAGAGCAAATCGAAGGCTTTGGTCAAGAGGCCGAAGTCGCCGAGGTCGGACGCGTCCTGTCTGTGGGCGATGGTATCGCCCGTGTGCACGGACTTGACCAAGTTCAAGCCGGTGAAATGGTCGAATTTCCAGGTGGCATCAAAGGCATGGCGCTGAACCTCGAAAGTGACAACGTGGGTGTTGTTATTTTTGGTTCGGACCGCGACATCAAAGAGGGTGACGTTGTAAAGCGGACCAATGCGATCGTGGACGTGCCTGCAGGTGACGGGCTCTTGGGTCGTGTTGTTGATGGCCTTGGCAACCCGATTGATGGCAAGGGTGCGATTGATGCGTCTGAGCGTCGTATCGCGGATGTGAAGGCACCGGGCATTATCCCCCGTAAGTCTGTTCACGAACCAATGGCGACCGGTCTTAAATCTGTTGACGCGATGATCCCTATTGGACGTGGCCAGCGGGAATTGATCATCGGAGACCGTCAGACCGGTAAGACAGCCGTAGCGCTTGACACGATCCTCAACCAGAAAAGCTACAATGATCAAGCGGGTGACGACGAAAGCAAAAAGCTTTACTGCGTTTACGTCGCCATTGGTCAAAAGCGTTCCACCGTTGCTCAGCTCGTAAAAAAGCTCGAGGAAAGTGGCGCACTAGAGTATACAATTGTCGTCGCTGCTACGGCGTCTGACCCAGCGCCGATGCAGTTTTTGGCACCATATGCCGCTACATCGATGGCTGAGTATTTCCGCGACAATGGCCGTCACGCGCTCATCATATACGATGATTTGTCAAAACAGGCCGTGTCTTATCGCCAGATGTCTCTGCTTCTGCGTCGCCCACCAGGCCGCGAAGCATATCCGGGTGACGTGTTCTATCTTCATTCCCGTTTGCTTGAGCGCTCTGCAAAGCTTAACGAGGAAAATGGTTCAGGATCATTGACGGCTCTGCCGATCATTGAAACCCAAGGTGGAGACGTGTCTGCGTTTATTCCAACGAACGTGATTTCGATCACGGATGGTCAGATCTTCCTTGAAACGGAATTGTTTTACCAAGGTATCCGCCCTGCTGTGAACACGGGTCTTTCCGTGTCTCGGGTTGGATCCTCTGCACAGACATCGGCCATGAAATCTGTTGCTGGCCCAGTGAAACTGGAACTGGCGCAGTATCGTGAAATGGCGGCCTTTGCACAGTTTGGTTCAGACCTTGATGCAGCAACTCAGGCTCTTTTGAACCGTGGTGCGCGTTTGACCGAACTGATGAAGCAGCCACAGTATTCACCATTGACCAATGCTGAGATTGTCTGCGTGATCTTTGCCGGCACAAACGGCTATCTTGACGGCATTTCGGTGAAGGATGTTGGCCGTTACGAAGCAGGCCTTATCTCACATCTGCGCAACAACAATGCGGATTTGCTGTCCTATATCACCAACGAAGACCCAAAAATCAAAGGCGAAGCGGAAGATAAAATTCGCGCAGCACTCGACGCATACGCCGCAGATTTTGCATAAGAGGATACCCCTATGCCGAGTCTGAAGGACTTAAAAAACCGGATCGAAAGCGTCAAGAACACGCGTAAGATCACCAAAGCCATGCAGATGGTTGCCGCGGCGAAACTTCGCCGCGCGCAAGATAGTGCAGAAGCCGCACGGCCATATAGTGAGCGTTTTAACGGTGTGCTTGGATCCCTCGCAGCATCTGTAGGTGGATCAGAAAATGCACCTAAGTTGCTTAGCGGAACGGGAAGCGATCAAACCCATCTTTTGGTGGTTATGACTGCTGAGCGGGGTCTTTGCGGGGGATTTAATTCCAATATCGCCAAGCTTGCCCGCCAACACGCCAATGCGCTGATCAGTGCCGGAAAAACGGTTAAAATCCTGACAGTCGGGAAAAAAGGCCGAGACAACCTTCGCCGTGACTTCGGCAGCATCTTCTTGACGCATGTGGATTTGACGCAAGTCAAGCGGGTCGGGTATTCTGATGCGCAATCGATCGCGCAAGATATTCTGGCGCGATTTGATAACGGCGAATTTGACGTTGCGACAATCTTTTATTC
>LFER01000043.1 GCA_001510135.1 Alphaproteobacteria bacterium casp-alpha6
ATGATTTCTGGAGCGGGTAGCGGGAATCGAACCCGCGCCTTAAGCTTGGAAGGCTCTTATGATACCATTTCACCATACCCGCTCATGAGGAAAGGGAATTAGAGGATGCGCTTAAAGGCGTCAAGCAGGAACGCAGAAAAAGCGCAGAAAATTCTTCAATAAGTGATGTGGGCCTACCTTCGGTGGACCGATTGACACGTCAAACCGAACAACGATCACAGGCACCTTATCCACACACCCATATGCTGCCAAAGCCGTTGCGAGACAGATAGATTTAAACCTTGGATATGTTGGACAGAAAATCCCAAGAATCACATTCTAAGAGCGCCTATTTGGTTTGCGGCCTCTATCTCTTCATCCCCCCTAACAGCCGGTTATCGGGACATTATCCATAGTCTGAGTGCACCATATCGTATTGGTTTTGCAGCAATTCTCGAAATCCTTCAGAGCAAACAGAATGAAAAATAGCGTTTTCATCCAATGGATAAAGCGTTGCAGACTTTTTTAACAATCCGCCAGCTTTATGCCATGTCCTAAAACTACAAAAACTGTTTCAAAAATTGCGTAAAAGTATAATTGTCGTTACTGCTTTATAGTGGCGCCGAATTAAAGTGAGCAAGACATGCGTTATATACGGGACATGAGGGGTTTTGGTCCAAACCCGCCAAAGGCGAATTGGCCCAATAAAGCAAAAATTGCGATACAAATCGTCCTCAATTACGAAGAAGGTGGCGAAAATTGCATTCTGCATGGCGATGTGGCATCCGAGGCCTTTCTTTCAGAAATCGTCGGCGCCGCGGCCTGGCCCGACCAACGCCACTGGAATATGGAAAGCATATACGAATACGGGGCACGCGCAGGGTTCTGGCGGCTTTTTCGTCTATTTCAAGACCACAAGATCCCTGTCACCGTCTTTGGGGTTGCCACAGCCCTTGCGCGCAGCCCTGAGCAAGTCGCAGCCATGCTGTCGGAAAATTGGGAAATTGCGAGCCACGGCCTAAAGTGGATCGAACACAAAGACATGCCTGTCGAAGAAGAAGCGGCCCAAATAAAAGAAGCCATCCGGCTCCATACGGAAGTCACGGGGGCGCGACCGCAAGGCTGGTACACCGGCAGATGTTCTGTCAACACAGTCCCCCTTGTCGCCCAAGAAGGTGGCTTTTCCTACATTTCTGACAGTTATGCAGATGACCTGCCCTATTGGGTTGAAATCGGCGGGCAGGATCAATTGATCGTACCCTATACACTGGATGCCAACGACATGCGCTTTGCAACGCCGCAAGGGTTTAACACGGGAGATCATTTTTTCAGCTACCTGAAAGACAGTTTTGATGCGCTCTATGCCGAAGGAACAAAGGGCGAGGCAAAAATGATGTCCATCGGGCTTCATTGTCGCCTTATTGGACGCCCTGGGCGCGTTATGGGGCTCCAACGCTTTATCGAATATGCGCAATCACATGCTGATGTCTGGTTTGCACGTCGCGTCGATATTGCCGAACACTGGCGCCAAACACATCCACCCGTCAGCCTAGAGCGCCCGTCCCAGATGAACAAAGCACGCTTTGTTGAGCTTTACGGAAGCATCTTTGAACATTCCTCTTGGATTGCAGAGGCCGCGCATGATCTTGAACTTGGCCCAGCCCACGATAGCGCTGTGGGAGTGCATAATGCTTTGACCCGTGTGTTCCGCTCCGCTTCCGAAGAAAAGCGCCTTGAGGTACTGCGCGCCCATCCTGATTTGGCGGGAAAACTTGCACAGGCTGCGCGTCTGACAGAAGCATCGAGCCATGAACAGGCCTCTGCGGGGCTTGACGCGCTCACTGATGGCGAGTGCAATGAATTTGAATCCCTGAACAGCGCCTATGTGGCAAAGCATGGGTTTCCCTTTATCATTGCCGTGCGCGACCACACTAAGGCCGAGATTCTCAAAGCTTTCCAAAGCCGCATTGACAACGAAACCGCAATCGAAATCGACACTGCCTGCAAGCAGGTTGAACGTATTGCTGAACTTCGCCTGAAAGATCTTTTCTGATGCAAGAGATTAAAATTCGACCTCTCACCAAAGAGGATTTTGCGCCTTTCGGCGATCTTCTCGATATTTCGGGTGAGCCCGATAAAATCATCAACCAAGGCAATTGCGGACGTTATCATAACCGCGCGGGGTTGGATTTTATTGATGGGGCCGCGGGGATCAGTCTTTTTGACGCCAAACCACGCGCATTGCCCTATGAGCTTGAGATGATGGAGCGCCATCCGCTTGGCTCCCAAGCTTTTATCCCGATGAATTATGCACCATTTCTCATCATCGCAGCACTGGACAATGGCGGCACACCCGGCCTTCCAATGGCGTTTCTTAGCACATCCGGACAGGCGATTAATTTTCATCGTAATGTCTGGCATGGAGTTTTGACCCCGCTTCATGGCCCGGGGCTTTTTGCCGTTGTGGACCGAATTGGAGAGAGGGCCAACCTCGAAGAAGTGTTTTTTGATACACCTTATTTGGTTGTGTCCTAGCTCACGGCGCCTGACGGAAACAAACGGGCGATTTAAATGCTTGATTTAGGATGATTTCGTGCCAAGATCATGGGTATGAATACATTCACTCCTTTTCCGTCACAAAATTCGTCTGCGCTCCCTCAGACAGTGTTCTATCAACGGTCCGAACTGAACATTATCCTGTCCCTTTACGGACGGATGGTGGCGGCAGGTGAATGGCGCGATTACGGGATTTCTTCGCTGCGTGATGTAGCGATTTTTTCAGTATTTCGCCGCACCGCTGAACAACCGCTTTACCGCATCGAAAAACGTCCAAAACTTCGCAATAAGCAGGGCGAATATGCAGTCATTGGAATGGATGGACAGATCTTGAAACGCGGTCATGATCTGAAAACTGTTTTACGCGTATTGGAACGCAAATTGATCCGTGTCGTCAGGTGATCAGTTGACGCAACTGACCGTCACCATATTGGGCGCAGGGACCATTGGGGCAAGTTGGGCTGCGCTGTTTCTCAGTCATGGGGCAAAAGTCGCGGTCTATGATCCAAATGAAAACGCGCTTTTGAAAATCACAACATATTTAGAACAGGCATGGAAAGATCTCGCAACCTTGACACAAGGGCTTTCGGAGCTGCCATGGGAAAATCTAACCTTAACCCAAAACTTGAAATTAGCTTGTCAAGATGCTGATTGGGTTCAAGAAAATTCACCTGACAGATTAGAGATCAAACATAAGCTCTTGTCTGATCTTGAAGACGTCCTTGCAAAAGATATCCCCATTGCTTCTTCCACAACCGCGCTGATGGCCAGCGATATTCAGGCGCATATGACCCATCCTGAACGCTTTCTTGTAGGCCATCCGTTCAATCCTCCCCATCTCATCCCCCTGGTCGAAGTGGTGGCGGGCAAAAAAACTGACCCCGATTTACCCCAACGGGCCAAGGCTTTTTATGAGAGTGTTGGCAAAGAGGTGGTCATCCCAAAACGCGAAGCCACAGGCCATATTGCCAATCGTCTCAACGCAGCGCTTTATCGCGAAGTGGTCCATATGGTGGCTACTGGAATTGCAACTGTCGAAGACATTGACCGCGCCATGGTCCACGGCCCCGGACTTCGCTGGGCGTTTTTCGGACCAAATCTTGTCTATCATCTAGGCGGCGGGGATGGCGGCTATCCCGATTACCTTGACCATCTTGGCCCCTCACAAGAAGCCCGCTGGAAAGACCTCGGCGAAGCGGAATTGAACGGGGAGACCAAAGAAAAACTCATTAAAGGTCTTATGGAAACGCTCGGCGACACATCCATGAGCAAACTTAAAGACAAACGGGACGCAGCATTGATCCGATTACTGAAGCTGAAGAAAGACCTGGAAAGACCACCAACCTAGGATGTCAGGATGACTTTAGATTGCATTAAGATCGGTCAGCCTTTCCAGAAAATTATCAACAATTGGCTCAAAACAGGGACTGCTGTCTGGTGCAGCAAAAAGGTGATGATACAATAAAGGTCCCAATAACGAAGCGGTGATGAAGGTTTTATCCTCATAAACGTAATTGTAACGCTCTAGAATAACGAGAAACCCCTCAAGCAAGATCTCATGCGTTTTCCGATGAATAAGGGCCATTTTTTCGCTGCGATGACGCTGGAGCGCAGCGTTCAAAATGATGTCCCCCAATGCGCTGTTTGTCAGGTGGTCGGCATGCATTTTCATCTGGGCGATCAAATCTGTACGAAGATCCGCGCCTTTTGACGCAATGTAAGGAGTCGGATCACAGATCTCAAATATATCTACGATCAGATCGTCGATGGTAGGCCAGTGGCGGTATATCGTACCCCGAGCGATCCCAGTGTCTTGAGCCAAACAAAGATGGGTCACCGTTCCCCACCCTTGGGTGAAAAGGATACGTGCGCCTGCATCCAAAATACGCCGCTTGGTTTTTGCAACGCGGGCGTCCTCGGGGGATGAATCATCTTGGCAAGTCATGGCACCATTTAACGCCAAAGATCGACTTTTCACAAAATATCTTGACGATCTGGAATCTATTCTCCATTTATAGGACACGGTGTCTTATAAAGGAATTCAATCAATGTTTACATGGATCATTGGAATCGCAATTGCGGCTTGGATAGGGGCTATGGGAATTGGTGCCTTGATGCGCACAGCCTCGGCCCAAGCGTGGTTTGGTGATATGTTAAAGCAAAGCCCGAATTTGATGAAAATTCAGGGAATTGGATTTGCTTTCATTGCACTCATCATTTTGATGAACCTGATTTTCCCAGCCGTTGTCGCGGCTCAGACTATAAAATGGGCGCTTGTTGGCGTGATTGCCTCCCAACTTTCTACGCTCTTCATGCAGTTACGCGGCGGCGTTTCTAGAAAAGCAATGCTCGGTCCCATTGTGCTTTTGATTGTGACGGCGGTGTTTTGGAGTATTTTGGAATAACCCTTTCCTTTGGGCTTGGCTCCGTCGCAAAGATCGTTTGAAACACGATACAATTAACCCACCCAATGAAACCATGATGAGCGCAATTGGGCTTACTCCTTTGGCCACAAAGATTTAGTAGGTGACAAGGATCTGCCGGCGGTGCGGCTGCCCCCTTATTTTATTGCTATGGATGGCAGTGCTGATGTGTTACTTGCCGCCTGATTTCACTGTGTTTTACCGCACAGCGGCAATATAGGTTTGATCGCAAAATGATTGCCTTTGAAAAGGTAGGTTAAATTTTTGATGATAAATTGATGACTGCGCTGAGACATTCTTTCTCATTGAAAAAGAACAAAAAGTGAACATATGATATTTTATGTTTGTCGAACTCTCTGCCACATCAAATTTTACTTTTCTGACCGGGGCCTCACACCCCGAAGAATATATGGCACGCGCAGCCCTTCTTGGTCTGCCGGCCTTGGCTATCGCGGATGAAAACTCTGTCGCAGGGATCGTGCGTGCCCATAGCGAGGTGCAAAAAATAAACCGTCTGGTGGCAGAAGCCTCAAAGGCCGAACGCTTTGGTCCCCCAAAACCGGCGCATCTTCCGACACCCCCCTCAGCACAAATCTTGAACGTGCCGCGGTTGATCCCTGCCGCCATTTTGCACTTTGAAGAAGGGATCAGCCTCACCGCCCTGCCCCAAACCCGCCAAGGCTGGGCAAGCCTCTGCCGCCTTCTCAGCAAAGGACGCCTGAGGGCGCGTAAAGGTGCATGTCACCTACGCGTCGCTGACCTTTTGGATCTGGGCAAAGAGTTGCAGCTTCTGCTGCACCCGCCACAAGCCGTGACGTCAAAGCGCGGCGCGGGTGATTGGGTGCCACAGGCACGGCGCCTGACGCGCCGCTTTGGACAAAATACGCATCTTTTGATGGCCCCCTCCTATGACGGGCAGGATACGATCCGCTTTGAACAGATTGCCAAACTGGGTCAATCGCTCAGCCTTCCTTTGATCGCCAGCGCACGCCCCATCATGCATCAAGCCAGACGTCGGCGTTTGGCAGATGTTCTAACCGCCATTCGAACCAGCAAACGTGTCGATCAGCTCGGGCGTGCAGCGCTGGCCAATGCCGAACAGCGCCTGCGCTCTGAAGCAGAGATGCAAACCCTCTTTCACGCCTACCCGGAGGCGGTAGAGCGCACCGGCGTCTTGGCAGACCGTCTGCAATTTTCTCTGGATGAACTGCGCTATGAATACCCTTCCGAGATCAGCCAAAACGAAACCCCGACAGCGCGGTTGCGCCGCCTTGCACAGGCAGGTCTTCGATGGCGCTACCCCCATGGCGCCTCTGAAAAAGTCAAACAGATGCTAGAGCATGAACTCACCCTCATTGCCAAGCTGAAATATGAACCCTATTTCCTGACGGTGCGCGATATTGTGCATTTTGCGCGCTCCCGCGATATTCTCTGTCAGGGGCGCGGTTCTGCGGCCAATTCTGTGGTGTGCTATTGTCTTGGCGTAACCTCTGTCAGCCCCGAGATCGGCACCATGGTCTTTGAACGCTTTGTCTCCGAAGCGCGCGATGAACCTCCCGATATTGATGTGGACTTTGAACATGAACGGCGCGAAGAGGTCATCCAACATATTTATGAGCGCTACGGACGTCACAGGTCGGGGCTTTGCGCTACAGTCATCCATTACCGTGGCAAACGTGCTGTGTGCGAAGTCGGCACCGCCATGGGCCTGACCCAAGATACCGTGGCCGCGCTTTCGTCCCAACTTTGGGGGTTTTCAAGCCGCAGTGGATTAGAAGACCACCGTTTACACGAAATCGGTCTGGATCCAACGGATGCACGGCTGCGCCAAACGCTCGCGCTGGTGCATGAGGTGATCGGTTTTCCCCGCCATCTCAGCCAACATGTCGGCGGGTTTATCATCACAGAGGGGCGGCTTGATGAATTGGTGCCCATCGAAAATGCAACGATGGAGGACCGCACGGTCATCTGTTGGGACAAAGATGACATCGATGCGCTTGGCATTCTCAAAGTGGATGTACTGAGCCTTGGCATGCTCACCTGTCTGCGCAAAAGCTTTGATCTGATGCGCACCCATCTGGGCCAGGATTACACGCTTGCAAGCCTCCCTCCGGAGGATCCAAAAACTTACGATATGCTCTGCAAAGCCGATACTGTCGGGGTCTTTCAGGTTGAAAGCCGCGCGCAGATGAATTTCCTGCCCCGCATGAAACCGCGCTGTTTTTATGATCTTGTGATCGAAGTCGCCATCATCCGTCCCGGCCCCATTCAGGGTGATATGGTCCACCCCTATATCCGGCGGCGCAATAAAGAAGAACCGGTTGATTTTCCCTCTGATGCCTTGGGGGAAGTCCTTGGCAAAACACTTGGCGTGCCGCTGTTTCAGGAACAGGCCATGCAAATTGCCATCATCGGCGCGGGATTTACCCCTGATGAGGCGGATCGCCTGCGCCGCTCTCTGGCGACGTTCAAAAAACACGGCAATGTGAGCGAATTCAAAAACCGCTTCCTCAGCGGTATGCAAAAAAACGGCTATGATCTGGATTTTGCAGAACGGTGTTTTTCCCAGATCGAAGGGTTTGGATCTTACGGCTTTCCCGAAAGCCACGCGGCAAGCTTTGCCTTTCTGGTCTATGCAAGCGCTTGGATCAAATGCCACCATCCGGGGATTTTCGCCTGCGCGCTTTTGAATTCCCAGCCAATGGGATTTTACGCCCCTGCCCAAATTGTGCGCGATGCCAGAGAGCACGGGGTTGAGGTGCGCGCTGTGTCCATAAACGACAGCTATTGGGACAATACGATGGAACCTGACGGGCGTGGGGGGCTTGCGCTGCGGTTGGGATTTCGCCAGATCAAAGGCCTTCGCGAAGAGGACGCGGTGTGGATCACAGCGGCGCGGGGCAACGGATATCTCTCGGTGGAAGATGTCTGGCGGCGCGCAGGCACACCCCCTGTGGTGCTCACCCGATTGGCAGAGGCAGATGTTTTTGCCCCCCTGCGCCTGAAGCGACGCGACGCGCTCTGGCAGGCAAAGGCCATCACCGCCGAGAGACCGCTGCCTCTTTTTGCAGGCGATATGGACGGCGAAGGGTTACATGAACCCGCAGCCCATCTGCCCGTGATGAGCCTTGGCGAAGAGGTGGTCGAAGACTATGTCGCACTGCGCCTTAGCCTACGCGCTCACCCCGTCGCACTCCTGAGGCCCATTCTGACACCGGAGACCCCCATGAAATCTCATCACTCAAGCTGGCTACTATAAGATGATTTGCCTATGACGTGTTTCTTTCACTTAAATACGTCTGTTTGAGAATATTCCCCATCACCCCAACCTCTATGTCTGTCAGGGTATCAATATAAATGCAGGACGCGTCACGCGAAAATTCACCCAGACCAGAAAGAATATTTTCGCAGCTGCCAAGATCAGCTGAAACACGTATCACCAGCCCATCTATTTTTGGGGCAAACCCAAAAACAAAAGAGGATTTAGCGTTTTTGCAGGCGCGTCCGTTTTGTGCAAACCCGATAAACCCATCCGGATAAAGCCGAGGGGAATTTTGATTTATTTTTTCAAACAGTTCGAGCAACTGGTAGCCCTCATCTCGGCGCTGCTCATTGGGAAAAGCTTCCAAAAAATCAAGAACGGCACGACGGTCTTTCACTTCATTAAAATTTGACAACCACATCACTCCAAAAAAAGAAAATCAATCTATAGCTGTATTAATATGTATTTCATCAAAGCTGTTTTGATAAATCATAAAATATTAAATTAATACTTTATAGGAATACACGTATAAAGGATAAAATTATTTATAATTCCCCATAAGGAATATTTTGCGGTATTATTAACAAATTTTACAAGAGGCTTTTGTAGTGGAATATTGGCGTCAAGCAAAAGAAACCGGTATTGCAGCCCTGATCGCACTTTTCGTTGCAGGGGTACATGTATTTCTGGGGTTTGAACAAAAGAACGGGGCGATCCTTGGGCTCTTCGCTTTTTGTGGCTTCCTTATATTCTCTCCGGTAGCCGCTGTTGTCTGGAACGAACTTAGATCCAAATCCTCCTTCTCCGTTGAAGCTTGGGCAACCACGCTGAGCGCTGGGTTCATCTTATACGTCACCGCAACGATTTCAGGGCGGGCAATTATGGCCGATCAATTGACGCCCCAAATCTATTTTCTGATACTCATTCTTTCGTTTATCGGAGGTCATTGTATCGTTCATGTAAAAGCACGTCTGCACCTGCGTCCAAAACTTCAGCCATCCAATCCCTTTAGAACCGTAAGAGTGGACAATGTTTTTGTGTTTGCTTTATGTCTAACCGCCATCTGTCCAATTTTGCATGCAACACAACACCTGCGCGAAGGGCAGCCGTTAGATAGAGAAATTTATAAAGATCTTTGGCACGTTTTCTTTATTTTCAGCATTCTAACACTTCCTAAACCAGGCACGTTTGTAAAAAACCTCCCTTGGGTTGTTTCAATCGGCGCTCTGCTGGGCTGGCAAACGGGCCAATTTCTTTGGCCATAACCAAGAGGCGCACCAACCCAAATCCCGCAAAGGACATCAAAATGGCGTTGTCGTACGGAACTTCATGCCTTTGGCGTTTTCGGGATGATTTAGGCGTATCTCTTCGGCATGCAGCATCATGCGGGGGTAGTTATCCGCCGTCTGTGGCGCATAAAGCGGATCGCCTAAAATCGGGTGGCCCATTGAAAGACAATGCACCCTCAATTGATGGGACCGGCCGGTTTTTGGCATCAGGCGCAGACGGCTTTCCCCATCTCCGAACTTCTGGCGCACCCATTCGGTAAAAGCAGGTCGCCCCGTTTCATGACAAACTTTCTGAAGCGGCCGGTTCGGCCAATCCACGATCAGTGGCAGATCAATTTCCCCTGATTTTTCCACAACCTCCCCCGCGACGCGCGCGACATAGGTTTTCTTGACCACCCGCTTTTCAAACTGCATGGACAGATGGCGTTGTGCGTGGGCCGTCATCCCAAAGACCATCACGCCAGAGGTGTCACGATCCAGACGATGCACCAATAAGGCATCGGGAAAAGCCACTTGGACCCGCGCCAAAAGACAATCCGCGAGGTCTTCGGTTTTACCCGGCACAGACAATAACCCTGCAGGTTTATCAACGGCGAGCACATCGCTATCCTCATACAGGATATTCAAAGGATCGTTTGGGGGAAAATAGCTGTTGGTCATGCCTCTGCCATATCTTGCACATCAGATGATGTCCATGAAATAGCCGATGTTTCAGCCAATCCCTCATGAAATTTTCCTTGATTTTTTCACAGACTCACCCCATCGTGAAAAGATCATCTAATTTTTCACGAAATCCAAATGTCTGCCTTTGACCCAACCCTTCTTGACAGCCTTGGCGCGGATTTACGCTCTTTGCGCAAATCGCGTGGGCTGACCCTTAGCGAACTGGCGGATGCCGTTGGGAAATCCGTCGGCTGGCTTTCACAGGTGGAACGCGACCTGTCCGAACCTTCAATCAATGATCTGCGCGATCTGGCAAAGGCGCTGAATATCCCGATGTCCATGCTCTTTGGTCAAGCCAAAGCAGCCCCAAACGAGGCAGGATTTATTGTGCGCAAAGGTGCGCGCCGCCCCATCGGTTCCACCGAAGCGGGCTTGGTCGAAGAACTCTTGTCCCCCGACCTTACCGATGATTTCGAAGTGGTGCATTCGACCTTTAAGCCGGGCGCAAAATTGGAACACCCCGTCACACGCCCAACGCAAGAAGTTGGGTATCTTGTTTCTGGCAAACTCGATGTCACTATTTCAGACAGACAGTTCACCATCTACCCCGGTGACAGTTTCCGCATTCGCGGCGAACCTTTTCAATACGCAAACCCTTATCAGGAACCGGCAATCGCGATCTGGGTCATCGCGCCGCCGGTGTATTGACGCGATGACATTAGAAGCATGGTTCATATTCGCAAGTTTTTGGGCGCTTTTCGTTACTACGCCTGGCCCAAATGCGGTCAATTGCGTCAGCGTGGCAATGGCTTATGGGTTTCGTAGATCGTTGATCTGTGTGCTTGGGATTTTGACGCAAGCAACGTTGTTTCTCATCCTCTCCGCCTTTGGAATAACAGCACTGATAAGCGCGTCACCCGCCGCCTTTGGGGTCTTTAAATGGATTGGGGCCGCCTTTTTGATATACCTCGGTCTGCGCGGTTGGATCACCGCCACCCGTCCAATTTCACAAGATGTGCCCGCCCCATCAGAGATTTACGTCAAATCATTCCTTATTGCGACCGTCAATCCCAAATCAGTTGCAGGATACCTTGCTGCTTTTAGTCAATTTGTGGCCCCCAATGTTCCCATATGGGATCAGATGTGGATCATCTTTCCAACTGCGCTCTGCCTGACAACATTAAGTTATACGGGCTTTTGTGCACTTGGTGCGGGTCTTGGGCGCGCAGCGCTGAGCGCAATTTTAAACGTCTCGCTGAGACGCATTTTAGCAATCTGTTTTATCATTTACGGATTTTTACTCGGGCTATCGCCCCTTCCAAGAGAAGTTTGAAATATGGTGATTTCAGGATCATGTGAGTGGAGAAACATAAAATTTGAAATTCAAGGGCAAATACCGAATGTGGTAGCCTGCCATTGCACACAATGTCGTAAAACCTCGGGGCATGTTTGGGCCTCGGTGCTTGTGCCGGATGAGGATTTGTCACTTCAATCAAATGACAGCCTCAGGTGGCGGCGTTCCTCTGGGTTTGCCAAACGCGGCTTTTGCACAGAGTGTGGCAGCAGCCTCTTTTACAAACATAATGAAGAAAACAGCACTGCTGTTGCTGCAGGCGCGCTTGACGCACCCACCGGACTTAAAACCGAAAAACACATCTATGTGGCAGACAAAGGGAATTATTATCAGATCCCTTTGAATGAACCGCAGTTCGACGAATACTAACCAACGAATAAGCAACGGGAGACAGAAAAACATGGCAGATATTCCCTCAACCGCACGGGTTGTCATCATAGGCGGAGGCGTGGTGGGCACCTCTTGTCTTTATCATCTGGCTAAGGCGGGCTGGAGCGATTCTGTGCTTTTGGAAAAAAATGAACTGACTGCCGGTAGCACATGGCATGCGGCGGGGAATGTGCCGACCTTTTCGACAAGCTGGTCTGTGATGAATATGCAGCGCTATTCGACCGAGCTTTATCGCGGTCTTGGCGCGGCGGTCGATTACCCGATGAATTACCATGTGACGGGCTCCATCCGGCTTGCCCATTCAAAGGAACGTATGCAGGAATTTCAGCGCGCCAAAGGCATGGGGCGCTATCAGGGGATGGATATTGATATCCTTGGTGTGGATGAGATCAAGGGCCGCTATCCTTTCATCGAAACCCATGATTTGCACGGGGCGCTTTATGATCCCAATGACGGGGATATTGATCCCGCGCAGCTCACCCAAGCGCTCGCCAAAGGCGCGCGCGACATGGGGGCAACGATCCTGCGCTTTACCCCTGCAATCGGTGTTGATCGGCAAAATGGCGAATGGATCGTGAAAACCGAAAAAGGCGATATTCGCTGTGATTATGTGGTCAATGCTGCGGGATATTACGCGCAGCGTGTGGGCGAATGGTTCAAACCCTTTGGCGGGCGCACGGTGCCGATGATGGTGATGAGCCATCAATATATCCTCTTTGAAGAAGTGGACGCCGTGAAAGAATGGTCAACGAATGCGGGCCACAAACTACCGCTCTTGCGTGACGTTGACAGCTCTTATTATCTGCGTCAGGAAAAATACGGCTTTAACCTCGGCCCCTATGAGCGCAATTGCCGCGCGCATTGGGCGACACCCGACGACCCCCTGCCCGAGGATTTCAGCTTTCAGCTTTATCCCGATGATCTGGACCGTCTGGAATGGTATATCGAAGACGCGCTGGCCCGTGTGCCGATCCTTGGCGAAGGGGGCGTGTCCAAGGTCATCAACGGCCCTATTCCCTATGCGCCGGATGGCCTGCCCCTGATCGGGCCCATGCCGGGTGTGCCCAATGCCTTTGAGGCCTGTGTCTTTACCTTTGGCATCGCCCAAGGGGGCGGTGCGGGCAAAGTGCTTGCTGAATGGGTGACCGAGGGACAGACAGAATGGGATATGTGGTCCTGCGATCCGCGCCGCTATACCGACTACACAGATCACGATTATTGCGTTGCCAAGGGGATGGAGGTTTATGGCCATGAATACGCCATGCATTTCCCATGGCACACATGGCCCGCAGGACGGGGCAAAAAACTATCCCCAGTTCATGACAAAGTCGTGGCTCTTGGCGGTCAAATGGGGGCTTATAATGGCTGGGAACGCGCCAATTGGTTTGTCAAGCCGGGTGATGATACATCCGAAGAGACCACCCAAACATGGGACCGCGCGGGCCCATGGGAGGCGCGTATCAAAGAAGAATGCGAAGCCGTGCGCGATCATTGCGGCGTGCTTGACCTGCCCGGATTTTCGCGCTTCTGGCTGCAAGGGGATGGCGCGGATGAATGGCTGCGCGGCTTTTGTACCGGCGGCATTCCCAAAATTGGGCGGATGAACCTTGTTTATGTCGCCGACAATCGCGGCCGCATCATGTCGGAATTTTCCTGCATTCGCATCGCAGAGGATAATTTTGTCCTCATCACAGCGGCCACCGCGCAATGGCATGACGGGGCAATGATCCGCAATTCCGTGCCAGAAAGCGTGAGCATCCGTGAAACCACGACCGAGCGCGATACCTTGATCGTTACTGGGCCAAAATCGCGCGACATTCTTTCGAGGATCACAGATGCTGACCTTTCTAAAGGCTGGCTCACACATCAATTTGCGACCGTCGCAGGGCGCAAGGCGTTTTTGATCCGCGTCTCTTTTGCCGGTGAGCTTGGTTGGGAAATCCACGCGGAAAACGACAATATGCCCGATATCTATGATGCGGTGATTGCCGCCGGGGCCAAACCCTTTGGCATGTGGGCGCTGAATTCGCTGCGTATGGAAAAGGGCTACCGCGCGTGGAAAGGGGACCTGTCCAGCGATTATTCAATGTTTGAAGGCGGACTTGATCGTTTCGTCAAACTCGATAAACCACAGGATTTTAAGGGCAAAGCTGCGCTTTTGAATGAAAAGCAACAAGGCAGTGCGAAACGCTTTGTCACGCTGATTGTTGATGCGGGTGCCGCCGATGCGCCCTATATGTCAACGCTTTGGCAGGGTGACGAGATCGTGGGCGAAACCACATCGGGCGCTTGGGGATACCGCATAAACGCCAGCATCGCGCTTGGCATGCTGCGCAGTGATCTTGCCGTTGCGGGAACCGAGCTTGAAGTAGAAATTTACGGCGAGCGCGTCAAAGCCGTGGTGCAACAGGACCAGCCGCTTTGGGATCCTGAAAACGAAAGGCTGAAAGCATGAGCAACATCACCCTTCTTGACGGATCTATCGGGCAAGAACTTGTCAAACGATCAGGTGATCGTGCTACACCGCTTTGGTCGACCTCAGTGATGATCGAAAAACCCGGACTAGTGGATCGGGTCCATGCCGATTACTTCTCCGTGGGGGCGAGCGTGGCAACGACAAACACCTATCCTGTTTTGTACGACCGGCTCAAACGCGTGGGATTAGAAGACAAACGACACGCGCTTTGGGATATTGCTTTGAACGCCGCTAAGAAGGCGCGCGATGATCATGGGTCCGGACGGGTCGCCGCATCGATTGGGCCTCTGATCGCTTCTTATCGGCCTGATATCTGCCCGCCCGCAGAAGAAGCAGAAAAGCTTTACAGCGAAATTATCTCCTACCTTGCACCCGAGTGCGATGTTTTGTTGATCGAAACCATGTCCTCAATTGATCAGGCAGAGGGTGCGCTTCGGGCGGCAATAAAGGGGGGAAAGCCCGTTTGGATCGGCCTCACAGTGGACGATTTTGACGGCAGAAAGCTGCGCTCTGGCGAAAACCTAACCGATATCAAAGCAACGCTCGACGCCTATTCCCCCGAGGCGGTTTTGATCAATTGTTCCCGTCCAGAAGCCGTAAGCGACGGCGTGAACATCCTTGCTGACTTTGGATACCAATTTGGGGCCTATGCCAACGGTTTTACAAAAATATCAGATGGATTTTTAAAAGACGCACCTACTGTGGACGCACTGGAACAGCGCCAAGATTTATCGCCAGAAGCATACGCAAATTTTGCCATGGACTGGGTGACAGCAGGGGCCACAATCGTCGGGGGCTGCTGCGAAGTTGGACCGGATCATATCAAAGAACTCGCAAACCGCCTGCGCGCTGCGGGTCACCAGATTATATAAGGGAACGCGATGTCAAATCTTCCAAATTCAGCCCGCGTGGTCATTATCGGAGGCGGAGTCGTGGGATGCTCTGTCGCCTATCATCTTACCAAATTAGGCTGGAAAGATGTGGTTTTATTAGAACGCAAACAGCTCACATCTGGTACCACGTGGCATGCAGCAGGGTTGATCGCGCAACTGCGCGCGACCGCAAATATGACAAAACTCGCCAAATATTCACAAGAACTTTATGGATCCCTTGAGGCTGAAACAGGTGTCGCCACAGGTTTTAAACGCGTCGGGTCGATCACAGTTGCCCTCAGCGATGAACGCAAAGAGGAAATTTTCCGTTCTGCCGCTATGGCGCGTGCCTTTGGTGTCGATATCGAAGAAATTTCCCCAAGTGAAGTAGGCGCGCGCTATCCCCATCTGAACCTAGATGGGGTCAAGGCGGGAGTTTACCTTGACAAGGATGGTCAGGGCGATCCAGCCAATATCGCGCTGGCGCTTGCCAAAGGTGCACGTCAACGCGGAGCCATTGTTCAGGAACGCGTGAAAGTTGCGCATATCGCGCGCGCTGGACGGCGTGTCACTGGTGTGGATTGGATTTCCGAAGATGGCCAGAACGGCCATATTGCCTGCGATATGATGGTAAATTGTGCCGGAATGTGGGGTCATCAGGTTGGGCGCATGGCAGGGATCAATGTGCCGCTTCACGCCTGTGAACATTTTTATATCGTCTCTGAACCCATTGATGGACTGAAGCAATTACCGGTTCTAAGGGTACCCGATGAATGCGCCTATTACAAAGAGGATGCAGGCAAAATGATGCTGGGGGCATTTGAACCCAATGCCAAGCCTTGGGCAATGGCAGGCATTCCAGAAGATTTTGAATTCGACCAGCTTCCCGAAGATTTCGATCATTTCGAACCCATTCTGGAAATGGCAGTCAACCGCATGCCGATGCTTGGCGAAGCGGGGATTCACACCTTTTTCAACGGGCCCGAAAGCTTTACGCCGGATGATGCCTATCACCTTGGCCTTGCCCCTGAAATGGACAACGTCTGGGTCGCTGCAGGATTCAATTCTATTGGTATCCAATCGGCAGGAGGGGCTGGAATGGCTCTCAGCCAATGGATGGACGCAGGCGAAAAACCATTTGATCTTGGGGATGTCGATATTTCCAGAATGCAACCCTTTCAGGGCAACAAACATTACCTCTTTGAACGCTCCAAAGAAACACTTGGGCTGCTTTATGCTGACCATTTCCCTTACCGCCAAAAGGCCACCGCACGCGGTGTGCGCCGCACCCCGTTTCACCAGCAGCTTAAAGCACAGGGAGCCGTTTTTGGCGAAATCGCAGGATGGGAACGCGCCAATTGGTACGCGACAGATGGGCAGAGCAAAGAGTATTCTTACAGCTGGAAACGCCAGAACTGGTTTGACAACGCCGCACAAGAACACCGCGCCATCCGGACAGGTGTCGGGATGTACGACATGTCTTCCTTCGGAAAACTGCGGGTGGAAGGGCGCGATGCAGAGCGTTTCCTCAACCATGTCTGCGGTGCGGATATGTCCGTTCCGGTGGGTAAGATCGTCTATACACAGTTCCTTAATCAACATGGGGGGATTGAAGCAGATGTGACGGTAACCCGCCTTGGCGAAACCATCTATTTGGTGGTTACCCCTGCTGCCACCCGCCTTGCCGATGAGACATGGCTACGCCGCCATATTGGGGAGGCGCAGGTCGTGATTACCGATGTGACCTCCGGCGAAGGCGTTCTCGCCGTCATGGGACCAAAGGCGCGTGATCTGATGAAAGCAGTTTCCCCGAATGATTTTTCAAACGCAGCAAACCCCTTTGGCACCATGCAAGAGATCGAACTTGGCATGGGGCTCGCGCGGGTGCATCGGGTGAGCTATGTGGGCGAACTTGGCTGGGAAATATATGTGAGCAGCGATATGGCGGCCCATGCATTTGAAACGCTTTGGGAGGCAGGGCACGATCACGGGCTGAAACTTTGCGGTATGCATATGATGGACAGTTGCCGCATCGAAAAGGCGTTTCGCCATTTTGGCCATGACATCACCTGTGAAGACCACGTGCTTGAGGCGGGCCTTGGCTTTGCCGTGAAAACGGAAAAACCCGATTTCATCGGACGTGATGCAGTTCTGGCGAAAAAAGAACAGGGGCTGAACAAACGCCTGTTGCAATTCCGCCTGAGCGACCCTGAACCCCTGCTCTATCACAACGAACCCGTGCTTCGCGATGGACAAATTGTGGGGTATCTGAGCTCAGGCGCCTACGGCCATCATTTGGGCGGGGCCATCGGGCTTGGCTATGTGCCTTGCGCGGGGGAAAGTGCGGCAGAGCTTCTCGCCTCATCCTATGAGATCGATGTTGCGGGAAGCAAGGTCAAAGCAGAGGCATCGCGTAAACCCGTGTATGATCCCAAATCCGAACGGGTCAAAGCGGATGGGTAGGGTAAAACGGATGACGCTTTTGTTTATGATGCCCTTGTCGCACTTACCCGCGCTTTATCCGGATGATTTTTGTCAAATACGACAAATAGGCTGAAATATAAGGTATTGAAATTCTAAAGTCTTCTGGGAAAATTTCTTGTTTTTCCAGAAGACCGGATATGATTTGATATTTTGCAATTTTATACTCTAAAGTTGAAATAATGTGTTTCGGCACATTATGGATTAATTTGGCATCGCGCAGACGCTGGCGCCAAGTTGCCAGACGAAGTTTACAGTACACTTGCTGAAAACGAAGCCGATCTTCTGGATTATTGGCCGTCTTTTTTTGAGAAATACCTGTTCCGACCCGGTAATAAATGAGCGGCTTTTCAACATAAGAGACCTTATTCAAAAGCATTGCCCTAAAATAAAAAATCAAATCTTCGTACGTGTTTCTCTCGACAATGGGACCAAATCTATTCACCAGATCTTTGTGCCACGCGCAGGTTGCACCGATGCAAAGCCCGGATAAAAGCGAGGCCTCTTTGATCGAGATATTATCCAATTTGTGCTTTTTCGATAAAATATGATCTTTCTTATTGCCTTGGTCATCGATCTCAAAGGCATCTGAATGAATCAAAAGCGACTTTGATTTCATAAATTCATCGGCAAGAATTTCTGTGCGGTCGGACAAAGAAATATCATCGCCCGGGCCATAGACGATAAAATCGGCGCTGCACCTGTCGATGGCTAAAGTCAAATGGTCTATGAACCCAAGATTATCGTCGTTGAAATAGGTCTTTACGCGATGCGGTCCCGAATAGTGCGCCACCATTTCTTTGATTTTTTCGCGCGTTCCATCTGTCGACGCATCATCAGAGATAACAATTTCCAAAGGGGAATATGTTTGTGAGAACGCCCCATTCAGCGCATGTTCAACAAAATCAATTTGATTATAAGTCAAAATCAAAAAAGATACTTTTAACTGCGACATATCAAGTGATAATTTCTATTTTTTATACCAAATTGAATTTTCCGTCATAATCTGAGCAATCCTAATCTGTTTGACAACTAATTTGAATTCTCTATCAAAATTCGCCATGTTTTGAAAGTTCAAAGATCGACCAATCTTCCCGTCTTCGCAGAATGAATACGAGTGTCCAGAAATCCCCAAAAGCCCGTTTTGGTTCTCCGGCGGCATCAGTGGGCTGTTCCTGTCTAGGCAGGCATCAACCTGGGATTAGTACTAAGCATTCCATTTCATTAAGCTTTTGAATGACAAAGTGCTAAATTCAATGTTCAACAATAAATGGACGTGCAAAATCCTGCGGGTCTTTTGTGGGGCTACTCTTCATAACCGCGCGGGTCTTCCATCGGATTGGAATAGACAAGGCGGTAATGATCCCCGAGCATTTCTTCGAATATGGCCAGACGTTTTTTGACGTCTTTGGTTTTCAACCGCCTCAGGATCGGCGCGGGGCTGATGTTTTTCTCTTGGGCAAGACGTTGGGTGAGCAAAAGAAAATCCTCTTGCCTGACAATCCAGTCATTCACCATAACCGCTTTTGGACAGCGCCCGCTTTGATGGCATTGGACAAGCACGTCGATGTCATCCGGTGAGATATTAAAGCTTGCAAGATTGGTCATGCAACTGGCGAGGCTCAGCTCAAGGCCTTGATCGGTCTTTTGCGCAAAAGCGACGACCTCTGTGTCCGCCGCCACCTGCCCACAGCCCCAATCATCACATTGAAATGTCAGCCGGACAGGAGCGTTATAGGAATATTTAAAGCCCTCTTTGCTCAGGTAGCTGCCTGTGAAATCAGCCCAAAAGCTTTCCGTTTTGCGGGTTGGGTTTTGCTGTGCCTCTGGCCAATTGGCCCCGGCCACAAAGCGCCCCTTGAGAACCACATGAGCCGTTTGAGACTCCAAGGCCTTGAGATAACTGTTTATCAGATCAGGCGGCAGGCATGAAAGCGCGAAACCCGGGGACGCAAATAAAGCCCACAAAACAAACGCCATAACGCTATTTTTCATCCCGTTCCCTTACCCCTGGACCGCAGTGTTCCGGTCTTTTCAGATCATCACGCCAAGTCAATCAAAACCCTTCGCAATTAAAGATTAGGCTAGAAATGCGTCGAGGTCGATTAGAGAGATGCATTGGAATGAATTGGAGCAAAAGCCTGCCAAACCATGCATAAGATATTGGCGCCATTTTGCCAGATGCCATCTAGCGATTTTGTTTCCCCTTGACCGGAGTTTTCCACAGGTGGGTTCAGAGAACACCCCGCAAGAGTGCTGCCGCATCCGATTTCGTGGAAACAGAGTCAATCGCGGTCATTTTCGCTTTAATCTTTGCAAAATCGTCTTCAGTTTCAAACCGTGCGGCGATACGTTCACGCAGAAGATTACGGACTTTTGAAAACTCACTCAGTTCAGATGCGGCCATGACCATATATTGAAAATAGATGTCCTGTTGGGCATGGCTTGCACCCAGAGCCGCCAGTTCAAAGCGGATTGGGTATAGTATTTCCAGTGCTTGAGCATAGTTTTTCGACTGAAACTTGGCCATTGCTTCAGCTGCCTTGGCCGCAAGACGGCTTTCAGTGCTGTCATCGCTGCCCGCCGCCCATGTCTGAAGCGCCCTGTTAAGCGAAGCTTCATCACTTGTGCGCGCCAAAGCCATGGCCTGATGGGGCACGGTAAAAAGAATGTTGTGATCTCCTAGCGTTTTTTCAGAGGCCTCGGAAATTCGGTTCCAGCGATCCCCCACATCGACGCCTTGGAATTCAAGACGGGACAGGGCGGAGGCGGCGTTCTGGATATCAAGGTAAAACGTGCTGCTATTGGGGTAAATCTGCTTATCCACCAAGGCGAGCGCACCATCCAGTTTGCCTTGCGCCATTTTAAAAAGCGCAAGGTGCCACCAGATATGTCCCCGAAAGAGGTTGAAATCGTTAAGCCGGTCTTGCACCTCTTCGATGCGCGCCTCTCCTTCTTTGACGCGGCCTTGCATTTCAAAGACATGGGCAAGCGCATGCAGCGACCAAAGATCAGTTGGGTTGATGTCGAGCGCGTCTTTTGCATAGGCCTCAGCCTTTGCGTAATGGCCCGCCTCTTCCAGCGCAAAGGCCATCGGTCCAAGGACAAGCCCATATCCCGCAACCTCCGGAGACCAATGCTGCAGGGTCTGCAAGGCGGCCGTCAATTGGCGTTTTTTGTCGCCACTCCAGAACAAAGTACCGGTGAGTTGGCGATAGGCCAAAAGATCACGGGGCCATTGTGAAATAATCTCTTCCCAAGCCCCGTTGCGCCCTGCAAAATTTCCATTAATCCAGTTTTCCAAAGCAGTTACATGAAGTTTTTCACGCTCAGTTGCACCGCTTATCAGGGTTTTGGCCCGTTGCAGGTGCCCCCGTGCAGCCCCCTCTCCGGATTTAAATCCATCGGTCATGACAGAATACCCGCGCAGCACATGCCCCAGTACAAACTCCGGTGCATCTTCCAAAAGCGTTTCCAAAAGCCCAGCCGTTCCGGGCACATAATGGTAAATATCTGTAAGAAGGGCGTCATAGATTTGCACCTGATCGTCGTTAATCCCGCTCAGTGGAAGTCCCCGCACATCTGTGCTCAGTGCTGTATCTAATGGCATCGCTTACTCCTTTCTCAATACATTACAAAAACTATCAAGTGATAGGTAGAATTGCTGGCCGAGATTGTCAACCTGAAATCACAAAGAAAAATTTCCAGAGAACTTTAGATTTCGAGAACGATTTTCCCGATATGCGTACTGGATTCCATCCGCATGTGGGCTTGATCCGCGTCTTCTAATGCAAAGGTGCTGTCCATCACCGGATGGATACGCCCTGCATCCAAAAGCGGCCAAACCGTTTCCTTCAGACTATCCGCAATGCGCGCCTTGGCAAGATCCGACTGCGGGCGCAACGTGCTGCCCGTCAGCGTCAAACGGCGGGTCATCATTTGCGCAAAATTGATTTCAGCCTTTGGGCCCTGTAGAAAAGCAATCTGGACCAGCCGACCATCATCGGCGAGCGCCTTAATGTTGCGGTCAATATAACTTCCCCCGACCATATCAAGGATAAGATTTGCCCCGCACTCTTGGCGCATGACCTCAACGAAATCTTGATCCTTGTAATTCAATGCCACCTCGGCTCCAAGCGCGCTACAGGCATCACATTTTGCCTGTGATCCCGCAGTGGCAAACACCCGCGCCCCAAAAACGGACGCCAGCTGAATTGCCGTAGTACCAATCCCAGAGGATCCACCATGTACTAAAAACCGTTCACCCGCCTGCAGTCCGCCTCGTTGAAATACGTTGGACCAAACGGTAAAATAGGTTTCCGGCAGACAGGCTGCTTCCTTTAAAGACACGCCTTTGGGAACTGGCAAACAATGGGCAGCCGGTGTCGTCGCGTATTCGGCATATCCCCCACCCGGAAGAAGGGCACAGACCGCATCCCCTTCTTTGAGATTGCTCACACCTTCCCCCACCCGCACAATCGTGCCCGACGCTTCAAGACCTGGAAGATCGCTTGCTGTGGGGGGCGGATTATAAAGCCCGGCACGCTGAAGTGCATCTGGCCGGTTCACCCCAGCAAAGGCGATTTTGATCAACACATCCCCATATTTCGGGTCCGGTACGCTGCGGGTTGCTGGTTTTAAAACCGACGGATCACCCGCTTTGGTGATTTCTATAACACGCATTTGCTGTGACATGTGGCCTACCTATGATTTGTTCCAATACCCTGGCATATCGGTTGGTCGTTTTGCCTCGGGGGCTTTGATCTTACTCAATAACCAGTTTGGCCCCCGCAGCAGGTTTTGCAACCCTTTGTTGGCGCGCACCTGCGATTTCAGCTTCTCAAACTGCAGGACGTTTTCGATGCGGCGATCCAAAAAGGCCCAAGTCGCCTCATGTTCTGGACTATCGTCCCCAAGCCAGTAAAGCACTGTGGTGCTATAAACCGTGCTCAGCGTTGCACGTTTGGTATACCAGTTCACGTCGCGCGACGTGTCACCGAGCACTGTCCAAATCGCATCCGAAGTACCCCAGATCAGACCTGCCCCAAGACGCGCATTATGAGGAAGCGCGAAAAGTGTCGCTCCGCGGCGCACAGCCTCTTTGTCCTCAACCCCTTCGAGGCGAAGGCGCACTGCGAGAACCACTTTGTCGCGAAAACGCAGGTCCGATAGATCCCTCCCTTGCAAAGCTTCAATCATTTTTTGATCGCCGCGTTCATGGAAATGAACGGCAAGATCAAGCGCACCGCGCGGGCAGCTCAGGCGCGCCAAGTTCATGTCGATTTCCGAATCATCGCATGCCGCCTGAAACGCAGGATCACTCCAGCCATCAAAAGCCACATGAGGCAAAATCGCTGAAAGAAGCCTGGATTTCAATTCGGATTGGGTGTTTTCTGTCACGGTGGTATCCCTCTCTTGCGTCTTTCATAACATCATATCTGGACAAGATAGAAGAGTGTTGTTAAAAGGCCCCCTCCTGCGACGATATGCAACTTAGACAGAAAGGTGGTGAATACCACATGCAGGTTAGTGTACGCGACAACAATGTCGATCAGGCGCTTAGAGCGCTTAAAAAGAAATTGCAGCGCGAAGGCGTTTTTCGTGAAATGAAGCTAAAGCAGCATTTTGAAAAGCCCTCTGAAAAGAAAGCGCGCGAAAAAGCGGAAGCCATCCGCCGTGCCCGTAAGCTTGCCCGTAAAAAGGCACAACGCGAAGGCATGATGTAAATCGACAGTTATGTCTGCAAAAGGCCCCGCTCTGGCGGGGTTTTTTATTGGTTTTCTTAAGGTCAAAGGGATGTCGGAGCTGACACTTTATGGATACCGCTATAGCGTTTACACGCGCGTTGTGAGCATCGTCTTGCATCTAAAATCAGCGGTTTACGAATTTCATGACTTCAATCCGTTTGAAAAAGATATCACGGACCTTCATCCTTTTGGCAAAGTTCCTGTTCTAGACCACCGAAAGAATAAGATTTTTGAAACAAACGCGACAACCCGCTATCTTGATCGTGCGATCTCTGGATTGGCGCTCCAACCAGATAAACCATATGAACTGGCCTTGCAAGACCAGATCATTTCAATCATTGATCACTATGCCTACGAACCCATGGTACGATCTGTCTTTGCGCATCGCGTTTTTCGACCACTCGAAGGGTTAAGAGCCGATGAAGATATTATCAAGGACGGGTTGGACAAATCAAAAAAAGTGCTCTGTGTTTTGGAGGATTTTGCAGGTCGCAAAAATATATTTGACGGCCAGAATATTACGCTTGCCGATTGTCATCTGCTGCCAATGATCGATTATTTTCAACAAAGCGATGAAGGCCGTGTTCTGTTGGCCGACTTCCCACATCTTTCTAAGTGGTGGAGCATTGTGTCCGGTCTTGAAATGGCGACAGCGACACGACCAATCTTTGGAATAACCACTTAGGCTTGCTGTGTCTGCTGGCGCGCCCTTGCTCTTCAAGCGCCCCTTGATTACGCTTTGTCCAACCTCGCATAAGGAATTCAAAAATGGATTGGTCAACAGAGATACGGGCGGCCGCAGAACGCATCAAAGGGCATGTGGTTACGACGCCAGTCATGAATTCCAGCGCCTTTGGCCTACCCTATTCAGTCGAGCTCAAATTCGAACAGATGCAACACACCGGCAGTTTCAAGCCACGGGGTGCGTTCAATACACTTATATCGGAAGGGGCACCAAAAGCCGGTATCGTCGCAGCCTCAGGCGGCAATCATGGCGCGGCTGCGGCCTATGCGGCTAAAACGCTTGGGTATCACGCGCGTATCTACGTACCAGAGGTGGCTGGCGCCTCTAAAATCGCGCTGATAAAATCAATGGGTGCAGACCTTCAGGTGGTCAAGGGTCAATATTCCGAAGCCCTGCTGGGTGCACAAGACTGGGAAAGGGACACGGGCGCGCGACAGGTTCACGCCTATGACACAATTCCCACCGTAGCAGGTCAAGGAACCTTGGCACTTGAATGGGAGGCGCAAGGTCTGGAGGCTGATACTGTTCTTATCGCTGTTGGTGGAGGGGGCTTAATCGCGGGAGCCGCCGCATGGTTTCAGGGAACAAAGAAAATTGTGGCTGTCGAACCGGAAACATCCTGTGCACTCAATGCGGCACTAAAGAGCGGTGCGCCGATAGATGTTGAGGTGTCCGGAATAGCTGTCAACGCGCTTGGCGCCAAAAAGATTGGTCAGATTTGCTTCGATCTTGCCGTCCAAACAGAAATGCAGTCTGTGCTCGTCAGTGATGCGGCCATTCAAAAGGCCCAAAACCTTTTGTGGCGCACCCACCGCCAATTGGTGGAACCGGCGGGCGCAACGGCGCTTGCTGCCTTGATTGGCGGAGCCTATAAGCCCGAAGAGGATGAAAAAGTCGCGGTATTGGTCTGTGGTGCCAATATCGCCCCCGACCCATCACCTTAGCGAAAGAAAAACCACTCAGTAGATCTTGGGCACATACAAGTCATCGGGCAAAACCTGTCGTTCATAATCAGGATTAAAAACGCGCTCAGGTAATTGCACCGGTTCGCTCGGCACATCCTCATAGGGGATTTTGCTCAGAATATGTTCAATACAATTGAGCCTTTCGCGTTTCTTGTCGTTGCCTTCAACAATGTACCAAGGCGCTTCGGGAATGTTTGTGCGGGCAAACATTTCCTCTTTCGCTTTGGTATATTGTTCCCATCGCACACGGGCCTCAAGATCCATCGGCGAAAGTTTCCACTGCTTCATCGGATCATGTATCCGCATGAGAAAGCGCAATTGCTGTTCTTCGTCAGAAATCGAAAACCAATATTTGAGCAGGATGATCCCGGAACGCAAAAGCATCCTTTCAAATTCGGGTACATCGCGGAAAAACTGTTCTACCTGTGCAGGGCTGGCAAAGCCCATGACCCGTTCCACGCCCGCGCGATTGTACCAAGATCGATCAAAGAGGACCATTTCCCCCCCTGCAGGAAGATGCGGGACATAGCGTTGGAAATACCATTGCGTTTGCTCGCGCTCTGTCGGCTTTGGCAGCGCCACCACGCGTGCCACCCGCGGGTTAAGTCGCTGTGTAATCCGTTTGATGACACCGCCTTTTCCCGCACTGTCCCGCCCCTCACAAATAATCAAAACCTTTGCACCGGTGTGTTCGACCCAATCCTGCAGCTTGATCAACTCCATTTGCAGGCGCAAAAGGTTTTTATAATATACACGCCGGTCCAGCGGGTTTTGCACATGATCTTTGTACAATTGGCGCATCTGCACCGACATCATCGGCTGGCTCAATTCATTTTCAAACATTTCGTCGAGCGTGTCTTGAAGCTCCGCATCAAGCCAGTCCATAGACTGAGCGTTCGTGTCGTTCATTTATAACCTCTGTATCGCATCCCTGACGTCCTGTCTGTACTGACAAATCTCGGTACATTTTAGGCGGGGAATAGCTTTAAACATAGAATATATATAGCACAAATAAGCTTCAAATAAAGCTCTGCCGCTTTGAACGAACCTATCCTTCCAGATACTGTCAGGCCGCAGCCAATGTAATGACCAAACCTTTTTTATAATCGGCGATTGCCAAAGCCAGAACTTAGAGTGAAACTGCGAATACTCCAGCGAGGCTAAAGATATGCGCAGTTCTAAAATGATCCATATAATTTCGGCCCACGCAGAAGGCGAAGTTGGGGATGTGATCGTCGCAGGGGCCTTGCCGCCGCCCGGGGAAACAATCTGGGAGCAAAGCCGATACATCGCAAGCGATGGAAGATTACGCAATTTCGTGCTGAACGAACCCCGTGGCGGAGTGTTTCGTCATGTGAACCTTTTGGTACCGCCAAAACATCCTGACGCGGATGCGGCATTTATCATCATGGAACCCGAAGACACCCCCCCTATGTCCGGATCAAACTCGATCTGTGTAGCGACGGTTTTGCTGGACAGCGGACTTGTGGAAATGACAGAACCAGAAACATCACTCATCCTCGAAGCTCCAGGTGGGCTTGTTCGGGTAAGGGCCGCCTGTCGTGATGGAAAAGCACAAAATATCACCGTGCAAAACCTCCCCTCTTTTGCGGACAAACTTGACACACCGCTCGAAGTCGAAGGGCATGGCACATTAACGGTCGATACTGCCTTTGGCGGGGATAGTTTTGTGATCGTGGATGCTGAGGCGCTCGGATTTTGTCTTGCAGAAGACGAAGCGGGGGACCTCGCCCGGCTGGGAATGAAAATCACCGCCGCCGCAAATGCACAACTTGGCTTTCAGCATCCCAGCCTCACAGACTGGCGACATATTTCATTCTGCCTCTTTGCTGGACCGTTAGAAGAGGATGCCAATGGCCTCGCTGCGAAATCTGCCGTTGCCATCCGGCCCGGAAAAATCGACCGTTCCCCAACCGGTACAGCTGTTTCTGCGCGCATGGCGGTTCTGCACGCGCGTGGTCTGCTGGCAAAGGGGCAAAGCTTGACGGCCACCTCAATCATCGGATCCCAATTCATAGGTCGCATTTCCGATTCATTTACCCTCTATAACAGACCTGCAATTATTCCCGAGATATCGGGACGGGCATGGATCACGGGCACCTATCAATTGATGCTGGATCCAGAGGATCCATGGCCCGAGGGATACCGGCTAAGCGATACTTGGGGCGCGGCGTAAAATCACGTGACGGGCAAGGCTGTCGTTTTGAATACTGTTCGCAGGGCAAAAGAAGACTGCATTTGTGCAACCCCGGGCAATCGCGTGAGGTGCTGGCGATGAATTCGCGCAAAATCTTCGGTGTTTTCAGCCACGACTTTTAGAATATAATCTGCCGTTCCTGCCATCAGATGACACTCCAGCACATCCGGAATCCGCGCTACCGCCTTTTCAAAATTGTCCAAAACCTCATCCGCCTGAGCCGACAGCCTGATCTCTACAAAAACTGTGGTTGGCAGGCCAATTTTACGCGCAT
Organism: Alphaproteobacteria bacterium casp-alpha6; assembly: GCA_001510135.1. Classification (GTDB taxonomy): domain Bacteria; phylum Pseudomonadota; class Alphaproteobacteria; order Rhodobacterales; family Rhodobacteraceae; genus LFER01. Next base: position 27,695 of record LFER01000043.1, read on the forward strand.
TCAACAGCGCAACATATTGTTTTATAAAACCATCCTTTTCCAAACGCTGTACCCGACGATGACAGGCAGAGGGGGATAGATTTACCAATTCGGCCAGCTCAGCATTGGAGATTCTGCCCTGATTCTGGAGCGCATTCAAAATCGCACGATCTATTGTATTTAACATCATCTTTGCACATTTCTTTCTTATTTTAATATTATTTCGCAAGATACTTCGAAAATGATTATAAAACAACGCAGTATTTTCAAAACAATTGTTTAACCATTTCGCTAGACTAAGGCCAAAGAAGGAGAGACACATGAAAATTGGTTGCCCAAAAGAAATCAAACCACAAGAATTCCGTGTTGGACTTACGCCCGCGGCTGTTTTCGAATTGGCGCGTAATCGCCATAGCGTGTTGGTCGAAACAAATGCTGGCGTTGGCGCCGGATTTAGCGATCAGGATTACATCAACGCCGGGGCCGCGATTGCAGAGACTGCACAGGAGGTTTTCGCCGCAAGCGATATGATCGTTAAGGTTAAAGAGCCACAAGCGATTGAACGCAAAATGTTACGCGAAGGACAGCTGTTATTCACCTATCTCCATTTAGCGCCCGACCCCGAACAGACCAAAGATTTATTAGACAGCGGTTGCACAGCGATTGCATATGAAACCGTGACAGATACCAATGGCGGCTTGCCCTTGCTGGCCCCTATGTCAGAGGTGGCCGGACGGCTTGCACCACAAGTGGGGGCTTGGACGTTGCAAAAGGCAAATGGTGGGCGCGGCGTCCTGCTTGGTGGCGTACCGGGCGTCGGAGCGGGCAAAGTTCTTGTCATCGGTGGCGGGGTTGTCGGCACCCATGCGGCCCGCGTGGCTGCTGGAATGGGCGCAGATGTCACAGTATTGGACCGATCTCTACCCCGTCTTCGTTACCTTGATGATGTCTTTGCAGGGACATTCAAAAACGCATACGCCAGTGCTGCATTGACCGCGGAATTGGCGATCTCTGCCGATTTGATCATAGGTGCGGTCCTTGTTCCGGGTGCCGCGGCACCAAAACTGATCAATAAAGCACAGCTCAGCTCCCTCAAACCAGGCGCGGCACTTGTCGATGTGGCGATTGATCAGGGCGGGTGCTTTGAAACCTCACGCGCAACAACACATGAAGATCCCATTTATGAGGTTGACGGCATCATGCATTACTGCGTTGCCAATATGCCCGGTGCGGTATCGCGCACCTCCACGATTGCGCTTGGAAACGCGACACTCCCATTTGTTCTGGCGCTCGCAAACAAGGGTTGGAAACAAGCCTGTTCAGATGATGTCCATCTTTTGAATGGCCTTAACGTGCACGCAGGCCGCCTGACCTATCAGGCAGTCGGAGACGCGCTTGGCATTCCAACCATCGCCCCAGATCTTACCCTGCGCACCGCAGCCTAAAAGAAAAAACGGCTCAGAAAATCATTTCTGAGCCGTCAACCCGTTGGGGATCTTTCTGAAAGATCCCCATTTACCCAAAACCTACCGTTTCAACGCATCGCGAATTTCCGTTAAGAGGTCAATTTCGCTTGGCCCAGCAGGGGCCACTTTGACGACAGCCTCGTCCTTTTTGGCAGAGGCTTCTTTTACGCGATTTACATAACGTACAAGCATAAACACGACAAAAGCGATGATCAGGAAATTGATGATCGCCATTATAAAAGCACCATAAGCAAATACAGCGGCACCTGCTTCGCGAGCGGCCTCCAAAGTGACAAAATCCCCCTCTCCTCGCAAAACAACAAAGAGGTTTGTGAAATCAACACCCCCGAGGAAAAGTCCAATGATCGGATTGATCAAATCGCCAACCAAAGATTGCACGATCGCAGTAAAGGCCGCACCAATGATGATCCCGACGGCCATATCCATTACATTGCCTTTTGCAATGAAATCTTTGAATTCGTTTAACATTTCATCCCTTTCCTGAAACCCGAAAACATGGGTTATCAACGCAATAGAAACTTAGATTGCAAAGGTCGCACCCAGTTCCTCCTGTGTTACAAAACAGCCAATACTTAATTTATGATAAAGTCGCCAAGGGGAATTATTCAAAATTCTGCTCATATCTTTGCGCTTTAGCTGCAGGCAAAGCAAAGTTTAACCAGCCAAAACATGGCTGGGCGGCACAATGAGGTAAGGTGTGATCACCGACCGTTCACGCGCTCGGCAGCGTTCCGTTCAGCACATAATTCAAAATTTCAACAACCTGATTGGGGCTTTCCACCACGGCAAGTGCCGCGGCATCCACCTCCTTGAGAGCATGTTGATGTTCAGCACCATGCATAACGACGAGCGATTTTCCAAGCGCGGCAGCATATCCCGCATCAAAGGCCGCATTCCATTGTTTATATTTCTCGCCAAATCGCACGACCACAATACCGGCATCCTCAATCCCTTTTCGGGTGCGGATCGCGTTGAGCCTTGCCCCCTTATTGTCATGCCAGAATTTATCCGCCTCGGCCCCCATGATTGCAACACCGCAATCGTCACTTGCTTCGTGATCTGTCACTGGACCTGTAAAGATGACGTTCAAATCACTGGCGCCCGACACAATTTGATCGCGCCAGTCGGTATGGATTTCCCCTGAAAGGTAAACTGTAAGCATACTCTATCCCTCTTTGTTTGTCCGGCGCCGATCAAACACGCAATTCGCCGCCCGTGGCTTTGGTGACTTTTTCAATGACTTTATCGCTGAGCGCTTTGATGTCTTCTTCTTTGAGCGTGGCCTGCGTCGGTTGCAACCGCACCGTAATCGCCAAGGATTTCTTATCCGCTCCAAGAGAGCCGCCTTTAAATTCATCAAAGAGACGCACAGAGGCTATCAGGTCTTTGTCTGCACCAGCAGCCGCATTGATCAGAGTGAGCGCATCGACAGATTGATCCACCACAAAGGCAAAATCACGTTCAACCGCCTGCAAATCGTTAAGATGTAATGCAGGGCGTGTAGCGATCGTTTGCCGCGGCATTGGAATATTCTCAGGCCAGATGGTGAAGGCGACAGCGGGGCCTTTCACGTCCATATCACGCAGAATTTTCGGGTGCAGTTCCCCAAAGACCGCAAGCATTTTTTTGGGTCCAAGGCAAATGCGTCCATGACGGCCGGGATGCCACCATGACGCCCCTTCCCGCAAAACTTGCGTTTTTGCCGGCGTCCCCAGCGCCGCGAGGACCGCTTCTACATCCGCTTTTGCATCAAAGACATCGACCGCGCGGTTTTCTCCATGCACGTCTTTGGGGCCCGTCCGTCCGATCAAAAGACCCGCGACCTGAAGATGTTGCTCCTCTGGTTCGCCCCCATGAAAAGCAGGACCAACTTCAAACAGCGCCATATCCGAAAACCCGCGATCCTGATTGCGCTGCGCGGCCTGTAAAAGCCCCGCCAAAAGATCGGGGCGCATATGGCTCATTTCAGAACTGATGGGGTTTTCCAATTTTGTCACATCCTGCCCGCCGCCAAAGAGACTGGCAGAGGCATGATCAATAAAGGAATAGGTCACACATTCATTATACCCAAGCGCCGCAATAGCACGGCGCGCAATCTGTTCACGCTTTTGCATGGGTGAGAGAATTTGTTTTGGCACGCCCGCTGTGCTGCGTCGAAGCGGTTGGCCCTGAAGTTTGCTGAGCGACGCGATGCGCGCCACCTCTTCAACAAGATCGGCTTCGCCCAAAATATCAGGACGCCACGAGGGAACATGGGCCATATCCCCGTCGAGCGAAAATCCCAGATCGCTTAGCGTTTTACGTTGAACATCTGGATCAATAACCATTCCGACCAAAGACTGTACGCGATCTGTATCCAGACGGTAGGCGCGCGAATGATCTGGCATTTCACCCGCGATGAAAACCTCTGACGGCTCTCCTCCACAAAGTTCCATGATCATCTTGGTTGCCGCATCAATCCCTTTGGGAGTCCATAGGGGGTCAATCCCCCGTTCAAATCTGTAGCGCGCGTCTGAATTGATCTTGAGCGCGCGGCCGGTATAGGCGGTGCGGATCGGATCAAAAAAGGCCCCTTCAAGAAAGACATTGACCGTCTCATCCGTACATCCCGAATGGATGCCTCCCATAATGCCACCGAGGCTTTCCACGCCATTGGCATCGGAAATCACCGTCATTCCTTCGCTCATCGTGTAAGTTTTGTCATCCAGTGCTTCAAATGTTTCTCCTCCGGCCGCACGATGGACGCGCAAGGCATTACCGGCCACTTTGTCCGCATCAAACACATGGAGGGGCCGGTTGTTGTCAAAGGTGAAAAAGTTGGTCACATCCACAAGTGCCGAAATTGGACGGAGCCCGATGGCCTTGAGCCGGTCCTGCAACCACCGAGGACTTGGACCGTTCTTCACGCCTTTGATTACGCGACCATAAAACACAGAACATTGATCGCGGGTATCTTCATCAATGCTGACGTTCACGGGACAAGGAAAGTTCCCTTGGATCGGGTCAATCTGTTCTTTTTTCAGCACCCCAATCCCGCGGGCTGCCAAATCACGCGCGATGCCGCGGACACCCAAAGCATCGGGACGGTTTGGCGTTATGGCAATTTCAATCACAGTATCGACTTTGGCAGGGTCATTGGCGGCCAACCAATCTGTAAACCGCTCGCCGACCTCGCCCGAGGGCAATTCAATGATCCCATCATGCTCATCAGACAGTTCCATTTCCCGTTCAGAACACATCATGCCAAAGCTTTCGATGCCTCGAATTTTGCCAACGCCTATGGTCGTATCAATCCCCGGCACATAGGTGCCCGGTTTGGCAACGACCACAGTGATCCCTGCCCGCGCGTTGGGAGCGCCACATATGATCTGCGTGGAGCCTTCGTCCGTCTCCACCTGACAAACGCGCAGCTTGTCCGCATCGGGATGTTTTTCGGCCCGTGTCACTTTGCCAATCGTAAAATCACGAAGCCGTTCTGCGGGATTACTTACCTCTTCGACCTCAAGACCAAGGTCAGTCAAGGCGTATAGGATGTCTTCGACAGAGGCATCCGTTTCAAGATGTTCTTTCAGCCAGGAGAGAGTGAATTTCATGACGATATCCTGTCTTTTACATGCATAAGCCAATTGGCCAGTTCGCGCGTGCGTTCTTTGGGGTGAAGCGCCGCGCATGTTGTTCCGAGCCGGTCTGCGGCCCGAGCATCGCGTTCCCCTGCCTCCAGATCGTCGATGAGGGCAGTCTGTGCAGAAAATACGCTATTTCCGGTTCTCAGGGATTTTGCGATGGAGGTTGCAGAACATTCCGGATGATACTGCGCCCCCCAGAAATCGACCCCCTCAGCACGATAGGAAAAAGATTGAACCGGTGAATGATCATTTTCCGCCAAGAGCACGGCCCGTTTGGGAAGCCTCTCGACCTCGTCGCGGTGAATGCAGGGGACGGCATAGACGTCGGTTCGCCCGTCGAGGGCGGGATGGGATTTGCCGGCCTCCGTCTTGCGGGTGTCTCTGGCGACACCAACTTCCAATCCATTGGGAGACGGGCGCACAGACCCGCCAAGGACCACGGCGGCCAGTTGCATGCCATTGCAGCTTCCCCAGACCGGCAGACCCGATTGAAACACATGCTCCATTACTTCGCGTAAAGGAGCAGCCTCTTTGGCATCGACACTCCAATTGACGCCCGATCCTGTAAAAACCACACCGTCAATATCGTCCAATTTTTCGAGGTGGAATTTTGTGGCATAGGGTTCTGCAACCTGAGATTTCACCGAAGGCTCTAGCTCTGCAAAAGCGGCTTTGAATTGATCACAAGCACGATATCCCTGCGCGGCAATCAAATCCGGCGGATTGCTTTCAACGATCAAGATTTTTGCCCCGCTCACCGCGCCAGTCCCCCGTGCAATGTGGGCTGATCCAAGGCTGCAAACCCGTAATGGCGCAACCAGCGCAAATCGCTGTCAAAAAAGGATCTCAAATCCGGAATACCGTATTTCAACATGGCAATCCGGTCGATCCCCATACCAAAGGCGAACCCCTGCCATTGTTCTGGATCAATGCCACCAGCGGCCAGGACTTTGGGATGCACCATCCCGCTGCCAAGGATTTCCATCCAATCGTCACCTTCGCCCACGCGCAATTGCCCGTCAGCCCATGAACAGCGCAAATCCACCTCTGCAGAGGGTTCCGTAAATGGAAAATGGGAGGCACGAAAGCGCAGTTCCACATTATCCACGTTGAAAAAGGCTTTGACAAATTCCTCAAGTGTCCATTTGAGGTTCGCCATTGAGATATCTTTGTCCACGGCCAGCCCTTCGACCTGATGGAACATCGGCGTATGGGTCTGATCGTAATCTGCCCGATATACCCCACCGGGACAAATGACACGGACCGGTGCACCGGTTTTTTCCATGGTTCTGATCTGCACAGGGCTGGTATGTGTGCGCAAAACATGCGGGGGGCGAGTGTCCCCTTCACCGCGATGCATGTAAAAGGTATCCATTTCCGCCCGCGCAGGGTGATGGCCCGGAATGTTGAGAGTGTCAAAATTATACCAGTCGCTGTCTATGCGCGGTCCCTCAGCCACGGCAAAGCCCATATCGGCAAAAATTGCTGTGACCTCTTCCGTCACTTGGCTGACGGGATGTATCGTGCCCTGCCCCCGTCGGCGTGCCGGCAAAGTCACGTCTAACCATTCGCTGCGCAACCGTTCTTCGAGCGCGGCATCGGCAAGGGAGGCTTTACGTGCGGCGAGCGCGGAATTGATCTCATCTTTGAGGGCATTGAGTGCCGGTCCGGCAACCTGGCGTTCCTCAGGAGACATTTTTCCAAGTTCGCGCATTTTTAGCGCAACTTCGCCCTTTTTGCCCACGGCTGCGATGCGCACATCTTCAAGTGCTGCTTCATCGCCAGCTTCAGCAATCGCATTTATAAATTTCGCGCGCAGCTCTTCCATTTTGACCCTCCGCTTCTTCAGGGTTTAGCTATCATATTTGCCCCGCAGCGCAAGGCGGAAGGCCGTGATTGGCCCCATTCTTTGGCTTTGTCGCAGATCCATTCTTCAGAATTGCGCAATGATCTTTAACCCAGCCCTCTCAAAACAAAAAGCCGCGCTCAAAAAACGCGGCTTTCAAACATTTTGTGAATCTTATGATTAAGACAGTGCCGCTTTTGCCTGAGACACGATGGCACCAAAAGCCTCTGGTTCATGAACAGCCAGATCGGCCAGAACTTTGCGGTCAACTTCTATCCCTGCCAAATTCAGACCGTTAATGAAACGGGAATATGTCAGAGCCTCATCATGACTACGCACAGCCGCATTGATACGCTGGATCCACAAAGCGCGGAAATTGCGCTTGCGGTTGTGACGGTCGCGGGTTGCGTATTGGTTCGCCTTATCGACGGCCTGCGCTGCGACTTTGAATGTGTTCTTGCGACGACCATAATAGCCTTTGGCTTGATCGATGATTTTCTTGTGACGGGCGTGGGTTACTGTACCACCTTTAACGCGTGACATCTCTTAACTCTCCTTAGCGCGAATAGGGCATCATTGACTTGACGATTTTTTCGTCAGGCGCCGACATGACGGTTGTTCCGCGCGCTTGGCGGATGAATTTCGTTGTGCGTTTGATCATTCCGTGACGCTTTCCAGCTTGCGCAGATTTCACGCGTCCACTTGCTGTCACCTTGAACCGCTTCTTGCAGCTCGACTTTGTCTTCATTTTAGGCATTTCCGTCTCCTGTCTTTCAGATACGCTTACGCGCGACTCGGCATGCCACTTCGCCGGTCCCGCAACAGGCCTGCCGTATAAGGCGCATTCGCGCGAGAGGCAAGGCGAAAGTTCTATTCAGGATCCATCGAATAGATCTGGCGTTCATCGCAGGGCGCCACACGCAGAATATTGGTGGTCCCCGGCACGTTAAAGGGCACACCTGCCATGATAACCAATTGATCATCAGCGCTCGCATAGCCTTCGGCGAGAGCAGCACGCACGGCGGAAACAACGGCTTCTTTAAAGCGGTTTTTTGGCCCAGTCATCACGCAGTTTGTACCCCAGCTCAATGCAAGGCGGCGCGCGGTGCGCATAACAGAGGTCATCGCCAAAATGGGTACCCTTGGTCTTTCGCGTGCAGTCAAAAGCGCCGTTGTGCCAGACTCTGTGTAACAACAGATACCTTTAATTTGGGTGGTTTCGGCGATCTCGCGGGCCGCTGCGACAATACCTTCAGCGATTGTAGAGCGATTTGCCGTTCGGGTGGCTTCTATCATACTGGTATAGGTGGGATCATTTTCAACTTCGACAGCCACATTGTTCATAGTCGTGACAGCCTCGATGGGAAATGACCCCGCAGCAGATTCCGCCGACAGCATTATCGCATCCGCACCCTCATAAATCGCATTGGCAACATCTGAAACTTCAGCGCGCGTTGGCATCGGGCTTTCGATCATGGATTCCAACATCTGTGTCGCCACGATAACCGGCTTGGCGACTTCGCGACAGCGCAGTACAAGGCGTTTCTGGATGGGGGGAACGTTTTGCACGGGCAGTTCGACACCCAAATCGCCCCGCGCCACCATGATCCCGTCAGAAACATTCAGGATTTCTTCAAAATGTTGCACAGCCGAAGGTTTTTCGATCTTTGACAGGATCGCCGCGCGGCCATCGGCAAGTTCGCGCGCTTCGATCAAATCCTGCGGTCTTTGCACAAAGGACAGCGCCAGCCAGTCCACGCCAAGATTACAGACAAATTCAAGATCTGTCTTATCCTTTTCCGACAGCGCCGCAAGCGGGAGCACCACATCAGGAACATTAACGCCCTTACGATCAGAAATCATTCCACCGGCAATTACCGTACATTGGGCGAATTCTGGCCCACAGCTTTCAACCCGAAGTCTGATTTTCCCATCATTAATCAACAGATGCGCACCGGCTTTGAGGGCTGCAAAAATTTCAGGATGTGGCAATTGAACGCGCTCAGCACTGCCCGGAGCATCCTCAAGATCCAATCGGAATGACGCGCCTTCCTCTAAGTCCACAGGCCCCTCGCCAAATACGCCAACGCGAAGCTTAGGCCCTTGAAGGTCCGCAAGAATTCCGATGGGACTGTTGAATTCCTTTTCGACCTGACGGATCAGCCTGTGTCGTTCTGTGATATCGTCATGGGTGCCATGGCTCATGTTCAGACGGAACACGTCCGCACCTGCAAGATGCAATTCCTTGATCATTTCATAACTTGAAGACGCAGGCCCCAGGGTCGCCACTATTTTAACATTCCGATCCCGCTTCATTTCGTCTCCTGTGTCTCTCATTTGATGTATTCATGCATTTTTCGGACAATGTACGGCCTTCTAAATGCCACTACTGATAGCGCTCTCATTACAGACTGAGGAAAGTATCGCCAAGGGATTTCTTCAGAATAACGTTCAATTTAGCGTTTTGGTTCTTGAGTATGACGGAAATGATTATATGTCTGAGGGAAACTAATTGACCGGAAGGGCCCATAATGGATGATCAAACCCGAATTGAATTAGAAGCGGCTGCCTTTCGCACACTGCGCGCCCACCTGATGGAAAAGCGCACCGATGTTCAAAACATCGACCTGATGAATATGGCTGGGTTTTGCCGCAACTGTCTTTCTCGTTGGTATCAGGAGGCTGCCAATGAAAAAGGAATTGAGATGTCCAAAGATGAAGCCCGCGAAATTTTCTACGGCATGAGCATGGATGAATGGAAAACCCATTATCAGACAGACGCAAACGACGCGCAAAAGGCAGACTTCCAAAAAGCCTTTGATGAAAACGTCAAAAAATGAGGCGCACCAAGGTCAGGTTTTGGCCTTGATAACCTGAAGGAGGGGCAAAAGCGTCGACATATCCGGACCATGGGCCTGCCCCGTGAGTGCCAAGCGCAACGGCATGAAAAGCGATTTACCCTTGCGCCCTGTGGCCTCTTTGACAGCCTGTGTCCAATTGCTCCAAGTGTCAGCTGAAAAAGGGCCCTCCGGCAAGAGGGCCAAAGCCTCTGTCACAAAGTCCTTGTCCTCAGCTGAAATGACCGGCTCTGCGCCTTCGCTGCAGAGTGTCCACCAAGACGCCAGATCATTAAGCGTCGTGATATTGTCGCGTACAACGGTCCAAAATGCGTCTGCACGATCCTCTGGCACCCCTGCATCCGTTACGGCATGGGCAACCGCCCCAAGGGGGAGGCTTTGTAAATACCGTGCAGTCAGGGGAAAGAGATCGTCTTTGTCAAATTTGGTTGGCGCAGACCCGAAATGGGACAGGTCAAATCCCTCGGCCACCGCGGCGAGATCGCTTTGGAGTTCAACAGGTTGAGAAGATCCGAGCCGCGCCATCAGGCTAATGAGGGCTTCTGGCAAAATGCCTTCTTTGCGCATATCTCGCAGAGACAAGGTCCCAAGGCGTTTTGACAGGCCCTCTCCTTGCGGGCCGGTCAAAAGCGAATGATGGGCAAACGTGGGAACTGTGCCACCAAGAGCATCCATCATCTGGATTTGGGTCGCGGTATTCGTCACATGGTCAGATCCGCGCACCACATGGGTGATCCCCATTTCCACATCATCCACGACTGAGGCCAAGGTATAAAGGTACTGGCCATCTCCGCGGATCAGCACGGGGTCTGACACGCTCGCCGCGTCAATTGAGATATCACCCAAAATCCCATCGCGCCATTCAATGCGGGTATGACTGAGTTTAAAGCGCCAATGCCCCTGCCCCCGCTCTGCCCGCAGAGCGTCTTTTTCCGAAGCGCTGAGCGCCAGTGCGGCGCGGTCATATACCGGCGGTTTACCCATATTGAGCTGCTTCTTACGCTTCAGGTCCAATTCCGTAGGTGTTTCAAAACATTCATAAAGTAGCCCCATCTCTCGCAGCCGGTCAGCCGCTGCATCGTAACGGGCAAGGCGGTCTGATTGCCGTTCGATCCGGTCCCATGTCAGGCCAAGCCATGTAAGGTCATCCTTCGTGGCCTCCACATATTCCTCTTTCGAGCGTTCCGCATCCGTGTCATCAATGCGCAAAATGAACGTGCCGCCCAATTTACGCGACAGCAAGTAATTCATCAGCGCGGCGCGAAAATTGCCGATGTGTAAGTAGCCGGTTGGGGATGGCGCAAAGCGGGTGGTGGTCATCTGGGATCTCCTATCGGGGCGACCTTTTCCACAGAGGCAAAGATTTGTCCAGATCTAGGCCGCATCTTAGCAATTTACCTTATGCAAAAAACCTGATCTAGTCAGCAAAACTCCGTAAAAAAGGACGGATTATGTCAAAGGCCATTGTCGTGATTGGAGCGGGAATTTGTGGGGCCGCTTGTGCACTTTGGCTGCGCCGTTCTGGCCATGATGTTCTTCTTCTTGATAAATCCGAACCAGGCATGGGTGCCTCTTATGGTAACGCAGGGCTTTTGGCCCAATGGGCCATTGTTCCGATGAATGAACCGGGGATTTGGAAAAACCTGCCCCGCTATCTGCTCGACCCGATGAGCCCGCTTTTTGTGAAATGGCGCTATCTCCCCCAGCTCGCACCTTGGCTTGTTGAGTTCCTGAAAAATGCCAGATCAACGACAAGCAACCGCACGTCAGAGGCGCTTGTACCGCTTTTATCAGATGCTGTTGAGCAACATAAATCTCTGACGGAAGGCACCAAATCACAAACTTGGATCGCCGACAGCAAATTCAGCTACGCCTATCGTCATCGTGAATCTTTTGATGCTGACGCATTTGGTTGGGCCATCAAGGCGGATGCAGGCATGATACCGGAGGTATTAACAGGACCACAGGTGCAGGAAGAGGAACCCATTTGCGGACCGATGATCCAATGTCTTGCCGTGCTGAGCGGTCAGGGGCATATTTTAAATCCCCTTGGTTATGTGCGCAGCTTGGTCGATGCCTTCAAAGAGATGGGGGGCAGATATCTTCAGGCCGATGTGCTCGACTTTGAACGCGACGGCAAAAAGGTGCGTGCCGTGATCACCGACAAGGGGCGTATTGAGTGCGACAAAGCCGTTGTGACCGCGGGGATTTGGTCAAAACCCCTGATGGCAAAACTGGGCTTGAAGGTGCCGCTGGAAACGGAACGGGGCTACCATGTGATGTATAAAGCCCCATCTGAAATGCCGCGAAATCCGATGATGATGACCATCGGGAAATTTGGGATTACCCCCATGTCCGAAGGGTTGCGGTGTGCAGGTACTGTGGAATTGGGCGGCATAAAACTTGGACCCAGCAAAGCGCCCATTCGCCTTATCCGGCGGCGTGTGGCAGAAGTCTTTCCCAATTTAACCTATCAAAGAAGCGAAGAATGGATGGGGTTTCGCCCCTCCACCCCTGACAGCCTTCCCTTGATCGGGGAAATCGCCCAAAGCGGGATTTATACCGCCTTTGGACACCAACATGTTGGTCTGACTGCTGGGGCCAAAACGGGACGGTTGATTTCGGATCTGATCGCACAGAGTCTGCCCAATATAGATATGTCTCCCTATGATCCCAACCGTTACGCTGCACGATGATGAAAGTTGACTTTCTGAACTAACGTCTGTTGCGCGACGAACGAATTGAAATCAGTCGTATTTACGTTGATCTTCAATCACCAGACCATCACGGGGCAAACTGCCGACTGGAAAAATTTCGATTGTTCCTTTGAGCTTCAGATGCGTTTTTACGAGATCCTCAAAAACACTTGCCTCGCCGGCAGAGGTTTCGATTTGTACGGTCATTGCGTCCATATCGCCCTCACGCGTGGCTATGACGCGTGCACGCGTGATCGCCTCATGGGAGGCCACAAGTACCGCCACCTGTTCGGGACGGACAAACATGCCCTTGATTTTTGTTGTCTGATCCGCGCGTCCCATCCACCCTTTGATCCGCATGTTTGTGCGACCGCAAGGACTTTGCCCTGATAATACGGCACTCAGATCTCCGGTTGCGAACCGGATCAATGGATAATCTGGGTTAAGCGTCGTCACAATGACTTCGCCAACCTCCCCCTCTGGAACGGGGGTTCCTGTGCCGGGGGTGACAATTTCAACAATCACGCCCTCATCCACAATCATTCCCTCCATGGCAGGGCTTTCATAAGCGATGTTACCCAAGTCAGCGGTCGCATAGCATTGCAGACAAGCGATGCCCCGATCTGCATATTCCTGCCGCAATGATGGAAATAATGCACCGCCGGCGACAACGGCTTTTGTTATCGACAAGCGTTCCCCCATCTCTTCCGCCTTGTCCAAAATCACCTTTAAATAATCAGGCGTTCCTGCATATGCGGTTGTTCCGACATCTACTGCTGCCCGAACCTGCAAATCAGTTTGGCCAATGCCTGCAGGCAGGACTGCCGCCCCGACAGCGCGCGCGCCACTTTCGAAAATCATGCCAGCAGGGGTCAAATGATATCCGAAACAATTCTGGACAATATCACCTTTCCCGACACCTGCTGCATGTGCAAAACGCCCCATGCGCCACCAGTCATGCTCCACGCCGCCGGGTTCATAGATCGGCCCCGGAGATTGGAAAATATGCGCAAAATCGCTAAGTGTGCGCGCATTATACCCACCAAGCGCCTGCCCCGGTTTTTGAGCATTCGAAAGATCCGATTTCCGCAATATCGGCAGCTTTGCAAGGTCGTCCAGTGACAAAATGCCATCGGCCCCGACCGACGACAAACTCTCTTGATAGCCGGAAAGCGTTTTTGCCTGCGCAACCTGTGCCCGCAGCGCTGCCAGATTTTCGTCTAAACGCTGGTCTGCTGTTCGTGTTTCCAGCGCATCGAAAAAGCTCATCCCATCATCCTTACAACATATCAGCGGCACAGCAATTTTTATGACTGTGATGCTTTATCTGACTTTGTTCCGCTCGCGTTAGTTCAACCAACGCTTGCGCCGACGATAACTGCGCGTGTCGCGAAACGATTTGCGTCCCTCATCAGACATTCCCAGATAAAACTCTTTCACATCTGGATTTTCGCGCAATTCAGCCGCGGGTCCATCCATAACAACGCGACCCGATTCTAGAATATAGCCGTAGTGCGCGTACCGCAGTGCGACGTTTGTATTCTGTTCCGCTAGTAAAAAGGTCACGCCTTCTTTTTCATTAAGGTCTTTCACAATTTGAAAGATTTCCTCAACCAATTGGGGAGCAAGACCCATAGATGGTTCATCGAGCAACACCGTTTCAGGTTTTGACATCAAGGCCCGCCCTATGGCAACCATTTGCTGTTCTCCACCCGATGTATATCCTGCCAAAGATTTGCGACGCTCTTTCAGGCGCGGAAAGTAAGAATATACGAGGTCCAAATTCTGGTTCAATTCCGCACGCCCGATTTTGCGTGTGTAGGCACCCGTCAACAGGTTTTCCTCAACAGTGAGGTGTCCAAAACAATGACGCCCTTCCATGACTTGAATAACGCCTTTACGCACCAAATCCGCTGGTGACAAACCTGCAACGGTAGCACCACGATACTTGACAGAGCCTTTGGTAATTTCACCGCGCTCAGATAAGAGCAAATTTGAGATTGACTTAAGCGTTGTGGACTTCCCTGCTCCATTTCCGCCCAAAAGCGCCGTGATACCGCCTTTGGGAACCTTCAGGCTGACGCCCTTTAGAACCAGTATGACGTGATTGTAAATCACTTCAACATTACTGACTTCCAGCAATATATCTTCTGTATTTGCACTGTCCAACATCATGTAAGCCCCAGATTTCCCAAAAATGCGCGGTCCGTTTGAAGACCGCGCATCCATCTTTCAACTCCTTAGCCGCAGGTTTGACCCTGCCACTCTGGTTTGTCTGCTTTATAAGCGGCTGCCGCTTCTTCCAAAAGTGGCTTCACAACATCTGCCATAGGTGCGATCGGATCTGAAATTTTTACGAAATCTGATCCATTCCACTGTTGGAAAAAGACAGAGCCGCCCCCTTCGTGGTCGACACAATCACCTTTAAGGTCACCGGTAAACCCAGCAAGCCCAAGCTCTCCGAGACGGGCCTGATCAAGCACGAAATTTTCCAGCCCCATCCGCATATCAGCGCCTGAAATGCTCTTTTTACCGGTCATCTTTTGTGCCGCAGAAATTGCTTCTGCAACGATAACCGCATTGTACACCCCACGGTTATACAGAACATTACCCACAGTCGATGGATCTGCCTGTGAATTTCCAGCTTCTACAACATATTTGATAATGTCTTGGATCGCGGGGAAGTCTGTGCCGATACCAGAGAAGTTCGCACCGATGTAGCCTTTACCAGTTTCACCAACTGGCACAAGGTCAGCATGCGCTGATGACCACCAGTTGCCGATGAAACGGTCCATTGGGAAACGGATTTTTGCCGCTTCTTTGATTGCGGTCGCATTCATCGCGCCCCAACCCCACATGATCATCCAGTCAGGACGCTCTTTGCGGACGTTGAGCCATTGAGCAGACTGAGCCTGCATCTCTTTACCCGCAACTGGGAACATCGCCAATTCAAAACCCATTTCCGGGGCCAATTGCTCAAGAAGCGGAATTGGCTCGCGTCCATATCCGGCATCAAGGTAGATGAAGCCTATTTTCTTGCCTTTGAGGCCACCATTCTGATCGATATATTTCAGGATGGAAGACATCTGTGACCAGTAAGAGGTCGGATAGGTAAAGGTCCAAGGGAAGGTTTCGCCAACACCCGCCGCAGAAAGCCCATATCCCATTGACAGAACTGGGATTTCATCCACAGGTGCTTTGGGGATCAACTGAAGTGTAATGCCCGTCGACAACGGGTTATAAACCAAGGCGCCTTTGCCTTTTGTTGCCTCATAGCATTCCACGCCTTTTTGCGCGTTATAGGCAGTTTCGCATTCTTCCAGAACCACTTTTGCACCGCCGATACCGCCGTCGCGCGCATTCAGCATTTCTAAGTAATCGTGAAACCCGTTTGCAAAGGGAATTCCGCCCCCAGCGAAAGGACCCGTACGGTAAGACAGCATCGGGATGAAAAGCTCATCTTCCGCTTGCGCCGCGTTAATCGATGCTGTGATGGCAACTGCTGCCGTCAAAGCACCTGTGATCAGTTTTTTCAACATTTTCACTCTCCCAGTTAGTTGTGGCTTTGTCAGCCATTGAAAATTTGGAACCATTTCTTTTTGCCGTTGGTCAGGCTCCTACAAACCAACCGCTCAGAACGGCCTAATGTGCGAAAGGCCATATCCGAAGTTTTTGTTTTACCAGTTGCCACAAACGCGCCAAACCGTGGGGTTCTTTGATCAAGATGAACACAATCAACGCACCGATGGCAACAAGTGACACGTTTTCCATGATTATCGGATCTATATCAAACAAACGTTTTCCCATTTCTTTCATCAAAATCGGGAATGTCCAAATGAACGCCGCGCCCATGTAAGACCCGGTGATTGATCCCAGTCCTCCAAAAATCACCATAAAGAGATATAGGAAAGAGTGGTTTACATCAAAGCTTTCAACCTCTGCTGCTCCAAGCCAGACAAAAACCATGAGCGCTCCGGAGACTCCACAATAATAAGAAGACACCGCAAAAGCTGACAGTTTAGTCCGCAACGGACGAACACCGATTAATTCCGCCGCAATGTCCATATCACGGATCATCATCCAGCCCCGCCCGACGCGCCCGCGCACCAAGTTCCCTGCAATGATCGTCAAGAGGATCAGAAATCCCAAAACCATCAGATAGCGTGTTGCTGGTTCTGCCGCGGCTCCAGTCACAATCAGACCAAAAACTTCTCTCTGAGGCACTTCGATTGCGCCGGATGGATTGTAATTATACAACCACTCTACCCTGATGAAGCACCACTCCAGAAAAAACTGCGCCGCGAGCGTGGCAACCACAAGGTAAAACCCCTTAATCCGAAGGCTTGGCAACCCAAACATTGCCCCTACTGCTGCGGACACAAACCCGCTTGCCAATATTATGATGATGATATTCACATCGGGAAAATAGGTCGTCAGCTTGTAACAGGCATATGCCCCAACCCCCATGAAGGCCCCTGTTCCAAGACTAATCTGACCAGTAAACCCGACCAAAATATTCAGTCCTATAGCGGTGATTGTAAAAATCACCACCGGGATCATGATCGCATTCATCGCAAAGGTATATTCCAACCCCGGCAAGCCAAAAAAGGGAACGTAAAAAAGCGCAATCGCAAGCCAGATTGCGATGCCGATCCGGTCCTCTCGGATCGGAAAAGCCTGCATATATTGCTTGTAAGATGTCTTAAACTGCCCTGCTTCTCTATAAAACATGCCTCAGACCCTCTCGATGATTTTTTCGCCAAAAAGACCCTGAGGCCTGAACAATAGGAAGACGAGCGCGATCACATAAGCAAACCATCCTTCGACCCCAGAGCCAAACAGAGGCCCCCAGTAAATCTCAAAAAGTTTCTCACCGATCCCGATGATCAATCCTCCTACAATTGCGCCCGGAACAGAGGTAAATCCCCCTAAAACAAGCACAGGTAACGCTTTCAACGCGATGATTTGCAAAGAAAAACTCACATCCGAACGCGCCCCCCACATAATCCCAGCAACAAGCGCGACAATACCCGCCGCAAACCACGTGATGACCCAGATTTGGTTCAGCGATATTCCAACAGAAAGTGACGCCTGATGATCATCTGCTACTGCGCGCAGCGCGCGGCCCACTTTGGTTTTTGAAAAAAATAACGCCAAACCGACAATGAGCATCGCCGCAATAAGCGCTGCGGCAATATCAATGTGCTGAAAAATCACTATTCCGCCACCTGGTTCCCATACCGAAGACCCTGTTGGGATCATCAGTTCGGCGGTGATCATTGATTTTGTTTCACCACCAAAAATCCACTGTCCCCCTCCAATCAGAATATTGGTCAGCCCGATGGTCGCCATAAACAGGATAATATCGGGTTGGTTCACGAGATTGCGTAGCACCAACCTTTCGACCAAATAGGCCAGAACATACATCACACCGAGTGTAATAATCAGCGCGACAAATGCAGGCACGCCAAGCGCGTGCAGCCCTACCAAGGTCAGCCCAGAAAAGACAACCATGATCCCTTGCGCAAAGTTAAAGATCCCTGAGGCTTTGAAAATCAGCACAAATCCCAGTGCAATCAGCGCATAAAGTATGCCAGATACGAACCCTTCCCAGAGGACCTGAATGAAAAAGTCAGGCATCTGCCACATTTGAAGAAAGGGGTCTGCCAGAACATCATAGAAAATTCCACTCATCAGTGTTCTACCCCCAGATATGCATCTATCACTGCCTGATTTTTTTGAACTTCGTCCGGTGTGCCATCGGCCAACTGTTTGCCGTAATCTAAAACCACTACCCGATCTGCAAGATCCATCACCACGCTCATGTCATGTTCAATCAATGCGATGGTCGTTCCATATTGGTCATTTACATCCAAAATAAAGCGCGACATGTCCTCTTTTTCTTCGACGTTCATTCCTGCCATGGGTTCATCCAGCAAAAGCAATTTAGGTTCCATTGCCAAAGCTCTTGCCAGTTCCACCCGCTTTTGAAGCCCATAGGGCAAACTTCCCACGGGCGTATTTCGAATGGCCTGAATTTCCAGAAAATCGATGATTTCTTCGCAGCGACGGCGATGTTTCACCTCTTCGTCCAATGCAGGACCAAGTCGAAGAAGTTGCCATAAAAAATTCTTTTTCATCATCAACTGGCGACCTGTCATCACGTTTTCAATGGTCGTCATGCCCTTAAATAGGGCGATGTTCTGGAAGGTTCGCGCAATCCCTTGTTCGGCAATCTCATAGGGCGGCATGGAGGGACGTTTTTTACCACGAAACCACACCTCGCCCTCTTGGGGGTGATAAAATCCGTTGATGACGTTAAGCATCGAAGATTTTCCAGCTCCGTTTGGTCCGATGATTGCACGAATTTCACCTTCGCGGATGTCAAAGGATACATCGGTTATCGCGACTACGCCCCCAAACCGCAGCGTGATATTCTTCATTTCCATCATGACGCCACCAATGTGGCGCCCGTCTTCAGCTACATAGCCTTGTGTTGTATCTTTCACGTAACCGACCTCTATTCTGCCGCAAGCGCGCTATTTGCATTGGCAAGAGCCGCGTCGCGAATTTCGAGTGTCGCTGTAATCTTGCCTTTACGGCCGTCTTCGTAGGTGACTTCTGTTTCAGTATAGATCTGTTGACTGCCATCATAGAGCGCCGAAACAAGATCACCGAATTTCTCACCAATGATTTTACGGCGCACTTTGCGCGTGCGGGTCATTTCTCCGTCATCTGCATCCAGCTCTTTATGCAGCACCAAAAAGCGATGTATCTGGCATCCTGCAAGCATTGCATCTTCTGCAACAGACCGGTTCACGGTCTCCACATGCTCCTGCACCATATCAAGAACCTTTGGATGGCCCGAAAGCTCCTGATAACTGGAATAGGCAATGTTATTGCGTTCAGCCCAATTGCCGACCGCGTTGAGGTCGATATTGATGAAAGCCACACAGTGATCGCGTCCCGCCCCAAAAACCACGGCTTCCAGTATATTTGGGAAGAATTTCAGCTTATTTTCAACATATTTCGGGGCAAACATCGCTCCATTTGAAAGTTTTCCCACGTCCTTGGCCCGGTCAATGATACGAAGATGGCCAGTGCCCTCTTCGATAAACCCTGCATCACCGGTTGCCACCCAACCTTCGCCATCTTTTGTCTCAGCGGTACTTTCAGGGTTTTTGTAATATTCCACGAAAGCACCGGGAGAACGGTAATAGACTTCTCCATTTTCACCGATACGCACCTCGGTATCAGGTGCAGGAATGCCAACCGTGTCCGATCGTACTTCGCCGTCGGGCTGAACTGTGATAAAAACGGAAGCCTCGGTTTGCCCATAAAGCTGTTTGAGGTTGATGCCCAAAGAGCGGAAGAAATCAAAAATTTCCGGCCCAATCGCTTCGCCCGCCGTATATCCAACCCTGACCCTGCTCAGACCCAGAGTGTTTTTCAAAGGCGCATAGATGAAAAACTCACCCAGTCGGTATTTAAGCCGATCCCAGAACCCAACAGATTTTCCGTCCAGCAAAGGTCCGCCCACTTTGGAGGCATGATCCATAAAGTATTTGTAAAGCCTTTGTTTGAATGCCCCAGTATCCTCAATTCGCAAGACCACTGCCGTTAACATCGCCTCAAAAATCCGCGGCGGGGCAAAATAATAGGAAGGACCGATTTCTCTGAGGTCTGCCGAAACGGTTTCACGACTTTCAGGGCAATTGACGCGCAACCCTACGACGGCCGCCTGTCCGAAGGAAAAAATAAAATCCCCCACCCATGCGATAGGCAGATAGGACAGGATTTCTTCTTTGTCGGTCAAATTATCAAATTTGCACGAGTTGAGCGAAGATATAACGATGTTTCGGTTGCTAAGAACCACACCCTTGGGACGACCCGTTGTCCCGGAAGTGTAAAGCATCACACAAACGGTGTCGAAATTCAGTTCCGCAATGCGTCGCTCCAATTCGGCCTTTGCCTCTTCAGAGGCAAGGCTCCCTGTTTCCTGCATACTTTTGAAATGATGCAATTTGCTGTGATCATATTTGCGTAAACCCCGCGGATCGATATAGATCATCTGCTGCAGATCAGGCAAATTGCCTTGAATTTCAAGCACTTTGTCCACTTGTTCCTGATCGTCAGCTATGACAAAGCGCGCGCCACAGTGTCCAAGGACATAACCCATCTCCTCGGCCACCGCATCCTGATAAAGCGGCACGGGTACCGCGCCCACCATTTGCACCGACATCATAGACCAGTAAAGCGCAGGCCGATTGCGACCAATAATTGCGACAAAATCGCCTTCTTTTACGCCAATATCCATAAGTCCAAGCGCAAAATCAGTGACGATTTTTTCAACTTGTGACCAGGTCCATGTCTGCCAGACCCCAAATTCTTTTTCCCTAAAAGCCGGCGCATCACCAAGTCTTTTTGCATTATGGCGCAGATAAGCCGGTATGGACTGCAGAGCAATGTCTGCATATTTACCAGTTTCCAACGATATTCTCCCTGAAGCATTTTTGCTTTTTCTTATGGGTAGCCAACTTAATGGCGTTAATCAAGTTTGTATTTCGTCAGTTCATACGTTTGGAACCCAACGTCGCCAGACCAACGCCAGATTGCAAAA
Source organism: Alphaproteobacteria bacterium casp-alpha6 (assembly GCA_001510135.1). Taxonomy (GTDB): domain Bacteria; phylum Pseudomonadota; class Alphaproteobacteria; order Rhodobacterales; family Rhodobacteraceae; genus LFER01. The sequence continues at coordinate 48,807 of LFER01000043.1, forward strand.
AGCGGGCTTTCAGCGGTAATCGTCGTATGAAGAACATTGGAGCGGTGAAACACCTGCCGCCCTGCGCCAAGCCGCTGATGCCCGTCATCTTCATTCCACCACTCTGCCTCGCCGGACAGGATGAAAAAAGTTTCTTCCGCAGCATGCCGTCTTGGACCGTAGGTTAAATGTGCGGTTTGCTGCCATAATCCGACCCGAACGTCTGCCTCAAAAAACATACCATCTGGCCCGATCAGTTCGCACATGGGCATACGATCGGCAACAGATTTGGGAATACGGTTCTCCGAAAGGTCGGAACCGTACCAGTGGATATACGGAGCCGCCAAGCGAAGATAATCGCCCAAATCCCCCCCAACCAAGGACAAACTTGGAGCCAAGATTTCCGCAAAAGGATTTTCAAGCCGGTGCAATTCTATCTCGCTGGCAGCGTGGCGCTCTAAAGCGGCTGAAACCCTGTCCCCTCCTGCACGCCCTTCGCTTTTGGTGATACTCGCAAGGTACTGGAAAAGGAGTGACAAAGAATGGGGCAAATCACTGTTCCCTTGGATCACGGTCAAATTTCTCAGATCAGTATAAATTAAAGCGAATTTGCGATCCGACCGTTTGCGACATTTCGAAAAAACGCAGCCAGCTTTGGATCGGATGATCTAGCGCAATTTTGGGGGGCGTGCCGGATCACTACCCGGCATAGACCTTTGCTTGGGCGTAATCGGGGGGCGTTTGGGGAACACCAGCCGCTGACCTTGCCGCTCGATTGCCTCTACTGCTTTGTCGTGGTGCTTCAAAAACGACACATCAAATAACAGGTTTTCAAACCCGCAAAAAGCAATCGCTTCCAGTGCGGCTTTAGCAAGGGGAGCTTCAGCTTCCAAAGGCGCGTCAACAATACAAAGCATCACACCCTTTGCCCCTGTTTCATATCCCACACCGATCAGCCAAAACGCCTGTGCCAGTTCTGAAGCAGATATAAGTTTTTCAACCAAGACGCGCGACAGAGTGTCGCTCTCTTGACCCAGTGCGAAAAAGGAAGTTGGACGCGCGTTATGGGTTTCAGGCGCTTCTGAGATCACGCCGTTCAGCCAAGTGATCTCTTCAGCTGTAACAACCATTTCTGAGGCCAAGACACCCCAGTTAAAGGCAATTCCGAGCTCCGCCTGCGTCAACATGTCCACAATCACCCGCCCTGAAAGCGCCGCATAGGGGGCAACCTGCGCCAAATAATCCGCCAGATGCTCTTCGCTGGCAAAGGCTAGGACATGTCCTCTGCCTTCTGCTTCCAAAACAACGGGAGAGAGCGATCCCTCATCCGGTTCTTCGTTTAGCAACAAAAATACTTCCGCATCACAAAAGGCATTGAAAAACCGCATCCGCGCGGATTGATCTGCAGGAAAACGCCGCAGCTCTTCTGCCAAAACCTCAAGCCGGCCTTCCCCTGTCACGCCAAAACCTCCTTCAGACACCCGCGCAAGGCGGGAAGGACATCTGTTTCAAACCATGGGTTTTTCTTGATCCATGCCCTATTGCGCCAAGAGGGATGTGGCAAGGGCAGTTGGTGAGGCAAATGCGCCCGCCACCTTGCGACCACCTCTGTGACAGAGCCTTGGGTGGAAAGGTGCCATTTCTGTGCATAGGCCCCGACCAAAAGAGTGAATTGGATGTTTGGAAAGGCATGCAACACGTCGGCACGCCATGTTTTGGCGCAGATCGCTGGCGGGGGAAGGTCCGCACCCTTTCTGTCATAGCCCGGAAAACAAAATCCCATGGGCAAAATGGCAATGCGTGTTGCATCATAAAAGATCTCTTTGTTTATTCCCATCCAATCACGCAACCGATCCCCCGAAGGATCCGTAAAAGGCCGCCCGCTCTGATGGACCCGGGCACCCGGTGCCTGCCCTGCTATCAAAACTTTTGCGGATGCTTCCCCTTGAAACACAGAGCGCGGCACGTGCCCCGTGACAGTCGCCGCAAATCTGTCTTTGCACAGGTCACAGGCCGAAAGGCGCGCGAAAATATCGGTCATGATGCCGGTCGATTCACAATAACATCCTACCAGTTGGTGTTTGCCAATTGGCAGTAAAGTAATACGTCACAATTCTGAACCAAGAACATATTTCAAAAGACACAACACATCGTTTGTTTGCCAAATGGAGCGATGTTCTGGTTTGAGGCTACAGAGGGGACATTTGTCAAGGAAACCATCGGCCTTATCGCAAAACCCGCCTTAGTTGGGGCATAGGTATCTACCTCGATCGATTTTTGCATAGCGAACGGAACTTTGACGTTTTCTGAAGATTAGCTTTTGGGTTCGGGATCCTTTCTCACTTAAAATATCCATGAAATAAATCAATATTACATCGCATTTAGAGACACAAAAAGCGAATTCAATCCCACCAAAAGTCTGGGAGAGGCGCCCGTTTTTCTTGTCTGAGCACGCTTGACACACTCTTTTATTTCGATATTTATAGAAATATGAAAACATTTATCGATACGGAACTGGCGCTTGAAGTGGCGGCGTCCTGTTTTGCGGCACTGGGATCTGAACAGCGTCTCTTGGTTTTGAAAACCTTGGTGCGTGCGGGGCCTTCGGGATTGAGCATAGGACAGCTCGGCGAACGCACGGCTGTTACGGGTTCTACCCTCACCCACCACATGAAGATTTTGACGCAATCAGGCCTTGTTGAACAGAAAAAAGAAGGGCGCAGCATTATATGTGCGGCCATTGCATACGATAAAGTGCAAGACCTAAGTCGCTTTCTTTTGAATGAATGCTGTGCGGACAGTGTAATTCCCTGCGAGGATCACAGCCATGGCTGAAAACACCCATTCCCATCCAAATCCACTTAAAGTGGACAGCGCTTTGGCGGCCTTGGCGGTGATCCTTTTAGGGGCGGCCCTCTTTAATTTCGAGGAATTTTCCTATGTGGCCGGCTTTGCGCTCAAGGCTTTGGCAAATACGGCGCCCTTTATCCTTTTCGCCGTGCTTGCGGTCGCTTATGTCAAAGCGACGGGGGCAGAAAATGTGCTCGCCAAAGCCTTTGAGGGGGCTGAGGCACGTATGGTGATCCTTGCCGCACTTCTGGGGGGATTGTCGCCTTTTTGCTCTTGCGAAGTTATTCCTTTTATCGCTGCCCTCTTGGCGGTTGGCGCGCCATTGAGTGCGGTTATGGCCTTTTGGCTTGCCTCTCCTCTTATGGACCCAGCGATGTTTTTGATCACAAGCGGCACCTTGGGATGGGAATTTGCGCTTGGAAAAACCATGGCTGCGGTGGGGATCGGGCTCTTTGGCGGCGCTGTGACCATGATCTTTGCCAAAAGCGTAGTCTTTGCAGATCCGTTGCGCGAAAAACCAAAAGTCGGGGGGTGCTGCGGCGTAAAGGCGCCGTTTCAGGACAGACCACAATGGTCGTTTTGGCGCGATGCGGAACGGGTTGAGGTCTTTAAATCTACAACGATTGAAAACGCGGTCTTTCTGCTGAAATGGCTTGGCCTTGCCTACGTCATCGAGGCGCTTATGTTGCGTCATGTTCCCGCCGATTGGATCGCCAGCGCGCTTGGCGGTCAAGGTGTTGGAACAATACTGCTTGGTGCACTTGTCGGGGCGCCTGCCTATTTGAACGGCTATGCCGCGGTGCCATTGGTGGATGCGCTGATACAACAGGGCATGAGCGCCGGTGCAGCCATGAGTTTCATGCTCGCTGGTGGAGTCAGCTGCATTCCTGCGGCGATTGCGGTCTGGGCGCTTGTTAAACCGCGGGTCTTTGTCGGATATATCGCCTATGGCGTTGTTGGCGCGACAATCGCAGGGCTCATCTGGCAAATGCTTGCCTGAATGCAAAAAACCTTTGAAAAGGCGCGCGTTGGTCAGGCCCAGCGCGGCTTTCTTTTGGTAAGAAATGCGTCGATACCTTCTTTGGCTTCATCGCCCTCCCATGTGTCACAAAGACGTGTGATCGTTTCTTCAATCACTTGATCATCAATGCGCGGACCCAGCAGGCGCGCGAGGGATTTTGACGCGGCGACCGCCTCTGGCGCAACGCTGAGGTAGGGAGTTACCTCTGCTTCGACACGGGCCTCAAGGTCATCTTTTGGCAAATGAGCTGCGATGAGGTTCAGGGCCATTGCGTCTTGGGCAGAAAAGATCCGCGCAGACATAAAGACCTGACGCGCCTTCCCCTCCCCCATACGGGCAATAACATAGGGGCTTATGGTGGCCGGGATGAGGCCAAGTCGCGTTTCGGTCAACCCAAAATTTGTGTGATCCTCTGCAAGCGCGATGTCGCAGACACAGGCCATACCAACCCCGCCGCCAAAGGCTCCTCCGTGAAGCACACCAATCAACGGCACGCGCAATTCGTTTAATGCGCGCAACATATGAGCGAGCTTGCCTGCCTCACGCATGCGCCCCTCTCTGTCAGCTTCAATTTGCTGGCGCATCCAACCAAGGTCACCCCCCGCGCAAAACACATCCCCCGCCCCGCGCAATACGGCGACGCGGATATCTTTGTCCTTTTCAATCACCTTAGCAATGTGGGTCAGATCCGCAATCATCTGGCCGGATAATGCGTTTTTCTTATCAGGCCGGTTCAATGTAATATTCAGCACCCCGCGCGCGTCCCGCGCCAGAGCAAGCGTTTCATACCGATCCATTTTCACCCCCTGAGTCCCCGCGCAAAAACCGCCACATCGCGCAGCTTATGCGCGTCAAGCCCTGTATCATAGCCAAGCTCCGTGACCCGTTCCACCACCGCCTCTGTCGCCACATTCCCCGTGGCACCCGGCGCATAAGGACAACCGCCCAATCCCCCGATGGCGCTGTCAAAAAGACGGATACCTTTTTGTAATGACACTTCGATATTGTCTAATGCGCGCCCGTTTGTGTCATGGAAATGACCGGACAGCAGGTCAGCCGAGAGTTCCTGCAAAACTGCATCCAGAACGATTGCAATCTTTTCAGGTGTAGCGGCGCCAATGGTGTCTGCAAGCCCGACTTCATGACAGCCCATCTCAGCCAATGCTTTTGCCACACGTACGACAGCCACGGGATCGACCGGTCCATCATATGGGCAATCCGTAATCACGGAAACACAACCGCGCACCGAAATACCCGCATCTTGGGCCGCTTTGACGACCGGTTCAAATCGCGCGAGGCTTTCGTCGATCGTGCAATTGATATTGGCTTTGCTGAACCCTTCGGTGGCGGCGGCGAATATGGCCACCTCATCGGCGTGCGCGTGGCGTGCGCGATCAAATCCTTTGAGATTCGGTGTCAGGGCCGCATAGGTTACTCCTGCAGCACGATCGATACCTTCTAAAACCTCTGTTGCATCAGCCATTTGAGGCACCCATTTAGGACTGACAAAACTCGTCACTTCGATTTTCTGAAACCCGCAAGCCGTGAGATCATTGACCAACCTGATTTTATCCTCTGTGGCAATCAATGTCTTTTCATTCTGAAGACCGTCGCGTGGTCCCACTTCGTAAATTGTGACGTGATCGCCCATTTCTGGCCTGCTCCTCTCTTGCGGTGACGGCTGACATAGGGAATTTAGTCTCGTTCAACGGGTTTTAAAAGCACTGTTATCTATCCTTTGTACGACAGTATCTTTCCACCTTGTCAGTTGCGCGTTCAAATCCTAGAAGAAAGCCTAACAAATACTCCTTCATCCCCGCATAGAAAGTCTAGTTATGTTGGAAGACTCCCCAAGCCTTATGACGCAGATCCGAGACAAATTCGCCCATGTGGACCAATGTCCCTTTGAAGGGCCGCGGATCTTTTTTGAAAATGCAGGCGGCGCATTGACGCTGAAATCAGTTGTCGACACATCCGCAAAATTTGCAGCAATCCCCGACAATCAGGGGCGCGACAACCCTGCAAGCCATGCTTTGGTTAATATCATAAATCAAGCTAGGTCGGATATGCGCGATTTGTTTAATGCACAAGAGGGCCAGTTTTTTGTCGGCGAAAGTGGCACGGAATTGTTATTTCGCCTTATTCGCAATGCGATTTCAGCTGTGCCAAAAGAGGGACAGGTGATGGGAAGCTCGCTTGAGCATCCCGCCTCCCGCAGCGCTGCGATGCATTGGGCGAAGGTTCTTGAAAAACCTTATATATCTGTATCACATGACAAGGACACCGGGTCAGTGGATGCAGCAGCTTATGCTGCGCTTGTCACCCCACAGACCCAAGTTGCCACGATTTTACACACCTCTCCTGTGACAGGCATGGGTGTTGATGTGGCCGCAGTGTCCAAAGCCATCCGCGCCGTTGCGCCGAACTGCTTCATTATCGTAGATGGTATACAACACGCCGCGCATGGGCTTTTGGATATCGCTGCTTACGACGTCGACGGGTATGTCATTTCACCGTACAAGATGTTTTCGCGCCATGGCTACGGGGTGGCATGGGTGTCAGACCGGCTGACCGCATTGAGTCATGAACAGCTGATCGACGGACCGCAAGAGAATTGGGAGTTTGGGACACGTGACACCGGCTCTTATGCAACAATGTCAGATGTGGTTGACTATCTCGACTGGCTTGGCTCCGAAGTTTCTGTGGAAAAGGACCGGCGCAAGCGGCTTGTTGCGGCGGGTCAAGCAATCAAAGCACATGAAAAGATGCTGAGCGATATTATGCTTTACGGCAAAGACAACCTCAAAGGCGTCAGTGAACTTGAAGGCGTTGAAATTGTGGGCGGACTGGACAATCCACGCCGCGAAGGGCTGGTGTCACTGCGCGTAAAAGGTATGGCATCTGCAGATTTGGTCAGCGCATTGCGTAATCACAATATCCGCGCCCATGTGCGCAAAGATGATCATTATTCAGGCAATATCCTGACCCCAATGGGTTGGACGGACTGTGTGCGGATTTCCCTTTGCCATTACAATACATCTGCAGAGGTGACGAGCCTATTGAGCGCATTAGCAAAAATCGTCAAACAGTAAAGCGGGTGAATAGTTGGTGACGGCGGGGAGGCCAACATTGCGCGGCGTGTGTCAGAAAGCTTCAGTCATCAGGGAGCTTTAGGTCAGGCCAACGCGTTTGCAGCCGCTCATAAATCTGGTCCCGCGTCTGACGGTAGGCGCGTAATTTGTCTTCGCGGTTTTCAGCTAAACCTGTCGGATCCAGCACCGGCCAATATTCCACAGTCAAATGAAAAAGCCGCGTCAAATCCAAAGCGCGGCGTTGACTGGCAGGTGACAGGGCGACGATCAAATCAAAAGACGAAAGATCGTCGCCTAGTTTGTCCATCTCATCAAAGCTGCGCGCGCGATGGCGCGATAGTTCCACATTAATTTCTTGACATACAGTTACAGCAAACCCGTCAATTTCAAGATCATTTTCAACACCCGCTGATTGCACATAAATACCTGTGCCATAGAGTTTTTTCATTATGCCTTCAGCCATTGGAGACCGCACAGCATTATGATCGCAGCAAAACAACACCGACTGTGGATGGGCTGCGCTCATGTCAATCAGCCCCCGAAATGCAACACACACATGAGCGTGAAAAGACGGCGCGCTGTATCGGTGTCAACCTCTGCCTTTCCATCCAGACGTTCTTCAAGGATGCGCGCGCCTTCATTGTGGATCCCACGGCGCGCCATGTCGATGGTTTCAATCTGGCTTGGCGGCATGTTTTTCACCGCATCATAATAGCTTTCGCAGATCGCCCAATAGTCTTTAACCACTTGACGAAAAGGCGTCAGGGAAAGATGGAACTCTGCTGCCCTTTGATGCGTGTCTGTGTCAATATCAAAGACCAACCGTTTGTCTTTGATCGAAAGGCCAAGCCGGTATGGACCTGTTGGCATCTCTGCATCGCCACGTTTGGCAAGGCGAAAGGTATTGTTTTCCAAAATGTCAAACATCGCCACTTTGCGTTCCTGTTCAATTTCAGGTGTCGCTGGGGGCAAGGCTGAATCATCAATTTCAATATGAACAATATGTGTCATCTTAAACTCACAACTTACAGTTCTCTTGCTAGACAAGCCGCACAGATAAGGCAATATTTTTTGGACAGGTTTTCACCAAAGTGATGGCGAACCCGAACACGCTCAATTCAGTTTTCTGAGCCGTGCAGTCACCGAAAGCCCATGCGCCTCAAGACTTTCTGAACGCGCCAGAATTTCCGCAGCTGGACCAATTTTGCGAAGCGCATCTGCGCTCATGGCGGCAAGCGTTGTGCGCTTCATGAAATCCAATACGGAAAGACCGCTCGAAAACCGCGCCGAACGCGCCGTAGGAAGCACGTGGTTTGGCCCTCCGACGTAGTCACCAATCGCCTCAGGAGTCCAAGCACCAAGAAAAATCGCCCCTGCATGGGTTATGTGTTGCGCAAGGGCATCTGGATCAGCCACACAAAGTTCAAGATGTTCGGGTGCGATACGGTCTGACAGTTTCGCGGCGACCTCAAGCGAAGGCACCGTTATCACTGCGCCAAAATTATCCCAACTGGCCTTGGCGATAGCGGCACGTTCGAGCGTTTTAAGCCGCGCATCAACGGCGATACAGACCGAGTTTGCAAATTCAGCATCTGTTGTAATCAAGATGGATTGTGCGCTTTCGTCGTGCTCAGCTTGGGACAGCAAATCAAGTGCAATCCAATCTGGATCATTTGCCCCGTCCGCGATGACAAGAATTTCGGAGGGCCCCGCAATCATATCAATCCCGACTTTGCCGAAAACACGCCGTTTTGCGGCAGCCACATAGGCATTACCGGGCCCCGTGATCTTATCAACAGGCGGGATGCTGTCTGTCCCATAGGCAAGTGCGGCGATCGCCTGTGCCCCTCCAATGCGATAAATTTCGCTCACTCCAGAAAGTTGCGCCGCCATTAAAACAAGCGGGTTTATCACTCCGTCAGGCGTTGGCACCGTTATGACGAGGCGTCCGACACCCGCCACATTTGCCGGAATCGCATTCATCAAAACAGAAGATGGATAACTGGCAATCCCGCCCGGAACGTATAAGCCCGCCGCAGACACGGGCGTCCAACGCCAGCCAAGCTCGGCTCCATTTGGCTCACGCCATCTTCGATCTTCCGGCAATTGCTTTTCGTGATAAGACCGAATGCGGCCTGCTGCCAGTTCCAGCGCTTGACGTTCTTGATGACTGACCTTGGAAATGTGTTCTTTAATTTCGGCATCCGATATTCGCAATGTGTCAGGCGTTATATCAAAACGGTCAAATCGCTTGGTCAAATCAACCACCGCCGCATCACCGCGTGTTCTGACGTCCTCAATAATCTCTGCCACCGCGCGATCAACATCGGGGCTGTCTTCGCGTTTCATGGACAATAGATGGCGAAAATCGTCTTCAAAAGTTTCGTCGTTGCTATCCAAAAAAACGGGCATTGGCCTCTCCTTTATCTCGCTAGGACATAGCGCCGCTGCGCAGAGGTCTCAAGTAGGGGAATGCGTTTATAAAACTCTTTCCGAGTTGCTCATGTTACAAATGTTGCGAAACTCTCTGGCACACTCGGTTCTTCATCTTTGTTAAAACACCTGTGAAGCTTAAAGAGGATGCTTAGGAGTTTTACCCGATGGTGCGAGGTAGGGGCGTGTAACGTCCTTTAGCGTCACTTCGATGGCTTCGCAGGTCACGCGGATAGCGCCATCTCCCGCCAAAATGATCACAAGGTCGAACTGTCCCTGACTGTCCTCTATCTCAAGCGCCAATACCGATAAAATCGTGTCTGTCTGTTTGCGATCCACTCCTTGAGAAGCAACCCTGATAACATTCTCAAACAAAAGGAGCGATTGAACGCGTTCGACCTCCCTGCCGAGGCGTTTGGCATTTTCATGATCTTCCCAACGGAACCGATTCAAAAGCAACCCCAGACGTCGCTGGGAGGCTTGCCATTTAATTTCCGTGACTGGAAACACCGCATCCTGAACCATTGCCGAGAGAACTTGTAAATCCTCCTGATCAAAGGCCCCTAGGTTAATGGGCGCTTCCCCCGCATCTTCGAAACGCGCATCTTCAGCCATTAATCTGAAACCCTCTCCACAATCCCACCCACCTCTTTTAGTTTTCCGACAAGCTGTTCATACCCCCGATCCAGATGATAAACACGGCTGACTTTCGTTTCCCCTTCTGCCGCCAATCCAGCAAGGATCAATGAAACAGAGGCGCGAAGGTCTGTTGCCATGACTGGTGCGCCTTTGAGTTTGCGAACACCCGTTACTTTGGCAAGCCCGCCTTTTACTTCGATATGTGCCCCCATTCGGATCAATTCGGGCGCATGCATAAAGCGGTTTTCAAAAATCTTTTCTTCTAGGTGACAAACGCCTTCGGCGGTACACATCAGGGCCATCATCTGCGCTTGCAAGTCGGTTGGAAAGCCTGGGAAAACCTCAGTTGCAACATCAACGGCGCGCACGATACCGTTTTTACGTTTCACGGTAATTCCATCGCCCGTTTCAGAAATATCAATGCCTGCTTCATGAAGTTTATTACAAAACGCCGTCAAAAGATCCAACTGCCCGTTCACAAGCGTCACTTCGCCTCCAGCAATGGCTGGGACGAGCATATATGTGCCAAGTTCGATACGGTCACAGACCACTTTGTGCGTCGCGCCATGAAGACGCTCAACACCCTGAATGGTTATGGTAGATGTGCCCTCTCCATCGATTTCAGCCCCCATTTTTCGCAGACACTGTACGAGATCAACAATCTCGGGTTCGCGCGCTGCATTTTCAAGAACAGACGTGCCTTTCGACAACGTCGCAGCCATAACAAAGTTTTCCGTTGCACCGACCGAGGCGAAACGCATTTTATGCCGTCCACCCCGAAGTCCGTTGAGTGGCGCACGGGCGTAAAGATAACCCTCTTTCAGTTCAATCGTTGCACCAAGCGCTTCAAGCGCCGTGATGTGAATATCCATCGGGCGCGCACCAATTGCACAGCCCCCGGGCAGAGAAACAATCGCCTCCCCCGCACGCGCCAAAAGCGGCCCTAGCACAAGATTTGATGCCCGCATTTTACGCACAATATCGTAATCCGCCCGCACTGTGGCAAGATCATGGGAAGACATGGCAATGACCAAACCATCGTTTAACAAACTGACCTCTGCCCCAAAAGAGCGCAGTAAACTTGACATAGTTTTGATATCCGACAAACGCGGCGCATTGGTAAGCGTGAGCGGTTCCTCGGTCAAAAGCGTGGCAGGCATCAAAGTCAGACAGGCGTTTTTCGCACCTGCGATGGGAATTGTACCGGACAAAGGCCCGTTACCGGTTACTAAAATTGAATCCATCTGCTCTTATCCTTGATTATTGTCTGCCGCCTCTTGGTCCACCGTATCTTGTGTCTGCACATGCAATCTCTGACGGGCTTGGGCCTTTCGTTTTGCCACATTTGACTTTAACGCGGCTTTCAGCCGATCTTCACGAGAATCGGAAGATTTTTTTTGAGGTTTATCTTTTGAATTTTTGCTCATGGACGGCAGGCTACAATATCGCGAGATCAGCGTCCATATATCCCTTGCCTATCAGCGAATTTCCGTCTAATCACGCGCTCATCACCGTGCCGCAGTAGCTCAGTGGTAGAGCGCACCCTTGGTAAGGGTGAGGTCGGGAGTTCAATCCTCCCCTGCGGCACCACGCACTTCTTGAAAAATTTCGAACGAAATACTGTGAGCGGATCAATAGAGTGGCGATCACCAGCCTC
>LFER01000044.1 GCA_001510135.1 Alphaproteobacteria bacterium casp-alpha6
GCTAAAGCGTTTAGATTGTAAACCCCCAATAAACATTGGGTTTTCTCCTAATTTTAACGTTTCAAAATATCAAAAAACGACAAATTCTCTGTTTATCCCGCAAAAACAGGGGAACAGATTCCCGCACGAGATGAGCAACTGAATTAATAAGGAAATATCGCCGATATGAGAGGTGGGTGGTAGCATCAGTAGTAAAAGGCTACTATAAGCTCTTGATTTTTTGCAGGAATATTGCCTCACGTGCCGGGTACAGGGATGAGCTGAATAAGATGACGGAGATACAACACTGGGCGCCCGCCTATGTTGAGCCATTTTACCTAAATAAATCCATTTAGTTTCTATTGTTTACCTCAATTTTCGTTAAATTGCGCAAAAGAGTGTCAGCTTTCGGCAGTAACTAAAGGAATACCTGAAGAGTATTTTGGGGGGATTGAAGGGGGATGGATAAGATCCGTAGTTTTTGCTCCAAATTACTAGCGATGACATTTAGAGTGCGGATATTCTCACATTGGGGCAACCTTTTAGTTGCATTGGAAAGGAATAACAGATGGCAAGCAATAGGATTGTTAGTGCAGATGAGCCAGTAATAGGTGGATGCCTTTGCAAAAAAATAAAATTTAAGTCTGCAAGTAAACCTAAATGGATTTCAGTTTGCCACTGTAGAATGTGCCAAAAAGCATACGGAAATACCTCGGCCGTGTTTGTCGCTTTTGAAAAAGGTACTCTCGAATTTGTATCCGGATCACCAAAATTTTATCGATCCTCTGACATTGCCAAGAGAGGTTTTTGCGCCGACTGCGGCAGTCCAATAATATTTTCCTATGAAACTTTAGATGCAATTTTTGTTGGCACCCTTGACGATCCTGAAAATTGGAAACCAAACGGCTGTCATCTGGGTATTGAAAGTCAAATTTCGTGGGAAACGATTCATGATACTCTGCCTCGATACAGAACTGAGGACGATCCAGAATTTATTAAAGCCAATTCAAAATAAAATAATGCCCTCATAGGGTGCTTTCAGACTAACGAGCGCAAGAATCGGTATTTGATAACAGACCCGTCTCCGTCCTCATCAGACGGTTTACGAATTTCTAACGTAGCAACGAACGCGGCAATATATCCGAGACGCTCGATGGGACGTTAATCCGCTACATGTTTAAGTTATTGTTTTTTTGAGGTTTTTATTGGTTGCGGGAGTAGGATTTGAACCTACGACCTTCAGGTTATGAGCCTGACGAGCTACCGGGCTGCTCCATCCCGCGACAACAAGGATGCATGTATCCTGCCATTGGCTGGGCTGCAACCCCTTTAGAACAGAATTTTTTAACTCTTTTTCGTTTACAAGACGAAGACGCCAAAAACTCAGGCTTCTGTCGTATCAGTGGCCTGAGCTTTTATCACAGATTTACGTATTTTTTCGCTGGCCGATTTTAACTGTCCACATGCCGCCATAATATCTTCTCCGCGTGGGGTACGAATGGGGCTTGCATAGCCCGCTTTGTATATGATGTCGGCGAAGGCCTTAATCCGTTTCCAGTCAGAGCGCTGATAAGGGGCACCGGGCCATTCGTTAAAAGGGATGAGGTTGATTTTGGCAGGAATGCCTTGGATCAGTTTGATCAGCCGTTTGGCATCCGCATCTGAGTCATTGACGTCTTTCAGCATCACATATTCAAAGGTGATACGTTCGGAATTGGACAGTTTTGGATAGGCTCTGAGCGCTTCCAGTAACGCCTTGATGTTCCATTTCTTGTTAATGGGCACCAATCTGTCGCGCACTTCGTCAGTCGTTGCATGAAAGGAAACCGCCAAAAGGCATCCAATTTCTTGAGCCGTTTTGGCAATTTCAGGCACAACGCCCGAGGTCGAAAGGGTTATCCGACGACGCGACAGGGAAATCCCTTCGGGATCCATCGCAATTTTCATCGCATCGCGCACATTATCAAAATTATAAAGGGGCTCACCCATGCCCATCAGGACTATGTTACTCAAAAGTCTTGTTTCATTCTTCGGGGCGCCGGGGATTGGCCATTCGCCAAGGTCATCCCGCGCCACAAGGATCTGGCCGACAATTTCAGAAGCCGTAAGGTTGCGCACCAAACGTTGCGTCCCTGTGTGGCAAAACGAACAGTTAAGCGTACAGCCGACTTGCGAACTGATACAAAGCGTGCCGCGATCTGCTTCGGGGATATAGACGGTTTCCACCTCATGCCCCCCCTCAATGCGCATGAGATATTTCCGTGTCCCATCCTCTGAGACCTGTTTGGTGACCACCTCTGGCACTTCTAAGACAAACTGTTCTTTCAAAAGCGTTCGATAGGGTTTCGCAAGATTTGTCATCAGATCAAAATCGCGCACGCCTTTTTCATAAATCCATTGCCAGACTTGGCCAACGCGCATATTGGCCTGATTTTGCGGCGTCCCCGCAGAAATTAAAGCGTCTTTCAACCCAGCGCGTGTCAGGCCCACCAAATTCAGAGGACCCTGTGATGTTTTTCTAGGAAGTGTCAAAACATCCTGCGTAATAGGGGCTTGAGCGTGCATGTTGGTCCACCTAACAATTTTTGTTACCTATATATGACACTTAAGCCATGTGCAAAGCGTGGATATGCCCAATTGTTGGCAAAGGTTCATTTCCACTTTTCATTTCAAAATCACAGTGTATAACTTTCGCCATGACAAAAAACTGGCATATCATACTTCAACCCCGCGCATCTAGCGCGAGGGAATTCCTATGCCTAGCCCTACTAAGCAGCCTCTGAGCGTGCCATAGAGGTGCGTCCGCTCAGAGGATTAGAGAGCGCACCGGCTTCACAAAATTTGCTAAGTAGACCAGACGAGATCAAAAGATACCTATGACACAGCCATCACATAAAGACCGCGTTGTTATTTTTGACACCACCTTGCGCGACGGGGAACAAAGCCCCGGTGCCACCATGAGCCATTTTGAAAAGCTCGAAATTGCAGAACTTTTGGACGAAATGGGTGTGGACATCATCGAAGCCGGCTTTCCCATCGCATCTGAAGGGGATTTCAACGCCGTGAGCGAAATTGCCCGCCTTTCAAAGACCTCTGTGATTTGCGGACTGGCAAGAGCGAATTATGGGGATATTGACCGCTGTTGGGAAGCCGTCAAACATGCCCGACGCCCCCGAATTCACACATTTATTGGCACCTCTCCTCTGCATCGCGCCATTCCAAATTTGGATATGGATCAGATGGCAGAACGTATCCATGAAACCGTGACACATGCCAGAAACCTTTGCGACAACGTGCAATGGTCGCCAATGGACGCCACCCGCACCGAAACAGATTACCTCTGCCGCGTTGTGGAAATCGCGATTAAAGCGGGTGCAAGCACTATCAATATTCCTGATACGGTGGGCTACACGGCACCCGTAGAATCAGCAGATTTGATCCGCATGTTAATCGAAAAAGTCCCTGGCGCCGATCAAGTGGTCTTTGCCACCCATTGTCACAACGACCTTGGCATGGCGACCGCAAATGCGCTCGCGGCTGTCGCGGGCGGGGCGCGTCAGATTGAATGTACGATCAACGGCCTTGGGGAACGGGCGGGAAACACCGCCTTGGAAGAAGTCGTGATGGCGATGAAAGTGCGGGGTGATATCATGCCCTATTACACAGAAATTGACACAACCAAATTGATGAATATCTCGCGCCGCGTAGCCACAGTATCTGGCTTCCCCGTTCAGTTTAACAAAGCCATCGTTGGTAAAAACGCCTTTGCACATGAGAGCGGTATCCATCAAGACGGCATGCTGAAAAATGCAGAAACCTTTGAAATCATGCGCCCCGAAGACGTGGGGCTTGCAGCGACCAACCTCGTGATGGGCAAACATTCGGGCCGCGCGGCCTTGCGTTCCAAACTTGAAGAGCTCGGATATTCTCTTGGCGACAATCAGCTGAAAGACGTCTTCGTGCGTTTCAAAGCTTTGGCAGATCGCAAAAAAGAGGTGTTTGACGATGATCTCGTTGCCTTGATGCGCGCGGGCGAAGATGCAGAAAACGATCGTCTGGTTTTGAAATCCCTCAGAGTTGTTTGTGGCACAGAAGGTCCACAAAGTGCGGATATGACGATGCTCATCGACGGTAAAGAAGTCTCAACCACGGCGACCGGAGATGGGCCTGTGGACGCGGCGTTTAATGCTGTTAAAGCGCTGCATGGTCACAAAGCGCGCCTTCAACTGTATCAGGTGCATGCCGTTACCGAAGGGACAGATGCACAGGCAACCGTCAGCGTGCGCATGGAAGAAGCAGGTAACATCGCAACTGGGGAAAGTGCTGATACTGATACCGTTGTCGCAAGTGTAAAGGCTTATATCAATGCCTTAAACCGTCTTCTGATGCGTCAGGATCGGGTTGGACAGGATAAAAAGGCGATCAGCTACAAAGACCTGTCCTAAAACCAGCGCGCGCCATAGAACTTTTAACTGGCTGCTTTACGACCTCTATGTCGGTTTATGGCGCGACTATTAAAAAAATTGCGATCAACTGACCCTTCGTTTTTGACGAAACAAAGCACGGGGTTGAATTGAACGCAGAACACATCAGAACATCTCGCATGAGCGGGAATATGTTTTGTGCCCTAGCCATGATTTTCTTTGCCGCTGGTTTCCCAGCGGCCCAAATTCTTTTGGAAAGTTCAGGCGTCCTTGCGCTGATTTTCGTGCGAAATGCATTGGGATTTGTAGTGTTATTAGCCTTTTTACCACTTTTAGAACGCAAAACAGGCCTTTTAGATCTGCCTTGGCTGGCTGGGTTTCGGATCGGCTTTTTAGGGTTTGGATTGGGCTCAGTCATGTTGCTTGTCGCGCAATCGATGTCTGACGCAACAACCGCGGCCCTCGCCGTCGCCGCCATGCCAATTACAGCCATTGGTTTAGAGGTGATTTTGGATAATAGACAATTGACGATCCGATTTCTTTTGGCGGTTATCCTCGTGCTTTTGGGAGGCGTGCTGGCAAGCGGGGTTATGGTCCATGATCTGTCTGTCGGGACTGGATTTGCTGTTGGTTTGATCGGATCAGGGTTTTTCGCTTGGGGATCGCGACAGACAGTCAAAAAACTGCCTGATCTGTCTCCGCTCTCACGTACGATTGTAACAACTGGCGGCATGGTTGCCTTTTGTCTGATTTGCTGGATCGGGGCAGGGTTTATGGGGCAAAGCTCAGCAACACTGAATATCAGCAATCAAAGTGACATCGCGTTATTGCTGATTTACAGCCTGCTGGGATTGTCGATTTCACAGGTCCTATGGATCAAATCCGTCGCGGATATCGGTGTCGCCATTGCCTCATTTCACCTCAATGCCACCCCGTTTTACGTGATGGTCATTATCTTTCTTTTTGGGGGGGGATGGAATTGGATGCAAACGGGTGGCGTTTTAATTCTGATAATGGGCGCGGTTCTTGCACAGCTTCCAGAGGCCCGTATGAAAACTATACCTGACACGGCAGAACCTCTTTAAGGCGTCGTCCTGAATGATTAGGCAAACCCTATTTCAGGGCCTGAGGTATGCCTAAGTTATCTCAGAGAGATGTTCACCAATTATTTTTTTAATCGCGTTATTTGCGTCATCGCGATCAATCGGCCAATTGCCGCTGCGTATCTGTTGGCGAATTTGGTCTGCAATCTGAACATTGACCTCTCTGGGAAGTTTGTTCATCGAAGCGATGACATCTTTTTTAACACTGTTCAATTCCACCGCGACTCCGGCTGCACCGCTTAATTTTTTCACCTGCGCAGACAACATTCCGACAGGCTTTATATTATCTACACCGTCCGAAGTCGCGCTGATCACGCGGCCTTTTGCGGAATTTGATTTTATGAACCTATTGGCAACGTCATATCCTGACGCCAATCTTTGCATGGACGCCCCGCCCATTGCACCAGAGGCAACCTCAGCCATCTTTTTCACCTTCTGCTCGTTTTTTGTTATTATAGCAACTTTGGCTCGAGGTCTTAAGCCATAGTTTGGGTAAAGAAATTTCTCTTTTGGTTATGTAGTTCCCTGACCTTTGAAAGCTAGGCTTCAAATTCACGAAATCAGCGACACAAATCGGTCAATATCCTCTTTGGCAAGTGACCAGTCACAGACCAGTCTGGCGTGTAACATTTCTTCTTCTGGACCGTTTTCATGAAGGCTTTTGCCATAAAAATGATAGGTTGCGCCCGCGTCGATGGCCCGCTGATGATATTTCCGCGGAAATTGGACAAACATGATATTGGCCTCTGGGGGATAATCAAACTCCACATGGCGCAAGGCGCGCAATTGATCCCCAAGGTAGATTGCATTTTCATTGGCCCTTCGCGCCAAATCGAGCCAAAGATCATTCTCTAAATACCCTTTGACCTGTGCTGACAAATATCTGTGTTTGGAAAACAGATGGCCTGCCCGTTTGCGGCGCAATTCAAATTCCCATGCAAATGAAGGATCAAAAAATACGACCGCCTCGGCAGACATCAAGCCGTTTTTGGAGCACCCAAATGACACCGCGTCAATCCCGCGTTTCCATGTCATCTCAGCCGCAGTGCAGTTGAGCGTGACAAGCGCATTTGCAAAACGTGCCCCGTCCATATGCACCGGCATACCATGGGCCTTTGCCACAGAGACAATCGCATCGATTTCTTCCAGAGAATATACAGTCCCTTTTTCGCTGACCTGAGTTAAGGAAACAGGACCGAGTTGCGGGCCATGCACCCCGCGCCCAGCTAGATCGCCTATCGCGGATTGAAGCGCTTCTGAGGTCAGCTTATCGCCCGTCGCAAGCGCTGTGAGTTTTGCCCCTCCTGTGAAAAACTCTGGCGCATTACATTCATCTTCGTTGATATGGGCAACCGAAGTGCAAAAAATGGTGTCCCAAGGCTTTGCAAGCGTTGCGAGTGCCAAAGCATTGGCTGCAGTTCCCGTTGCCACCAGAAAGACCGCAGCTTCAGGTGCTTCAAAAACATCTCTTATCATTCCAGCGACCTCAGCCGTCAGGGGATCTCCGCCGTAAGATGTGCAGGTGCCGGTGTTTGCCTCTTTGAGGGCAGCAAAAATCTGATCAGGCACTGGGCCTATGTTATCTGATGCAAGATACATTTATGTCCCATCCTCTATTATATGATCTTCCCAATCATCTTCGTGAACTTCAAATTCCGGTACAGTCTGATCTTTTATTGAAATGCCTGCCTCATGGACAGTTTGCGCTGTGCCGCTCACCAACGGGTGCCAGTCATAAAGTGGCTTTTTCTGCCAAAGCAAAAGATAAGCGCAGGTTTTGGGAAGCCAATATGCATGATCTTTGATGGATTTTGGGGTAATTGAAATACACTCAGGCACAAATTGCCGCCGGTTTTCATATTGCCCACAGCGGCATGTGCTGTCGTCAAACAACCGGCAGGCCACACGGGTGAGAAAGACTTCACCAGTCTCTTCATCCTCAATCTTGTTCAGACAGCACCTGCCACACCCATCACAGAGCGCTTCCCATTCCGAAGGCGACATCTGTGTGAGGGATTTCTTTTCCCAGAATTTATCGGGCAGGCCATCACGGGAAATCGGATCTGATTTGGTCATAGCTTTGAAAGAATATCGCGCGCCTGATCGCAGTCTTTGGCCATCTGAGCGATTAAGGGATCAAGCCCGTCGAATTTCAATTCTGGACGCAAAAAATCGATAAGGGCGACGGATAGATGCGTACCATAAAGGTCCCCAGAAAAATCAAAAATATAGGTTTCTAGGTTTGGAGTATTTTCACCAAACATGGGCCGCACGCCAAGTGACGCGGCGCCTGAATAGGTGCCTTTATATGGTCCGTCCTGCACATCCACCAACACTGCATAGACACCAAGCTTTGGTAAATGGAGCCCATCCATAGACATATTGGCCGTGGGATAGCCAAGTTCGCGACCGCGCTGTTCACCCCCGATCACAGGACCTTCAATCCGATGCCAATGGCCCAGTTGATCTGCTGCGTCTTTGGGGCGGCCTTCGCTGAGCGCGGTGCGAATAGAGGTTGACGACACCTCTCCCAATCCTGCGGCTAAAAGCGGTGCAATTGTCACACCAAAGCCCATATCTTTCCCGAAGGCTTTTAAATCCTCAACATTTCCTGCACGCCCTTTGCCAAAACAGAAATCAGCACCGACCACGACATGCTCGAGGTCAAGGCCATCCTTGATCACCTTTCGCGCAAAAGCTTCGGGTGAAAGAGCTGATAGATTGGCATTGAAGTTCAATTCATAAAGAATATCCACCCCAAGCTTTGCCAAACGCGTTTCACGCGCCTCAGACCCCATCAGACGAAAAGATGGCGCATGCGGGGCAAAATAGCTTCGTGGATGGGGTTCAAAGGTCAAAACTCCCAGTGGCACGTTGCGTCGTGCGGCCTCTGATCTTGCAATGTCAATCACAGATTGGTGTCCCAGATGAACACCATCAAAGTTGCCAATGGCAACGCTCGCACCCTTATCGGCAGCTTCTACAAATTCATAATCTCGGATCACCCTCATACGCATGAGGTATCGTGCTGTTAGAAAAGACGCAAGATCAGATTGAGCTTAGTCAAATTTCCGGCTCGGCGCTAAAACCATGGCTTCCCCTGCAAGCACCCGTTTGCCATCAACAGAACAGTGACAATCCAGTCTGACACGACGCTTCGTCAGATCAATGTCGATGACCTTGACCTCTGCATAGACCATATCACCCGGCCGCACAGGCGCCAGAAATTTCAGCGTTTGCCCCATGTAAACGGTCCCATGACCGGGCAATTGTTCCCCAATCACCGCAGAGATCAGACCAGCCGTTAACATTCCATGTGCAATACGCCCTTCAAAAATTGTATCTTGAGCGTAATCGTCATCCAAATGCACCGGATTTCTGTCTGTGGAGACTTCGGCAAACATTTCGATATCCGCATCCGTCACGGTTTTACGCAGATACCGCGTCATCCCCATTTCGATGTCTTCGATACAAATTGTCCCGCGCGGCAGATTGTCCAACATGAGGCCCTCGATTTCTCAGAGTAATATATTTCCGAATTTCGGCTTTGTTTGGTAACTTTATTACTTTGCAGCTGCAGAAAATCAAGTCTTGATTAACGTAAAAAGCCAATTGAATAGGTCGGATGTTGTTTTTCATGCTCAATATAGGCCTTGAGCGCCACACTGTCGGGCAGATCTGTGGTTTTTGTTTGCGCTGCTGCAAGTCCCCCAGTGATGAAAAGAGAATCAATATCTTCGCTGATCGCGCCCTTAATATCGGTCTGAATACCGTCCCCGATCGCCAATATCCGGTCTTTTCCTATATTGGCGTCCAATACCGCCAATCGTCTGAGCGCAAGGTCGTAAATTGGTGGATGAGGTTTTCCAAAATAAAGGCTTTCGCCCCCCATCTCCGAGTAGAGCTGAGCAAGGGCACCGGCACACCATTCCCGAACATGGCCCCGATCCACAACAATATCGGGATTGGCACATAACAGTTTCAGACCCATTTGCGTTGCCAGCAAAAAGTCAGGCCGCATGAGCGAAGGATCAGCCTTGGGATCAAAGGGACCGGTGCATACGATGCCCTCAGCCTCACTCAGAGGAACACGCTCGATAGAAAGCGGGCTTTCCAATATATTGAGGGGTTCAAAAAACGGTATGTCGCGGGGTTCACCTATGAAATAGACCTTTTGCCCAACCGCCCCCTGATACATCGCCGCACGTGCACTATCACCCGATGTTGCAATACTGTCCCAAGCCTCTTTGGCAACGCCAAAGTGCGAAAGCTGTTGCTCCACGCCACTGCGTGGTTTGGGGGAATTCGTGACCAGAACAACTTTGCCTCCAGTCTCACGGTACTTGATCAAGGCTGCATTGGCCGCATCATAGGCACGCACCCCGTCGTGCACACACCCCCACAGATCGACGAAAAGCGCATCATAACGGTCTGAAATGTCTGAGAGGGAGGAGATAATTTCAGACATATATACGCCTTTCAGATTTAAAGTGTGAGATTGGGGATGATTTGTTTTTTGCGGCTCATCAGTCCAGGGATAACAACGGTATCTCCTGTCGCAGCCGTACTGAATGATTTCGCTGCAACATTTTTTACAAGCTCATTGGGCACAAGCAGCGTGGCTTCCTCGCGCAGGATATCCACGACGAATAAAAGCACCTGATCCACGCCATCTTCCTGAGCCACCACATCCATTGACGCCATCAGGCTGTCTTTGCGATCGAGGATCAATTTGGGAGAAGTGGTTTCCAAAACAGACACGCGGAACTTTGTACCCCCAACCGCATATTCTTTGCTGTCCATACGCAGTAATTCGGCATCGGAAAAGGCAGACACATCAGACTTCGCATCAAACATTTCACTTGCGTAGGCGGCAATATCAACCCCCAGATCAGACGCTAATTTTTCGGCAATCATACGATCATGATCGGTTGTGGTCGGGCTGCGGAAAGCCAAAGTGTCAGACAAAATGCACGACAGCGCAGTCCCTTTTATCGCCTCAGGCATCTTAGCCGCATCATCCCCCATAAGATCATGCATGATAGTGGCAGTGCAGGCCAGCGGGCGCAGAGTAATATCAATTGGTCCCTTGGTTTCAAGTCCGCCTGTCAATTTATGGTGATCAATAATGGAGTGAATATCGGCGGAATTGATATTTTCAGGCAGTTCCGCTGGGTTATTCGTATCAACAATGATAACGGGCGTGTTTGAAGTCAGTTCCCCCAAAAGAGAGGGTTTTTGCAAATTCCATCTTTTCAATACAAAGGCGGCTTCTGTGTTGGGCTCTCCGAGAAGCTTGGCCTCAGCAGGGATGCCCTTGATTTCATTCAGATACCACGCCCAGATAATCGGGCTTCCGGTGCTGTCTGTATCAGGGGATTTATGGCCAAAAATCTGCACGCTCATTTCTGTTATCCTTTGCAATATATCGGAAAGTCGCGCGCCTTATACGCCGCACATTTCGGATTGTCACGACTTCGAGTTAGATAAGTTTATCCGCGCAAAAACACCGGATTTGTTTCGCTCGATTGTTCTGCCTGATAGCGATACCCGCCAAGATCAAATTCTTTTATCTGATCCGGTTCGCTGAGGCGGCGGGTCACAATAAACCGCGCCATCGCGCCACGTGCTTTTTTGGCATAAAAGCTGATTATCTTGGCACCTTTTTCGCTATTTTCCAGAAACGTGGGCGTGATCACGGGCACATCCAGCGCGCTTTGATCTACTGCGGAAAAATATTCCTGTGAGGCGCAATTGATCAAAACGCGGCTTTTGGTTTTTTGCGCCTCGCTATTGATTGCTTCGGCCAATGTAGTTCCCCAAAAATCGTAAAGCGATTTCCCCCGTTTGGTGGTAAGCCGGCTGCCCATTTCCAAACGATAGGGTTCGATTTCATCCAGTGGTCGTAACAACCCATAAAGCCCAGAGAGAATACGCAAATGGTCTTGCGCCCAAGATAATTCATCCGGATCAAGACTGTCTGCTTCGAGCCCCTGATACGTGTCACCCGCAAAGGCAAAAGCGGCAGCTTTGCGCGTCTGACTTCCAAAATTGGCAAAGCGGTCTTTGTTTAATTCCGCCAAAGCGTCCGAAATGCCCATGAGCTTTTTCAGGCCCTTTGCCGACAGACGGCCCGCAACCCCAGCCAATTCCCTTGTTTGTTCTTGAAACATCGGCTCTGTCAGCCCCGCCACATCAATTGGGGTCATATCAAGTTTTTTCGCAGGGGATACTACAACTAACATGGCGTGCCTTTTACTTCTTTTGAAACCATTTAGGTCAGTTGTTCCAAAACGTCCAGAAATGCGTCTGCAAAGCGTTCCGCTTTTTGCTTTCCAAGGATCAGTGACATGTCTTGACGGGTCTTGGGTTTCATACGGGTTATTTTCGCCAAAAGAGATGCGGAACATGACATTGGTTTGTCTGTGCCCAAATGTCCGCGCACAAGTGATGTCTGCACCTCAAGCAGTTGGTCATAAAGCAGACCATCGCTTCGACCCGCCAATTTTCGTCGGTTGGGATGGATGCGGTCTGTGTCGCCCGTTATCACGGACAAAAACGCCGTTCCGTAGAGATCAAGTTTTTTTGCCCCCACACCGCTGATACGGGCCATTTGGTCTAAGGTGGTTGGTTTTTGTTCAGCCATATCAATGAGCGTTTTGTCATTAAAAACAATATAGGCCGGCACCCGCGCGGCTTCGGCAATCTCTCTGCGTTTGGATTTCAGCGCAGAAAGCAATGGCGCATCTTCTTCGCTCACCAACGAGCGTGGTTCTGGGCGGTTCTTTTGCTTGACCTTGACGTCTTCGCGCAGAGTAATTCGGTTTTGAGCACGCAAAAGCGGCAGGGCATGGTCTGTCATACAAAGGGCCCCGTGGCGCGTGACATCGGGCCGCAAAAGATCATGCCCCATCATCTGGCGAAAGACTGATTGCCAGTCCTGTCGGCTAAGCTCAGCCCCAACGCCAAAGGTTTGTAAATGCTGATGACCAAATGTGCGTATTTTCTCTGTTTCATTGCCAGTCAGCACGTCAATCAAATGTCCTGATCCAAACCGTTCTTCCGTACGCAAGACTGCCGAAAGCGCTTTGCGCACCGCTGTCGTGCCATCATATGTTTTTGGCGGAGCAGCACAAAGGTCACAGTGGCCGCATGTCACCTCTTTCTCGCCAAAGTAAGACAGCAATGTCTTGCGTCGGCATTCCAAGGCTTCGGCCAAACCCAAAAGCGCATTAAGCCGCCCGTGATCCGCCATTTTGCGCTCTGGCGGGGCAAGACCTTCGTCAATTTGCCCACGCCGCAAGCGGATGTCATCCGCACCATAAAGGGTAAACGCCTCTGCCGGTGCGCCATCCCTCCCCGCACGCCCGATTTCCTGATAATAACTCTCAATGGATTTGGGGAGATCTGCGTGCGCCACCCAGCGAATGTCCGGTTTATCAACACCCATCCCGAAGGCCACGGTTGCGACAACGATCAACCCGTCTTCGGAGGCAAAACGCGCCTCAACGCTGCGCCGCGCATCTGGCTCCATCCCTCCATGATAATGACAAGCACTGTGACCCGCCTCACAAAGGGCCGCAGACAGACCTTCGGTTTTGGCCCGTGTTCCACAATAGACGATGCCGGACTGCCCTTTGCGCGCGGCGGCAAAATTCAGGATTTGTTTGCGCGGGCTGTCTTTGGGTTGAAAAGACATGTAAATGTTGGGGCGGTCAAAACCGCGAAGAAAAGTTTCCGGTGGCGCGCCATCAAAGAGGCGATCAATGATTTCGTCACGGGTTTCCGCGTCCGCCGTCGCGGTAAAGGCGGCCAAGGGTACGTTCAACTTTCGCCGCAATTCGCCAATACGCAAATAATCTGGGCGAAAGTCATGACCCCATTGGCTCACACAATGGGCTTCATCCACCGCAATCAATTGCACGTTGTATCGCAATAGGGCCGAGTGCATCGCACTGGATGCAAGCCGTTCCGGAGCAAGATAAAGCAACCGCAAACTCTGATCGTTTAATTGTGCAAAAACCGCATCGGTTTCCTCTTGCGTATTGGCCGAGGTAAGCGCCCCTGCCGCCACGCCATTTGCCTCCAAGGCACGCACCTGATCCCGCATCAATGCAATCAGAGGAGAAATCACAACCGTCAAACCATCGCGCAATAGGGCAGGAAGCTGATAGCAAAGCGATTTCCCCCCACCTGTCGGCATAATCGCAAGCACGTTCTTTCCCGCACATACTGCCTCAACAATATCCTGTTGACCTGCGCGGAACTGGTCGAATCCAAAAATGTCACGCAAAAGCGTTTGAAGGTCTGTCATGAAAGCCTGTTGGCATGGTTTGTCTGCTCTTGGTTTAAATCTTTCACAGCGATGCCTGCCATACAAGCCCTAAGGAATTCAGACAGAAAGATTCCAGCATTTTATTGATTATTTTAGAAGGCCGTTTGCCAATATCTCCGTTTGACAATACATATTCTGTGTCTTTACCTTGTGATAAATCTTAATTTTTCGGGATGTGTATTTGCCTCATTTTCACTTGGAATATTCTGCTAATCTTGAGGCGATGGTCGATATCGAAGCCCTATGTGAGGCCATCCGTGACACCGCGGCGAATATTGATATTTTTCCTCTCGCGGGTATTCGCGTGCGCGCCACAAGGGTTGATCATTACGCGATTGCGGATGGAAATGCGAAGCACGGATTTATAGATCTGTCCATACGCTTGCGCGAAGGGCGCAGTGAGACGGCCAAAAAAGACGCTGTTGAGAAAATATTTGATTGCCTGCGCGCTTTTATGGAGCCCGTTTTGGCAACTTCCTCTGTCGCATTATCCGCAGAAATCCGCGATATCGCGGCAGAGATGGCCCCGAAATACGGTACAATCCGCCAGCATCTAAAAGGCATAGAATGACTACCTTAGACCAAAATATCTCCAAACTTGCCTCTCACCTCCAGCGCTTCGATGCCGTTGGGATCAAAAACCGCATCGCCGGTCAGGATGTTGAGGGCGCAGGTGGAGTGTTTGCATCCCATTCCCCTGTCGACAAAAGCAAAATCTGTGATGTGGCTCGAGGAACAGGTGAGGATATCGACAAAGCCGCCTGTGCAGCGCATGACGCCTTTGCAGATTGGCGCGATATGAAGGCCACAGAGCGGCGCAAGCTGATGATCCGCATTGCCGAAGGCATCGAAGCACGCGCCGAGGAAATCGCCCTGTGCGAATGCTGGGACACCGGTCAGGCCTATAAATTCATGTCCAAAGCAGCCCTGCGGGGGGCCGAGAATTTCCGCTATTTCGCCGATCAGGTGGTTCAAGCCCGCGATGGTCAGCACCTCAAAAGCCCGACATTGATGAATATCACCACACGCGTGCCGATTGGCCCTGTGGGCATCATCACGCCTTGGAACACGCCCTTTATGTTGTCGACGTGGAAAATAGCCCCAGCGCTTGCAGCAGGATGCACCGTGGTGCATAAACCGGCTGAACTTTCCCCGCTGACTGCGCGGCTCTTGGTGGACATCGCCGAAGAAGCGGGACTTCCCCCCGGTGTGCTGAATACCGTAAACGGATTTGGTGAAGAGGCGGGCAAGGCGCTTTGTGAGCATCCTAAAATAAAAGCGATTGCCTTTGTCGGAGAAAGCAGCACAGGGTCCATGATCGTCAAACAGGGGGCAGATACGCTCAAACGAAATCACCTAGAGCTGGGCGGCAAAAACCCTGTGATTGTCTTTGAAGATGCGGACTTGGACCGTGCTTTGGATGCGGTAATATTTATGATTTATTCGATCAACGGGGAACGCTGCACATCCTCTTCGCGTCTTTTGGTGCAAAATACGATCCGCGCAGAATTCGAACAGAGGCTCGCGGAACGTGTACGCAACATCCGTGTGGGCCATCCGCTTGACCCGGCGACCGAAATCGGGCCTTTGATTGGCGAAGCTCATTTTTCCAAAGTGACCAGATATTTTGACATTGCCCGCGACGAAGGCGCAACCATTGCAGCAGGCGGCGAAGTCATCGGGGATAGCGGGTATTTTGTCGCCCCTACCCTTTTCACGAATGCAGACAATAGCATGAAAATCGCACGTGAGGAAATATTTGGTCCTGTGCTCACCTCTATCCATTTTGAGAATGAAGAAGAGGCGCTCACATTGGCAAATGATACGGATTACGGGCTGACAGGGTATCTTTGGACAAATGATCTCACCCGCGCCTTACGCTTCACGGATCGGCTTGAGGCAGGCATGATCTGGGTCAATTCGGAAAATGTGCGCCATTTACCAACCCCTTTTGGAGGCGTCAAAGCATCCGGCATTGGTCGCGATGGGGGGGATTGGTCCTTTGAATTTTATATGGAACAAAAACATATCGGCTTTGCCACAGGCCAGCATAAAATTACAAAATTAGGAGCGCTCTGATGCCGGTTCCCGCGCCAAATCTTTACCCAGATTTCAACGTCATCCGACTGAGCCATGTCTGTTTGAACGTCAAAGATCTTTCGGTCTCAAAGCGCTTTTATGTGGACACGCTTGGGCTTCAGATCAGCGACGAGAGCGACAGCCATGTATATCTTCGCGCGATGGAGGAACGGGGACATCATTGCCTGATCCTGCAAAAATCAACTTCCCCCGGAACGGTCGATGTGCTGGGTTTCAAAACTTATGACGAGGCAGACCTTGATCGCGCCGAAAGCTATTTCAAAGCCAAAGGGCGGCCCACCACATGGGTCGAACGGCCCTATCAGGGCAAAACACTTTTGACCTCTGACAATCTGGGCATTCCCATTGAGTTTTACCACAAGATGGACCGCCTCTCTGCGATCCATCAAAACTATGCGCTTTACAAAGGCGTAAAGCCGCTTCGCATTGATCACTTCAATTGTTTCAGCACGGATGTGGATGCTTCGGTGGCCTTTTACAATGATTTTGGCTTTCGCGTAACGGAATACACCGAAGATGCTCAAAGCAAGAGGCTTTGGGCGGCATGGTTGCACCGGAAAGGCGGCGTGCATGACATGGCCTTTACCAATGGCATCGGACCGCGGCTGCACCATCTTGCGTTCTGGTGCCCGACCCCTTTGAATATCATCGATCTTTTGGATTTAATGGCCACGACAGGCTATGTGAAAAACATCGAACGCGGGCCGGGGCGGCATGGGATTTCAAATGCCTTTTTTCTTTATATCCGTGACCCTGACGGTCACAGGACAGAAATTTATTGTTCAGATTACCAAACCGTTGATCCCGATCTAGAACCTATCAAATGGGACCTCAAAGATCCACAGCGTCAAACACTCTGGGGCGCACCAGCACCCGAAAGCTGGTTCAAAGAAGGATCCCCCTTTGTCGGCGTAGACACCAAAGAACCTGATTTGGCGGCGAGCCCTATCATTGCGCCATAATTTGGCAGCCCGATAAGACAGGAGATATACCCGTGAAATTTGCGACATATAACAGCAACACTAAGACCCACTATGGCGCCGTCAATGAAGGCGGTATGATCGCGCTTGATCCTGTGTTCCCTGAGTGGCCCACGCTTTATGATGTGGTGCGAAACGGTGGGCTTGGGGCGCTTGAAGAGGCGGCAAAAGGCGCTTCGGTAACTCATGAGAATTTCGAATACGACATGGTCCTGCCCAACGCACGGCGCATTCTTTGTGTTGGGGTAAATTTCCCCGAGCGGAACGCAGAATACAAAGACGATAGCGCCGCACCGAAATATATGTCCCTGTTTGTGCGGTTTCCAAGCAGCTTGACCGGACATGACCAGCCCTTAATCCGTCCTGCGGAAAACCATACTCTCGACTACGAAGGGGAGGTCGCCATCGTCATCGGGAAAACGGGCCGAAGAATATCAACGCAAGAGGCCTATGATTATATATCGGCACTCACCATTTCAAACGAAGGCACCATCCGCGACTGGGTGCGCCACGCCAAATTCAACGTCACACAGGGAAAAAACTGGGACCGCTCAGGCGCACTTGGCCCATGGCTGGTTCCTTTCAAAGACGCAACACAATTGGATGAGGCGCGCATCATCACGCGGGTAAACGGAGAGTTGCGGCAGAATGATACGCTCAACCGAATGGTGTTTTCCGTGCGCGACATCATCGCCTATGTGTCAACCTTTATGACGCTGGAGCCGGGCGATGTGATTATCACCGGCACCCCTACTGGCGCAGGCGCCCGATTTGATCCTCCGCGCTATCTTGTCCCCGGGGATAAGGTAGAGGTTGAAGTAAGCGGCCTTGGCACTCTGCACAATTGGGTGGAGGATGAAACCCCATGACACCCGCGCAGCATGCCAGCGCCGCGCGCGCCTTGCTTCACGCCGAAGTGGAACGAACTCAAATCGGCCTCTTGTCCCTGCAATATCCGGAAATGGAAATGCGGGACGCATATGCAATTCAAAGCGAAATTCTAAATGCAAAACGCGCATCTGGCCGCTCTGTCATTGGATGGAAAATCGGGCTGACGTCCAAAGCGATGCAGTCTGCCCTTAACATCGACATTCCCGACAGCGGAGTTTTATTTGATGATATGCTGTTTAACCATGACGGTCTTGTGCCCAAAGATCGCTTCATCCAGCCCCGTGTTGAGGCAGAGATTGCATTTGTGTTCAAATCTCCACTTGGGGGCGCTCATCTGAGCGCTGAGGATGTGATTAACGCGACCGATTACGTGACACCTTCGCTTGAAATTCTTGACACGCGCATCGTTCGACAGGATCCGCAAAGCGGCAAGGCGCGCACCGTATTGGACACAATCAGCGACAATGCCGCAAATGCAGGCGTGGTTTTGGGCGCAGAAAAACATAAAATTTCGTCCCATGACCTACGCTGGGTGGGCGCGATTGTGTCTCGCGATAAAGAGGTTGAGGAAACTGGCCTTGGCGCGGGGGTCTTGAATGATCCTGTGACGAGCGTGCTTTGGCTGGCACAGCGCATGGCCCAGTACGGACAAAAGATCGAACCGGGACAGATCGTTCTTTCGGGTAGCTTCATCCGCCCCATTGAATGCCCCTCAGGAAGCCATATCCACGCCGACTTTGGTCCATTCGGTCAGGTCGCTATCTCATTTGAATGAGGACAAGGCGCATTTTATGTTATAATCTGACCATGTCATTCGTTTAAAGAAAGGCTGGCACAATGACATCCCATATTCCCCCTTTTCGAGCAGACCATGTCGGAAGCCTTTTACGCCCCCAACCTGTTGTTGAGGCACGCCACAAATTTTTTGTAGAACATTCGATATCAGCTGAAACGCTTAAAGAGGTGGAAGATACAGCCATCCCGAGCCTTATCAAAATGCAAGAGGACGCAGGCCTGAGGGTCGTCACAGACGGCGAAACGCGCCGCTCTTTTTGGCATTACGATTTCATGGGAATGCTCGATGGGCTGACGCTTGAGGAACGCGACGAAGGCGTGCAATTTGCGGGTGTGAAACTACGCCCGATCTTTCCGACGATTACTGGGAAACTTGATTTTCCGGATGATCATCCAATGCTTGAGCATTTTAATTTCGTGGCAAACCACACGACCGTAACACCTAAAATCTCTATTCCCGGGCCCACATGTTGCCATTTCCGCACCAGCCCGGATGACATCACCCCACCAGAATACAAAGACCATGATGCGCTTTTTGCGGATATCGCTGCGACATATCGCAAGGCAGTGAAGAAATTTTACGAAGTAGGATGCCGATATTTACAGATGGATGACATCTTTTTCGCCTACCTTTGTGATCCAAAACACCGCGCCGCGAAAGAGGCAGAAGGATACGACGCCGATCAACTTATTGACCGCTACGCGTGGATGATGCGCGAAGCGATCAAAGAGCGTCCCCAAGATATGGTCATCGGAATGCACATGTGTCGCGGGAATTTTCGCTCAACTCACGCGGCGGAGGGGTCCTACGACGCCGCAGCAGAAGCGATATTTTCAACAGGTGTTGATATTTTCTTTATGGAATACGATACCGATCGCGCAGGCGGTCTTGAACCGCTTAGGTTATTGCCCAAAGGCAAGCAACGTATCATGGCAGGCTTTATCACCACAAAAACTGCCGAGTTAGAAAAAGCGGATTGGCTCAAAGCGAAATTCGATGAGGCATCCAAATACGTTGACCTTGATCAATTGGGCATCGCACCGCAATGCGGGTTTGCCTCGACCGAAGAAGGCAACGCCATCACTTACGACGACCAACGGCGCAAACTGGATTTGGTGGTTCAAACCGCTCAAGCCATCTGGGGCAGTGTTTAACCTCTTCCCCAGGCCGTATCGAACTTTACTGAGCTTTGGTCACAGTCTTCGCTGACCCCACCGAAATTACAGAGCGGGAGGCGTCGGCACTTGCACAGAACGCCAAATATCATCCCAACTTACAGGTGGTGGCAAAAAGTGCGAAAAATTGAAAACTGTTTTAAACCGCTTTACTCAAGCTTTCACGCCGAACGAGCCGTATTTGAACTTCTGCAAAGGCAAATGGGGTGTGATTTCTCGACCGCATGCTTGATCAAGCTTATAAATAGAGGCGATCTTGCCTCGCAAGCCAGTTGAGGAAATCTCTGACGGTGCCTTCGTAATCTGGGCCTGCCAATGGGCCACCTGTGGCGTGGCGGGATCCGAGGGCGCTTTGCATCCGTTCCAGTTTTTCCCGATCCTCGCGGTTCACCTCGCTCCAGAGCGCGATGCGGTCTTTTATGGTTTCACCGTCCAGATCATCGCCATAGACCGACATGGTCCAGCGTACATCGACCCGCCCCGCAGAAACGGGCATCAGGTTCAAGGACACTAGAAGCGAAGGCGAAATGCTCACCACTTGGCAGGGAAAGACCGCAAAAAGATAGGAGGCGTGTTTTTGCGCCTCACTCAGCCCTTCCGCCCCGCGCCCGCGTGGCGGGATATGGTCGGGGTAATGGGCGGTGTAACTTGTGTATCCCGGCCCCGATGGACCCTTTTTGCTAAGCTCTGTGGGCGTATACCCATGAAGCGTGATGGGATGCACGACCGAAAGGTGATAGCCTTCCATAAAGTTCTCGACGAGCGATTTCCAGTTCGTGTTCCAGATTTCCTCAGCACTATGGACCACCCGATAGGCTGCGGGGTCATAGGGCTGAAGCCCTTCATGCAGACCTGCGAGGTCCTGATCCAGATCGGGGGGTGTTTCAGATAAAGACACATAAATGAACCCAAAACGCTCTGTACAGGCAAAGCTGGGCAAGGAGCAGTTTTTGGGATCAAAGCCTGCATTTTCCATTCTTGGGGCGCGTTGCAGGGTGCCATTTATGCGATAGGACCACGCATGATAGGAACAAACGAAGAGCTTTGTATTGCCGCTGCCTTCTGCCAGAGGCATGCCACGATGGCGACACAGGTTTGACAGGGCCACAATCCCGTTTTCCGTTCTAACCAGAATAATGGGTTCTTCAAGCAGTCTGAGCGCCCTGTAATCCCCGATATTGGGCAGTTCATCGGCACGACCAACGCAATGCCATCCGTTCTGTAAGACAGTCTGCTTTTCAAAGGCAAAATACGCTTGATCCACATAATGCCGCCCCTGCAATGCTCGGGGGGACGCGTCTGGCCTTTTTGCAAGGCCATCCAATGTTTGTCGCATCATAGAGACTGGCGTCGGCACACCTATCTCCGCACCAAAAATATCGCCTTCAGCCATGGCGGTTCACCTTGCCGTTCAAATATTGCGCAAAATCATAATTGGGTCGTTCCAGATGGGACAAATGGCCCGGCTCTGCCGCCTGTGAACTGAGGCCACGGTAGACTTTTTCGGTGCACCCGCGGTCCTCTACATTTACCTCATCAAGAAGGGTTTTGAGTTGGCGGAAATTGTCCTGTGCATCGGCGTCATCCACGTAATCCCGCGACATCCCCCCGCCAAATCCAATGCGTACCTGACCCACCCCATGAGGATGCAGGGAGAGATACCAGAAATACCCCGGTGTCAGCGTGATTAGAAGGCTTGGATAGATTGCCAGAAGGTAGGTCATCCGACGGCGTTCGCCTTTCAGGACGGTATTATCGGGATGGGCAAGCGCAATGCGCAGCGTATCGTCTTTTAGGATCGTGTGATAATTAAAGGCCGCTTCGCCGGGCGGGCAGACCATTTCTTCAAGTTTCGATAGCCCGCCTATGGTGCCCGCATGGCAGACAGGCAAATGATAGCTTTCCATGAAATTTTCAGCGAGAACTTTCCAATTCGTGTCCCAAATATGGGTTTCATAAAAGGTCTCAACATAGTCCGCCATGTTGTAATCACCGATATGCGCCTCAACGCCAGCCAAATCTTGGGCGACGGGGTTGGCGTCAGGATTGAGCGTCACAAAGACCCAGCCAAGCCATTCTTCGCAGCGAATGCTTGGAAGCATATAGTCACCTTTGCAAAAGCCCGCGTTCTGCGTCATTGCCGGTGCACCGCGCAGACTGCCATCAAGATTATAGGTCCAGGCATGATAGGGGCAGACAATCGAAGACGTGGTTCCGCGTCCTTCCAGAAGCGTTGACATGCGGTGACGGCAGACATTGGACATCGCCCTTATATCACCCGCACGATCCCTAAGTACGATGATGGGCTGATCAGCCAAATCCAGTGTTACATAATCCCCCGAATTAGCGAGAGCAGAGGCGCGCCCCACGCAAAACCAATCTTTTTTAAAGATATGTTCCAGTTCGGCCTTTAGGAACGCCTCGGATGTGTAGACAGAGGGCGGCATTGCGCGCGCCTGTTCAAACGGCAAGGAGACATTTTGGTAAAGTTCCTCTATCGCGTCCTTCATCCTAAAACACCCTCGTTGCCCAAAACTGTTGACTATGCCGGCCCTGCGCCAAGAGTATTACTCAATACGCTAGCAAGACTAGGCAATTTTGCCCAAGGCCGGATGCAGTAAACCGCCTGTTTGCGACATTCCTTTGGGTCAAAAACGCTCCCTAAAATATCAAGTGATGGCTTTACAAGTGAAGTGTTCAGAGAAGTTTGGACGGAACGGGTTTTAAGGCACCACTGGCAAAGTAGGTTCATAAACAGAATTCAGGGGAGGCGCACCTTATGACTGAATGTACTTAATGACTGAATGGACTTATTCGCGTCAATGAGATTTTGCGCAGATCAGGAAACTTAGCCCTGCAGAAGCGATAAAACATTTTGTTTAGAAGCATTGGCCTGAGCCAACATCGCAGTTCCGGCCTGCATAAGAATTTGCTGTTTTGCGAGATTGGTAGTCTCTGCCGCAAAATCTGCGTCCCTTATGCGCCCCCTTGCCATTGCAAGGTTGGTCGAAATATTTGTCAAATTGTTTATCGTATGACCAAGTCTGTTGTACAATGAACCCAGATCCGCCCGATCCTCGCTAAGTCCACCAAGTGAGTCATCTATAAAATCAATCATATCCGGGATCAGAGACGGGGAATCCGCCGCGCTGAAAGCCCGCACAGCGTCAGGAATGGCGTCGCCGCCATATTTATAGATATTTATTGAAAGCGAATTCGCGGTGCCAGCACCGCCACCCACCAAAAAAGTGAAAGTATTGAAATCATACTCCGTGCCATCGTCACCTGTTTCAGAGCCATCAACACCTGTAAAAAGCGCCTGACCCGCCCATGTCGTAGAGGCGCCGATGCGATCTATCTCTGCCAAAAGGCTGTCTGCCTCTTCTTGCAGACTTTCGCGGTCCGAATAGCTGTTTGTGTCATTCGCCGCCTGCACAAGAATTTCACGCAATCGCTGCCCGATATTTTCTATTTCGATCAATGCACCTTCGGCTGTATCGACAAGCGATTGGGCGGCCAACGCATTTTGCACAGCTTGGTTTATGCCTCGGACTTCCGCATTTAGTCGCGATGAATGGAAATACCCGCCGCATCATTTGCAGCACTAAAGGTGCGCGCGCCCGTGGAAAGACGGCTCATCGACGTATTATGACTTACCTGCGCCGCCGCTATCGCAGCGGAGGCATGCAACGCAGCCGAATTTGTGCCAATAGTGAGCACTGAATTCACCTCTTACTTCCTTGATCTGAAGAACGGTCACAAAAAAAATAATTTAGCTATTTTCTTGTTTTTTATCCGCTATCCAAAGGCCAATTGCGTCAAATGCAAACAAATTTTGCGAAAAATAGTCTGGTGTCGACCCTGCGTCTTTTCACAGTGCATGGCAATGGCAGACCAGTCAGACCGTTATATCAAGACCAACAACTTGCGATGGGATGTGAAGCTGATTTTTACGGAATTAAATCTTTAAAGAAAAGGCTTTCGACCGTACTATCATGCTTGCAAAAGTGCCAAAACGCTGCTTTTTGAAGCATTGGCCTGAGCAAGCATCGCTGTGCCAGCGTGGACCATGATCTGTTGTTTTGTCAAATTTGTTGTTTAAAGAGCAAAGTCCGCATCATTTATTTTACTTTGCGAAACTGCCAAATTCATCGATTGATTTGCAAGGTTACTGACAACGTGATCCATAGCATTTGATAAGGAGCCATAAGCGGACCTAGATATTCGTAAAGTCTGAAGAGCCCAATCAATACGATTTTCAATCCACCAATCTAGACTGCCAGTTAATGGATTAGAAAGGTCCAAAAGTCTCGTATTATGTCCCAGAATAGCGACATGCATTTCATATACAGGCACAACTATTGCGTGATTCGAAGATCCGCCTGTTCCAAGTTGAAAAGAATACATGTTTCTCCGATAGGGCTCGCCATTCAAAGTCACTCCTACGACTTCGTCTTCACCAACAAGCGGGTATTCGCCAGCATAACTGGTGCTTTTTCCTATTTTATCAAATTCCGCCAAATAACCGTCGTATTCTGCCTGCATAAGCTTGCGATCAGTGTCTGAATACGTATCGCTTTTCGCTTGAATTAGAAGTTCGCGGGCACCTTGCATAGTTTCTTCCATTGCTGCGTATGCAGTATCTATAACATCCAAAAATGCGATCACATCTAAAGCGTTTCGAATGGATTGGTTCATTCCGCGAATTTCGGACTGCAGGTGAGATGAAATGGAAACACCTGCCACATCATCACGCGCGGAATTAATCCGCACGCCGGTAGACAAGCGTTCTATAGACTTCTCAGCGGTTGCCTGTGCCGACGTTTCTGAAGCGGCAGAAAACAACGGGAATTGATTGCTATTTACTGTTAGCATCAACCCTTTCCTACAAAAATTCTGTTACATAAACGGCAAAAAACAGACAAGTTTAGGATTTTGTTCATTTATGAAATTTTATTCTGCAGAACGATACGGGATCGCTCTTTTGCCGTGCAAGCTACGGCGTCCTCAGCAAGACTTCAGCGGTCTCAAGACTTAAGAAACATACACATGAGGCAGATAGGTGTTTTGCCTGTTTTTGGAACGCGCCACAAAATGTGCTCAATCGGCAAAATTTAATCCTTATTTATCCTTTGTAATGTTGGTTAAAACATCCACACCCTGTTGTTTCCAAAAATGCAAAAGATCAATAAAAATCCAGTTTTCTGCCAATTTATCTCCTGCACGGCGGTAAATATCGATCACACGAAATTCACCAACTTTCCCAGTGGCAGGCATGCCCATGAATTCTCCGCTTAAGCGCGCGGTAAAGTTTGGCCACCCGAAAAATCCGCCATAATGACCTTCTGCCAATCGGCATATGTGATTTGTTTTGGAACGGTCGCTGAAAGCACCACGAAATGGCCCAGAATGTTGTTGTGCATATCGGGCGATCGTATAGGTGGAACCAATGCCGGCTGGTCCCCACCAAAGCATGTCTTCACACCAAGTGAGCCGCAATTCATCTTCTAGGCTCAATCCACTGTTCCATTGGCCTAAATCGGTAATCATAGCGTTGATGGTATTGAGGGTTTTCTGACCCTCTTCGGGCACCTGCGTACCAAACAACAAGCCCCCATGGGTCGCCGGCCCCGGCTGGACAAGATGCGCTGCGGTTTGAGTGGGAAACGGATGTAAACCTGCCTGCATCATAAGGTGAGGTATATCAAAATACATCGCTGTTTCGGCAATCTTGCCACCCTCGATGCGATTAAACTCGCAATATCGTAAAAACGCCAGCTTACCCGTGGGCGCAATGCCAAGCCAAGGCGCATCAAAAAGCCCCATCAAATGCCCCATGGATACGACCCAAACATCTTTGTCTGACGCCAAAGAATTTGAGCCAGCAATGAAAATGTCCATCCGTCTCTGGACTGGCTGAAAGGACGCTTTGAAAGGACGCCAAAACGCCTCTGCTACCGATGCGGCTCCATGTTTTTCATCAAACGGGTGAAACCCCCGCCAAAGGTAATTCTCGCTCACATGCGCTGCGATAACATCTACCAAAGCCTCATTTGGTGCCGACTCAAGTGCTTCATAATAAGTGAGCACTACTTTTTTTTCTTCTTGAAATTCAGAGGTTAGCATTAAGTTTCCACGATTTTTTAAGATTTTTGCATGCGTGTGCAAAAAAACCATTGCACAGATACTGTCGCAGTGTTTAGCATATTGCAAGCGTATGCAAGGGATTCATAAGGTGAAAAGCAATGGCCGAAATACAGTTACGGCAAGTTTCTAAACGGTGGGGTAATTTTATTGGGGTGGACGGTTTTGACCTAACCATCGCAGATAAAGAGTTTCTTGTTCTTCTTGGACCTTCAGGATGTGGCAAAACAACGACGATGCGTATGATTGCAGGGTTGGAAGATGCAACCGACGGGGACATATTTATTGACGGGGCACGCGTGAACGATCTGGAACCCAAGGATCGTGATGTGGCGATGGTGTTTCAAAGTTATGCGCTTTATCCCAACATGAATGTCTATGAAAATATTCGCTTTCCCCTGCGCGTGCGCGGGATAGACCCCAAAACCCATGATGAAAAAGTGCGCCGCGCTTCTGCCATGGTAGAACTGGACCAATTTTTGGAACGCAAGCCCGCACAATTGTCTGGCGGGCAACGTCAGCGAGTGGCGCTTGCGCGCGCGATTGTACGCGAACCAAACGTCTTTTTGATGGATGAGCCCTTATCCAATCTTGATGCAAAATTGCGGGTTTCTACTCGGGCGCAGATCAAAAACCTTTCCCATGAACTGGCGGTGACTACAATTTATGTGACCCATGATCAGATAGAAGCGATGACGCTGGCAGACCGTGTGGTTGTGATGGAGAAGGGCCTTGTGCAACAGGTTGGAACGCCAACCGAAATTTATGACCGCCCGGCCAATACCTTTGTGGCGGGATTTATTGGAAACCCGGCGATGAACCTGATTGAAGGGGAAATTTCCAACGGCGTATTTCGTTCAGAGCACACTGAAATAGCGGGCCTTTCCGCAGCGGATGGCAAAGTGACTTTGGGCTTTCGCGCAGAAGACGCGAGCCTCGCCACAGAACTCGGGCAAATCAATACCCGCATATACGCTCAGGAACTGTTGGGTGATGCAACAATGGTCTCTGTCCGAGTAAACGGCGGATTGGTTGCGGTAAAAGCTGACAAAAGCTTTAGAGCAAAGATTGACGATCCGGTCAGCTTTCGCATCCCGCCAGAAATTTGTCACCTGTTTGATGCACAAACAGGCGCACGTATTGGGGCTTAACCCCGATGATACCCGCGAAAGCGGAGCAACTGGGAGGTGACATGTCACCCCCTCAAACAGGAGAGGGACATTATGTTTCTGAAGAAGGTAGCGCTTGTAAGCGCACTGGCAGTCCTAAGCGGCACTGCCGTATCTGCCTGCGAGATTTCTGCTCGCGTAAGCGTGGTTGGAAATGAATTTCCTGCCATTCAAACTGTTGGTGCTGAAGCAAAGGCGTGTTCTGGCGCAGAAGTCAGCACAAACCTTACCAAAGACCACCAAAGCATTAACGTGCCAGGTATGCAGGGCAACCCTGCTGAATACACCTCAGCGATTATTGCAAACTCTTCCATCGTCGCTTTGATGAACGAAGACGTTATTCGTCCTCTGGATGATCTCGTGGCAAAACATGGTGCAAATTTGCAATCCAGTCAGCTGATCAAAATTGGTGGAAAAGTGATGGCTGTTGCGTTTATGGCGAACGCTCAGCACCTAATGTACCGCAAAGATATTTTGGATCAAATCGGTGTTGAGCCGCCCAAAACCTACGAAGATATGATT
Organism: Alphaproteobacteria bacterium casp-alpha6; assembly: GCA_001510135.1. Taxonomy (GTDB): domain Bacteria; phylum Pseudomonadota; class Alphaproteobacteria; order Rhodobacterales; family Rhodobacteraceae; genus LFER01. The sequence goes on from LFER01000044.1 coordinate 27,619, forward strand.
GCAGCGGCCAAAATGATCCGCGACCAGGGCATCATGCAAAACCCAATCGGTGGTGCTTATGCATCAGGTTGGAACTTGGCTCAGGAATTTAACAATATGTTCCTGGGATATGGTGGATCACACTTCAAAGACGGATCTGCCGCACCAAACGTCAACTCAGACGCCGGTGTCAAAGCGCTTAATATGATGAAAGAGCTTTCTGCCTACATGAACCCTGACTTCTTGACACATGACTCAAATGCCACCAACGCCGAATACCGCGCTGGTAACATTGCGCTTTTGAACATGTGGGGCAGCCGCGCAGCAAGCCAAACAACGACAGATGGCGTGACAGACGCTGTGAAAAACGGACATGCGATTGCTGGCCCGATGACCGTTGGCGGCGGATCAATTCCGGCGTCTACGCTCTGGTGGGATGGCTGGACTGTGGCCAAGAACATCAGCGACGAAGAAGCCGAAGCCACTTTCGTTGCGATGTCAAACGGTATCCGTCCCGAACTGATGGGAAATGAAACCATCAGAACACAGGCGGTTTGGTTGATCGACGGCTACACACCCACAGACGCAGCTATCGGCGTTTTTGAAGCCGCAAAAATGGGGACAATCCCATACCCAATGCTGCCATACATGGGTTTGATGCATTCTGCGCTCGGCAATGAACTTTCTGACTTCATGCAAGGCAAAGAATCGGCAGAGCAAGCGCTTGCCGACGTTGAAGCGGCTTATATCGCTGCAGCGAAAGAAAAAGGGTTTCTGAACTAATTTGTTCAAAACCAGCCGGGGGCGTTATGCCCCCGGAAAACCTTAATGGATAAAAGACGATGCGGCACAGTACATTCTTTTGGTTTTTCCTTCCTACAGCTCTCGCGATGCTGCTATTTATCGCCTTCCCAATTGTATCTGTTGTGATGCAATCGGTTTTCGCCCCCCATCCAGCGGTACTGGTCGAAGTTGAAACATGCACGCCATTGTCAGGCTGCCAAAGGGAAACCACAATTGACCAAGAGGCCACGCGCGCATTGCGCGAAGCAGAGCCCCTCGGGCGGTTCGTGGGCCTTGATATTTTCACCGACAGAGGCCATCTGGCAACAAGTGAAATTAAGGCAATCTGGGCCAATTCATCCACGTGGAACGAAGTGTTTCAAAGGCTCGGAAACTTGCCGTTCTATAGAGCTATGATGTTTACACTGGTGTTTACGTTCATCGTGACCCCCTTCGTCATATTGCTAGGACTTCTCATTGCGCTCACGGTAAATGCCCTCAATGCGCGCCTGAAGGGGCTTGTGATATTCTTCTCTCTGCTTCCCTTTGTCATCACGCCACTCATCGGCGCCTTGGTGCTGTTTTGGATGATCGACAGCCGTGGTGTGTTAGGCAGCTCAATTCAGTGGATATTCTCTGATCCAAACCTGTCTTTGAAAGCCTCCACAGGTTTAATGTGGTTTTCTCTGATACTTTATGGCGTTTGGCACGCCGCGCCGTTCGCTTTCGTGATTTTTTATGCAGGGTTGCAGACTCTGCCAAAGGATCAGATCGAAGCCGCGCAGATTGATGGCGCAACCAGACTTCAACAGGTGCGTTATGTTGTGGTGCCTCATCTTATGCCGCTTGTGACCTTTGTGGCGCTCATCCAGCTCATGGATAATTTCAGGGTCTTTGAACCCATTGTCGGGTTCAACGCGGCGGCCCATGCCCAAAGCCTGAGCTGGTTCATATTTAACGATCTTGGTGGTGAAACCCGTCAACTGTCGTCGGCTTCGGCGTCATCGGTTCTGACTATTATTGGTGTCGCTATACTCTTGTCTCCGGTTCTTGTCAGAACATGGCGTGATTTCAAAGGAAAAGCATAAGATGCAAAGTAATGCACAAAAAAGACCTTTAGGCCTCCAAATCGCAATTTACACTTTTGCCGGCCTCTGGCTGCTTATGGCTGCCTTTCCCTTTGTCTGGACCGTCTGGGGAAGTTTTAAGGTCGAACTCGATTTTTTCTCGATTGCAGACTGGACTTACGCGATTACAGGCGAGCGGACCAAAGCAGAATATGGGCGCCCCTTTACCGGAGCGGGCTATGAGGGCGCCTGGATAAAGGAAGAATTCTGGCGCAACGCAATCAATACATTTATCGTGTGCTTTTTTGTGGTTTGCACGTCGCTGACAATCGGGACGCTTGGGGGATACGCGCTTTCACGCTCTGCATATAAATATACCTTCTTTCTTCTGATTACGGCGCTGATTTTCCGCGCTATGCCGCCAGTCACTTTGGTTGCGGGCTATATGCTGCCATTTTTTGAATGGAACCTTTGGGGCATCTTGCCAACAACCATTATTGTTTTGGTCGCAATCAATCAGCCATTCACACTTTGGATGTTGCATTCGTTTTTTCAAAGCATTCCCAAAGAACTTGATGAAAGCGCCAAGGTGGATGGATGCACACAATTCCAAGCCTTCCGTAATGTCATCATTCCTGTGATGTGGCCCGGAGTGATCACAACTGGCTTGTTCAGCTTTCTTCTGGCCTATAATGACTTTGCGGTGACATCCATGTTGCTGGCTGAAGAAAATCGCACGATGGTGCCCCAAATCGCCGCCTTTCTTGGAACCACTTATACTGAAGGCAATGTTATGTTCGCTGTATCTGCTGTTGTATCTGCAACCGTGCCGCTCTTTATTCTGGTGATGTTCTTCCAGCGCCAGATCGTCAGCGGATTGGTAGCGGGGGCTGTGAAAGGGTAAACTGTGTCTGCTCCGTCTCAAAAAGTAACCTCTGCCGAAGTTGCCCTGCGCGCCGGAGTAAGCCGTTCTGCTGTAAGCCGGGTGTTCACGCCCGGTGCATCAGCATCCAAGGAAACCATTAGAAAAGTACGTACCGCTGCAGAAGAATTGGGCTACCGGCCCAACATTCTGGCACGCGCGATGGTATCGGGCAAAAGCCGGATCATCGGGTTGGTTGTCGCCTATCTCAACAACCAGTTTTATCCTGAAATTTTGGAAAAGCTGTCCAATGCGCTGCGCGAACGGGGATATCACGTGCTCGTTTTCATGACCTCTCGAACCGAGGGCAATATTGATGCTGTCGTGGATGAAATTCTTGATTATCAAGTAGATGGGATCATCGCTGCCTCTGTCGCGCTGTCGTCTGACTTGTCAGCACGCTGTGAGGCCGCGGGTGTTCCGGTTGTGTTGTTTAACAGGACGCAGGACGGAGATGCGCTTTCTGATGTTACAACGGACAATTATAAGGGCGGACGCGCTGTTGCAGAGTTTTTGCTGGCTGGCGGACACCATAAAATCGGCTACATCGCAGGCTGGGAAGGCGCCTCAACCCAACGCGACCGCGAAGCCGGATTTTTGGATGCCCTTGCGGCAGCAGGGATGAGATTACATGCGCGAGAGGTAGGCAATTTCGTTATGGAAGAGGCCAAATCCGCCGCCCTGCGCATGTTTTCCAATGATCCACCCGATGCCGTATTTGTCGCCAATGATCATATGGCCATTGCGGTGATGGACACGCTACGCCATGATTTGCAGCTTCGCATCCCAGACGATGTATCAGTGGTCAGCTATGATGATGTCTCTGCAGCCTCTTGGCCGGCCTATGATCTGACCACAGTGCGCCAACCTGCTAATCAGATGGTGCGTGAAACAATTGATCTGTTACTTGGGAAAATTGATGATCCCGACAGTCCCCAACGCCGCATCAAAATTGAAGGTCAATTGATCGTGCGCGGTTCGGCAAGAGTGCCCGAGGGTTGGCGCTAGAAGCACCCAAACTGGATTCACCTCATTCTTCTGCCAAACGGACCCAATATCTTTCAAAGAATCTGTTTTCAATAAATGTATACTTCATGTATACAAAATGGGTAGTTTGGACGATTCTCTCATGGCTCCATCAAAGAAAGACCTGTGTTTCCGCGATCTTCGAAATCGCATCTTGCAACTTGATCTAGCGCCAGGTGCGGACTTGGACGAAACGTCATTTTCGACGCATTACGGGTTGTCCCGTACGCCTTTGCGCGAAGTCTTTCAGAAATTGGCAGGGGAGGGCTATCTAAGCATAGAGCCAAACCGGGGTGCTGTTGTTGCCGCAATGGACCTTTATACTATGCGGCGCTTCTTTCAAACCGCGCCAATTATCTATGCCGCGGTCGCGCGCCTTGCCGCAGAACAGGCCATCCCTGCACAAATCAAGGCCCTGAAAGACGCACAGACACATTTTATGTCAGCGCGTGCGGCCTCTGACAACGCCGCGCTGGCGCTTTGGAACCATCGCTTTCACGAGATCATCGGCGAGATGGCAACCAACCCTTATCTTTTGCCAAGCCTGCGACGGTTGTTGATAGATCACACGCGCATGTCCCATATTTTTTACCGCGCCAAAACTGCAGAAGACAGCATACGTGTCCTTAGGGCCGCCCAACAACACGACGAAATGATCGAAGCCTTTGCCACTCACAATGCGGAGCTTGCTGTTGAACTGACACTGGATCATTGGGCGCTCAGCCGTGGTGAGATTGAAAAATACGTCTGGCCGGACCCGCTTCCTGAGACATATATGCAGCCTTTTTCCGGAGACTCCCAATGAAGTTCGAGGGCATCTATACACCGCTGGTCGCTCCCTTTTACGACGACTACACATTGAATAAGGACGCGATGGAGCGCACCGTAAACATGCTGATTGAGGCGGGGGTGCACGGAATTATCGTTGCGGGCACCACCGGTGAATATTACGCGATGAGCAAAAAGGAACGTGTCTTTTTGATGGGCCTTGCCAAAGAAATGATCAACGGGCGCCTGCCGATGATCATTGGCACCGGCGCAATGCGCACAGAGGACAGCATTGAATATGCCAAGGCCGCGAAAGATCATGGCGCAGACGCAATTCTTGTTGCAACTCCGCCCTATGCCTATCCAACAGGACGCGAAATTGCGCTTCACGCTTTGGCAATTGATCGGGCGGCAAATTTGCCTGTGATGCTCTACAATTATCCTGGACGAATGAGCGTGAACATGGACGAAGACACCCTTGACAGGTTGGGCCGCTCTGCGAATTTTTGTGCTATAAAGGAAAGTTCGGGGGATCCAAACCGGCTCCATATGCTTGCACGGGATTATCCCCATATTGCCCTAAGTTGCGGTATGGATGATCAGGCGCTCGAATTTTTTGCATGGGGTGCACGCAGTTGGGTCTGTGCGGGATCCAACTTCGCCCCAGAAGCCCATATCGCGCTTTATCAGGCCTGTGCTATAGAGGGAGATTTCAGCAAAGGGCGCGCCATAATGTCTGCAATGCTTCCTTTGATGCGCGTGCTTGAGCAGGGTGGGAAATTTGTCCAATGCATCAAATATGGCCTGACTTTGCGCGGCATTGATGCTGGTCCCCCACGCCGACCGCTTCACCCCCTCAACAAAGACGACAAACGCATTCTAGAAGAGGTCGTGCGCACCATGAACAAAACGATTTCGAACATCACCGGAGCAGCGATTTGAGTGATCTCCTGACACATGAAGAATATGTCGCGCTTGCTCAGGGTGTTGAGTTTCCGCGCTGCCCGTTTATCGACGGCAAGTTTCGCAAAGGCTCCGGCCCCATGATGGCTACCTGCAACCCCGCAACGGGCAAAGAGATCACAACGATCAGTACCGCCAACATAGATGACGTCAATATCGCTGTGGCCAAGGCGCGCGAAGCGTTTGATCAGGGAAGATGGGCCAAATTACATCCCGCAGAACGCAAAGACTTGCTGATCCGTCTGTGCAAACTGATGGCAAGAAACCGGCGAGACCTCGCGGTCATGGAAAGCCTCGACAGCGGTAAACCGATCCGTGACTGCGAATTGATCGATATTCCCGAAGCCATCCACACAATCAAATGGCACGCCGAGGCAACGGACAAGCTTTATGATCAGACGGCACCGGTTGGTGATGGAGCGATGTCGGTGATTGTGCGTGAACCCATTGGGGTGGTCGGCGTTGTATTGCCTTGGAACTTCCCGCTTTTGATGCTCGCTTGGAAAATTGGTCCGGCCTTGTCTGCGGGCTGTTCCGTCATTGTAAAACCCGCCGAACAAACCTCTCTCACGGCGCTGCGCATCGCGGAACTGGCCATGGAGGCAGGTATTCCAAGAGGCGTATTGCAAGTGCTTCCAGGGGATGGACCCTCTGTAGGAGAACCTTTGGGACGACATATGGACGTCGATATGATCAGCTTTACCGGTTCAACAGACACCGGTCGGCGGTTTTTACATTACGCGGCAGACAGCAACTTGAAAAAAGTGGTTCTGGAATGCGGCGGCAAGAACCCTGCAGTCGTGTTTCAGGATGCCGAACACCTTGATCTTGTGGCAGAAGAAATCGTCAAAGGCGCTTTTTGGAATATGGGCGAAAACTGCAGCGCCATATCCCGTCTTATCGTTCACAAAGACGTCAAAGCCCCCCTTTTAGAGCTAATTCAAATGCGGTTGAAAGACTGGAAAACCGGCGACCCATTGGACCCAGCCCATCATTTGGGGGCACTTATAGACGCTGAACACTGTACCAAAGTCCAGCGCCACCTTGGGAAAAACGCCCTCTCGGGTGGTGTAATGGAGGGACCATACCTGCCCCCTACCCTGTATGAAGACAGCCCAAAACACCCCCGTGCCCGTGAGGAAATCTTTGGCCCCGTTCTCTCGGTGATCACTGCAGACAGCAACGAGAGCGCCATCAACATTGCCAATGACACGGAATATGGACTGAGCGCATCGGTCTTTAGCGCAAACACGCGCTCCGCATTGCGCGCAGCTCGGGAATTGCGGGCAGGCACGGTGACCGTCAACTGCTTCGGCGAGGGTGACATCACAACACCTTTCGGCGGTTACAAACACTCAGGGTTTGGCGGACGCGACAACGGGCTCATGGCACACGACCAATATTGTGAGGTGAAAACCATTTGGATTGATTTATCCGATCCAAATGAACTGGATAAAATTTCATGAGTGTCAAAGCTGTCGGAACGGTGCGACGTGGACGCAGCGCACGGCGCAGCCTCCGCCAAACACGCGAGGTTGCCATGTTGCCCGCACTAAAGCGCAGGCTTCCTCTGACCGAACCGATGGATCAGGATCAGATACAACGCATAGACCTTGCATCCATGCATATCCTTGAAAACACTGGGGTACATTTTCGCGATCCCATCGCCATTGCTGATTGGAAAAAGGTAGGCGCGAAAGTTGTAGACGAAACTGTTTATCTCGACCGACACATGGTCAGAGAGCTTATTTCCACCATCCCCTCAAATTTTATCTATCACGCGCGAAACCCCGACCATAATCTGCCCTTTGGGAATGACTACAGCATCTTTGTCCCAATGACAGGCGCGCCTTATCTCAGAGATCTCAACGACATACGACGTAACCCGACGCTTGATGATCTGGCTGACTTCCACAAATTGTCCCAGATGCTTCCTTCGATGCATTCCAGCGCACATCATATCGTCGAACCCTATGATCACCCCATCAGCCAACGCCATTTGCGCATCACCTATTCCTCGATGCGCTATAGTGACAAAACCTTTATGGGCATGACCACAAGCCCCAAAAACGCCGAGGACGTGATGGAGATGTGCGATATTCTATTTGGCACGGGATTTATCGATGATCATCCCGTGGTGACGGGGAATTGCAATGGAAACTCTCCGTTGGTTTGGGATGAAACCATGCTTGGCGCGATGCGCGCCTTTTGCCGGCGTAATCAGCCTGTTTTATGTTCGCCCTTCGTGCTTGGGGGTGCGAATACACCGGCTTCTGTGGCACCAAGCGTTGCACAATTGAATGCAGAGGCGCTCTCTGCGCTGGCTTATACGCAAGTCATCCGCAAAGGCGCACCGGCGATTTATGGCCATTATCTGTCGACCGTATCGATGAAATCCGGAGCCCCCATGGCCGGCACTCCGGAAATTAGCCTGATGAATTTCATGATTGGTCAGATGGCCCGCTTCTATGATGTGCCCTGGCGCACATCAAACACGCTTGGCGGCGCCAAAACCTTTGACGCGCAAGCGGGCTATGAAAGCGCAACGACCCTCATGGCGGTGATGATGGCGGGGGCCAATTATATCTGGCATTCTGCCGGTTGGAACGAAGCAGGAATGCATTGTTCCATCGCCAAATTCATCGTGGACGCAGAACAATGCGCCATGGCCTACCGCATGGCAGAGGGCATAAATTGGGATGATTTTGACGAAGCTGTTTCTGCCATCGCAGAGGTCGGGCCGGGCGGGCATTATTTAGGGCATCCCCACACGCTCGAAAATTTCCAGCGGGCATTCTTTATGCCCAATATGTTTGACAATAATTCCATCGAACAATGGCAGGCCGAAGGCAGCGTTGAAATCACGGAACGTGCCCTCACTGAGGCCAAGTCGCTGTTAGGCGATTACGAAGAACCTAAACTTGATGAGGCGGTACACGAAGAATTGCGCGACTACATTGCGCGGCGCGAAACAGAGATCCCTGCGGCAGACGCCCTTAATCAGGAGTTTTAACAGATGCGGTTTTCAGGAAAAGTTGCTTTGGTCACAGGGGCCACTGGCGGTATCGGTCAGGCGATCGTCAAAAAATTGCGCAGCGAGGGCGCTACCGTCGTGACAACGGACCGCGAAGGCGCCGACATCTGCGGTGATCTGATGGAAGCCGGATTTTGCGATGCACTCCCCTTTGAGGTGATGAAAACACAAGGACGGCTCGATATTCTGATCAATAATGCAGGCATCATCACACGCGGAAAGATCACCGAGTCCAGCGATGAGGATTTCACACGCACCATGGCAATAAATGTAGAGGCACCCTTTCGCCTAAGCCGCGCTGCCATTGGGATCATGGCAAATTCGGGTGGTGGCGCAATTATAAACACTTCAAGTTGTTGGGGCGTGCACCCGGGGCCTGACCACCCGATTTATATCATGTCCAAAGCGGCGATTGCCTCGCTCACCCAATGTTTGGGCCGCGATCACGCGCATCAGAAAATTCGTGTGAACGCAGTCTGCCCTAACGAAGTCAACACCCCCATGTTGCGGACCGGTTTTAGCATTCGAGGGCTTGATCCGGACACGGCAATAGAGGATTTGAATGCCTCGGTCCCGCTTGGTCGGATTGCAGAACCCGAAGACATCGCCGACGTCATCGCTTTTCTCGCCTCTGAAGAGGCACGCTATATCTGCGGAGCGCTTGTCGAGGTTAACGGTGGAAAACCTGTAGCATGAGCGATCTTGATGGAAAAACGGCCCTTGTGACAGGCGCCTCAAGCGGCATCGGGTTGAGCACTGCAAGATTGCTGGAACAGCGTGGTGCAACAGTCTACACCGCTCAGCGCCGTGAAGGAGAGCAGTCTTGGATCGCGGCTGATTTTCTGGATGTTTCAACCCCCGAACACGTCATCAACACCCTGAAACAAAAGGAAACACACCTTGATATTCTGGTCAATAACGCAGGTATAATGCGCGAAGGCACGGTCGAAGAAACCAACCTGAACGATTGGCAGGATCAGATCACCGTCAATCTGACTATTCCCTATTTGCTGATCAAACACGCGCTTCCCCTTATGCGCGAAAACGGAGGCTCCATCGTAAATGTCGGCTCCATCGAAGGATTAGGAAGCAATCCACGCCATCCTGCCTACTGCGCTTCAAAAGGGGGCTTGCATGCTCTGACACGTGCAGTGGCGGTGGATCATGGACCTGAAGGCATTCGATGCAACGCCGTGGCACCGGGATGGATTGACACGCCGCTCAATGTGGATTTCATCAATTCCCTTCCCGACCCAGATCAATTCAGGGAGAAAATCGGGGGCATTCATCCTCTGCGCCGCACTGGCACGGCGGAGGAGGTTGCAGAGCTCATCGTATGGCTTGCCTCTGATCAGGCCTCCTTTATGAGCGGGCAAATATTGACCCTTGATGGGGGACGTATGGCAAAATTGAGCCTCCCTTGAAAGTCAAAGCGCTTCCACATAACCCTGGCCCCGCCGCATGGAACGCGATCCTGCCGAAGCAAGACAGCTTGCACAGCCTTTCGGCGCAGGAAACGGCTGATTGGCTGGTCATCGGTGCAGGCTTTGCAGGGCTTTCTGCCGCGCGCCGTCTACAGATAGAAGCGCCAAACGACCGTATCATCATCTTGGAAGCCAAAGGACTTGCCGAAGGTCCCGCCGGTCGTAATTCGGGTTTCATGATTGATCTTCCCCATGATCTTACGAGCGACGACTACGGAGGCCAAATTGACAAAGACCGCATCACGATCGCGCAAAACCGACTAGCCATCGACTTTGCGCGAGACATGGTTGAGACGCTTCACCTGCCATCCGAGGCATTTCGAGAGGTTGGAAAAATTAACGCCGCCGCTTCGGAAAAAGGGCTGAAGCATAACGGCGAATATGCCGCGCATTTGAATAATTTAGGCGAACCACATGCAGTGCTTGATGCACAAGAAATGCAGGAAATCACGGGTATTTCCTATTATCAGGGCGGGCTTTTTACGCCCGGCGCTGTCATGCTCCAACCCGCACTTTATATCCGCAGCTTAGGCGCAAAGCTTCCGTCAAATCGGTTGCGCATCTACGAAAACTCCCCCGTTGTCGCCTTGCAACGAAAAGACGGCCTTTGGCAGGCAAAAACGCCAAAAGGCAGTATTCGTGCCCCCAAGGTCATTCTGGCTGTTAACGGGCATGTCGAAAATTTTGGACAGTTCAGCCGACAACTTGTCCATGTCTTTACCTATGCCTCCATGACACGCGCGCTCAGCAGTGAAGACTGCGCAAAACTGGGGGGACACCCAGACTGGGGTCTGACCCCTGCCGATCCCCTTGGCACCACCGTGCGGCGTATTTCAGGGGATGGAGGGGACCGCATCATTGTCCGCAACCGCTTTACCTATGAACCATCGATGATGCCCAGCGCGCGGGTGCAAAAAAGCGTTTATAGAACCCATATCCAAAGCTTCGCTGCGCGCTTTCCCATGCTCAAAAGCGTTGCGATGGAATATCAATGGGGGGGGCATCTGACGCTTTCGCTCAACAACGTTGCGGCTTTTGGTGAAGTCGAAGACGGTCTATTTTCCGCCTGCTGCCAGAATGGATTGGGGACCGTCAAAGGAACGCTTCATGGTCTTGCCGCGGCCGATCTCGCTATGGGACGTGACAACGATCTGATCCGGCAACTCCAATCTGCGCCAGCACCAAAACACCTACCCCCAGAGCCAATCGCCACCCTTGGAGCGGCATTGAGATTGTGTTGGGGGGAATTGCGCGCCGGAAAAGAACTCTAATGACCTGCTCCGTCAGAAAAATAAGACATTAAATCCCGATCACTCTGCCATTTCTTACTTTCTCTAAAAATTCCCTAATTATTCTGCAGACAAATACGTGACGCAAAATATAACGCAGGATGATAAAATTTTATCCTACGTAAATACCGGCCGATGCTGTTAAATTTATCTCAAAAATTCAATATTTTGCAACGTATTTCACTTTGAAAAACATAACCTAAACTTAATAAAATATCCCATGTTCACAGTTTAGAACCAAAATTTAAGGTTGTTATTTTAGGCTCATTTTGAATCGAGCGAGAACAAAAAATTCTCAAATCCTTATCCATTCATGAGAATAACCATCATACTGAGAAACTGTCATGAGCAATGCGATTGAAAATAATATAAAAATCACCTTTTCAACCTCAGAACTTTCGCCAGACACCAAAGCGACCCTGATTTATTCGCATAGCAAAGACGTTTTGGTTTCTTCTGACGAAACCCTTTTTGATGAAAACCTCTTTGGGGCCATTTATGTCACAGACAAAGGGGACATCGTTTTCACAAAAGACAATGCAGACAGGCATTCTCTAAACACCGTGACGACCGCCATGCTGTCAAATGCCACCGTTTTATCGCCTGAAATAGCGAATGGCGTGTTCAGCGCAAATGATAGAACATCTGTCGTTTTACACCGATCTTTGCAGGACCAAACTCTGACAATCGTTTGGCATAATTTATACATCTCTTCAGAAACCGGTGACGAGGACATCGATTTTGCCGTAACGATGACAGGCTTCCAAGACGGGACATTGCAGCTGGATGCGCAGCTTCAACCTTTGGAGTTTCCCCATTACAAAGAATCCGCGCTCCCCCTTTCAAAAGCAAACGGTTCAGCAGATACAATTTTGCAGAACGACGGGTATGTCGTGGAAGATGCCGGAGCCGAAAAAGAAAACCAAGTGAGCAGTGAAGAAGGGCCTGCACTGTTTGAAAACACCGCAAAAGCCGAGATTACAGAGAATGATCCGGTCCTTTCTAACGAACCGACGGATACAGCTTTGAACGACCCGTCAGATGCGTTTTCGTATGAGGTAGACAGTGCCGAGGTTGAACTTGAAGATGCTGACGCTACGCGCCAAACCCGCACTATTTTTACTAACTTGTTGAGCGGCCTTGGAGGAGAATTGGGATATGGTGAAAACTCTTATAGAGCTAATGTTGGCACCCCTGCGGACGATGGTTCTTACAGAATTTTTTCTGCAGGAGACGCGGGTTCCTTATTCGCAAACGGGGTGACAATTGAAGATCAAACCTACAAATATCTTTACTTTAACACAAATGGTGCGGCATATTGGGCTACTGATGAAAACCACAATTGGCAACATTATAAAAATTTGCAAATACATCCGGATAAAGCAATTTTTGCGGCATTTTTTACTGACATCGGTTTACATCGCACCGATTAGGCCGATGTTTTATGGGACTTTGATCAAGAAGGCAAAAGGATTGTCATAACCTGGTACAAAGCGCCAGCCTATCATACCGACTCAATCCCTGGAGAGAATACATTTCAAATTATATTCACCGAAAAAGAAGACAACAGTTTTACCGTTGCATATAAATACGGGCAGATTGAATTTGCCAATGGCAACACTGGAGGTTCAAACGCCGTCATTGGTATTATGACAAATACTTCAACTACGGAGCTCCCCGCGTCTGGAAACGTCGGAGCGATCGAAAATTTAGCAACAACAACCCCCGAAGAAGGAAACGGCACCGGGAGTGTCCTCTGGGGAGTAGAGTCAACAGAGCCACCTGTTATAACCCCAGCCGATGGTATCGTACGCGGAACGACAAATTCTGAACTTATCAACAGTGAATTTACCGATAACGACGGTGATCAAATTGATGCAACGGAGTCCAAGAACGACACGGTTTATGGCGACGGTGGAAACGATACGATTTATGCAGGCCTTGGTCATGATTCTGTCGATGGCGGGGAAGATCATGATAAAATACTTGGTGAAGATGGCAATGATACCCTAGACGGCGGACTGGGGAACGATACTATTTCTGGTGGTGCTGGCGAGGACCGGATGACAGGTGGCGACGGAAATGACACCTTCATCTACGCTGAAGAAAGCGGGAACGACACAATCACCGATTTTTCAGAAAACGATTTTGTTGATCTGTCCCAAATTTATAATGAAACGACAGTTACCTCCGACTTCAATAATGCACTTCACATGCTTCGTGAGGATGCAGATGATGGAAAACTCGACGGGCAGATAGAAGGCCAAACCATAAATTCAATCTCCGGCAAAATTAACCTTACGCTTCTTGATGGAGCGAATTCAGCAATATCATCCTCGGCTTTGACGGCTGAAACAACTGGGGTCATCTGTTTTTGCAAGGGAACAAAAGTGACCACAGGTCGAGGAGAAATTAAGGTGGAAAACCTTACATCCGGCGATTTGATCAAGACCCTTGATCATGGGATGCAGCCCCTATCGTTGGTCTTAAAAAGCATTGTCACCCCCGAAGAATTGAAAAGAAATTCCAAATTATATCCCATCAAATTTAACAAAGGCTCTTTGGGGAATGGATTACCAAAAAGAGCGCTCAAAGTATCGCGGCAACATCGCCTTGTGTTGACTAGCTTACATCAAACTAAAACTGTCGAAGACGGTGCCATTTTGCTTTCAGCAATCCACTTGGTCGAATTACCGGGAGTTTCAATATTTAAAAAAGACCACTCTATCGAATATTATCATCTCGTTTTTGACAAACACGAAATAATTTTTGCCGAAGGATGCAAAACCGAAAGCTTTTTCCCCGGGAAGATCGCAATCAAGTCGCTTAGCCATTGCGCGCGCGTCAAATTATTTTCTCATTATAATCAGATCGATCTCACCAAAATGGCGAAAAATCCGGCGCGAAAAATGCTTATCGGGAAAAGTGCGAAGCTCGCCGTTTTCAAAGTATTAATGCGGCTTGGCCGATCCAAAAAAATGCAATTAAACAGACCCCTTGGGCCCGCAGCGGCAAACCTGATGAATAAAGTTAGCTAGGTACAACCAAGGCCATATCGTTAAAAATACAAGATCGCTATTCAAGAAAACCATGGCAAAAACTTCTTTATGCTGCACAAAACTCGCATGGACCTCTGGGCCCTCACTGCTCATTCGCATTCTTTGGGACTTTGGCGTTCTGCCGTGCCTATATGGAGACTTGTGGTCTTGCGCGAAAGCCGTTCTTATGGGCGGCAGATAATATTTTGAGAGGTTTCTTGATGACCCATCATCTGTCTGCCACACCGCAAACCTGCGCGTGGGGGTATTTTGATGCCGCGCTTCCCCCCTGCCTTGAAATTGACAGCGGTGACTGCGTCGTTGTTGATACCGTAACTGGGGGACCGGAACATATCCCGCCTGAAAATAAAGGATTTCATGTTCCCAGTGAGCTCTTTGATATTCATAGAGACTGCCCTGCGATGCTGCCCGGGCATATTTTGACGGGTCCGATCGCGATAAAAGGTGCACTGCCGGGGCAGGTGCTTCAGATAGATATTCTCGACATCAAACTGCGGCAAAATTGGGGGTGGAATATCATTCGCCCTTTAGCGGGTACGCTGCCTCATGAGTTTCAAACTGCAAGAAAGGTGACTATTCCGCTTGATTTGAAAACAATGACAGCAGAACTTTCTTGGGGTCTAGAACTGCCGCTGAACCCGTTTTTTGGAGTGATGGGCGTGGCTCCACCCAGAAATTGGGGACGCATTTCATCCATCCAGCCCCGCGCCCACGGTGGCAATATTGACAATAAAGAACTGATTGCCGGCACAACACTTTATCTTCCTATCTTCGAAGAGGGCGCATTGTTTTCCTGTGGGGATGGACACGGAGCGCAAGGAGACGGGGAAGTCTGCGTCACGGCAATTGAAACCGCGCTTTCAGGGAGGTTTCGTTTTAGCGTGCGCGACGATATGGCATTGCACACCCCCCAAGCAGAAACGCCCACTGACTTTATCACTATGGGCATTCACGAAGATTTAAACCGCTGCGCCGAAGACGCGCTTCGAAACATGATCAATTTGATTACCGCCAAAACGGGGCTCAGCCGTGAAGACGCCTATATGCTATGTTCGCTTGCGGGGGATTTGCGCGTGACCCAGACGGTCAATGGAAACAAAGGCATTCATATGATGATGAAGAAATCTTTGCTCGAAAAAGCAGCATAAAGGATCAGGATCTATGGCAGTGAAAACGGCAATTATTGGTTGTGGTATTATGGGGCGGCGCATGCTCACCCATATGTTGGCCCATCCTGAGTATGAACCGGCCTTTCTTTGGGATCCAGATCAAGGGTCTTTGGCGCTCGCAAAAGAAACCGCACCAGAGGCAGAAATCGCACAAAGTGCCGCACAAGCCATTGCAAAGGCCGATCTTGTCTATCTCGCCTGCCCGCCAGTGGTGCGCAAAGCCTATGCGCTTGAGGCAGCAGACCTTGGAAAAGCGATATTTCTGGAAAAACCACTTGGTGTGGATATCGCGGAAAGTGAACGACTGGTGAGCGCGCTTCACCAAAAAGCAGTGCCGGCAGCCGTGAATTTCACCCAAGCCGCAGGGCCCGCCCTTCAGGGTGTGTCACAGTCGATAGCACAGGGTGTACTTGGCGACCTCTTCGGGGTTGATATCGTTCTGACCTATTCCGCATGGCCCCGCGCATGGCAAGTAGAGGCTGATTGGCTGCGATTTCGCGCAGAGGGCGGCATGACACGTGAAGTGCTGTCCCACTTCCTATTCTTTTCAGAACGCATTTTAGGACCGCTTGAGATCGATTTTGCAGCCCCCTCGTACCCAGAAAACCCCCTGCTCTGCGAGACAGCGCTTCTTGCGCGCCTTCATTCATCACGCGGACATCCCGTCAACATTCTCGCCAGTGTGGGAGGAGCACAACCTGACCGTCAGGAATTGACGGTTAAGGGCACGCTCAAAAGCCGCCGCATCAGCGATTTTTACATAGATGCTGTCTCTGACGGAGGGGAATTTGAAGAACTGTGTGAACGGCCAAGCGATCCAAGAGCTGCGAGCCTAAAAGCCCAGCTTGATGATCTGTTATTATGCATTTCTGGGGCGCCTCATCGCCTTGCCTCTTTGGATGAAGCGCTGCGTGTGCAAAAACTGGTTGAACAGCTTCTTTACGCCAAGTAAGCGATCCAAAAGAATAAATCCAGACCTAGAGATTATTCAGGCGGAATAATGTCAGGTGATCTTGTGACACCTTCGGGAGAGGTATACTTTGGAACACACTAATATGCAGAATACGTTTGTATTGACAGAGACATGTTTAAAAAATGCCGGCATCCGGGGGAGCAAATAGTGACGGATTATACAGAAAAATATGGGCTAAAAATTTCTAATGTGCTTTGTAATTTTGTGCAAGAAAAGGCTCTGGCTGGGACAGGACTATCTTCAGATATATTCTGGAAAGGGCTGTCCGACATGGTCAAAGACCTTGCACCAGTAAATCGCGCGCTGATTGAAAAGCGCCGCGAAATTCAGGACAAAATTGACGCTTGGCATGTGGCTCATCGAAATACACCCCATGACCACGAAGCTTATAAAGCATTTCTCAAAGACATCGGGTATCTTGTCGAAGAGGGTGACGCCTTTGAGATTGAGACAAGCAATATTGATCCTGAAATTGCATCTGTCCCCGGTCCACAGCTGGTGGTGCCGATAACAAATGCTCGTTACGCTTTGAATGCGGCCAATGCCCGTTGGGGAAGCCTTTATGACTGCCTTTATGGCACCGATGCCATGGGACACCAGCCCCCGAAAGGGAAATACGACAAAGGTCACGGGGCAAGGGTCATCGCGCGGGCGCGCGTCTTTTTGGATAGCGCCTTTCCAATTGATGGCACAAGCCACGCAGATGCGCGGAGATATCATGTTCAGGACGGTCAATTGTTGATCGATGATTGTCCGCTGTCCCAACCAGAAAAATTTGCCGGTTACACTGGCCGCGCGAAGGCGCCAGATTCGATATTGCTGCGCAACAACGGTCTTCATGTGGCACTGATCTTTGACCGCGCGCATCCGATAGGAAGCCGAGATCAAGCGCTGTTGGCCGATGTTCAAATTGAAAGCGCAATTTCTGCGATTATGGATTGCGAAGACTCCGTTGCCTGTGTTGATGCTGAAGACAAAGTTCAAGCCTATTCCAATTGGTTGGGGTTGATGAAAGGCGATCTTGAGGACAGCTTTGAAAAAGCTGGCGTCATGCAAACGCGGCGATTGAATCCCGATCGCCAATTTACCGCGCCTGACGGATCACCCCTGACAATCAAAGGGCGCGCACTCCTTTGGGTGCGTAACGTGGGCCATCTTATGACCAATCCTGCCATCTTAGACCATGGCGGCAATGAAATCCCCGAAGGTCTGATGGATGCAGCGATAACCGTGTTGATTGCGCTGCATGATCTGAAACGCGAGGGCGGAAATTCCGTCAAAGGATCCATTTACGTCGTAAAACCCAAAATGCACGGGCCCGAAGAAGTGGGCTTTGCCAATGAAATCTTTAACCGTGTTGAGGCCTTTTTGGGATTGCCCCAATATACTGTAAAAATCGGCCTGATGGACGAAGAACGCCGCACAAGCGTCAATCTTAAGGAATGTATCCGAGCCGCCAAACACCGTGTGGCCTTTATAAACACAGGCTTCTTGGATCGCACAGGCGATGAAATTCATACTAGCATGGAAGCCGGCCCCTTTAGCCGCAAAGATTTCATCAAACGCAAAGCATGGATCACCGCCTATGAAAACCAGAACGTGGATATTGGTCTAGAATGCGGTTTGTCAGGAAAGGCACAGATCGGCAAAGGCATGTGGGCTGTGCCCGACATGATGGCAGCGATGCTGGAACAGAAAATCGAACATCCAAAGGCCGGCGCAAATTGTGCTTGGGTGCCCTCGCCCACAGCTGCCACGCTCCATGCGTTGCATTATCACGCCGTCGATGTCTTTGCCGTGCAGTCAAAGCTCAAGGCCGGCGGGCGGCGCGCCTACGTGGACGCAATTTTGGAGATCCCGGTCGCAACCTACCGCAAATGGAGCAGCGAACAGATCATGCGCGAAGTGGAAAACAACGCGCAGGGCATCTTGGGCTATGTGGTGCGTTGGGTTGATCAGGGCGTTGGATGTTCCAAGGTTCCAGACATCAACGATGTCGGTCTGATGGAGGACCGCGCCACCTGCCGGATCAGTTCGCAACATTTGGCCAATTGGCTTCACCATGGGGTGGTGGATGCACAGGATGTGATGTCAGCATTACGCAAAATGGCCGAAGTTGTGGACCGCCAGAACGCGGCCGACCCAACTTACAGTCCGATGGCTCCCGATTTTAATGGGATTGCCTTTCTGGCGGCCTCTGACCTTGTATTCAAAGGGCGCGTGCAACCCTCTGGATATACGGAACCCGTTTTACATCAGCGCCGGCTGGAACTCAAAGCGCGGGCCTGATCAAAATTTGAACTGGCGCAAAGGCAAATAAGCCATTGCGCCAGTTCTCAAAATCGGGAAGCTTTCGCATGAAGACGTTACGAAGGACGACCATATGACCCATATTCTTGCCATTGATCAGGGCACGACCTCAAGCAGGGCCATTGTCTTTGATGCGGCCCTCTCACCGGTTGCCTCCGCGCAGGAAGAATTTGCGCAGCATTTTCCGCAAAGCGGTTGGGTGGAACATGATCCAGATGACCTGTGGGCCACAACTGCAGCCACCTGTCGGGCCGCAATTGAACGCGCCGGTCTCAGCGGCAAAGATATCGCGGCCATCGGCATTACGAACCAACGGGAAACAACGCTGGTCTGGGACAAAACTACAGGAAAACCCATTTATCACGCAATTGTCTGGCAAGATCGGCGCACAGAGCCTTTGTGCGCAGAGCTGCGCAAAGACGGCCACGAAGATATGGTCACCGCAACCACTGGTCTTTTGCTTGATCCCTATTTTTCCGGTACCAAGCTTAAGTGGCTATTGGATAATGTCGAAGGTGCTCGCACCAAAGCCCAGCGCGGAGAGCTTCTTTTTGGAACCGTAGACAGCTTTCTGATCTGGAAACTCACGGATGGCACATCCCATGTGACAGATGCCACCAACGCAGCGCGCACGTTGCTCTATGATATCCATAAGGGCAGATGGAGCAGCGAAATCTGTGCGCTTTTGGATATCCCGATGTCTATGTTACCAGAGGTGCGCGACTGTGCTGCAGAATTTGGACAAACACGGGCGGATCTATTCGGGCTGCCCATTCCAATTTATGGTGTTGCAGGGGATCAACAAGCAGCGACTGTTGGTCAGGCCTGCTTTTCGGCCGGAATGTTGAAATCCACGTATGGAACGGGCTGTTTTGCGCTTTTGAACACAGGATCAACGGCTGTTGCCTCGCAAAACCGTCTTTTGACAACCATCGCCTATCAGCTGAACGGTAAACCCACGTATGCGCTGGAAGGATCCATATTCATTGCGGGTGCGGTGGTTCAATGGCTGCGTGATGGCTTGCAGATTATCCGCAATGCCAGTGACACTCTGGCGCTTGCCCAAAACGCTGATCCCACGCAGGAGCTGATCCTTGTCCCCGCCTTTACAGGACTTGGGGCACCCTATTGGAACGCCAATTGCCGCGGCGCAGTATATGGGTTACGGCGTAATTCGGGCCCTGCTGAATTTGCCCGTGCCGCTTTGGAAAGTGTGGGTTTTCAGACCCGCGATTTATTGGAAGCGATGCAGGCGGACTGGCCTCAAAGCCCAAGCGATGCCGTATTGCGCGTGGATGGCGGCATGACTGCGAATGACTGGGGCATGCAGTTCCTGTCCGATATCCTGCAAGCTCCGGTGGATCGACCCGAAATCCTCGAAACCACAGCTTTGGGTGCGGCTTGGCTTGCTGGCATGAAAGCGGACCTGTACCCCGATCAGGACGGGTTTTCAAAAACTTGGGCTTTGGAGAAGCGGTTTGAACCCGCAACAGATGCCACCCTTGCAGATGCGCGCTATGAGCGATGGAAAGGTGCGGTCGCGGCAACGCTCAGCGTTTAGGGCGACTCATATCCCGCAATCAATGATTGCATTGGCCAGAATGGGAATGGTCTGAGCATTCAGCCCTGCGATGTTCAACCGGCTGTCCCCGACCATATAGACGCCATGTTTTTCGCGCAAAAGATCAACCTTATCGGAGGTTGTTCCAAGACGCGAAAACATACCTCTGTGATCTGCAAGAAATCCAAAGCGGTTTGACCCTGATGCGTTCTGCAATGCCTCTGCCAATTGTTTGCGCAGGGACAACATGGAAAGTCGCGTGTCTTCAAGTTCTTTTTCCCAATCCGCACGCAGCGTTTTATCGTTCAGGATCATTGTCACCAAACGCGCACCGTGATCAGGAGGAAAGGAAAAATTCTGCCGGTTGAGATAGGCCAAGGTCCCCTGGTTGACGCCTTTCAAAGAGGTGTCCTGCGCCGTCACAATAAGAATACCTGTCCGTTCACGGTAAATTCCAAAATTTTTGGAACAGCTTGCGGCAATAATGGTCTCAGGCACAGATTTTACAATAAGGCGCGTAGGGGCTGCATCATCGTCTAAACCGTCACCAAACCCTTGATATGCAATATCAATCATTGGTGTGGCGCCAGTTTTCAAAAGCACGTCAATGACGTCTTGCCATTGCACCATATTCAGGTTCGCCCCTGTCGGGTTATGGCAGCAGCCATGCAACAACACGATCTCACCTGCTGTGGCCCGTGAAAGGTCTTCCAACATGCCGGCATGATCAACGCCGCGCGACTCTGCGTCGAAATACCGGTAGGGCACCATTTCAATGCCCAAATGTTTGAGGATTGAAAGATGGTTGGGCCATGTTGGATCAGAGACAAAAATGCGCACATCGGGATTGGCCATATGCGCCAGTTCAAAGGCCTGCCGTACCGCCCCTGTCCCCCCGGGCGTTGCCGCTGCAGCAATTGCATCGCGCGGAAGTGTTTTTCCCAAAAGAAGGTCAATCATCACGTCGGAAAAGGCCACATCGCCCACCAGACCAACGTAGGTTTTTGTATCCTGCACATCCCAAAGCGCCTTTTCCGCCGCTTTGACCGCCCGCATGATCGGCGTGTGTCCCTGCGCATCCTTATAGACACCAACCCCAAGGTCGATTTTCTGTTCCCTTGGATCGTCTTTGAACATTTGCATCAACGCAAGAATTTTATCCGCGGGTTGTTCCTTAAGGGATGCAAACATTAATTTTCTCCTGTCGCGATGGGAAGGGTTGGAAACTGTCCCCATTCTGTCCAGCTTCCGTCATAAACCGCATAATCTGTTTTTCCGATCAAATGCAAGCCAAGGCATAGCACCGCCGCAGTAACCCCCGAGCCACAAGTCGTAATGGCGGATTTGTTCAGGTCAACGCCAGCCTCTTCGAAGATTTTTTTAATATCCTCGGGGGCTTTCAGGGTTCCATCGCCATTGAGAAGCGTCTGGAAAAACACATTCTTAGACCCGGGGATATGACCAGATCGCAGCCCCTCTCGTGGTTCTGGGGCTTCTCCGCGAAAGCGCGCGGGTGAGCGCGCATCGATAATTTCGTAATCTCCGAGTTTGGACGCAGAGGCCACCTGTGTGACATCTTTGACAAGATGGTTCTGGCGGCGCACCATCATGTGCCGATCCCGTATGATTGGGGGCATATCATCCGCAGGGCGACCCTCGGCCTGCCATTTGGGAAAACCGCCATCCAAAACCGCTACATCGTTTTGTCCCATCAATTTGAAAAGCCACCAGACGCGCGCCGCAGAAAACAGCCCCGCGCAATCATAAACCACAACCTGATGTCCATCCCCCACCCCCATTGCACGCAGGCGGGACATGAATTTTTCCACTGGCGGAACCATATGGGGAAGTTCTGAACCATGATCGCTTATGTCATCAATATCAAAAAACCGTGCACCTGGAATATGGGCAGCATTATATTCTGCCTTTGCATCGCGCTCTACGCCCGGTAAATACATAGAGGCATCAAGGATCCTGAGATCCGGATCAAAAAGATGCTCTTCAAGCCAAGCAGTTGAAACGAGAGATTTGGGGTCGTCTTTTGCCATCTGGGACCTCACAAAGTTGCGCGTTTGTGAGTACTATTGAAGGCCCAAATTGACAAGACTGTTAAGAGAGCTGTTCGCATATGCATTCTCTGCCTTATTCGCCGTGGCGCAAGAGACGCTGCTTCTGGCGGCCCCAATCCCGTTTGGCATCATCAGCGCGTTTGTCATGCAACTTTTTCCCTTTCGCGATCCCAAGTTTCATTTTCACCATCCCGCGGTGATTGAAATAAAGCACAAGCGGCACAAGTGTCATGCCCTTTCTCTGGGTCTCTGCCCAAAGATTCGCCACTTCCCGTCGACTGACCAACAATTTGCGGCGCCTACGTTCTTCATGGCCAAACACTCTGGCCTGCTCGTAACGAGCTATGTAAGAATTGATCAGCCAAAGTTCCCCATTTTCGACCCCTGCATAACTTTCGGCGATATTGGCACTATTGACGCGCAATGATTTGACCTCAGACCCCATAAGCACGATGCCACATTCCAAATCCTCAACGATCGCATAGTCAAATCGCGCGCGCCGGTTCTCTGCGATCACTTTATAATTGGGGTCTTGTTTTGCCTTTGCCATAGCGCGGTTGATTACACTGAGAGCGGGTGCCTGTCCATGCAAATAGCACTCTGATCACAAGGATTTCGCCAGTCCTTTGTGAGACGAGAACGCGCATCTCGCTGGACAAAGATCAGAAGAGTGGATTAGAGTTTTGATCAAATTTTATGAAAAAGGGCTATGGCGTGAAAGACGATAATTTCATCAAAGAAAACAATGCAAAACACCTTTGGCACCCGATGGGGCATCCTGCAGATTCGCTGGCTAACCCGCCGAAGGTTATCGTGTCAGCGCAGAATTCTTCTATCAAGGATATAGATGGACATGAAACCGTAGATGCGGTTGGGGGCTTGTGGTGTGTGAACCTTGGATACTCCAACGATGCCGTAAAAGAGGCGATTTCCCGCCAGCTTTATGATCTGCCCTATTATTCGGCCTTTTCAGGAAGCACAAATCCTCCCGCGATCGAAGCCTCTCTGGCCGTGCGTGAGATGTTTGAAGAAGACGGGATGTCTCGCGTGTTTTTCACCTCTGGCGGATCTGACTCAGTTGAAACCGCTTTGCGTTTGGCGCGCCAATACCATCGGCTGCGCGGAGAACCAAACCGGACCAAGTTCATCTCTCTGAAAAAAGGCTACCACGGAACGCATTTCGGGGGAGCCTCTGTGAACGGAAACAACCGGTTCCGCATCGCCTATGAACCCTTGCTTGCGGGGTGTTTCCATATGCCAAGCCCCTATACCTATCGTAACCCGTTTAACGAAACGGACCCTGCAACGCTTGCGCAAAATATTGCGGCCGCCTTTGAAGACGAGGTGGCTTTTCAAGGAGCAGGTAGTATTGCGGCCTTTATTATGGAACCCATCCAGGGGGCAGGTGGCGTGATTGTACCGGATGCCTCTTTTATGGGATTGATGCGCGATATCTGCGACCGACATGGTATTTTGATGATTTCCGATGAGGTGATCACAGGGTTTGGCCGCACCGGAAGCTGGTCAGGCGCGCGTCATTTTGGTGTAAAACCCGATATGATGACCATGGCCAAAGGCATCACAAGTGCCTATTTTCCGGTGGGGGCCGCTCTAATGAGTGAAAAAATCGCCGAGGTATTTGAAAATGATACCAGCGGGGACGGCGCAATTTTCCACGGCTATACCTATTCGGCGCATCCTGTTGGAGCTGCTGCGGTTGTCGCCTGTCTGTCCGAAACACAACGACTCGACACAAAGACAAATGCCGCAGCTCGGGGAACGCAATTATATGAAGGCATCCTAAACCTTCAGAAAAAATACGATGTGATCGGCGACGTGCGCGGCGGACAGGGATTGATGACCGGCGTTGAAATCGTGAGCGATCGCGCATCCAAAACCCCTATGGACATGCCGACGATGAAACGCCTTCATCAGGCAACCTATGAGGCCGGCGCGATGGTGCGCCTTGGCATGCACAATGTCCTGATGTCCCCCCCGCTTGTAATAACCGAAGCGGAAGTAGACCGAATTATCTCAGCACTGGACGCTGGCTTGGCGGCGATTTAGCGGTCGCATCAACAATACGGAACTGGCCGGGCTCCAGCCCGTCCAGCGTCCATGGACCAATTTGCGTCCGGATCAGTCGCAAGGTGGGAAATCCAATGGCGGCAGTCATGCGGCGTACTTGGCGGTTTTTACCTTCTTTAATGATAATCTCGATCCAACTGTCGGGGACGGAAGCGCGATAACGGATGGGCGGGTTCCTTGGCCAAAGCCGATCTGGAACGTCCACGACCCGTGCCCGCGCAGGAAGGCAAGGCCCGTCATTAAGCTTCACCCCTTGCCTCAAGGATATGAGGTCGGCATCCTGAATGCTGCCTTCAACCTGCGCGAGATAGGTTTTTTCCGTCTTATGGCGTGGATTTGCAATCTGCGTCTGCAGTCGTCCGTCATCCGTCAGGACCAATAAACCTTCGCTGTCCCTGTCCAACCGTCCTGCGGGATAAACATTTGGAATATCAATATAGGCAGACAGAGTTTCCCGCGTTGTTTCACCCGTTCCATTATCGGTAAACTGCGACAGCACATTAAAAGGTTTGTTGAACAGCACAATCATAGATGCAAAGCCGATGCTGCGTGAATGCGCCCCGTCTCAATGCCACGCCGGTTGATCACGGGTTGGTTCAGATATTTCTGCGCAATCGGGTGAGATTTATCCAGAACGCCGATCTCTGCCAAAAGAGTTGCCAGGGCGCAGGCACTGGCGCGCGATGCGCCATCCGTTATCTTAAGCGCGACACCCAATTTCCGTTCTGGGATAATGGCAACAAAAAAACCTTCCGCACCTGTTTTAATGGCAACGCGGCCACCCATTGCGTCCATCAATTCGGTACATGCGCGTCCCTCTCCTGCCACCAAAAGGGGATATCTCCGCATCGCATTGACAAGCCGCACAGCCGCGCGCGACGCTGGGTCAGAGCGATCCTCTGCAGAAGCAAACCATGCCATTGCTTTTGCAATGTCTTTAAGCCGTGCAGCAAAATTGGGGGCTGAACATCCATCTATTCCAAATCCGGGACTTGCCGATCCAGTCGTCATTTCGAAGGCTTCAAGCACAGCCTTTTGCACGGGATGATCTGGCGCAATATATTCCGGCCCCGCCTTTAGGTGCTTTGTCAATGTCAAGAAACCAGAATGTTTTCCTGAACAATTATTGTGCCACTGACAGGGCAAATGATCTAATTTTATCATCTCATTTCGTGCAGTTGTGTCTTCAGGATCCTGTGGTCCGCACCTCAAATCCGCATCTTTTAATCCCAGATTTTTAAGCCATTCAGACACAAGATCAGTATGGATCGCGGCGCCCTGATGTGATGCACAAGACAAGGCGAGATGTCTTTCGGTCAAACCAAAGGCATCAGCAGCACCGGATGTAATGAGAGGAAGCGCTTGGATCATTTTTGCCGATGACCGCGGTAAGGACAGGATCCCGTCATCCCCCCAAGATTTCACAATCTGGCCGCTGTCATCGCAAATCACCGCATGGCCAAAGTGGACACTTTCCAGAAAGGGTCCCCGGTTAACTTCCACCAATACCTCTGGGCTCTTCATCCTGTTCCTCATTCTTAAGCAATTTTATGCCAACGGGGGTTTTGTTTCTTTTAAGTTTGGGGCTAGAATAAACCTATTGAATGTGGAAACAAGACACTTGCGCTTCACAACCCTTCGGGATTTGCGCAGGTCACATAGAAAACAGGCGCGAGGGTGGTAAATATGCAGAAATTCATGGTGCTGGGGGCTGTACTATGGAGCATGGTTTTTTCTTCATCGGCATTGGCACAGGCCAAAAGCACGAAAAAGGTGGCCGAAGAAAAAGACTGGAGCGTCTTTGTGGACGCCAACCCAAAAGAATGCTGGGCCGTCAGCCAACCTCAGGAAACGCTTAACACTCTCAACGGAAAGGTGGTTCCGGCGCAACGCGGGGAAATATTACTTTTCGTGTTTTTTAGGCCGGGGGATGGGTTGTCTGGTCAGATCACCTTTACCGGCGGTTATCCATTTGCAAAAAAAGCTGTAGAAATTGATATTGACGGAACGAAATATTCTTTGCCGACGATTGATGACCGTTGGGCATGGGCTGTATCAAATGAAGATGATAAGAAAATCCTTGATGCCCTAAAAAAAGGTGGAAAGGCAAAAATCACTGGCCTCTCGACTAGGGGCAAGACGACAATTGATACGTTCTCGCTGCAGGGATTGACGGCCGCTGTCACCGAAGCGCGCAAAAGATGTTCGGGATAATCTGATCGGATGCGTGTCAGTTGACCAACTATCCCTATGACCTTGGCGGCTATTCTTGGAAAATAACTACGGAGTCCGCCACGGCGCAACTTTGGTTCGATCGTGGCTTGATGTGGACCTACGGTTTCCACCACGAAGAAGCTCAGGTTTGTTTTGAGCGCGTTCTAAAAGAAGACCCAAATTGTGCGATGGCATATTGGGGATTGGCCTATATTGCGGGACCGAATTACAATCGCCCGTGGGAAACCTTTGGTGCGCGCGAGGCCAAAACCATGCTCACCTCATGCCGTGATCATTTGGCCGCAGCAAAAAAATGCGTCAGAAAAAAAACTGTCGAGGATCGTCTGATCCAAGCACTTGAAAAACGTTTCCAATCAGACACTTTGGCTGAAGCGCCCTATGAGTGGAGCGCGGAGTACGCCGGTGAGATGCGTGAGGTTTACAAAGATTTTCCCGACGAACAAGACGTCGCGGCCCTTTTCGTAGATGCAATGATGAACCGTCATCCCTGGAAGCTTTGGGATCTAAAAACAGGTGCCCCACGCGAAGGTGCGGATACGCTTGAGGCACGTGCTGTTCTTGAACGGGCGATGTCTAAATTTCATATCGGAACGCATCGCCATCCGGGGCTATTACATCTTTATATTCATCTTATGGAAATGTCGCCCACACCCGAAATAGCGCTCCCTCAGGCGGATGATCTTCGCCGCTTGGTCCCAGATGCAGGTCATTTGCCGCATATGTCGACCCATATCGATGTCCTTTGTGGGAATTATCAGGACGTGGTTATGTGGAATGATCAGGGGATCAGAGCGGACGAACTGTATTGGCAGAACGCAGGTGGTTTGAACTTTTATTCGCTTTACCGCGTGCATAACTACCATTTTAAACTCTATGGTGCGATGTTTCTTGGACAGTTCGGCCCGGCCATGGAAGCGGCAGAGGGGCTGAAACGTACTATCCCCAAAGAATTACTTCTTCAAAAATCCCCACCGATTGCAGATTGGCTTGAAAGCTATATGGGCATTGAGGTTCACGCTCTGGTGCGGTTTGGAAAATGGCAAATGCTTTTGGACAAAGCGCTCCCCGAGGAGAAAGAGCTGTATTGTGTCACGACTGCCCTGTTTTACTACGGCAAAGGCATTGCCGAAGCCAACCTCGGCAACATTCGGTCAGCACAGGAGATGCAAAGCCTTTTTGAAGAGGCGGTCGCCCAAATTCCTGACACGCGCTATATGCATGTGGTGTCCTGTCTTAACCAGATGGGCGTTGCACGTGAAATGCTGGCGGGCGAAATCGCCTATCACTCGGGTGCGCCTGAAATTGCCTTTGATCACCTACGTGAGGCCGTCAAGAAAGAGGATGCATTGCCGTATGATGAACCTTGGGGCTGGATGATGCCGAGCCGTCATGCGCTTGGTGCGCTACTTTTGGATCAGGGACGCTTTGATGAAGCGATTGATGCCTACGAAGCAGACCTAGGATTAAACGATAACGTCATACGCGCCAACCGCCACCCGAATAATGTCTGGGCGCTTCTTGGGCTTCACCGCTGTTATGAGGCAACGGAACGTGAAAACGAAGCACGACTTATAAAACCATATTTGGATATTGCTTTGGCACGGGCGGACCAAGGGCTTTATGCGTCGTGTTTTTGTGCAAAATCCTAAACTGTCCAAACCTTCTGCGCCGACGTGTCAATCAGTACCGGTACGTGGAATATGACGGGGAAAGACAAAGCCCGATAGACTGGCAGCTATTCTAAATACGCATGGCCTTCTCTCTTGTTTTGGCAAAGCAGCAATCCGATATGTTTCAAAATGAACGGGATGTTGGACACGGGCAATGAAGACGCCTGCTTTTCATAAATCATCCCAAGGAAGCATTAATTACGGAGGTTCACATGCAAATACTCTCGCTCATCCTCTTGCTCGCCGCCGCTTTTGGGGTTTTCATTTTAGCCATGAAATATCTTTTGGGTCCGGCCCCTGCCGGATATCACGCTGAAATTTTGAAAGCGGACAACATTGAAATCACCGGTATTCTGCCCACTTTGTTTCGCGCCATAAATATCGTTTTTGCCAGCAGTTTTTTGGCAATATCCTTTGCGATCGCGAGTCTGAGTTGGTACGCCTTTCAAAGCCTTCTCCAATGGCCCCTCGTCATCGCTGTCGTCGTAGCCCTTTTGGCAGGACTGCCTAGTGCCGAAATTGCCCGCAGAATGGAACAAAAATCCAATGTTCGCACACCATGGCGCATGGGGTATGCCTTGGTTTTATTGGTTACACTCGGCTTTATTCTTGCATATATCTAGAGGCATCGAATGTGCCGGTAGCCAAGGAAGTGAAATTGACACAGTTCTGCGACCGCCCCAATCATCGGGGCGGTATTTTTTTGACGATGCAAGCAACAAAATTTGATTTGTGTATGAAATTACTCCGGACATGTTTATAAAAAAGCCTATTTATAATCAAAAAGACGGGGTAGATCGCAAATGGCTTTTTTCCGCAACTTCTTAGTGAGCATTTTATTTGCTGCGTATGTCTTTGGCAGCCCAGCTTACGGGCAAGTCAAGATTACGGGAACCAATGGCAGCCAACTGACGGCATCAGCTCTGTCCCAGTTCAACAATCCATGGGCGATTGCTTTCCTTTCGACGGATCTTTTATTGGTTAGCACGAAACCAGGAATTCTCTGGCTGGTCAAAAGCAATGGAGAAAAGCAAAAGGTTGGTGGTATACCCGAGGTCGCCCATGCAGGGCAAGGCGGGCTTGGCGATGTCGTTCCTCATCCCCAATATGTCAATAACAATTGGATATACTTGTCATACATAGAAGAAGATAAGGCGAATGGGACCAAGGGGGCAGTTGTCGTAAAAGGTACGCTCGATCTTGATGGTACACCCATCCTTCGTAATCTGAAACGCGTTTGGACCCAAGTTCCAAAAATGCAGAGTGAGGGGCATTACTCCCATAGATTGGCCTTCGGACCAGCCAACAGCAACCAAAGTGGAAAATTATTTATTTCATCGGGTGACCGTCAGTATCAAACACCTGCGCAACGCTGGGACATGGCGCTAGGTAAAATCATTCGGATCAACGAAGACGGAACCGTTCCCGAAGATAATCCCTTTCAAGACAAGGGCGAGCTCGCCAAAACCTACTGGAGCCTGGGTCACCGTAACGCGCTTGGTCTTGCGTTTGATCAAGCAGGGCAACTGTGGTCGCATGAAATGGGCCCAAGGGATGGGGATGAGCTTAACCTTATCGCAAAGGGCGCAAATTACGGCTGGCCCGTGGTATCTGAAGGGACACATTACAACGGCACAGAGATCCCCAGCCATGACACGCAGCCCAACTTTATGCCCCCCAAAGTGGCTTGGATTCCAACGGTCGCGCCGTCTGGTTTGATTATTTATTCTGGCACTCAGCGCAGAGATTGGGAAGGAGACGCTTTCATCGGCGGCTTGCGCAGCCGCGCACTTTTGCGTGTCGATATTGATGAAACAGAGGCAGTTGAAGCAGAGCGTTTTACCTGGGGACAGCGCATTCGCGATGTCGAGGAAGGTCCAGATGGAACGTTATGGGTAATCGAAGACGGACCGAAAGGACGATTGATCCGACTTTCCTTGGATTAATTCTCATTGAGCTTTGGAAAAATCGGATGCTTCATTTCAAAGGAAAACTGACGGCAAATTGGATCGTTTCCATACCCGGGTTTTCTTTGTAAATCGCGATATGAGAGCGGTGATCATAGCTCAGCGCATAGCGCACCCCACCGTTCGTCTCATAAATCAGATCAATACCGGAGCGAAAGGCAATGCGCCCGCCAAGTCCGTGACCCAACCCTTTGTCATAGAGCCCCGTCATGGCATGTAATTCGGCCTTCACAGGTATAGCCTCCGATTGAATGAGATACGTTTGGCCGTATCCAACCCATGCTTCCTGTCGTTCGCTTATGGAAAACCCGACCGCGTTTCCAAAGGGACCGTTTTTATGAGCCAAATCATAGCGAAAATAAGTTTCCGGTCCGGGCCGCGCCCTCCGCTTTACCACTTCACCGGCAGAGGCATAGATGCGCGCCGTTCCTTCACTTCGCCCCAAACACCCCAATTCCGTACCGCAATGATTGCTTTGCACGTCGCTCAGGCCAAGAATGAACATCAAAGCTGCAAAAGTACCGTCTGCCATAGTTTCCTCAATTTCAATCGAGGGAAATATGAACAAATTTTGACCAAATGGGAATAGGTTAAACGTTCACTGTAAAGCGGCAACGCGTCTCATTGTACCATGGTTTTTCGGTTTTTTACATCCCGACTGCCTTCGTTCCGTCAATGGTCTAAAATGCCCTGTGATAATCGAAGTTTGTTAGACTATTGCATGGTTATTTTGCGGAGGGTGTTGGGTTATTTTTGATGAAGGTTTTATTTTCAAAGTTTAGAGGGATTTTTTGTTATTTATTAGGTTTGGCGGTGACT
>LFER01000045.1 GCA_001510135.1 Alphaproteobacteria bacterium casp-alpha6
GCGATCCGTCATTGGAATGATGGCTTTTTTGATCTTCATTTTGCCCTTTACCGGTGGCCTGAAAACCTTGAAAACCCGTCGCATAGAAATGCATTTACTGCGTGGCGCATGCGTCGTTTTTGCCAATACGTGTTTTTTTATGGGCTTGGCCTCTATGCCTTTGGCCGATGCAGTCGCCATATTTTTTATAAGTCCATTGGTGATCACTGTTTTTTCAGTTATTTTCCTGCATGAAACAGTTGGGCCGCGACGATGGTCCGCAACCTTTATCGGATTGGCTGGGGTGCTGATTATTGTGCGCCCGGGCACCTCTGCATTTCAGTTTGTATCCTTGTTGCCGATCATGGCGGCAGTGGGATATGCGCTTTTACATATTCTCACGCGGCGCATCGGAGGCACTGAAAGTGCCGCAACCATGACTTTTTATATTCAGCTCACTTTTATTTTTGTCTCCTTTACTGTTGGTCTGAGCGTCGGAGACGGACGCTTTGACGATGGCAGCAATGCCTCTTTGACATTTTTGCTGAGGGAATGGCATAGGCCGGAACTTGGGCATATTTGGATACTCATGCTCCTTGGTGTCGCAAGTACGGGTGGTGGTTTTTTAATATCCTATGCCTATCGGCGCAGTGAAGCGGCCTTTGTTGCGCCCTTTGAATATGTTGCCATGGTGATGGCGATCATCTGGGGATATCTCATTTTCGATGATCTCCCCGATGCAGCCAGTTGGGTTGGTATGATCCTGATTATTGCGTCTGGTTTGTATATGGTGTTTCGTGACATCCAATTGCGCCCAAACCTGACGGGCAACCGACCAAAACTGAGACGATGAAAAGGGCCATCATGACTATTCCACAGATTTCATTTGAAGAGGGTGAGGCAGCGCTTGACTGGCACGGTGTGATTGCGGCGCTAAAAGAAGGCCATACTCTTCCGAAGGCTGAAATTGGCGATACGTTTTTATATCGTAATCCCGATACGCTTTTGTCACGGTCTGCTTTTATTGATGGGCTCGGAATTGCCGTGAAGTCGGCGACCGTTTTTCCCAAAAATCCCGACCGTGGCAAACCGATGATCAACGGTGCAGTCAGCCTATTTTCAGACGAGGATGGGACATTGCAGGCACTGATTGATTTTCATCTCGTGACAAAATGGAAAACTGCCGGAGACAGTCTTTTGGCAGCCAGCCGGCTTGCGCGCGAAGATAGCAAAACTATTCTGATCGTTGGAGCGGGGACTGTGGGACGATCCCTGCGGGAGGCCTATGGCGCCTATTTTCCAGACGCAAGGTTTACTGTTTGGAACAGAACGCGCAGCGCGGCGGAAGTGATGGCGCAGGATGATCCGCGCATGGATGTGGCCGATACCCTTCAAGACGCCATGAAGGCGGCGGATATTATAAGCTGCGCAACGATGTCGACAGAGCCGCTCATCAAAGGCGAATGGCTGCGTGCAGGACAACATATTGATCTCATCGGTGCCTACAGGCCAGACATGCGCGAAGCGGATGATGAGGCTTTGTTACGTGCGCGGATATTTGTGGACAGCTACGAAACGACCTTGGGACATATCGGAGAGATCAAAATTCCGCTAGAAAATGGCATTATTGGGCGTGGTGACATCGTGGCGGATTACTATGACATGGCAGCGTTCAAACGTACTTCAAACGACGAGATTACATTGTTCAAAAATGGTGGTGGGGCACATCTTGATCTGATGACGTCAAAATTCATTTTAGACAGGTGGCATGTATCGCCATGATTTGGCTGTTGATCTTGGTTGCAAAAATTGCCGCGCTGCCGTTTTTAGCAGATTATGCCCGCCTCAAAATGGATGATAGGGCGCGCGGGGATGCGCCTGGAAAATTCATTAAATTGCGTCGCGGTATTACCCATTATCGAAGATTTGGACCGCAAGAGGGACCACTGGTGGTCTGCCTACATGGGCTGACCACACCGTCTTTTGTATTTGAAGGGATCGCGGAGGCTTACGTCAAAAAAGGGTATCGTGTGTTGGTATATGATCACTATGGGCGGGGGTATTCGGACCGGCCCGTGGGATTGCAGAACCGGGCATTTTTTGTTCACCACCTTGAAGAGTTATTGGACGCCTTGGGCGAAGACGGCTCTTTTGATCTTGTGGGATATTCCATGGGGGGCTGGATTGCGTCAGCTTATGGCGCTGATCATCCGGAACGGATTAAACGCCTGATCCTTTTGGCACCGGCAGGAATGGGGACAAATTTGGGGTGGGCGGCGCTATTGGTGCGCCATGTTCCCTTGATCGGGGATTGGGTGTTTATGTCCACTTATGCGGCCCAGCATCGCAGAGGAACCGAAAAAGACCGCGCCAAACATTCTTATGTGGAATATGTGGTTGAGCGTCAACAAAGAGAGCTGAACTATCGCGGCTTTTTACCGTCTGTTCTGTCTTCGTTGCGCGGTGTGCTGGCGGCATCAACTCAGAGCGAACATAAAGCCCTTCAGGAGGCCGGAACCGATGTTCTCGCCATATGGGGAGAGGTGGATGTTGTGATCCCCCTGTCTTGCAAAGAGAAAATGTCTCTGTGGAACCGGAACGCCAAACATGTCGTTATTAATGGTGCAGACCATGGGTTGACCTATACACATGTGCCCGCTGTTATGGATGCAATTGCTCAGACGGGCTGAACCTTGGACAAGGGACGTTCCTGAATGGGCAGATGGATTAGGGCACTAAAGGCGCTTACGGCGATTCCAAGCCACCACACCAGCTCATAGTTTCCGTAAACATCATAAAGCCGCCCTCCGAGCCAAACGCCCACGAACCCGCCGAGTTGATGGGAAAAGAAGATGATCCCGTAAAGTGTCCCCATATAGCGCAACCCGTAGACATATCCGATCAAACCACTGGTGAGGGGAACAGAGGCCAACCAAACAGCCCCTAACCCCGCAGAAAAGAGCAAAACACTGAGCGGGGTCATTGGCAAAAGAATAAACGCAGTCGCCATGACGGTACGCGCCAGATAAATGGCAGACAAAAGATATTTCTTTGGATATCGGTCCCCAAGATAACCTGCTGCAAGTGTACCGATGATGTTAAAAAGCCCAATCACTGCGATGGCTGCTGCCCCCAATGCAGAGGTCGACGCAATCCCTAGACCCTCCAGCAGCCCGCCAACGGCAATAGGCCCGCAGGATTCCGCGACAAATGCTGGAAAATGGCTGGTCATGAAAGCCAGAAAATAACCGCAACTGAAAAACCCCAAGAACAACATTCCAAAACTTGGGTCACTGCAGGCCTTTTTCAAATTATGTCGCAAAGTATCTTCGAGATCGGTCCTGGCAATATGCGAAGGTGCGCGCATGAAGGGTAAGAGCATCAAGACTGCGAGGATACTTCCAGCATAAATGATAAAGATTGTCTGCCAGACCATCATTGACAACAACCAAGAGGCCACGAGCGGGCCAACCACCTGACCACCGCTTCCTGCAACTGTGGCAACAGCAAGTGACATGCTGCGGTTTTCATCACTGCTTGCCCGTCCAACAACTGCAAGCACCACACCAAAACCTGTGCCTGCCACTCCAAAACCAATCAAGATTTCGTAAAACTGATGCTCTATGGGGCTAATGGCACCTGCTGAAAGAATAAGTCCAAGGGCATAGATGAGTGCCCCTATGATAATAGCACGCCTGTCACCGATTTTTTCTGCTATGGCTCCAAAAATTGGCTGGCCTATGCCCCACGACAGATTTTGTATCGCCAAGGCCAGCGAAAATTCTGCTCTTAGCCAGTCAAATTCTGTTGAAATCGGAATTTGAAACAACCCGAATGATGCTCTTATCGCGAAGCTGACCAAAATAATGATGCAGCCGATCATCAACACGGGTGTAAACAATTTGCTTGATGTGGTCATGTCACGTTTCTTAATGGTCTACCGGGTCTGCTTTTAGCCGGTTCAATTCAAGATGATAAGCAAGGCAGAGGACTTTCTTTTGCCTGCATTCGGCTGTAAGTGGCGGATATGGTCAAAATTTCCGAAATCTACGATGGCTTAGTAACCTCTGGTGAAATATTTCGCAATGAGGCACAGATTAGCGTTTTGCCGCATTTGGATGCGTTGAAAACTGAACTCGAGCAGCCAGTGAAAAAATCATTGTTTCGCAAGGCGCCGCCGCCCCCAAAGGGACTATATATCTGGGGCGGCGTTGGGACAGGTAAATCGTTTCTAATGGATTTATTCGCGGCAAATGTTGATGTGCCGGCTCGCAGAGTGCATTTTCACGCCTTTATGCAAGAGGTGCAAAACGCCCTTCACATCGCCCGTGCGGCAAGTGAACAGGATGCATTGAATGTTGTGGCGCGCAATCTTTCCAAAGGTCTCCGCCTTTTGGCGCTGGACGAAATGCAGATCAAGGATATTGCGGACGCTATGATCGTAGGGCGTCTTTTTACCTTGATGCGCGAAGATGGCGTTGTTTGTGTGACCACGTCCAACAGGCCCCCAGACGATCTTTATAAAGACGGGTTGAATCGTCAGCTTTTCCTTCCCTTTATCGCCTATTTAAAAGAGCATCTCATCGTGCATGACATGCAAAGCGAAACTGATTTCCGCCAGAATCGAATGTCTGGTGCGCAAGTCTATTTTACGCCGCTTAACTCTGTGTCCTCTCAGGGGGTAGAGGAGCTGTGGCGGGATCTAACAGGCGGGCGCGACATCCGCCATTCATTACAGGTCAAAGGGCGGTCATTGGACATCCCGCGCTACCATAACGGTGTGGGGCGTTTGAGCTTTTATGACCTGTGCGGGAAACCTTTGGGGCCCGCAGATTACCTGACATTGGCAGAGGCATTAAGAGTCATCGTGATTGACGATATTCCTCAACTGGGACGGCATAACTTTAATGAAGCAAAGCGATTCGTAACTTTGATCGACGCGCTTTATGAGTCCAAAACGCGCCTAATCTGTTCTGCTGCCGCATTACCTGAAATGCTCTACCTTGAGGGGGAAGGTGTGTTTGAATTTGAACGCACTGCAAGCCGGCTGAGGGAAATGCAGTCAGCAGATTGGACGTCTTGATATAGGTGGCTCAGCGGTCTGTCAGGCGTCTTCAGAAAAACGATGGTGCGCTTAAAGAACGGGGATATAAAGTGTGAGACCCGCCGAGACGGAATCAGGGTTTTTGAGTTTGTCCCGATTTGCCCAGAAAATATCCTCAAGCGCCGAAGGATCCCCGTAATAATAATAGGCAATTCCCGCGAGGCTTTCATTCGGGCGGACTTCATGCGTGCGCCCCTCTCTCAAAGAAATGATTTCAGCGCTATTGGCTAAGGTGGCAAGCAACATTGTGGTGTCCAGTTTCCCCTCAGCTGTGCGCCATCCCGAAGGAACGGTGATTGCGCCGCTGGCTTCGGCCTGATCCAAAAGCAGATCGATCTGCGCTCCTGTCATTTTTTGTTCAAGTGCCGCTGAGATCAGGTCGAGCAGCCCACCCACAGCTGGATTGGATCTGATCGTTGGGCGCGACGCGGTGCCTTGAAGCTTTGGTCCGTTTTGCAATGTGCTAAGCGTTACTGGGTTAACCTTGCGTATAGATGCATTGGGTTCACTCAGGGAAAGGGTAGGGGAGGATGCGCTTTTTATGTCAGTCCCGCTCATCAGGGCGAAGGACCTGCTTACCTCTTCTTCCGGCGTGTATTGTGTCACAGGTGATGGTTCAATGACCTTGACATAATTGCTGTTTTTGTGACCTGGCTGAAATGCCAATAAGGCTGTTGTAATGCCTAAAAACGCAATGGTGATCAGTACGGCTTGTATCATGCGCAACCCGCTATTAAAGTGTTTCAGTCATTGCCTCATGACGAATATTTTTTACCAATTTTGGACCGTGTTAACGGTATTACTACAGTCGGTAGACTGACTGCCCAAATCTATGGTTTTCTCCTAACTTTAGTCAAAAGATAGTATATTAGTATTGATACCGTCAATCTAAAGAAGAGAAAAAGAGCCGAATTCCTACTCTTTTGGCTGATTATTTTGTCTCAAAATTTCACCGGCGAGGTAGAGGGAACCACAAAGCAAGATCCGTGCATTAGGATCTTTTTGGATTACCGTCTGAATTGCGTTGCCGATGGTTTGGGCAGCCATGGAATGCATCCCCGCGGCACGGGCTTTGCCGACCGTTTCTTCAGCTGAAAGCGTATTAATTTCATTTGGAATGGACACACCGATCAGTCCGTCAACATGGGCACTAAAGGGTTTAAGATATCCCAATATGTCCTTGGTATTGAGCATTCCACAAATCAGGTAGGTTGATTTTTTCGGAAGCGTCGCAATATGGGCAGCCAAGGCTTCGCCTGCCGCGGGATTGTGACCGCCATCGAGCCAAAGTTCGGCGTTACCTGCAAGTTCTACTAATCTTCCTGACAAAAGGCGTTGCATTCTTGCGGGCCATTGTGCCTGTGTCATGGCTCCGTCAAGCGCTTCTTGATCAATATTGAGATGTCGGAGCGCTGCAATAGACATACCTGCATTTGAGATTTGATGCGCTCCGGGAAGGACGGGCAGCGGAAGATCACACAGACCGGTTTCATCTTGAAAAATTAAACGATCACTTTCACGAAAAACATGCCAGTGTTGACCGTAGGCAATTATGGGCGCGCGGCGTTTTTCTGCCACCTCTTCAATCACATCCATAGCCTCTTGCGGCTGAGGACCGACGACAACAGGGACATCTTTCTTGATGATACCTGCTTTTTCAAACGCGATTTTAGCAAGCGTGTTGCCCAAAAAATGTTCATGATCGATAGAAATGGGCGTAATGACGCAGAGTTTGGGCCGCTCTACCACATTGGTTGCATCTAACCGTCCGCCCAGCCCAACTTCGAGAAGCGTGTAATCTGCATCAGCACGTGCCATTGCCAAGAGTGCTGCACAGGTTGTTATTTCGAAATAGGTGATCTGGTCGGGCCCGTTTGCAATGTAACATTCGTCTAAAATGGTGCTCAGCATGTCTTCTGAAATAATCTTTCCCGAAATACGGATGCGTTCATGAAACCGTTCAAGGTGGGGGGAGGTATAGGCGTGTGCAGAGAGGCCTGCCGCCTCAATCCCGGCTCGGATCATGGCAAGTGTGCTGCCCTTGCCATTTGTTCCGGCGATATGAATCACAGGAGGAAGCGATTTTTCCGGAGATCCTATGCGATCAAGAAGTCTCCACACCCGATCGAGTGTCAAATCCATGACTTTGGGATGCAGTGACATCATCCGCTGTAGGATGACGTCAGAGGTGAGCGCGCTCATTTAGGATGAGCTTCTTTTTCTGGTGAGGCGGAGAGCTTTTTCTTCTCCTCTGCGGGGTCAACTTCAAGTTCAGGGCTTGGTAGATCAGCAATCACTGCTGGGCTCAGCCCAAGGAGCAGACGAACAAGTTTAATCAGCTCACCGCGCATTTTGAGACGCGATACCACCATATCCAGCATGCCATGATCTAACAAATACTCAGCCCTCTGGAAGCCCTCGGGTAGCTTTTCACGGATGGTTTGTTCAATAACACGGGGGCCGGCAAAACAGATCAATGCATTTGGCTCTGCGATATGTACATCTCCCAGCATGGCATAAGACGCCGTCACCCCACCAGTTGTCGGATGGGTCAACACCACAATATAGGGTAAGTTTGCCTCTTTCAGCATTTGAATGGCAACAGTTGTACGTGGCATTTGCATCAGGCTCAAAATACCTTCTTGCATCCGCGCCCCGCCAGCGGCAGAAAATAAAATCAAAGGGCGTTTTAGGTCAACGGCACGCTTCGCCGCAGCGATGATGGCGTTGCCGACATACATGCCCATTGATCCCCCCATAAATGAAAAATCCTGTGCGGCGGCAACAATCGGTGTGCGACCGATCTCTCCTTCTGCGACCAACATAGCCTCATTTTCACCAGTAGACTTCTGCGCTGTTTTCAGACGGTCAGGATATTTCTTTTGATCGCGGAAATGCAAAGGATCCGAAAGAGGACTCGGAACATCGATTTCTATAAAAATACCCCCATCAAACAGGCTTTTGAACCGGTCGCGGGGGGTGATGTTCATGTGATGCTCGCACTGAGTGCAGACCTTGAGGTTATCGCTTAATTCCCGATGAAATAACATAGTGCCGCATTCATCACATTTTGACCAAAGATTTTCTGGCACCTCGCGGCGGGAAAATATGGAATTTATCCTTGGACGGACATAGTTGTTTATCCAATTCATGTGATCTGGCCTACCCTTCTGCTCTTGCACAGAAATAAGACGGCTCGGTTGAAATTGCAATCTTTCTTAAGCGATTTTAATGCATCAGTTTATAATATCTTCATTGATCCCTTAAGAGGTTTCAGGCCGGTTTGCTGGCTGCCCGCGTCAGTACATCCCAATAATTTTGCGCAATTTCCATATCCGGACCATGTCCCTTTTCCAGCATCAGCCTATGCAGTTTAGGGAGATTGCGGCAGGGAACATGCATCACAAGATGATGTTCTAGATGGAAGTTCACCCAATAGGGGGCAAGAAGCAAACGCATCAACGGTCCCGCTTTGGTCGTGCGCACATTTCGCAGTGGATTCTCTGAAAATTCCACAACGCCATGTTCTGCGATGTTTCGCACCCGTAAAACAAGCTGATACCATGTCAGCAAAGGCAGTGCCCAAAATGCAAACCACCACCACCAGGCCCCAAAGGCCCACATAAACCCAAAAATGACCAGATTGACCAAAACTGCATGCTTTAACTTTGTTCCGGAAAAGGCCTGTGCCAGTTCTTCTTCACTGGGTGTGTGCTCAAGATCACCGGCAAGTTTCAAGGCAACCATGAATTGCCGTGTGCGTTGCTTGATCCCTGTTATCCCAGAAATATCGCGCAGCAACTTGCGCATCATAGACGCACGGGTTGCGGGAAAGGGTCGCGACAGACGAAGGTCTGGGTCGTCTTTGGTTTGTGTGTGGCGGTGGTGTTTCAGATGATAGGTGCGATAGGCGCTCAGATCAGCGAGAGTAGGGTTTCCACATAGCCATGCCCCCAATATGGTATTCAGTTTTGCTGATCGGAAAAGCGCATTATGCGCCGCCTCATGCATCAAAATGGCCAAGCCCAGCTGACGGGATCCGATGATAATCACTGCTAGGGCTGCAGTAAAGACCGATGGCCAGAGCGAAAAGACCATCAATGGTGCAATAATCACTGCCCAGCAATGTGCCAGCAAAAGAAATCCCCAAAGGTCAGATCGTTCCGCCAAAGGACGGATTTCGTCAGAGGAGAGAAATTTCTTACCAGGCGTCATATGTCCCACCAGTACCTGCGCCTGATCTTAATAAAATTTAGGTCGTTGTGAACACTGTTTATTTCTCTAACGTTACGTCAGAGGACCGCACTTTAAACCGTCGTCGCCAGATAAAAAATGCGATGGATGCAATGATGGTTTGAAGAACCATTGCCCCTCCAACCAGTGGGGACTGGGGGTCTAGGTCCAGATGAAAAAGCGTCAATGCGCCAAGCTCATCATCCAATCCGTATATGAATAAAGCCGCAAGGTTGTTGAAAAAATGTAATCCAAAGGCCGCCCCAATATTGCCAAGCCGTAAGGTCACTGCGCAAAGGATCATGCCGAAAACTGCTGTGGACGCCACATAGGCAAAAGCGTTGGCGCCAAAAGTGGCATAATCAAAATGCAAACACCCGAATATGACGGATGGCAAAACAGCGGCCCAAATGAAATTTCCGCCCCTTGCGCTGATGGTTTGTAAAAGATAGCCGCGAAACAGAATTTCTTCGGCACCGATCTGGATCATTAAAAAGGCCAGCATGGGCAGAGCCCAGAGACACCATAGAGACAAATTATCAATCATATGGCGGCGATAGATATCCTGACCGCTGAGGAAGAGGTATAGTTGTGTTAGTACTTCCACCGTCAAGATCACAGTAATGACGAAACCCGCTGCTTTCAAAAAATGGAACCAATTGATCTGGTAACTTGGTCCATAAAGCGCCTGAAGGCGCCGTCTGTGCAGGACACGATTGACGATTGCTACGCCCACCCAAACCGGAAAGAAACTAAGCAACATCACTGCAAGCCCCTGAGGGGATCGCGACAGCATGATCTCGTAAAGATCGATCCCCTTGTAAACCAATAAGGAGGTCATGCCAAAAATGAGTGCAAAATAAACGATAACAATTAACAGCATCCCCAAAAGAATGCGCCAAATCTGATTGCGCTCAGTTGCGTGACGAAAAAAGCTCTGTTGTAATTCACTCATATAATACAACCTCTGGCTTTAAGTTCAAATGGGTATCAAAGCTGCTTGTTTCAATAGGTTGAGTTTTGTAAGACGTATCTTGATCCAGTGAAAGGGTATACCCGTGAGCAAATTCGACAAATCCAAATTGCCAAGCCGCCATGTCACAGAAGGACCTGCGCGTGCGCCCCATCGTTCCTATTATTACGCGATGGGAATGACCGAAGAAGAAATTCATCAACCCCTGATAGGTGTGGCCACCTGTTGGAACGAAGCTGCCCCTTGCAACATTGCCCTTAATCGTCAGGCGCAATCGGTGAAAATGGGGGTGAAACAGGCGCTGGGTACACCGCGTGAATTTACCACCATCACCGTTACAGACGGTATCGCGATGGGCCATGAAGGTATGCGCAGTTCCCTGGCCAGCCGCGAAGCAATCGCAGATACCGTAGAATTGACGATGCGCGGTCATTGCTATGACGCGCTCGTGGGGCTTGCGGGATGTGACAAATCATTGCCTGGCATGATGATGGCAATGGTGCGCTTGAATGTTCCGTCTGTGTTTCTTTACGGGGGATCGATTTTGCCGGGCCGCTTGGATGGAAAAGACGTGACCGTACAGGACGTGTTCGAAGCCGTGGGACAACATCAGGCCGGTAATCTGTCAACCTGTGAATTGGAAAGGCTCGAAGCGGTGGCTTGTCCGTCGGCGGGGGCGTGTGGGGGCCAGTTTACCGCCAATACCATGGCCTGTGTATCAGAGGCGATTGGTCTGGCGCTGATGAATTCTGCTGGTGCGCCTGCCCCCTATGAAAGCCGTGATCAATACGCTGAGGCTTCTGGGCGCGCAGTTATGACGCTACTGGAGAAAAACATCAAAGCGCGTGATATCGTAACGCTGAAATCACTTGAAAATGCGGCCCGCGTCGTGGCCTGCACAGGGGGATCCACCAATGCGGGATTGCATTTGCCTGCCATCGCGCATGAGGCTGGGCTTGATTTTTACCTTGATGATGTGTGCGAAATTTTCCGCGACACGCCATATTTTGTCGATCTGAAACCAGGCGGGCAATATGTGGCCAAAGACCTTTATGAGGTTGGCGGTGTGCCTGTGGTGATGAAAGAACTTCGCAAAGCTGGTTTACTTCACGAAGACTGCATCACCGCCTCAGGGCGTAGCATGGGAGAAGAGCTTGACCGGATTACCAGAGAAGCCGATGGTCGTGTCATTTACCCCATCGATGCGCCCATTACCAAGACAGGCGGCGTCGTTGGCCTGAAAGGTAATCTTGCCCCAGAAGGTGCCATCGTCAAAGTTGCCGGCATGCCCGCGCAATATCAGGTTTTCACCGGTCCTGCGCGCGTTTTTGAGTGTGAACAGGATGCTTTTGAGGCAGTTCAAACCCGTGC
This sequence comes from Alphaproteobacteria bacterium casp-alpha6, assembly GCA_001510135.1. Lineage (GTDB taxonomy): Bacteria > Pseudomonadota > Alphaproteobacteria > Rhodobacterales > Rhodobacteraceae > LFER01. The sequence continues at coordinate 11,661 of LFER01000045.1, forward strand.
CTACAAAGAGGGCGATGTGTTTGTCATCCGAAACGAAGGCCCCTCTGGTGGTCCGGGGATGCGTGAAATGCTGGCGACCACTGCGGCCTTGTCAGGACAGGGTATGGGGAAAAAGGTGGCGTTGATCACAGATGGGCGATTTTCAGGGGCAACGCGCGGGTTCTGTGTGGGCCATGTCGGTCCCGAAGCCGCGCATGGGGGTCCGATCGCACTTTTGAAAGATGGTGATATCATTACGCTCAATGCCATTGAGGGCACGATCCATGTGGATTTGACAGATGAAGAACTTGCCGAGCGTAAAGAACAATGGGCCGGACCGCGTGATACGATCTATGCATCCGGTGCTTTGTGGAAATATGCACAGCAGGTCGGTGAAACCTACAAAGGGGCTGTGACCCATCCTGGTGGAAAAGCAGAGAAGCATCAATATATGGACCTCTAATTTGAGTATTAGATTGTTCAGAAAACTGCGCTTAGGATTTGCAGCGGGCTGTATCGGATTTGTGAGTGCCTGTATGGTCACGCCGGATTACCAGCAGGCTGATCTGATACGCAGTGTGAAATTCAAGGCCGGCGTGTCCTTCACGCCGCCCGTAAATTATTGTATCGATCCCAAGCTGGTCCAAGATACAGAGAACGCCGGCTTTGCGGTGGTTCTACCATGTCTTGACGCAGTAGAAGAGGTGCAGGGTGGGTTTACGACCATCACTGTTGTGTTGAATGAGGCGGCTTATCAAACTGCTGGGGACATTTCCGCTGAGGGGAAAAACCAAAAAAACCTCCCCCTTGAGATACATTTTCAAAAAGTACAACATTCCTCAGCAGAACAAATTTTGGGCATGCAAGAAGTGGGATGGCAGCTTATCGACAAACGCGATATTTATACAAGCGTCTTGACGCTTTATGTGCCAAATTATGTGACGGTGAATGCTGGCACCGCGGAAAATCATCTTAAGAAAATGTTAAATCGCCTTCGATATGTTCAAACGGTAAGACCCAGGTCCAAACCTGAAACTCGCCAACTGACGCGTCCGCGTGCGCGACCTCTTTCGTGAAGAAAGAAAAAGATTTGTTTGATGTGTGCATAAACCGTCGATTAGTATCAATTTGTATGTGGCAGGTTGTAGGAAGGCGAGCATGTTCAAGCCAAGTTGGTTAACGCGTTTCGCATTGGTAAAGGCAAAAGGCTTTTGGAAACGGACAAGCCACAATGCTGATCAGGTCACTATGTCTGACCTTGCTGCTGCGCGGCATCGTGCAAAAGATTTGCAGAGTATCCTCGCCGACTTCATTTTCAAGGCGGATTATCGGCTTGCGCGTCCCCAATATGATAACGAGGTATTTTACAAACCGCCTGATGCGGACTGGTCTTGGCGCCCTGAACTCTGGTCTGGACAATTGCGCCAAAAGGGTTTGGTCGGCGTAGGTTCAAGCTCCAAACTGGGAAATGAAGTGTCCTTATTTCACGATTGTGAGGCAAATGAGATGACGCTTCGCCAAATCCGCAATTACCGCGAAAAGGACCTTGCTCCATTCGGGATGCAATTGGAAGTTTATGAATTTTCCGGCTCATTTTTGTCCGTTGCCTTGGATTTTCCCCCAAAAGCTATTGCAGGTCTTAATTCCCGTCACATCGTTCATATGGAAACAGTGATTGAATGCGAAAAGCCGCTCGAGATTTTTGGGCGTTTGAATATCCGCCACGGTCCAAATGTTGAACAGATCGTGCGCGCGTTGCCCACCGACGGGAAAAGTCAAATTATTGAATTTGACCTCGGTTATGTGAATTTGATAGAAAAACGTGTGGAACACATATGGCTGGATCTGATCTTTGAAGAACCGTCTATGAATGACGTGATTTTGCGAGACGTTACGTTTCATCGCCGCCCCAGAGCAGAGTTTTAAGAAGGTAATTTATGGATATTACACTCACAGAAATTCGATTTAGTGAAGGGGTCTGGACTGCTTTGGTGGACGGAAAATGGCAAGGTGATAGTGCACCGGAATTTACAGTTTCCTTGCAGGGTAAAAATGTTTCACGCCTTAAGGCAGAACTAAAATCCAAACCCAAGCGCTATGAATTGTCAGTTCCCATTCCGAGCGAGGCCATCGCCAAAGGCGTGCATACCGTGATTATAAGTCTTGTCGGCAGTTCTGACGCATTAGCAAAAATTCCGATCGTCGCTGGGGATGTTCTGTCTGAAGATATTCGAGCAGAGGTCTCTTTATTGCGCGAAGAGCTGGATCTGTTAAAACGCGCGTTTCGTCGTCATTGTTCAACGACGTGAGCTTCAGCTTTACGTTGCGTTTCGGGTGACAAAACCTAAAAGGCGCTACATAAATCGCGTGTAGTTGTTGTGGGAGACTTAAATGACCTCATCCTATCCGCATATGCTCGCGCCGCTCGATTTGGGTTTCACTACGCTGAAAAACCGCGTTATGATGGGATCCATGCACACCAATTTGGAAGAAACCAAGGATTGGAACCGTGTCGCAGAGTTTTATGCTGAACGTGCGCGCGGCGGAGTTGGTTTGATGATCACAGGGGGAATAGCCCCAAATCCAGAAGGTGGAGTATTTGCCCAAGCGGCAGGCCTTTATCGGGAGGAAGACATCGCGCACCATCGTGTTGTCACTGAAAGGGTGCATGAGGCAGATGGCAAAATCGCAATGCAGATTTTGCACGCTGGACGCTATGCCTATAATCCCGAATGTGTGGCGCCATCAGCCGTAAAATCGCCAATTTCGCCTTTTCCACCAAAGGAGCTGGACGAAGAGGGTATCGAAAAACAAATTCGCGATATTGTGCAAACGGCGGTTAATGCACGTGAAGCTGGCTATGACGGCGTGGAAATCATGGGATCTGAAGGGTATCTTTTGAACCAATTTCTTGTCACCCATACAAATAAACGTACCGATCGTTGGGGGGGCGCCTATGAAAACCGAATGCGCCTGCCGGTGGAGGTTGTACGCCGCGTGCGTGCTGCTGTGGGAAATGATTTTATCATCATTTATCGTCTGTCGATGATCGACCTTATCCCGAATGGTTCGACCCACGACGAAGTCGTGCAACTTGCCAAGGCCGTTGAAGAAGCGGGTGCAACTCTGATTAACACAGGCATTGGATGGCACGAAGCGCGTATTCCAACCATTGCCACATCCGTTCCGCGCGCGGCCTTTGCATGGGTGACCAAAAAACTCATGGGCAAAGTTTCAATCCCGTTGATCACCTCAAACCGGATAAACACACCGGAGGTTGCCGAAGAGGTGCTGTCAACAGGATGTGCAGATATGGTGAGCCTTGCGCGACCCTTTCTTGCAGATTCGCATTTTGTCGCCAAGGCGCAGTCTGGGCGCGCTCATCATATCGCGCCCTGCATTGCCTGTAATCAGGCCTGCCTAGATCACACTTTTAGTGGAAAGATAAGTTCATGTTTGGTCAATCCACGGGCCTGTTTTGAGACTGAACTTGTTGTGAAGCCGGCCAAGATCACAAAGAAAGTAGCGGTTGTCGGTGCAGGGCCTGCTGGGTTGTCGACGGCGATAACGGCGGCAGAATCCGGGCATCAAGTCACAATATTTGAAAAATCTGATGCTATTGGCGGTCAATTGAATTTGGCCAAAAAAGTGCCGGGTAAAGAAGAATTTTGGGGCCTTGTGGAGTGGTTTCAAGCGCGCCTTGAGGATCTTCCAATTGATCTTCGCCTTGGACAGGAGGCACAAGCTGATGACCTGATAGATTTCGATGAGGTGATCATCGCCACGGGTGTGCGCCCCCGCGATCCGGAAATTCCCGGGCAGGGCGGTGGGCAGGTCCACAGCTATATCGACATCCTTAACGGTACGGCCAAAGCCGGCGAAAACGTCGCGGTCATTGGTGCGGGCGGGATTGGATTTGATGTGTCAGAATTCCTTGTTCATAGAGACGGCGAAAGCCCGACGGAAAACTTGCCGGAATGGTTACGGGAATGGGGTGTTGGGGATCCTGAGGAAACTGCGGGCGGGCTTGCCAAAGAAGGGGCCCAACCCAGCGCTGCGGCCCGTCAGGTGACCTTGCTTCAGCGCAAAGCTGAAAAACACGGTAAGCGCCTTGGAAAAACAACAGGCTGGATCCATCGAGCGGCGCTTCAAATGAAAGGCGTAAACATGGTCGCAGGAGTGAATTACGAAGGCATTGATGAAAAAGGTGTCAGCGTATCATTTGGAGAGGCGCGAGAAAATCCCAAAGTCATCCCTGCGGATAGCGTGGTCCTTTGTGCCGGACAAATCTCTGAGCGAGCTTTGGCTGATGTGCTGATACAGGCGGGGCGTCCAGTCCATGTCATTGGTGGGGCTGATGTGGCTGCCGAATTGGATGCTAAAAGGGCCATCGACCAAGGTGTGCGCCTTGCTTTGGGGTTTTAATCGCAACAATCTTTCTAAAAATACCTCTTTGGTGACGTTCAGCTGACAAATTTCTGCCCGATTTTAACGGGATACGAACTCTTAAATGGATAAAAGGGGTTCGTTATGGATCGTTTGTTGGAAATGGAAGCTTTTGCAACCGTGGTGGATCAAGTTGGTTTTACAGATGCTGCAAAGAAACTTGGTCTGTCCAAATCTGCGATTTCTAAACATGTCTCCAGTCTAGAGGCACGGTTGGGCGCGCGACTTCTGAACCGCACAACTCGCCGGGTTAGTCCGACAGAAATTGGACTTGCCTACTATGACCGGGCTTGTCGTGTGTTAAGTGACGCTGGCGAAGCAGACGCGCTAGTCACATCCATGCAGGCCACCCCATCCGGTCAGCTCAGAGTTGCAGTGGACGCAGATTTCGGCGCCAACCACCTCTCGCCTCTGGTGGGGGATTTTCTTGCGAAATATCCAGATATTTCTGTAAATATGGAATTTGGGAACAGGTATCTTGAACTGATATCAGAAGGTTTTGATGCGGCTGTTCGGGTGGGCGAATTACAAGACAGTTCGCTCCGCGCGCGCAAGCTCACCGAAACGACAATCCGCATGGTCGCAAGCCCGTCTTACCTGCAAAAGGCCGGAAAACCAGTGCGAGTGGATGACTTAAACAATCACAAATTATTGCATTATTCCAATCATGTTTCCGGTGCGGTCTGGAAAATTACCTCAAACACGGGTGAATTGCGCCAAATTAGAACTGGCGGCGCGTTGAGCGTGAACGACGGGCAGTCGCTTCTGCATACGGCGATTTCTGGCCTCGGGATCGCATATTTGCCAAGCTTTCTCTATTCTGAGGCAATGAAATCGGGTCAGGTCGTTGATGTGATGCCCCATCTGCCACAGGAAAAACAGGGCATTTATCTGATCTATCCGCCGGGTCGCTTTACCCAACCCAAAGTGCGCGCCTTCATTGATTTTCTTTTAGGTGCCTTTTCCGGCAAAGGGCCAGATGTCTGGTGATGATCTATCCAATATCTTGAATGCTGGCATAAAATCTTCTGCCCTGTAGAGATTTATTGAGGCACTTTCTCGATCACCACTTCAACGCGTCTGTTTAATTCGCGCCCTTTTTCCGTATTGTTTGAAGCAATAGGGCTGAGATACCCTACCCCATCCCATGACATTTGGGATGGATTGACCCCGTATTTTTCAACGAGCCGATCGATCACAGCTTTGGCCCGGTCCTTGGAAAGAGTGATATTTGCTGCAAGACTTCCAACATTATCCGTATGTCCTACCAGAAAAACGGACACCTCTGGGTTGGCCAAAAGATACTCTGCCAATTCGCGCAAAGATTTGAAGGGACCTGCCCCGAGGTTGGACGAACCAGAATCATATTCGAGATCGGGCAAAACACTATGTCCATTCTCGCGCAATTTTTCAGACACTTGACCTGTCATCATCGGGATGCCGTTGTCTGGTTTGGCAGACAGAGCAACAAAAGCTGCGTTGGAAATTTCTGTTTCCTCAGCCGTTTCAATAATTTGCAACCAAAGCGCATTGGCCAATTTACTGATCAGAACCGTCTTATATTGCGCGCCGAACTGAAGCGACACATATCTGAAGTTTCCCAGATTTATATAAACATAAGGCGCAGGCAGCACATCGATTTGAAATCGAAAGTCAAAACTGCCGCATGTGACGTCATGGCAGTCAAGCAACTTATTGTAGGATGTCTCATCCAGCTGGCTCAGCAAAGTTTCGATGAATTGATCGATGGTTGTCGCATTGTCTTTGGAGGTCCAGCTGCGTTTGCGTACTGGTCCTGACACTATTTTTGTTGGAACCTGTCCCCCTTGCAATATTCCCACGGGAATACTGGTTTGTTCATAAGATAGTGTTTCTTCGTGGGTTAGGCGCAGGTTGTCTGGCACCAGTAATGACACCCCAACGGATCCTTCGGAACTCGCAAGTACCGGTAACAAAAGGCCCAGTGCCGCAGTTTTAGCGATATTGTGCGTGATAGTCATCGTTAGGGCGCATTTCTACTGCGCTCGCGACACGGTTGCTCATGTTAAAAAACCCTACCACGTTCGCAATATCCCAAATATCGCGATCATTAAATCCCACGGCGCGCAGAGTGTCGCGGTCTTTTTCTTCGATGGATGCGCTTTCTTTGGTGACCTTTTCCGCAAAAGCCAGCATCGCTTTTTGACGGACATCCAATGGGGCAACACGATAATTCATGGCGATCATTTCCCCAAGCTTGGGATCCCCAGAAAGCTGGCGAACTGCTGCGCCGTGGGCGACAAGGCAATAAAAACATTTGTTGATGGATGACACTGTCACAGCAATCATCTCACGTTCAAGTTTGCTTAATCCGCTGGGGGCCAGCATGAGATCGTTGTAAAGCGTGGAAAATGCGTTCAGTTTTGCAGCGTCAAAGGCATAAGCCTGCAAAACATTGGGCACCATGCCTAGCTTTTCCTGACAGATATCGAAATATTTCTGGATCTCTTCTGGAAGAGGATCGAGCATTGGTAAATCTAGGGCCATTATTGGGGGTGTGTCGCTCATGTGCTGTTCTCTTTAATCCGATAGTGGTACCCTCCCACAAGACGCATCTTGAGTGAAGCGTAAAGCGCATTTGCAGCCTTATTTTCCTTTGTGCAAATCACGCTCATATGCGCTGCGGTCTGCGACAGGGCCCAAATAGAGGCATGGCGCATGGCAAGCGCGCCGACACCTTTGCGTCGTTGCTGGGGCAGGATTTCAAGCGCATGAACCATCCCGACACCATTATGAACCCCAATATAGGCAGTTCCTGCGGGATGATTGTCCCATCGCATCAAAAGACTGGTTTTTACGCATTTCGCACGTTCCATAACGGCGACACGATCTCTGCCAATCCCACCTTGCGCCCAAATATCTTTCTGAATTTCAAGGGGTTCCCAGATATCAAACATGCTTAGTCTTGGGGGGTTGGGCCGAGAGAGTTCCTCACTTGAGACGCAATAAATATTAACGGCATCGATGGTTTTATAGGACTCAGCTTGAAGAATATGATCAAGCTCTTCCTCCCCGTCTCGAACCATGAACAAGGGGATTTGCCCAAGTTCCCGCATACCTTTTTCAGCGATTTTAATCTCTTGGACCTTTGTCCTGTCTTGCAAGGTCGCCGCAGAAACCCGTTTTCCTCCACCACGTCCCTCGCGAAGCGTCCAAGGACCGCAAGAGACCTGCTTATGCGCGGGCCAAGTGTGATCGATCACCTCATAAAGATCGGACAGATCAGGCGTCATGTTGAACGCGCTTGATGAGGTCTTCTTTGGCCGCGGCAAGTCTAACCCTATCGGATGAGCGCAGGACAAGGTTTGTCCCATAGACCCCGTCTTTTTGAAAAGGATAGGATCCCATTGACACATCGGGATAGGCTTTCGCCAAGGCGCCCAGTTCTGTGGCGATATCCCCTTCGCCGCGCTCGACGCGAAGCGTTTCGCTCAGGATCGGTAGCCCACCGGTAAAAGAGGGAAGCACGCTTTGCACCATCGCTTGAAAAATAGACGGAACACCCGCCATCACATATACATTGCCAAGTCGAAACCCTGGGGCAGAGGATACGGGGTTGTCTATCAGTTCGGCACCATCGGGGATCCGCGCCATCCTAAGGCGTGCTTCGTTGAGCTCGACGCCCTGCCGCTCATAATGGGCCTTAAGAATTGTGAGCGCATCCTCGCGCACGTCAATATGCGTCTCAAAAGCTGCGGCAATGGCGTCTGCGGTGATGTCGTCATGCGTTGGACCAATCCCACCCGAGGTAAAGACATGATCATAGCCTTTGGATAGGGCACGAACAGAGTCAATAATGGCGGGTTCATCATCGCTTACAAATCGTGCCTCTTTGAGATCAATCCCAATTTCGCTCAGTACATTGGCCAGATGATGCATATTCGCATCTCGCGTGCGCCCTGATAGGATCTCGTCTCCAATCACAAGGATTGCGGCAGTGGGGTTGGGCATCCTGCGTCCTTTCCAAAACTCTCGCTTCCCTATAAAGGCTTCTTATGCGCTTTCAAACCCCACTTATACCGGCGCGGCTTTTGCGGCGTTACAAAAGATTTCTGGCGGATGTTGTTCTTGCGGACGGGCAAGAGGTAACCGCCCACTGCCCCAATCCGGGGTCCATGATGGGGCTGTGTGATCCCGGGAAGCGTGTCTTTGTCGAACCGAACACAGATCCGCGAAAAAAACTCAAATATGCTTGGCGCCTTGTCGATCACGAAAACGGACATATGACGGGCATCGATGCGGGAGCTGCGAATAAAATCGTCAAAGAAGCTTTGGAGGGGCGCAAAATTCCCTTGCTTGATCGATATGATACGCTTCGTTCAGAAGTGAAATATGGCACCCAGAGCCGGGTTGATTTTCTCCTGAGGGAGCAGGGACAAAAGGACATTTATCTTGAGGTCAAAAGCGTCACTTTGATGCGTGAAAAAGGGTTGGCAGAGTTTCCCGACAGTGTGACGGAACGTGGTCTTAAGCATTTGCAAGAATTGGCGCGCGTTGTGGAGGAGGGGCATCGCGGGGTGCTTTTGTTCCTGATCCAGCGCAGCGATTGTCAGCTGTGTGATATTGCCCGTGACATTGATCCCGCCTATGCCAGAGGATTGGAAGAGGCTCTGGCACGGGGCATTGAAATCTTATGTATGTCTTGCCATCTCTCTGAAGATATAATTGCCGTCGACAAGCCTATTCCATTTGGGCTATAGCCTGTCGCGGTCAACCTTGAGATTGATAGACAAAAACGGCAAAGGCATTTGATGTTCAACAAAGCTGACAAAACGCGACGCAACAGAGATGGGATCACCCTGTTTGATCCGAGCGATTTTGCCGGCATGCATGCAGCGGGTGCTTTGGCGTCCCAGATTTTGGATGAGATTGGGGTGCATGTATATCCGGGGCAAACCACAGCCGTTCTGGATAAATTCATTCAGGATCAGGTCGAAGCCGCCGGCGCCATTTCAGCGACCATCGGATATAAAGGATATCAACACGCAAGCTGCATCAGTATTAACCATGTGGTCTGCCATGGAATCCCAAGCGATAAACGTCTCAAAGATGGCGATATACTGAATATCGATGTCACCGTTATTGTGGATGGATGGTATGGGGATACGTCACGCATGTATGTCGCCGGAAAACCGTCTCGCAAGGCAGAACGGTTGCTGGACGTCACACATGAGTCGCTGATGCGGGCAATAGATGTTGTCAAACCGGGCAACACATTTGGCGATATCGGGCATGCTATTCAGTCCTTTGTCGAAGCAGAAAGAATGTCTGTGGTGCGTGATTTCTGCGGTCATGGACTGGGGCATGTGTTCCATGCCCCGCCGAATGTTCTTCACTATGGGCGCGCGGGGACCGGTCCCGTTCTGGAAGAAGGCATGTTTTTTACCATTGAACCAATGGTAAATCTTGGCCGACCGGAAACCAAAGTCCTAGCAGATGATTGGACAGCGGTGACGCGGGATAAATCACTTTCGGCCCAGTTTGAACATTCTATCGGTGTGACGGCTACAGGATGCGAGATTTTTACCCTGTCCAAAGCCGACCGGTTTCACCCCACGTATTAAGGGCGAAGACTACCGCTTTAGCGCAGAGATCATGAAATCTCGGATAATTTGCAGGGCTTTATCAAAGCGGCGTGTTTCATGATAGCTGAGCCAGACGGATGTTTCCGACATGGTATCTTCCCCTCCAACAGATTGAAATCCTTCTGATTTTGGGTATAAAACGTCCATTCCCACACCTGCCCATCCTGATGCTTCAACCGCCTTTTTGATTAAGGACAAATTGCTGATCCGTAGGTCAGGCTCTTTGCCAAAAAATCTACGCCCCATGTGCATCATTTCTGGTTCGTCAAGGCTCCGGTCAAGGCCAATCCAATTGGTCGCCATGGTGCCGGTTTTACAAAAAATGCCATCGCGGATTGTCCCAATTTTTTTTACGATGTGCCGCCCAATCACCGGTTTTTCCAGTAAGATAGCCATATCTACAGATCCATCACCTAAGCGTTTTCCAAATGGGTTGCTGATGATATTCAGCTCTATGGAGGGCTCTCTGCTGGCAAAGTCTGTTAGAACCGGTGTCAGGTAATATGATATCAGGGCATCGGGGGCAGTCAGGGTGATCACACGTGGTTTGAGCTTGCCTTTGCCCTTGTCGATCGAGTCTGCTTCGGCTTTATCCAGCTGTTCCTGAAATTTAATGGCCGCTTCGGCAATTTGTTTGCCGTGGTTCGTCAGCGTCCAAGTATTGCCATTTTTGATCGCAATTTGTTCAGAGGAATCGTTATTTAGCCGCTCAATTCTCCGCGAAACGGTAGATATGCTCGTCTGTAATGTCCGTGCTGCACTTGTTAAAGTTTGTCCGCGCCCGACACAGGCGAGACACCGCAAATCATCCCAACTCATCATTTTTAGTCACTCTACCTTACAATAAACCAAATATACTAACCTGCTTTTGAAATGTCAGCCAGTGAAGTGAGAAAGTAGAAATTGAAATCACATGTAAGGATGCAAAAATTCTTGAAATCGAACGCAAGCGGTCCACCAGATCAAGCCATAACGAGCGAAATTTCTCAGGGCCCATAAAAAGCTAAAAATTTTGCAAAATTTTGCCTTAAAAGTTGTATAGAAATCTAAAAATACAGCTACGATAAAATAATAATTAAGTGAGTCCCATTAAATTAAACCGTGCCAAATCGTTAATTGGCACGAGTCCCCGACGCGTATTGTTAATTGGTTTTGTATGTATGAGTGATAAGCTTACTATTTTTGGTCAAAATTTACGGGCACTTTGCCGAAGAAAGCCTTCAATTTCATCTGTTGCGCGAGACCTTGAGGTGGGTCGTGTTCAATTTGGCCGATATTTGAATGGGACCTCTTTTCCCAAACCGGATCTTTTAGATCGCATTTGCCGATACTTTAATGTGGACGTTGCCATATTTATTCGCCCGCTTGATGAGATTGAGGCCGAACAAAAAGATTGGATGAAAAAAGCCAATGCTCTCGCATATCTTCAAAGTGCTGCTTCCTATATAGAAGAAAGTACGACTTATGAAGGGTTCAGCCGTCATCTGCCCGATGGCATTCACTGTCTATGGCTCAATTCATTTTCTGATCTCTCCTCGGTTCATTGCCGCCTCATGCAGGTCAGGACAGTCGATGGGACACGTTTGATCAAAGGATATGATCGGGTCGGGCGGCTGATTTCGGATAATTTTCCTGCTCCGCTTTTAAAAAAGGAATACCGCGGCACGGTCTTGGCTTCATCTGACGGGTTCACAATTCTCACTTTTGGTCAGGCACCTGCACGTCACCTGACAATGACGTTCATAAGTCTTGATTATATCGCCGAAAATCTCTTGGGTGGGTTTTCTGTTCTGTCGCGGGGCGAATATGCTGGGCGGCGTCGCATTACGCGATGTGTTTTTCAACTTTTGCCACAATCGCCTGTGGATATTTTACGCCAAGCCCGAATTTGCGAAAAGAAAATGACGCTGGAGGACGTTCCCGAAATAATACGCAACGCGATTGCGCCGTCTCACGATCTCGTTTGAGGATCAGCGCGCATCACGGTGATGACTGTCTCTCCGAACGTGCGGGTCTGGATGTGTTCAAATCCTGCTGGCGGATCAATTTTGACATTCTCTTCGCAGATGATCACCCCATTTGGATCGATCCACCCTTGTTTTTGAGCAGACGCGATCGCCTGAGGCGCAAGGTTTTTGCGGTAGGGCGGATCCAAAAAGATCAACCCATAGGACGCCTCTGAATTGCGCGGTAGTGCCAGAGCGTCTAATCGGGAAAAGTAAAGACTGTCTGGGTTGCCCAGAAGGGCCATGTTTTTTTGTATCAGTTGGGCGGCGACGCGCCCCGAGTCCACAAGCCGTGCACAGGTTGCCCCGCGTGACACGGCTTCTATTCCCAAGGCGCCAGTCCCCGCAAAAAGATCAAGCACGCGGGCGTTTGACACGACATCTCCAAGGCTTCCGTTGATCAGAATATTGAATAAAGATTCTCTCACTTTGTCGCTTGTGGGGCGCAGATGGGATTTTGCATCCCCCTTGCCCACCGCCGTAAGCTGTCGGCCCCTGTATCTGCCGGCGATTATTCTCACGTTTTCAAAAGCCCCTTCAGATCAATATTTGGATCTGCGACGACAGCTTGATCTGCAGTTTTTCCGGCTTCTATAAGCCGCTTTGCCACCATATAGGCGCGTGGATCATTCATAGCATCAACTGCAATCAGATGGCCTGCTTTATAATACCAAAACGATATGGAGGTTTCGTTTGTGGAGCGGGTGATCACGTTATCAAATCCCGTATTAAGTCCCGTGATTTGAAGTTTCACGTCATATTGATCAGACCAGAACCAAGGTTTGGGAAAGTAAGACAGCGATGCACCCATGATGTTTTGTGCCACCAGCTCCGCCTGATCAATGGCGTGAGGGACGCTTTCCAAACGAAGTTCTCCACCCCGATAGGGAAACGCACAACAATCCCCTGCCGCCCAGATCGAAGGATCAGAGGTTTGCCCAAACGCATTGACGGTGATGCCGTCAGAAATGGACAATCCCGCATCTGAGGCGATATCGGTGACAGGAAAAATTCCCACACCGACTATGGCAAAATCAATCTCAATCAAGGTACCATCAGAAAGTTCGGCTCCGGTCACGGTGCCTTCATGTCCTGTCAGCCTTGCGAGGCTAACCCCTTCCTTGATTTCAACTCCGTGAGTAGTGTGTAAGTGGCGAAAATAGTCAGAAGTTTGCGGCGCTGCGACTCGTTGAAGAATTCTATCTGCCATTTCGACAAGCGTTACCTTCAAGCCGCGTTGGGCGGCCACCGCGGCCGCTTCTAACCCGATATATCCGCCCCCGATGATCAACACACGTTTGTCACGGGTGAATTCGGGCGCGAGCGCATCGACATCGGTAAGGTCACGCACTGTAAACACTTTGCCAAGTGAGCCGCCGATCTTTTCAGGCAATCTGCGCGGTTGTGATCCCAAAGCCAGCACCAGATCGTCATATTCAAGGCTTTCACCATCAAACAAAACCTGTTTTTTCGCACGGTCTATCTGATCCACCGTTTTGCCCAGATGAAGCGTTATGTTCTGGTCGTCGTAATAACTAAGTGGGCGCAAATAAAGGCGATCAAGGGTCATTTCCCCCAAAAGATATTTCTTTGAAAGGGGGGGGCGCTGATAGGGCGGGTGATTTTCCTTGCAGATTATCGCGATGGATCCGTCAAAGCCTTCGCTTCTGAGTTTTGCAGCCACAGAGGAAGCTGCCTGTCCACCGCCCGCAATTACAACTTTTTTCATTTTCCACCTTATTGCTCTGGTCGCCCGTCAAATTGACTCTATAATCTCTGTTCATTGAATTACAATTACAGGATCTCCACAAAATGGTCCAAGTTGGACAGAAATTACCTGACGCAGAAGTGTTGCTCGTCGGTGAAGATGGGCAAGAGGCGGTTCAGATCGCCGATTACCTAGCCTCCAAAAAAGTTGCTATCTTTGCGATGCCAGGAGCGTTCACTTCGACGTGTTCCTCCTCTCATTTACCAAATGTGATTCGTCACAAAGATGGGCTCTATGAAAAAGGCGTAGACGATGTGGTCATTTTGGTCGTCAATGACCCTTTTGTTACGCGCGAATGGGCCAAGCACTCAGGGGCTTTTGCCGCAGGTCTGACAATGATTGCCGATGCAGGATCGGTATTCACAACAGCCTTGGGGATGAATTTCTCTGCAGAAGCCATCGGATTTTATGACCGCTCACAACGGTATGCTCTGTTGTCCGAAAACGGTGTGGTATCCAAATTCCTTTTGGAAGATGCCCGTGGGCAGGTTTTATCCTCTGGCGCCAACCATCTTTTGGAGCAGATGTAACCTTTATTTTGCCAGATCATCCATTTTCTGGGCGAGCGTAATGTCCAAGAGACTAAGCCCGCCCACATCATGGGTGCTCAGCGTCACATCAACGCGGCTGTAAACATTGAACCATTCAGGGTGGTGGTTCATTTTTTCGGCGCAAAGTGCCACCGCACTCATCCACGAAAACGCTTCAATAAATGAGCGAAATTTATAGGATTTAAAAATCGCGTCGCGCCCTTCAACAAGGCTCCAGCCAGCGTCTAAGCAGGCTTTCAGCTCATTTTGGCGGTCATGATCGCTTAATGGTTGGCTCATTCTTGTTCCTCCACATTTGCTTTGCGAAACGGACCATAGCTGGTCAGGATCTCAATGTCTTGATTAATGGCTTTGGTTTCCTCTCTGAGGTAGGCAGACACCGCATTGTGAAAGCCCTGATCTGCCAGCCAATGCAGTGAATAGGTCTGCCGTGGCAGATATCCGCGGGCGAGCTTATGTTCCCCCTGCGCACCCGCTTCCACGGTTTTGAGCCCACGGGAAATAGCAAAATCGATCGCGCGGTAATAACAAAGTTCGAAGTGCAAACATGGATGGTGTTCGATGCAGCCCCAATACCGTCCGTAAAGCGCGTTTCTTCCAATGAAATTCAGTGCGCCCGCGATATACCGCCCATCCCGCTCTGCCAAAATCAATGCGATATCATCCCTAAGCCGCTCCTGTGCGACATCGAAAAAGGCGCGGCTCAGATATGGCTGCCCCCATTTGCGCGCACCTGTATCCTGATAGAAAACCCAAAACGCGTCCCAATGCTCCGGCTGGATATCGGGGCCGGTCATAACTGAAATCGTCCCGCCAAAATCATTGGCGGTACTGCGTTCCTTTCGAATGTTTTTGCGCTTTCGCGATGAAAGAGTGGCCAAAAAACTGTCAAAATCAGAATATCCATTATTCTGCCAATGAAATTGCTGCGTGACCCTTCCCAACAGGGGCAGGTGTTGAGCACGGTCTTTTTCTTCTTTCGTGCAAAATGTGACATGAAGTGAGGAAATCTTATTCTGTGAGCCAAATTCAATAGCGCCTTGAACAAGCGTTTGCAGCGCGGTTTCATGTCTGTCATTTTCTGTCAAAAACCGCCGTCCGGTAGCGGGTGTGAAGGGCACGGCGATTTGCAGTTTCGGATAATACCTGCCGCCTGCACGTTCATAGGCATGTGCCCAATTGTGATCGAAAATATATTCACCCTGAGAATGGGATTTTAGATACATCGGGGCGGCTCCGATCACATCCTGACCCGAATAAGCCAACATATGGCAGGGGTCCCATCCCGTTCCGGCCCCAACGGATCCGCTTTCTTCAAGCGCGTTGAGAAAGCGGTGCGTTGTGAAGGGGTCAAGTGGGGGGCCGCCATCTGCGGCTTCGGGACAGGCGAGGCTGTCCCATAGATCAGGGCTGATCTCGCTGAGTGATGTTAGAATCTCTACTGAGAGCGGCTGTTCACGCATTCATCGCTCCAAGAGCCGGATGTTTTCAGGACACTTGGAAAATGCCCTCAATTTCAACCGCAACACCTAAAGGAAGAGAGGCAGCAGAAACCGCGGAGCGGGAATGTTTTCCAGCATCACCAAGCACCTCTGCCAATAGGTCAGAGGCACCATTGACGACTTTGGGTTGATCTGTGTAATCGGCCGTCGAATTCACAAAGCCGGTTAATTTGACGACACGAACAAGGCGGTCAAGATCGCCCCCGCAGGCAGCTTTGACCTGTGCAAGAAGGTTGATCGCGCAGGCTCTGGCCGCCGCTGCGCCTTCTTCGGTGGTCATATCATCTCCGAGCTTGCCTTTGATAAATCCGTTTGCATCCGCCGAAATTTGGCCTGACACATAAACAATATCGCCCACCTTTACGAAGGGAACGTAATTTGCGGCAGGGGCAGGTGCGTCGGGAAGTGTGATGCCAAGCTCTTTGAGCTTGGTTTCAAAACGATTACTCATCAAGAAATCTCCTCTGGTTCAGTTGGTGCCAACCTAAACATATTGGGGGTTTGCTGAAAGCGGATAATCAGCTTTCTCGCATAGCTTTTGCAAAATAATCTGCAAGTGGTTTGACAAGATAGGCAAGCGGCGTGCGATCATTTGTTTTGATGAAGGATTCTACTGGCATACCAGGGATCAGAGTAATGCCCTGTGGAATTTTATCTTGCTCGCCCTCGCTCAGAACAATTTCGGCCCTGTAGTATGAGATCTGCCGTGCGTCATCTTGAAAGGCATCTGCCGAAATTTGTACCACGCGGCCCAATAATTCCGGTGTGGTGCGTTGGTCGAGTGAGGAAAAGCGCAATGTTACTTCTTGGCCAGTGAAAATTTCGTCGATGTGAATGGGTTCCACTCGGGCTGCGATAATTAATGGCCTATCTTGAGGAATTAGAAACAAAACGGGGTCTGCGGGGCGGATCACAGAGCGTTCTGCAAAAACCGTCAGCCCATAGACGATCCCTGAGACGGGTGCTTTGATATCCATACGCGACAGTTTTTCATGAAGTGCGCGGGCGCGCTCTTCGAGTTCCAATGCTCTAAACTGTTGATCGCGCAAATTGGTGATCGCCTCTTCGCGTCGACCCGCATCCAGTGAAGTGATTTCGATATCAATTTCGGTGATCCGCCCCTCATATTCCGCTTTGCGTGCGGAGAGATCGCCCATTTGGCCACTTAACTGTGCTTCGGTGCGTTGTAAGGCAAGTACTTTTGTGGCTTGCGCCAAACCTCGGTCCAAAAGGCTTTGTTGATCAGATAATTCTTCTGCGATGAGATCCAGCTGTCTCTGCAAGGCGGTTTGTTGGGCATCGAGACCTTCGATTTGGTTGCGGATTTGGCCTTTGCGTTTACTGAGCTGGGCGACTTGGTTGGAGGCGGTTTCCGAGCGGGCGTCAAAAAGCCGTTGCTGTCCGCTCATAAGCTCTGCAACCGAGGGATCGTTGCTCGCGCGTTCTTTAAGCGTGGCATCAAAATCGATGGTTTGGTTTCCATCTCGTTCTGCCTCCAGCCTTCCGCGGCGAGCCATCAACTCAAAAAGCTGGCTCTCTATAATGGCCAGTTCGGATTTTTCCAAGGTTGGATCGAGTTTGATAAGCGTCTGACCGGCAATAACGGAATCGCCCTCATCCACGGCAATCTCTGCAACAACGCCGCCATCGGGGTGCTGGACGATTTGGCGGTTTTGATCGACCTCAATTTGACCGCTGGCGACAACGGCACCAGATATTTCTGCCATGACGCCCCAAAGGCCGAATCCACCGACTAATATCAAAAGAGTGATGGTCCCGAGCATCATCGGTTTGAAGGTTGGAAATTCTGTTTTTGCGTCGGTCATGTCATCCCCCCAAGTGCTTGAGATCGCATGAGGGGCTCGGTATTTTGCACCGTTGCGCGTAAAACGTCTTCTTTCAGACCAAAAGCCCGTTTCGCGCCCCCTTCAAGCACCAAAAGCAGTTCACATTCTTTTATTGCTGCAGGGCGATGAGCCATGATCAGAACCTTGTGTCCTTCTGCCTTGTAACTGCGTATGGCTGCATTGAGGGCTTAGCTGCCATGATTGTCCAAGTTTGAGTTTGGCTCATCAAGCACCAAAAGCACGGGATCCCCATACATCGCCCGCGCCAGTCCAATCCGTTGAATTTGACCCCCAGATAACCGCCCGCCAGCAGATGACACCCGCGTGTCGTAACCATCGGGGAGCTTCAATATCATATCATGTGCCGCAGCTTTTTTTGCAGCGGCTACAATTTTTTCCGGATCTGCCGTTGATGAGAGCCTTGCAATATTTTCTGCTATTGTCCCGTCAAAGAGCTGGACGCGTTGTGGAAGATAACCGATGTGTTGTCCCAAAATATCGGGTTCATAATTTTCAAGCGATGCCCCATCAAGTCGGATTTTGCCGCCTGCTGGACGCCAAACTCCTGTGATCGCGCGCGCAAGCGTCGATTTTCCCGCTCCAGAAGGGCCGATTACACCAACGGCTGAGCCTGGAGGGATCTCAAATGAAACGGCGCGAAGTGCTGCCTGCTGTTCACCCGGAGGAATAACAGTCAGCGCTTGCGCTTCAAGCTTGGCCTTGGGACGGGGAAGCGGCGTGCGCGCAGGCTCTGGGGGAACCTCTCCGAGCAGATCCGCAAGGTTATCCCATCCTTTCTGCGCGCGTTGAACCAGCGCCCATTGACCGATCGCCAGTTCGACCGGTGCCAAAGCGCGCCCTAGCAGAATGGAGCCGGCAATCATCGCGCCCGCGCTGAGTTCATTTTGCAGCACAAGATACAAGATAGGCCCCGAGCCCCAACATGGCTGATTGCAGCAACATGTAAAAGGTTTTTGTCAAAGCCGTAAAGCCGCCGGATAAGTCGCTGCTTTTGAGCTGCTGCTTGAGTGCTTCGCCGCGGGCGATTTGCCAGCGATCAAAAGACGCGCCGGTCATGCCCAGAGCACGGATCATTTCTGCTTCGGTGCGGATATGTGAAGATATGGATTCGGCCTGAAACACGGCTTGATTTGCTTTTGCCAGCGGTTGACCTGAGGATACTTGATTGAAAATTGCGACCACAATCAAAACGGCACCTCCGGCGATACCAAGATAGCCCAGCCATGGATGAAAAATCATAATACCCACAAAGAAAAATGGGGTCCAAGGGATATCGAAGATGGCCATCAGCACAGGCGATGTCATAAGTTTTTGCACGCTTTCCAGATCACGCAGTCCCGTTGCTGTTTTTTCGTCCTGAACGAGCGCCGATTTGCGCATCACGGCCTCAAACACCCGCCTGTCCAAACGGTGTTGAAATCGCGCCCCCACGCGGCCCATGACGCGTCCGCGGGTATAATCCAAAAGACCCATCATCGCATAAAGAAAAACAACCACAAGTGAGAGTGCAACCAATGTGGCTTCTGACTGGCTGCCAAGGACCCTGTCGTAAACCTGCAGCATGTAAATCGGCCCCGTCAGCATGAGCATATTTACGAAAAAGCTAAAAATTCCGACAAACCAATAAAGTGTCCGGCTTTCTCGACGAATTTGCCTGAGTTCGTCTCGTCCACGCGCGTTGTAAGATGACGTCATTCAGTAAAAAACTCCAAATTCTTGACCATTTAAAAGAAAAACTATCGCACGATTGTCATCGTAACTCCATAGGTTTCGAAATTGAATTCAATTTCTTTGGGTGATATACGTAGTTGGAAATTCTAATATATATGTTTAAGTGCAATGAATAGAATGAGTTCTTGGATAGTCTGGCTTTAAGGGGAACAAGATCGTTTATTTTTCGAAAATAAAGAATGTTACCCTGATTTTGGCCTTTGGTCTGACTGGGTGCAGCGCCTCTAATGATTTGGTCGAAAATGATCCTTTTGAAAAAATTAATCGTCGGGTGCATAGTTTTAATTTGGTGTTGGATCGCAGTATTCTGAGGCCAGCTGCGCTGACCTATGTCTCTGTCGTAGATCAAGATATTCAAAACGTTGTGTCAAATGTATCAGATAATTTATCTACACCGGGGCATGTTGCCAATAATATTTTGCAGGGTGACTTGGAAAGTGCTGTTAAGAATTCGTTGAAATTTGTCATCAATTCGACAATTGGTCTAGGTGGAGTTGCAAAACCGGCCGAGCAATTTGGAATAAACGGTAAGGGCGGAGATTTTGGTCAAACTCTGCATGCTTGGGGCGTTCCGGAAGGTCCCTTTATTGTAATTCCAGCTTTTGGGCCATCTACAGGTCGGGATGCGGTGGGTATTCTTGGCGATCTTTCACTCGATCCAGTTGGTCCCTTGATGAGCGAACAGGCGCGCGTTTTTTCTTTTGGGATACGTGCTGCAGATGTGCTGGATAAACGGGGAAATTATTCCACGTCACTTGATTCGATACTTTACGGTAGCGCAGACAGTTATCAGCAGATGAAACTTATTTATTTACAAGCGCGCCGTTTTGAACTGGACGGCACGCAGGAGGACGATTATTTTGATCCTTATGAGGAAATTTTTAACGAAAATTAAAATGAACAGGCGTGTTTTATTGGGGGCTCTTGGGGCCTATTTTGCGCTAGGTCAGACGGGTCATGCGATGACTGCTGTTCAGGCTGAAACTTTGGTGACAAAAGTCGTTTCTGATATCAACAAGGTGATTGCGTCGGGCAAAAGCGATGCGGCGATGATCAAAGATTTTGAGAAAATTTTTGAAACATATTCGGATGTAGATACGATGGCACGTTATGCCCTTGGTCGGGATGGAAAAAAAGCAACCGGCGCCGAAATCAAACAGTTCACGAACGTATTCAAACAATATGTCGCTAAAAAATATGGCTCGCGCTTCAGAGAGTTTATTGGCGGAAAAATAGAAGTGAAGTCTTCCCGTGAGGTGAAGAAATTCTTTGAAGTAAAAACCAATGCAGTGATCAAAAACCAAGGGAATTTTGAAGTCATTTTCCTTGTGTCTGATCGAT
This sequence comes from Alphaproteobacteria bacterium casp-alpha6, assembly GCA_001510135.1. Lineage (GTDB taxonomy): Bacteria > Pseudomonadota > Alphaproteobacteria > Rhodobacterales > Rhodobacteraceae > LFER01. Next base: position 32,477 of record LFER01000045.1, read on the forward strand.
CGGGGCGCCCTTTGTTCTTTAATGTCTTTGTCGAAGGTCTGAACCTGTTGCTCACCGAACGAAGTGAAATAGGCGCGATATTGGACCGCAATAAAGGCGATATCGGAAGTCTCATACGCGACCTTGAAAAATCAGTTTGACCGGGGCTGGCCTAGAAGGCCACGCAAAAGGGTCTCAATTGGGTTTAGCTGCTGTGATTGATCTTTGCGCAGCTTTGACAGGCCTGAGCCAGCTGCGCTCGGGGCGGCTAAAGGAAGCGGCGGGGGGGAATTAACGCCATAGATGCCGAGCATAGTTTCACGCCAGATGTCGGCAGGTAATCCGCCGCCCGTGACCCCGTTAAGGGGTGTGTTATCGTCATATCCCATCCAGACGCCCGCGACATAGTCTGATGTAAAGCCAATGAACCACGCGTCTCTTGCAGCCTGAGTTGTGCCTGTTTTTGCGGCAATTTGCCAGCCTGTGATGGCAGCACGTTTTCCGGTTCCGTCTGTCACGGTTTTTGACATGACATACATCAGTTGTCGTGCGGCCTCTTCTTGGATGACGCGTTCGCCAATTCCGCCGCTTTTTCCCATTATTTCTGTGTCTTCGCCCAGAAGGCGCAATTCCAAAAGCCCGTACGGTGTTACGGAAGACCCCCCATTTAATATGCCGGCATAGGCTCCGGTCATTTCAATCAATGTCGCTTCCGAAGCACCAAGTGCGATGGCAGGGCCTTGGGCCAAATCAGTGCTCAGCCCGAAACCGGCCGCCACAGCACGGACGTTTTCGCGTCCAACCGCTTCGGACAGGCGCACAGCTGGAATGTTCAAAGACTGGCTGAACGCTTCGGTCAGGGTGACGGGACCAAGGTATTCGCCGGTGTAATTCTTTGGACTCCATGGACCAGACCCCGGAATGGTGAGCGTCAGCGGGCTATCCTCCAAAATATCATTTGGCCCATAACCAAGATCAAGCGCGGTCGCATAAACAAAAGGCTTAAATGCAGAGCCGGTTTGGCGAAGTGCCTGAGTGGCGCGATTGAATGCGCCCGCCACTTTGCTCTTGCGTCCCCCTACCATAGCCCGCACAGCACCATCGGCCGACATAACAACAATCGCGGCCTGCGCCTTTGATCCATCTTTAACGCGAGTGTCAAATACAGTCCTGAGCGCCTGTTCCGCGGCATTTTGGATAGACTGGTCCAATGTGGTCTTAATAATCACATCTTCAGTTGTGTTATCAGTGAAAAAGGACGGTCCGGATTGCATGACCCAATCTGCAAAATATCCCCCCGCGCGCGCTTCGGCTGCATCGGAAAGTTCGGCAGGATTGTTTCGGGCAAAATCGGCTTCAGATTTAGAAATATAGTTTTGCTCTTCCATAAGGGCGATAATCATCCGCGCTCTATCGCGCGACCGATCGAGATTATTGGTCGGTGCGTAGCGCGTGGGGGCAACAAGCAGACCCGCCAACATTGCGGATTCCGCAACATTTACCTCAGCGGCAGATTTGCCGAAATAACGCTGAGCCGCGGCTTCAAATCCGCGCGCGCCTGCGCCCAGAAAAGTACGATTAATGTAAATCGTGAGGATTTCGTCCTTTGTATAGCGCGTTTCAAGGGCTATTGCGTAAACGGCTTCTTTGATTTTGCGCCAAAGTGATCCTTTTCGACAATCGGCTTCGTAGGCGGCTTCGTTCTCCCAGCGTTTTTTGTCATAGGGCACGCCGAGACATAAGAGCTTTGCGGTCTGTTGGGTTATCGTGGATCCGCCATGCCCCGAAAGGGCGCTGCGTCCTTCACTTAGATTGATGCGGATTGCGCTGGCGATACCACGCGGGCTGACACCAAAATGCCTGTAAAACCTTTTGTCCTCTGTCGCGATAATCGCGTTTTTAAGGGTTTGGGACACGCTATTTGCATCTGCGGCGCCCCCGAATTGTTCGCCGCGCCAAGCAAAGACCTCTCCGTTGCGATCCATCAATGTCACAGATCCGCGTGCGCGGCCATCAAGGAGAGTGGTGGCTTCAGGCAAATTGATCGCAAAATATCCTACAGATGTCGCAAGAAATAAAAAGATCGCAAAGCCAACGCGCCAGAAAACAGACCACAAAAGCCCCAAAATGCCTTTGACCATCCAAGAGAAGGCTCTTGTGACGACATTACCGGATTTTTTGCGCGATTTTTGCCGTGATGCGCGCACTTTTCCTGAGCTTTTTGATGTCGAATGACCATTAGGTTTACGGGTACCATACCGATCATCGGCCACCAGTCTTGGGGATGATTTCTTTTTGCCTGCCATATTGCCCTTCTATGAGGCTTTATTGTCTTTGACGATAGATACCCTGTTTTCTCTGATTTGTTTAGTCTCCAATTCAAAAAGATTAATTTCAAAAAATGATTAAAAAATAGTCATATGGATAATTTTGCGCAAAAAATATGCACAAATTGCAGTTTTTTCACGAATTCAAGCGTTTAAAGGCTGTGAACCGCGCCTTTTGGCGCTTTCTTTCCTGAGACATTCAAAAAGACTGTCGTCTTAACGAAAGGAAGCAAACGTGAAACTTATCATTGCGACCATTAAGCCATTTAAGCTGGAAGAAGTGCGTGAAGCGCTGACCCAGATTGGTGTGCGCGGCATGATGGTGACAGAAATCAAAGGATTCGGCGCGCAGTCCGGACATACGGAAATCTATCGCGGCGCCGAGTATTCGGTCAACTTTGTTCCCAAAGCTAAAATCGAAGTCGTTGTTGACGACGATCTGGCAGATCAAATCGTGGATACAATCACAAAGACAGCCCGCAGTGGAAAGATTGGGGATGGAAAGGTCTTTGTTCTCAATGTGGAGCAGACCATCCGAGTGCGCACCGGCGAGACCGGTCCGGACGCTGTTTAAATTTTTAGTAATCAAAGGAAGTACGTTATGAAGCGCGTAAAAACTCTAACTTGGCTTGCTGCAGCAATGTTAATGCCAGCAGCCGGTTTTGCCCAAGAAGCGCCCGCTGCTGTCCCCACCGATATGGTGTGGATTATGAACACTTTGTTGTTCCTTATCGGCGGTTTCTTGGTCTTTTTCATGGCGAGCGGCTTTGCCATGCTCGAAGCAGGTCTTGTGCGATCAAAAAACGTCACCATGCAGTTGACCAAAAACATGGGGCTCTTCAGCCTTGCCTGCCTTGCGTATTACGTTGTCGGGTACAATCTGATGTACCCTCTCGGTACATGGGGGGTTGATAAAGTTCTGTCAGGCGTATGGGGCGTTGCCGTGATGGAAGGCGTAGGTGTCGCTGCCGATGGTGTGGATGATTATTCTTACGCGTCAACGGCTTCTGATTATTTCTTCCAACTGATGTTCTGTGCCGCCACCGCATCTATCGTATCCGGTGCATTGGCTGAGCGGATAAAGCTGTGGCCATTTTTGATTTTTACTGTGGTTTTGACAGGGCTGATTTATCCTATCCAAGCAAGTTGGAAATGGGGTGGCGGTTTCTTGGACGAGGCCGGTTTCTTGGATTTTGCAGGATCCACAGTGGTGCATTCCGTTGGTGGATGGGCGGCCTTAACGGGTGCAATCATTTTGGGACCACGGATTGGCAAATATTCAAAGGATGGAAAAGTTAATCCGATACAGGGGTCTAACCTTGCTCTGGCCACCCTAGGGACCTTCATATTGTGGCTTGGTTGGTTTGGCTTCAACGGTGGTTCGCAGCTTGCTATGGGATCCATCGGAGACATCGCTGATGTGTCGCGAATTTTCGTCAATACCAATATGGCGGCGGCGGCCGGTGCGATTGTTGCGATGATCCTCACACAGGTCAGCTATGGAAAAGTCGATCTTACCATGGTGCTGAACGGAGCATTGGCAGGACTTGTATCGATCACGGCAGAACCTTTGACACCAACACTTGGATGGTCTCTGATCATTGGGGGCATTGGTGGTGCGATTGTTGTCTATGGCGTTCCTTTGTTAGATAAACTGAAGATTGATGATGTCGTTGGTGCGATTCCTGTGCATCTTTTTGCAGGTATCTGGGGAACATTGGCAGTTGTCTTAACAAATTCTGACGCGTCTTTGGGGACACAAATTTATTCAATCCTCGTGGTTGGAGTGTTCGTTGTTGTCACATCCGCCGTCGTTTGGCTTGTCCTTAAGGCGATTACGGGCATCAGGGTGTCAGAAGAGGATGAAATCAACGGGTTGGACATGTCGGAACTCGGTATGGATGCTTATCCAGACTTTTCCAAAAGCACCTAATTCGTAAAATTGTAACAAATCAAGGTCCCCTTTTGGGGGCCTTTTTCGTTTAATTTTTATAATTTGTTAGAAAAAAAATGTATTAGCTTGCGAGCAAGTCAAAGAAAGCGGACTTGGTGAGGCGATGCAGAAAATTAAAGGTTGGTTAGTCGGAATTGATCAGGGAACCTTCGATTTATTCACCCACTTTGAAAATGGAGGGGAAATGTGGGCCGGTACCGGAGAGCGTTCCATCCGCCAACGGGTGCATTTCACCGAACCCTTCGCACAACCGCCAACTGTTCAAACAAGCATATGTTTGTGGGATTTTGACACAGATTCGGGTCTGCGTTTGGACATATGGCCTGAGGAAATTGACACGACCGGCTTTAATTTAGTGTTTCGCACATGGAGCGACACCCGTATTGCCCGCATCAGAGTTACCTGGCAAGCATTCGGGCAAGCAAGAGAAGAAGAAAAATCCCTTAAAAGTGCTTAAACCTTAATAATGGCCATCATAAATTGGCCCAAGTGTTTCCACATCAAACAGCGAGGATACAGATGTCCCATTCCAAATGTTCAATATTGCCTGTGCAAACATTGGCGCAGTTGGAACGATACGGATGTTTTTAGCGGACCGCACGTGTTCATTGGCTTCGATCGAGTCTGTTACTACCAGTGATTTCATAACTGAATTGCCGATCCGTTCTACAGCCGGTCCAGAAAGCACGCCATGGGTGATATAAGCATGAACCTCTGAGGCGCCATTTTCGACAAGCACTTCTGCAGCTTTACACAGCGTCCCAGCAGTATCCACAATATCGTCTACAATGATACATTTTTTGCCTGAAACGCTCCCGATGACGGTCATTTCTGCCACTTCGCCTGCTTTCTCGCGGCGTTTGTCTACGATTGCCAAGGGCGCGTTGAGGCGTTTTGCCAGCTCTCTGGCGCGTGCCACGCCGCCTACGTCTGGGGACACAACCATAATATCTTGCATATCATTTTTGAAGTGATGCTGAATGTCGATTGCAAAAATGGGAGAGGCATAAAGGTTATCGACAGGGATATCAAAAAACCCCTGAATTTGCGTGGCGTGTAAATCCATTGTTAACACCCGTTCAATTCCCGCCTCAACAATCATATTGGCCACAAGTTTTGCGCTGATGGGGGTGCGTGCTTTTGAACGTCGATCCTGTCTTGCATAGCCAAAATAGGGGATAACAGCAGTGATGCGACTGGCCGAAGACCGCCGGAGTGCGTCCGCCATAATCAGCAGTTCCATCAAATTGTCGTTTGCTGGATTGGATGTCGGTTGGATAATGAACATATCCTCACCACGTACGTTTTCATAGACTTCTACAAAAATCTCCTGATCGTTAAATCGCTCGACCCGAGCGTCAACAAGTCCGACGTGTAATCCGCGATGCAGGGACATCCTGCGCGAAATCGCCTTGGCAAGGGTCAGGTTTGCATTTCCGGCGATGAGCTTGGGTTCTTGAACGCTGGGCATTTAGTGTTTTGTCTCCAGATGGGGATGTAAAAGATTCGCGTGATTGACACCGCTTAACATGGCATTAGGGTTTTAATAAAGCGACCCTATCTTCCGGAGCAGAATTATGTCCCATATTGATTATTATTTCTCCACCATTTCGCCTTTTTCCTATCTTGCAGGCAATAGATTGGAAATGATTGCAGCTAAACACGGGGCGAGTATCGCGTATAAGCCCATGGATGTTATCGCTCTTTTTGCACGCACTGGGGGCGAAGCACCTGCAGAACGTCATCCTGCCCGGCAAGCCTACAGGTTGCAGGAACTCAGACGACAGTCAAAAAAGAACAAACTGGCACTGAACCTGAAGCCACAGTATTTTCCGACCAATGCGGCGCCTTCTTCTTATGCTGTCATTGCTGCACAAAGTGACGGCAGTGGTGATGTTGGGGCGCTGGTGCGGGCTTTGCTTGCCTCTTGCTGGGCAGAAGACAAAGACGTTGCACAGGATAGTGTGATCAAAAACTGTCTGATATCCGCGGGTTTTGACCCGACATTGGCCGATAGCGGCTTATTGGCGGGGGCGGAAACTTATGCCAAAAATCTGGAGGATGCTGTCAACAATGACGTTTTCGGTGCTCCGTTTTACGTTGTGGATGGTGCCGAGAATTTCTGGGGACAGGACCGACTTTCTGATCTTGATGCCTTTCTGGCAGGAGATCTCTAGTGCCCATCGAAATGCGAGCTGACTTTCAAACCCATTGGACAACCTTTGGCGAGGGGGAAACAGATGTCTTACTGTTCCATTGCACGATGGGGAGTGTTGGGGCATGGCGTGGGCTGACCCAGTGCCTTTCGGAGGGCTATCATTTTACGGCTTTTGATCTGCCCGGACATGGAAAATCCGGCGCGTTTACGGGCGAGCGTGATTTTCAGGATTTAAGCTCTGCGATGGGCCGAACATTTCTGGATCGTCCAATGCATCTGGTTGGACATTCCTTCGGGGGCAGCGTGGCCTTGCGTTTGGCACTGGAGGAGCCGGACAAAGTGTGCTCACTCGTGTTGATTGAACCTGTCATGATGAACCTCGCTTTTGCAGATGACCCTCAATTTAAGTTGGCATATGATGCGGACCATCGTGCTTATTTTGATGCCTTTATGGCAGGCGATCATGAAACTGCCGCAAGAGAATTTTCGCTGCTTTGGGGGGATGGGCGGGATTGGATGGATATTCCCGAATTTGCACGCACCCAAATGATTGATAAAATTCCAATGATTTATGCTGCAGATTCAAAAGTATATCGTGATGAATATGGATTTTCCGAAGTGGGGCGGTTAAGCGGAATATCCGTTCCGGTCCTCTTGATGGAAGGTGGAGTAAGCCATTTTAGCGTGGCGCATATGAACGCAGCCCTTGAGCGGCGCCTGTCAAACAGCACGCGCAAAACCATCGAAGGGGCCGGTCATATGCTTCCGATTACCCATCCACAGGCCACCGCACAATCGATTGCCGACTTTTGGGAAACTGCGCTTGGAGTGTAACTTTCGGCAAAAGCCATTTTTCCGCTAATCGGGCTTGGTTTAACTTTTGGATCCGATTTTGGGCTCTGTCCCGTCAAGCAATCGGGTGATATTGGCGCGATGGCGCCAGAAAATCAAAATGCACAGCAATAGACACAGCCCGATTAGACTGTGCTGAGCAAAAACGATGCTCCACAAAACCGATGCCGCTGCGGCGAGCAGAGCAGAAAGGGAAGAGATGCGCTTTAAAATTGCGGTGACCAGCCAAGTTGCGCAGCACGCCATTCCGATCAGTGGGCTAAGCGCCAACATGACGCCAAGGAACGTCGCGACACCTTTGCCGCCCCGGAATTTTATCCAGACAGGATAGCAATGACCAAGCATGGCCGCCAGAGCTGTGATTTGCGCCGCGATTTCTCCCGAAAGAGACTGGGCAATAAGAACCGCGATCGCACCTTTTCCTCCGTCAAGGAGAAGCGTAAGTGCCGCTGCAATTTTGTTCCCAGTTCTCAGAACATTCGTTGCGCCAATATTTCCTGACCCAATGGAGCGCAAATTTCCAAGCCCCATAAGTCTTGCTAAAATAAGCCCAAAAGGGACCGACCCAAGGCCGTATGCTACAAGTATCCAAATCAAAAAGCCTCCGGATGATAGATCCAGTTGAGGGAAAATGGTCATCTTTGATAGACCTCGTTTCCATTCACAAAGGTGCGCAGGACTTTGCCCTGCATACGGGCTTCGTCGAAGGGGGTGTTTTTGGATTTGGACAGAAGTCCAAATCGATTGAGCACAAAGGGCGCATCCGGATCAAAGAGAACCAAGTCCGCGGGTGCGCCTACCTCCAAACGTCCCGCAGGCAGGCCAAGCCGTTTGGCAGGGTTCAAAGACATCGCCCTAAAGAGGCTTGGCAAATCCAAAAGACCGCCGTGATAAAGACGCAGCGCCGCAGGTAGTAAAGTTTCAAGTCCCACGGCGCCTGATGCGGCCTCTTCAAAAGGAAGCCTTTTGCTTTCTTCATCCTGCGGAGTGTGCATAGATGAAATGATATCAATTGTACCGTCTTTTAGTGCGTCAATTATGGCCAGCCGGTCATCTTCGGAGCGCAGTGGCGGTTTAAGTTTGAAAAAGGTGCGGTACTCCGCAACATCGAATTCGTTCAAAGTAAGGTGATGGATTGAAGTGCCCGCAGTAATGTTAAGGCCATTTGACTTCGCCCGCGCAAGTGCAGGAACGGCGCGCGCCGTTGTGATTTGGTCAAAATGATAGGACGCGCCCGTCATTTCAATCAGGCTGATGTCACGGTCCACGCCCATCCGTTCAGCTAAGGGCGAGACACCCGGCAAGCCGCGCAAAGTGGCAAATTTTCCGGATGTCACAGCAGCACCTTCGGAGAGATAGGGGTCTTGGGGATGCCCCATGACCCAAGCCCCCAAGGAACGTGCATAACTCAGCGCGCGTGTGAGCACTTTGACGTCTCGTACCACGCGGTCACAATCGGTAAAACCCACAGCACCGGCGTCCTGTAGAAATCCGATTTCTGTCATTTCTCGTCCTTCGCGTCTTTTGGTGAGCGCAGCCATAGGCAGCACGTTTACAATAGACGCATCCATGGCGCGGCGGCGAATGAATTCCAAGGTTTCTGGCGTATCAATAGCGGGCACGGTATCAGGGCGCGTAACAATCGTTGTAATCCCGCCCGCAGCAGCGGCAAGCCCTGCGGATTTAAACGATTCCTTATGCCGTTCCCCGGGTTCACAGACCTTTACTCCGATGTCGATGATCCCCGGGGCGAGGTATTTACCGGCACAATCTATGATGCGTGTCTCTTTGCCGGGCGCCGACACGACCGCGCCCCGCGCAGCGATGACACCCTCTTTGATGAGTAGGTTTCCCTGATCAACTGTTCCGTTTTCCGGATCGATGAGATGTGCGTTTTGCAGAAAAACCGTACTCACAGCGATACCTCTCCAGTATCTTGTCCCGCGCGATTTCGACGGTTGCGCGCCAGAAGGTCCATCGCCGCCATGCGCACGGCAACCCCCATTTCCACCTGTTCCTGAATGACAGATCTTGAAATATCGTCGGCAATTTCACCGTCGATTTCAACACCTCGGTTCATGGGGCCGGGATGCATCACGATAGCGTCTTCTTTGGCAGCAGTCAGCTTTGCTGCATCCAGACCATATCTGTGATAATATTCCCGTTCTGAAGGAATAAATCCGCCGTCCATACGTTCTTTCTGAAGGCGCAGCATCATAACCACGTCCGCGCCCTGCAGTCCTTCCTGCATGTCGTCAAAGACTTCACACCCAAAATCAGCAATTCCTTTTGGCATCAAGGTTGGGGGACCGATCAAGCGGACCCGATTTTCCATTTTTCCAAGCAAAAGGATGTTTGACCGTGCTACCCGTGAATGTGCCACATCCCCGCAAATGGCAATGCTCAGGCGATGAAGCCGTCCTTTCGCACGTCTAATAGTCAGCGCGTCAAGAAGCGCTTGGGTTGGGTGTTCGTGCTGCCCATCCCCAGCGTTCAGCACGCTACAGGTAACTTTCTGCGCCAAAAGGTCGACTGCACCGGATTGCGGGTGGCGCACCACGAGCAAATCGGGATGCATGGCATTTAGGGTGAGTGCCGTATCAATCAGCGTTTCTCCCTTTTTGACCGAACTTGCCTGCATGGCCATGTTCATCACATCCGCACCCAAACGTTTTCCCGCCAATTCAAAAGAGGCCTGCGTTCGGGTGGAGTTTTCAAAAAACATGTTGATCTGTGTCAGACCTGCAAGCGCATTTGAATGTTTATCAGCGCGTCGGTTTAAATCGACATAGCTATCCGCCAGATCAAGGATTTCCGAAATAGCAAGAGGCGAAAGCGGCTCGATGCCCAACAGGTGTTTTTGCGTAAACCCCATATGTCTCTCCGCGATGTCGTGTTTTGCCGTGCATACTGCGACATGCGTCCACATACAAGAGAACGATGGCGCCTTTTCCTTTTCTGGGTGGCGCGCTAGGCTCTCAATTATGGAATCAGAAGTGTCATGGCATGGTGCCAAAGCCCTCTTGGAGTGGCAATTAGAAATGGGTGTGGATGAGGCAGTGCTTGATGCACCGCTTGATCGCTATGTTCTTGACCCAAAGATGAACTCTGTCTTGCCTGCGCAACCACCCCACACCGACACAGTTGCCGAACCTGCCGTTGATCCGGTGAAAGTTGCGAAAGAGGCAGCGGCGATTGCCGGGTCGCTTGAGGCACTAAACGATGCCTTAGCCGCCTTTGAACATTGTAATTTAAAACGAGGGGCGCGCAATCTTGTCTTTTCTGATGGTAATCCAAAGGCAAGAGTTATGATCGTAGGTGAAGCCCCGGGACGTGAAGAAGATCAGCAAGGAAGACCTTTTGTTGGTCGCGCTGGCCAATTGCTTGACCGGATGTTTACGGCAATTGGGTTAAGCCGAAGTTCTGATTTTGACGAACAGTCCTTTTATGTCACAAACGTTTTACCGTGGCGTCCTCCCCAAAACCGCGATCCAAAGCCAGATGAAATTGCGATGCTTTGGCCGTTTTTGGAAAAACACATTCAACTTATCTCTCCAGATGTTGTTGTGGCGATGGGCAATATATCCTGTCAGGCGCTTTTGGGTGAACGGGGGATCACCCGCCTTCGAGGCAAGATCCAAAACCGCCACGGGGTTGATATCCTTCCGATGTTTCACCCCGCCTTTTTGCTGCGCAACCCGAGTGCAAAGCGTGAGGCCTGGGCAGACCTTTTGAAATTAAAAACAAAGCTGGATGCAACATGAGCCGCATTGACGATACCAAAGAATTTGTGCCCGTACGTATTGCAGTACTGACTGTGTCAGACAGCCGGTCCCTTACAGAGGATAAATCGGGTCAGACCTTGGTCGATCGAATTGAGGGGGCAGGCCACATCGTGGCGCAGAGAGAAATTATCCGCGATGAACGGGTTGAGATCGCAGAACAACTTCGAAAATGGGTTGCGATGGATGCAATCGATGTGATCATCAGCACAGGGGGTACAGGATTGACTGGGCGTGATGTCACCGTCGAAGCGCATCGCGATGTTTATGAAAAAGAGGTGGACGCATTTGGAACTGTCTTCACTATAATCAGCATGCAAAAAATTGGGACCTCCGCTGTCCAAAGCCGTGCAACTGCTGGAGTGGCGGGGGGAAAATACCTCTTTGCCTTGCCGGGCAGCCCCGGGGCGTGCCGCGATGCGTGGGACGAAATTTTGCTCAAACAGCTCGATTTTCGCCATCGACCTTGTAATTTTGTGGAAATAATGCCGCGCCTCGATGAGCATCTAAGGCGCAAATGATTGCGTAAACGTCATTTTTTTTGCTCTAAGGGCGTAAATATACCCTTGGAAACTGCGTGCAGAGTGCTATTTGCCTTCCAAAGTGATTAATTGCACTTTGGAAAAGGTTATTTGGTTTTTTCACGGAGATCATGAAACATGCGGTTTTTTCGAAAAAGCCTCATAGGGTTAATGCTCATTACTTTGTCCTTTGGCTTGTTAGCCTACGCAGGACAAATGATTGGGTCTGCCTTACAGGAGAGAGCCTCAAAGGGTCAAAGGCCCAGCCAGAAGCGGGAACGCGTCTTTACGGTGAACGTGGTCCAAGCCGAACCGCAATCCATTGCACCCCTTCTTCAAGCTTTTGGCGAAGTGCAAAGCCGTCGGACGCTGGATCTGCGCATGGCCTCCGGTGGACAGGTTGTCGGTCTGTCTGATAGCTTTGTAAACGGAGGGCAGGTCAAAGCAGGCGAACTTCTGGTTCAGCTCAGCACATCTGATGCGCAATCTGCGTTGCAGCGCGCAGAGGCGGATGTGACGGATGCACTTGATGAAGTGGCAGAGGCGCAGCGCGCTTTGTCTTTGATGCAAGACGAATTGAAAGCTGCAGAAGAACAGGAAGCATTGCGCGCAAACGCTCTGGCGCGCCAAGTCGACCTGCAAAACAGAGGCGTTGGGACTGCTGCCGCTGTGGAAACAGCGGAACTTGCAGCCTCTGCGGCGACCCAAGCTCTTCTGGCAAAGCGCAGCGCCTTTGATCAGGTGAAATCGCGCGGTGCTCAGGCAGAGACACGCCTCGCGCGGTCTAATTTGGCGCGTGAAGATGCACAGCGCCGCCTGAATGATACTGCGCTTTATGCTGAATTCGATGGTGTTTTGAGTGATGTAACTCTGGTCAAAGGTGGCCTTGTCAGTGCCAATGAACGGCTTGGCCGATTGATTGATCCTACGGCTTTGGAAGTTGCGTTTCGTATTTCCACAGAACAATATGCGCGCTTTTTGAATGCTGAAGGCGGGTTAATCAAAAGTCCGGCCGCCGTTTCCATGGAAGGATTGGGAGAAGATCTGACTGCAGAGGCAGAACTTATCCGCGACAGTGGTGCTGTTGGTGAAGGCCAAAGTGGGCGTATCGTTTTCGCTGCCATGAAAGACACGCGTGGATTCATGCCGGGCGATTTTGTGTCGCTGAACGTGACAGAGCCTCTGTTGAACTATGTGGTCAAATTGCCTGCAAGTGCGATCAACGCAAATTCCGAAGTTCTGCTGATCACCGATGAAGACCGGCTTGAAGCATTACAAGTTAAATTGGTGCGCCGTCAGGGCAACGAAATTCTTGTGCGCTCTCGTGATCTTGCCAATCGTGAAGTTGTCGCAGAACAGACACCGGTTTTGGGGGCTGGTATTAAGATCAAACCTGTCCGATCAGGTCCAGCCGGCGCAGAAATCGAAGAAGTCGAGATGGTGGAATTGACCGATGAGCGTCGTGCAAAGCTTATGGCCTTTATCGAGGGCAACGGGTATATTCCGGCGGACGCAAAGAAACGTATTCTTGGACAATTGCAGAAAGATAAAGTCCCTGCAAATGTTGTCGAACGGATTGAAAGCCGTATGGGTGGTTAACCATGGTACGTGATCTTCCAAGAACTGCCGGCGGCATATTATCTTATTTCACACGTCACCGCACGGCTGCAAACCTGCTTTTGGTGGTATTGATCGTCGCTGGGCTCTTTGCGATGCCAAAAATGCGGGCTCAGTTCTTTCCGGATGTCATCGTTGACAATGTCACGGTTTCAGTGGCGTGGCCCGGGGCGGGCGCAGAAGATGTGGATGAGGCAATTGTACAGGTTCTTGAACCTGCGCTTTTGAGCCTTGAGGGTGCGAGCGATGCAAATAGTGTCTCTTTTGAGGGACGTGCATATATCACACTTGAATTTGAGCCAGGCTGGGATATGGCGCGGGCCACAGGAGATGTGGAAACGGCAATCGATCAGATTTCCACTTTGCCCGAGGACGCCGATGATCCCAAAATCAAACGTGGATCATGGCGTGACAGGGTGACCGATGTGATCGTCACCGGACCGGTCGGAGTAGAACAGCTTGCACTTTATTCTGATGAATTGGTGCTTCGTTTGTTTTCTGCGGGGGTTACGCGGGCGACCATCACCGGTTTGGCGGCTCCTGAAACGGTTATTGAACTCCCGCTCTCGCGCATGGTTGCAAACAACATCAGCATGCAGGAGATCGCGCGCGCAGTGGCCGCAGAGGTCACCGCCGATCCAGCGGGGGATGTGGGTGGCGCCAACACACGGGTAAGAACGGGGGTTTCCAAGCGGTCTTCTGATCAGATCAAAGATATCGTCCTCCGCACGAACGCCGATGGATCAAAATTGCGCATTGGTGACGTTGCACGCGTAAGGGTGGAAGGTGTTGATCGTGAAGAGGCGTATTTTGTCGGTTCTGATCCCGCCATTTCTATTCGGGTTGATCGCTCCGCAAAGGGCGACGCCATAAAAATTCAGGAAACTGTGCAGAAGACGGTTGATAAACTCAGCGAAACTTTGCCTGAAGGGACCAAGATGCAGCTTATCCGCACGCGTGCGGACTACATTACCGGCCGCCTTGACATGCTGTACAGCAATGCATTGACAGGCCTTGTTCTGGTGGTGTCGCTTCTCTTTTTATTTTTGAACGTGCGCACCGCGTTGTGGGTTGCTGCAGGCATCCCGACGGCTCTTTGTGCGGCGATAGCATTGATGTATGTGGCCGGTATCACAATCAATATGATTTCGCTATTTGCGCTTTTGATTACACTTGGAATTGTTGTGGATGACGCCATCGTGGTGGGTGAGCACGCCGATCATCGCGCACGCATGGGGCTTGATCCGATTTCCGCAGCTGAAACGGCTGCGCATCGTATGGCCTTACCGGTATTTGCAGCGACTGCGACAACGATCATTGCGTTTTTCGGATTGGTTTCCGTTGGAGGGCGCTTTGGTGATCTGATTGCCGATATTCCATTTACTGTGTCGGTTGTTTTGGCGGCATCTTTTGTTGAATGTTTCTTAATTCTGCCAAATCATATGGCACATTCGCTAAAACACAGTGTCAAAGACCATTGGTACGACATGCCAAGTCGCACTGTAAATGCAGGCTTTGAATGGATTCGGGACACGATTTTTCGTCGGGTGATCGCTGCGGTTATATCGGCAAGGTATGTCGTTTTGGCCGGGGCGGTGGCCCTTCTGGCATCTCAAGTTGTGATGGTGATCACAAAAGAAGTGCAATGGAGATTTTTTAGCGCGCCCGAACAGTCCTCTGTGAGCGGAAATTTTGCAATGGTATCTTCCGCACAGAGAGAAGACACCCAAGCCATGATGCAGGAAATGCAACGTGCTGTCGAAGAGGTGGCGAAGGAGCTTGAGGCAGAACATGGTGTAAACCCGGTCGAATATGTTTTGGCCCAAATAGGAAGCAATTCAGGCCGCGCCCTTTCTGGCACTGAAACGAAATCAAAAGATTTATTGGGCGCTATTTCAATCGAACTCAATGATCCTGACCTCAGACCTTTTTCAAGTTCTGTCTTTGTGGGCGCTTTGCAAGACAAAGTGCGTGAGCATCCTCTGGTTGAAACCATTTCGTTCCGTGGATGGCGTTCTGGACCCGGAGGAGACGCGCTGGACGTGCAGTTTTACGGGGCAAGTGCTGAAACTTTGAAGGGGGCAGCAGAAGACCTTAAGACAGCATTGAACCGTTTCGAAGCCGTTTCGGCCGTTGAAGATGATTTGGCCTATGACAAAGAAGAGCTGATACTTGAACTGACCGCCCAAGGCGAAATGCTGGGCTTTACGATCGATGATCTGGGGCGGACATTGCGCAATCGTTTGAACGGACTTGAAGCCGCGACATATCCTGTCGGGTCGCGTAGTGCGACGATACGGGTTGAGCTTCCCAAAGAAGAATTGACGGCAGATTTTCTTGAAAATATGCAATTGCGCAGTGCTTCAGGAACATATGTCCCATTGGCCGATATCGTGAGCGTCAAACAACGCGCGGGATTTTCCACGGTTCGGCGTGAAAACGGTATTCGCATTGTATCGGTCACTGGAGATATTTCAGAAGACGATCCTGCGGCCGCAGATGAAGTTATGATGGCTTTGGAGACAGAAATTCTTCCAGATATTGCAAGCAAGCGTCAGGTGGATTGGCAACTTTCAGGTCTCTCAGAGCAGGAAGATCAATTTTTGAATGATGCCCGCACAGGTTTGATATTATGTCTTACAGGCATCTATCTTGTTTTGACTTGGGTTTTTGCAAGCTGGTCAAGGCCTCTTGTCATCATGTCGGTGATACCATTTGGGCTCGTTGGGACGATCTATGGGCATTATATTTGGGAAGTACCCATGTCCATGTTTACCGTTGTCGGGCTTTTGGGGATGACAGGCATCATCATCAATGATTCCATCGTGTTGATCACCACAATTGACGAATATGCAAAAGAACGGGGATTGGTGCCCTCTATAATTGCCGGCACGGCTGATCGTTTGCGACCCGTGATCTTGACCACACTTACAACCGTCTTGGGATTGGCGCCCTTACTTTACGAACGTTCTTCGCAAGCGCAGTTTTTAAAACCGACCGTGATCACGTTGGTTTATGGACTGGGCTTTGGGATGCTTCTTGTCCTTTTGGTGGTTCCTGCCTTGATCGCGGTGCAGCACGATTTTCAGCGGCTTTTCAAATCATTCCGATTTGCCATTTGGGGACGCGCACGTAAAATCGCGTTTGCGCTTAGTGGACTTGGCGTCTTGTTGTTGGGTTGGTTCGGGGTGACGATGGGTTGGGCGATTGCATTTGATCGGTTGCCATCTATTTTTGCACCCGTCATGGCAAATTCGGGTATCATGTCAAAGGCATTGATGCTGTTTATGGGCGGCACTATTGCGGCGTGTTTGCTCATATTTGTGCTGAGCTTTTTGGGCGATATTATAACTGCCCGCAAGCGCGCCCGCAGGCCGGTCTAGGGTTTGTCATTCTACGCATGTTCCAAGGTCTGCAGCCATCGTGTTGCTGACCACGGTCAGAGTAATTTTTGATCTATCGATTGCTGCCAATTGTCCTGAGTCACGGCGAATGATCCCTTCTCCTGTCAATTCGTTTCCGGACCGTTCAGCGATTTCATTTTGCACCCAATGCCCGATCTGGTCATATCCCACCATAATGACTTCTCGATCCCCAGTTGCCGGTAAGGACATGCGCACGGATACTTTCATTCCGTTACTTGAGGGTAGAAATGCACATGTCACATTCTGAGCATTAACACTTGTCTTGGATTTTGGCTTTGATGCCAAGGCCGCGACGATTTTCGCGGTTCGTTTCGTGCGTTTGGGGTGCAGTGAAGAAGAAAGAGAAAATTCTGCCGGTACACAAACCTTATCACAAATCCCAATTTCTGCATTCAGCCGCAATTGAACAGGACGCTCGCGATCCTCAGGGATCACCCTCATTGGTAAGATTAAATGGCTTTTATACCCGATTGACCAGATATGATCGTCCCCAAACAACACAGGGGCCGGCCAGCTAAACATAACCTTTTTCAGATTTTTGGACCCTTCGAACGAAAACTGTGGCGGAATGCCTGCCATACCGGGTGCGTGCCAGTAAGTTTTCCAGCCGCTGTCCAAATCAATCTCGACGGCCGCAGTATAGGTGCCATCGCTGTTTTGCCAACCTGCCAATATCTGAACCTGTTCCAATCCAGTTGTGTTGCTTTGACCTTTGCTTGGCGTAATCACAGAGGAAAGGATCACAAAAAAGGTGACACAAATTTTAACATAGGTTTCCATATCTCCTTCATGGGTAAAAAAAATGATTTTGCCAAGTCACTTTGCAGAGAGCAGATTGAGAGCTATATTATAGCTACAATGGATCAACACCCTGCACGGTTTCTTAAAGTATGCCTGAACCAGACTCGCCTTTGGACTTAAAAGGAAAATTCTTGATCGCGATGCCAAGTATGGGGGATCCCCGATTTGAAACCTCCGTTATCTATATGTGCGATCACTCTGAAAAAGGTGCGATGGGCCTCATCGTTAACAAACCTTTGAGACAAGGTTCGTTTCGGGGGCTCTGCGAGCAACTTTCAATTGAATACTCAAGTGGCAGAGAAGTGCCAATCTTGTTTGGCGGTCCCGTGGAAACATCGCGCGGTTTTGTGCTGCATTCCAGCGATTTTGTTTCTGAAAATTCCACCCAAATTGTTGGGACAACCCTGTCTTTAACATCAACCAGAGACGTGATTGAATCTTTGGCAAAAGGTGAAAACCCTTCTCATGCGGGTCTTTTCATGGGCTATTCTGGCTGGGGTGCGGGACAGATTGAGGCCGAAATCCTTCGAAATGGATGGTTGACTGTGGATGCGGACGAAGCGCTGGTTTTAGACAGTAATCATGATGGGAAATGGCAGGCGGCACTTGACCTTTTGGGGATAAATGCGCTTTTGCTGTCAAGTGATGCAGGACATGCGTAAACACAGCTAAATATAAGGGGTGCTTGCGTTTTGACTGTTCGCTCGGGCTGGAAGCACATTCACGCCCGTGGTGCTGCGGCACGAATGAGCCGGTCGTTGATGGCTTGCCCTAACCCATGTTCCGGAATAGGGGCAACCGCAATCCGGGCAATGTTAAGATTGTCCAAGCGGTGAAGATACGCGAAAAGATGGGCAGCGGCTTCTGTGAGGTCGCCGCTTGGCGACAGGTTAAGGTCGCAATCCATTTCGCCAAAGCCGAGTAAAACGTCCTCATTGATTTTTGAAGTGGCGTTCAGCCGCAAAGCTGCGCGCGGGGCATAGTGGGAGCTCAGCTGACCGGGCGCTTTGATCCCGTCTTGGGCAGTTGCAACAAGTAAATGTTTTCCCAATACATCTTGAATGGCCTCAACAGGAATGCAACCTGGCCTAAGGAGCGTGGGCTCAGCAGTCAGGTCAATAATGGTCGATTCCAGTCCAAGACGACAGGCCCCACCATCGACAACCCCCTCGATTTGACCAAAAAGGCCTGCAAGAACATGTTCTGAGGTCGTGGGACTGATCGCGCCCGAGGGGTTTGCCGAAGGTGCGGCAATGGGACCGGCTAGCCGATGTAAAATATCAGCGGCGACGGGATGGTTTGGGACACGAATGGCAACACTGGGCAGACCCGCGCTGAGAAGGGGCGAAAGTCTGCTGTCTTTGCGTTTTTCCACAACAAAGGTAATCGCACCCGGCCAAAATGCATCCGCTAAAATCTCCGCCCCATTTGACCAAAGCACATGAGATTTTGCAGAGGCTACATCCGAAAAATGGGCAATTAATGGATTGAAGTTGGGCCGACCCTTTGCCGCGTAAATGCGTGCGACCGCCATATCATTGGTGGCATCCGCCCCAAGACCGTAAACAGTTTCAGTGGGAAAGGCCAAAAGCCCGCCTGCGCGAAGGATTTCTACGCCTTCACCAATTCCAATGGCATCCGCCGCAAAGGTTTTTGTATGGATATCGCTCATTCTGACGCTGCGTTCCGGTTTTGGATTTGCCATTTGAGGTTAAAATGTTAATCACTCAGCCAGATAAAGGCAAAGGCCCGTTGTGCCAAGCGGGAATTCAAGGAAAGTGCATGCCCTATAAAGCCCCATTGGATGAATATCAGTTCCTGTTCGATCACATTTTGGGATTTTCCAAAGTGACGCAGACGGATCGTTTCAGCGAAACGACGCCAGATCTTGTAAGCGCAATTTTAGGCGAAGCTGGCAAATTATGTGAAGAGGTGTTGGCACCTGTTCAACGCGCGGGAGACCAGCATCCGGCCGTTTTGGAAAATGGTGTCGTGCGGACATCACCTGGCTATGCTGAGGCCTATAATGCCATCGCGGAAGGGGGATGGGTTTCTATCGCAGCCGGTCCAGATTACGGCGGTATGGGGCTTCCCATGACGCTGACCACTGCCGTCAATGAGATGATGTCAGCAGCCTGTCTGTCTTTGCAGTTGAATCCGCTGATGACTCAGGGCCAGATCGAAGCATTGGAACATCACGCAAGTGATGAGATCAAGGCTGTATATCTGCCCAAGCTGATCAGTGGAAAATGGTGTGGCACCATGAATTTGACAGAACCCCAAGCTGGTTCTGACGTTGGCGCATTGCGATCAACCGCCAAAGAGAATGGCGATGGCACCTATGCCATCACTGGGCAAAAAATTTATATCTCATGGGGGGATAACGATTTTTCAGAAAATGTCTGCCATTTGGTTCTTGCACGCCTATCCGACGGAGTGCCCGGGACAAAAGGCATTTCGCTTTTTCTTGTGCCCAAACGTTTGCCTGATGAAAATGGTGATGCAGGGATTGCCAATTCGTTGAAGGTTGTGAGCCTTGAACATAAAATGGGTCTTCACGGCAGCCCGACCGCTGTCATGCAATATGATGGGGCCACGGGGTGGCTGGTCGGCGAACCGCATGATGGGATGCGTGCCATGTTTACCATGATGAACAACGCCCGTCTCGGTGTAGGAGGCCAGGGTATTGGGGGCGCAGAGGGGGCCTATCAGCATGCACTGGCCTATGCCAAGGACCGAAAGCAGGGCAAAAGCACCATTGAAAACGCAACGGGAACAATTCTGGACCACGCGGATGTGCGGCGCATGCTGAGCACGATGAAGGCGGATATTTTTGCCGCACGTGCCATTGCGTTGTCCAATGCTGTGGCCATTGACATGGCCAATGCAACCGGTGATCGGGATTGGCAAGCGCGGGCTGCACTGTTTACGCCAATCACGAAAGCCTTCGGTACCGATGTCGGAATTGATGTCGCCAACCTTGGAATTCAGGTCCATGGGGGTATGGGCTTTATAGAAGAAACGGGTGCGGCACAGTATCTTCGGGATGTGCGTGTCACGGCAATCTATGAAGGGACCAACGGCATTCAATCTATGGATCTTGTCGGGCGTAAGCTGATGGATGGAGGAACTGCCGTAAGAGCGCTTTTGGATGAAATATCTGAAACTGTCACAGGGCTGCAGAAATCATATCCGGATCTTTCCACAGCTCTTTTGGAGGCGCTTGAAAAGTTGCGCCAAACCACAGAATGGATGCTGTCACAAAAGGACATGGCTGATCGTTTTGCAGGGGCAGTGCCCTACTTGAGAGGATTCGCGCGCGTATTGGGCGGGTATTATCATCTTTGTGCTGCGGCGCATGAAAAAGGTGATGGTGCGCGCACAAAGCTTGCCACATTTTACATCCATAGTCTGCTGCCGGAATATTCCGGATTATTGGCACAGGCAATGCAAGGTGCTGATGACCTTTATGCGCTTGACCTCGAAGAATTGGCTGGCTGATGAACATTATGAACACGGGCATTCGTACGCCTTGGGAGCACCCCCCTGAAGAAGGGGAAACCATCGAAGTGGCAAAAGGCGTTCATTGGATCCGCCTGCCGCTTCCAATGAAGCTTGATCATGTAAATGTTTATGCGCTGGATGATGGTGACGGATGGACCATCATCGACACGGGCATGAATTCAAAAAGAACGAAAACCATCTGGCAAAAGCTTCTTGACGGGCCACTGTCTGGAAAACCGGTGCATCGGGTCATCATGACCCATCATCATCCCGATCACATCGGCCTAGTTGGATGGTTTATGCAGGAACATCGCGCCAAGCTTTGGGCAAGCCGTACCAGTTACCTTATGGGGCGTATGCTCACGCTTGATGTACAGGCATTACCACCTCAGGAAACGATCGACTTCTGGCGCCGTTCAGGCATGGATGAGACAATCATCAAGGAACGCGCAGAGGGAAAACCGTTCAATTTTGCTGATATGGTGAGCCCTATCCCCTTGGGATACAGACGCCTGCAAGAGAGCGAAGTGATCTCAATGGGTGGGCGCGATTGGGTGGTACGCATGGGAAATGGCCACGCCCCAGAACATGCAACTTTTTGGAGTGTTAACAATGACATCGTGATCGCAGGAGACCAGATCATTTCCTCGATCAGCCCTAATTTGGGTGTCTATGTGACGGAACCAGAGGCGGATCCGGTCGGAGAATGGCTTTTGTCCTGCGAAGGCTTTCTACCTCATGCCCGTCTAGAACATTTGGTTCTTTCCGGTCATAAATTACCTTTTACGGGCCTAGCGTTTCGTCTTACGCAATTGATCGAAAACCATCATTCTGCATTGGGGCGTTTGCGGATCTTTTTGAACAGGCCAAGGACGGCGTCAGAATGTTTTCAGCCCTTGTTCAAGCGCACAATCGCAGAGGGCGAATATGGACTGGCCCTGGTTGAGGCTGTGGCGCATCTCAATCACCTATTTGGGACAGGTGAGGTGAGCCGCGTTTTGAATAATCAGGGCGCATATGTTTATCAATATCTGGATTAAACCCCACGGGTGCGGCGTCACGCAGCAGGTAAAGCGCTCTATTTCGGGTGACAGCACAAAGTGAATCAGCTATCACGCTGCAAAGTTTGACAAAGTAAGGACGGTACAATGTCTAAGCATGAGCACGGCTCAATGGACACGGAAGTGCAGGAAAAAACATTTGAAGCCTTTATGAGTGTGGTCACCAAGACGGCGATTGTCTGTATCGTTGTTCTGGTGTTTATGGCATTGGTGAATTCCTAAGAACCTTGATTGTTGAGGGATGCGACAGGTTCTGGCCGCCGCGCTTGCGGCAGTTTTTCTTGCAGGGTGCGCTGTTGATCAAGTGAATGCGCCCGACGCGCATATAAAGGCTGTGCGGTATCACCACGATGCGCCACCTTCTCTGACCTTGTTCACGATGGTCAATAATGAAACTGACAAGGGTGCGCATAGCAGTCTGATGATCAATGCCTGAGAGCGGGTAATTTTTGGTCCTGCAGGGACATTGAAACATGAGGTTCTCGTTGAAAAAGGCGATGTAATCTATGGTGTCACGCCGCGGGTTGCGGATTTTTACACCCGTGCCCATGCACGCAAAACGGTTCACGTTGTGTTGCAAACCATAGAAGTATCGCCAGAGATCGCAGAAAAAGCTTATGAGCTGGCAACAAAAAACGGTGCTGTGGCACCGGCTCTCTGCGCGATGAGCACATCATCGCTTTTGCAAAAAATACCGGGCTTTGACTCTATAAACACGACGTTTTTTCCGCAAAAATTGCGAGCGGATTTTGCAAAACTGTCTGGTGTCACGGAAACCGCGCTTTATGAATATGATGATGCCGATAAAACCAAAGCATTACGCGCCTATGTGAAAGAAGTTCAAGAGGCGCAGAATTTTTAAACCTTAGCCCAAAGCCCCAAAAACAAACCGGCTACGGGTCTGGATTTCAAGGAAAATATGCAGTTAACTGGCGCCATTCCGAAGGAGTGTTGCTGATTTGAAGCGTCCCAGTCAAACCCAATCTTATCTGATCGCTCCGGACGTGAGCCACGGCAGGCTGACGCGACGGGTCAGCGGCAAGGATCAGACTGGCGTCATACAAGAGATCAATGTCGTCGAAGAACGTCCGTTGACGATTTTCCTCAATTCACAGGAAATCGTGACGTCAATGACCATAGGGGACTATCCCGAATACCTTGCAGTTGGTTTTTTGCGCAACCAAGGCATGTTGCTTTCTGACGATGAGATCACCGGTATCGATTATGACGAAGAACTGGAAACCGTGGTTGTTCGCACGGCGCGCAAAACCAATTACGAGGAAAAGCTCGGCAAAAAAAACCGCACAAGTGGCTGTGCGGTCGGTACGGTGTTTGGGGACATGATGGAAGGGTTAGAACATCTGACATTGCCTGCAACGCCGCTGAAAACAAGTTGGCTTTATGCTTTGGCCCATCAGATCAACCAAACTCCGTCGGTTTATCTTGAGGCGGGTGCAATTCATGGCACGGTCCTTTGCGAGAAAGATCAACCTCTTGTTTATATGGAAGATGTCGGGCGTCATAATGCAGTGGACAAAATTGCAGGGTGGATGCGGCTGAATGCGATAGAGGCAAGCGATAAAATTCTTTACACAACGGGCCGTTTGACTTCTGAAATGGTGATCAAAACCGCCTCTATGGGTATTCCCGCTTTGGCCTCACGATCCGGTTTCACAGCCTGGGGCGTTGATATCGCCCGTCAGGTTGGTTTGACGCTGATCGGGCGCATGCGGGGGAAGCGATTTATTTGTCTGTCAGGTGAGGAACGGCTTTTGTGGGATGCGGATTTGGACAATGTTCAGGATGAACCCCAAAAAAATCGTAGAAAGGGATCCCCAGGATGAATTTACCTGTTGGGGTCATCCTTGCCGGTGGGCAGGCAACCCGTATGGGCGGGGGCGACAAGGGGCGCCTGATGCTTGGCCAACAAAGCCTTTTGGAACATGTTATTGATCGGCTAAGGCCGCAGGTCTCTTCGATAATATTAAATGCCAATGGCCCAAAGGAGCGGTTTTCTGATCTGAATTTTCCGGTCGTCGCGGATAGTTTGCACGGATATGCGGGCCCCCTTGCAGGTGTGCTTGCAGGGTTGGATTGGGCTTTTGAAAATGGTGCAGAGTTTATTGTGAGCGTTGCTGCGGATACGCCGTTTTTTCCCGAGGATCTTGTAGATAGATTTTTGAAAGAGGCCAGAGGAATGGAAACCCCCCTTGTTCTTGCGGCAACTGCGGGCGAGGCCGGTCGGATCTGGCGCCAGCCGACCTTTGGGCTTTGGCCTGTGGCCTTGCGTCACGATCTACGGAAAAACCTCGAGAACGGTCTTCGCAAAGTTGTGCTTTGGACAGACCAACACAGGGGGCGCGAGGCGATTTTTGAAACGGATGTGATTGATCCGTTCTTTAATGTGAATACACCGGAAGACTTGCTTGAAGCGCAAGGATTATGGCAGCAGGATGATCTAGGGGAAAATGCATGAAGGTTTTTGGTGTCACGGGTTGGAAAAATTCTGGTAAGACGGGACTGATGGAACGTTTGGTGGCGGAATTTAGCGCGCGTGGTTTTTCAGTGTCCACCATCAAACATGCCCATCACCGTTTTGACGTTGATCATCCCGGCAAAGACAGTTTCCGCCATCGAGAGGCAGGCGCAAAAGAGGTTCTTTTGGCCTCGCGCAATCGCTTTGCGCTGATGCATGAATTGCGTGATGACGCAGAGCCAACGCTTGAGCAGCTCTTGGCCAAACTCATGCCCGTCGATCTTGTGCTGATTGAAGGTTACAAAAGAGATCGACACCCCAAAATCGAAGCACATCGCAAAGAAACGGGGCAAGATCTGATCGCCCCCAACGACGACACAATTCGCGCGGTGGCCAGCAATGATACGCTCTCACTTGGCAAACCCGTCTTTGATTTGGATGACACCCAAGCGATCGCGGATTTCATTCAATCCGAAACGGGGCTTTGATGTTTGACACAATCATCGCCGTTGATTGGTCCGCAAGAAGCACCCCATCTCCGGTGAGGCCAACAAAAGATGCGATTTATTTATGCGTTTCGCGTTTAAACGAAGGCGCATCGCAGCATCCGGAATATTTTAGAACGCGTGCCGAAGCGATGGCGCGGATTCATGATCTATTGGATGGTGAAATGGCTGCTGGAAGGCGCAGCTTCATCGGGTTTGATTTTAATTTTGGCTACCCCTCTGGATTTGCAAAAATCCTCACGGGTCGGACTGATGGCATCTCTGTTTGGAAATGGATGTCTGAGCGAATCGAGGACAGATCAGATAACCAAAACAATCGCTTTGATGTGGCGGCTGAAATCAACGCGCAATTTCCCGGTATTGGTCCATTTTGGGGTGCGCCCAATTCTGTTTGTTTAAACGGGTTGCCCCACAAAGGCAGCCTTCGTCATGGACACGGAATGAACGAATGGCGCCAGTCTGATCTGGCGTCGAAAACTGCACAGAGTTCTTGGAAACTCTTTACCACAGGCTCTGTAGGATCGCAGGCCATTTTGGGAATGAGCCATCTTTATAAGCTCAAGGGTTGGCTGGGACGCCGAGGGGCGGTTTTTCCTTTGGAAACCGGTTCAATGCTTCCTCATGTGCCCGTTGTCATCGGAGAGATTTACCCCTCTTACTATAAAGTTGATTATATGATCCCGCTGGAAGAAAAATACCCAAACACCCCGTATCACATTTTGGACGCCCGTCAGGTGCGTCAGGTTTGTGACCGATTTGCCTGTCTGATGCAGACCGAGATGCATGCTGCCCATTTGTTTGATATAAACACGGTCAAGGAGAGCGTTTTAAAAGAAGAGGGTTGGATCGTGGGCGTGCCGGCAAATGGAATGAAAACATGATTGACCCGCCGGAGCTTCGCGATGATTGCTTTGCTTTGCCCCCTGGAGTGGATTGGGTTCCTGTGCCTGAAGTATTTGAATTGCTCAAATTGGCGCTGGGTGTGCGGGTTAAAACAGAGACTGTTTTGTTGAGCAGCGCGAATGGCCGTTTTCTGGCAGAACCTGTCTTTTCAAATCGCTCCAGCCCGCCTTTTGCTAATTCCGCCATCGATGGATATGGATTTGCCGGTCATCAAAGTCGGTTTGAGGGGCCAGTTTACCTGCGTCTGGTCGAGGGGCGGGCAGCAGCAGGTCATCCCTATAATCAGGTCGTGCCAGAGGGAAGTGCCGTGCGCATTCTCACAGGTGCCGTGCTGCCGGACGGTGTTGACACCGTAGTCTTGCAGGAAGACGTGAACACAGATGGACAGCAGATCGCCTTTCGCGGGCCTCTCAAAATTGGCAAAAATACCCGCCTTGCCGGTGAAGACATACAAAATGGGCAACTCCTTTTTGATAAAGGGCATATGGTTTGTCCTCCTGATCTTGCGGTTCTGGCCTCTGTTGGCGTGTCGCATGTCACTGTTTTTGCGCCCTTACGCGTTGGCGTGCTTTCGACGGGGGATGAGCTTTTGGAACCTGGCAGTGCTTCGCAAAAGGGGGACATTTTCGATGCCAACAGGCAGATGTTACTGTCGCAGATGGCCAGCCTTGGGTTTTACAGTGTAGATTTCGGGATCGCTGCAGATGATGCATCGACATTGCGCAAGCTGCTTAATAATGCCAGTGAAAAATGTGATGTTTTATTGACCACCGGTGGCGCCTCTGCAGGGGATGAGGATCATATGTCTTCCCTTCTGCGCAGGGAAGGCGCATTGAACATGTGGCGTATTGCGGTGAAGCCGGGGCGCCCCATGGCGATGGGGCTTTGGAAGGGACTGCCTGTTTTTGGACTTCCTGGAAATCCCGTCGCGGCCCTTGTTTGCACATTGGTCTTTGCCCAGCCGGCCTTACGTATTCTTGCTGGGGGGCATTGGAAACGCGCAGAGGGCTTTCTGGTGCCGGCAGCGTTTTCAAAATCGAAAAAACCGGGCCGTTTTGAATATCTTCGGGCGCGATTATTGGACGGTCGTGCTGAGGTTTTCGCCTCCGAAGGTTCGGGAAGGATAACCGGCCTGAGTTGGGCGGATGGCCTTGTCGAGCTGGATGATCGAGGCAGGGAGATCCATCCGGATGATCTCGTTCGATATATCCCTTATTCGGCCTTTTAGGCTTCCAATTCTGGTAAAGCCTCTCTGTAAAGTAATCCACATAAAAAGGCCAATGCGCAAAGAGCGCATACCACGAGAACGATGTGGCTCATTGAAAACGCCGCCATAAGCCCAACTGTTGAGACGGCACCGAGGCACGCGAAGGTGATGTCGACGCTTGAGGCCAATCCTTTTGTACCTGTCGGTGCGAATCTCAGCACCAATGTCGTAGACGGCGCATTCGCACAGGCAAATCCGGCCCCAAGCGCCACGGTTGCAAGGATCAGCATTTCAAATTGATCAACTTCGCTCAATAACAAAAAACTGCAGGCTATAAGAACCGGTGCGGCTAAAAGCACATTACGCAGATGAGGGCCGTCTATTTTGTTTCGCAAGATGACACTGAAACCAGAAAAAGACAGCCAAAGTACAGCAAAAATCCAACCCGTTTCGATTGCAGTGCGCCCATAGTGGCTGGGCTGAAGTGGCAGAAGGAAGGTAAACAAAATGATGCATCCGTAGGTCAAAAAAATGTAACCATACAGGAGCCAGATGTTTTGCAGTGAAAACAGGTCTCGATAATCACTGAATAAAAACGTCTCTACTTTGGAATTTTGCAGGTATTTTTGTTGCAATGTGAAGAGAGAAATGACGCTGAGCCCTGCAATAATGTAAAAGGCCGTTTTCCAACCATATTGTGCAATCAAGGGGCCACCTAAAATAGGTGCAAATGCGGCGATTATCCCAGCGACACTGCCCCATATGATAAGTATTTTCCCGGGCCTTTCTGATAGAATGCTGGTGAGGAGAACTGGGACAATCGGGGAAAACAATCCCCCTCCAAACCCTTGGACAATACGTCCCATTAAAAAAGTCAGCTCTGAGGTGGCGACGGTCAATATCACCCCTCCCGAGATGAAAAGCAAAATTCCTACAATGTAGACAGCCAGTAAACCAAGAGTGTCCCCCAAATATCCACCAAGCAAAACAGCGATGGCAACTGCAATTCCATAAACGTTGTAAAAGCGGGCCAGTTCCTGAACAGTAAGTTCCAGCTCTGTCTGCAAAAGGGGCAGCACAATAGGAACCAGAGTTAACTCCATAACAAAGGCCGCGCTGGCAAGAATTGGGCTGAGTACTGCAACTGTGTAAATAAATTTCATAGTATTCAACCCAAGGCTTTTATCTTGCGCAAAGCATCATAAACTAACTGTCCATCGAGATATTAATTTTAGTCTTAAATATCTTATTAATAGAAAGAAATAAAATTTTGCATCCCATGGTAATTTTAATATTTTCTTTTAAGCCGTCTGGATTTCGCTCAGCTGGCGTAAAGCGCGGGTTTCAGTTTTGGTTTTGGAATGAGTTCGACGACACTATTAGAGGTTGTGTTTTCCAAATCTTTTCGGCTCATCCATACGAGGGCTTCTTCCGATGTAACCTCATTCTCTGGGCCAGCCCAAATTCCATGCTCCGAGTGACAATATCCATAGCGGGCGGGGATTCCTTTGTATGCCAAAGTAAGTGGTACGAACCCGAATACAAAATCTGGGTTCCACGTGGACAAGGCAAGGTCAAAGACAACGCGGCTCAACAATTGCGTCAGGCTCTGGTTGCGTTCTTCGCTGCTGATCCAGAATTCCCCATGATAACAGACCTTCCCTTTTATGTGTTCCAAAGATCCTGGCACTTTGAAAAATGTCTTATCAGGATTTGGTGTCGTGCCGGGGGTGATGTATTTATGCCTGTGCAGCATAAGGTGCTCATCAAGAGATGTGGAACTCATTTCCAACAAACGGATTGCTTGGGTATGTACCACCTTGCCCTGTTGGTTTGATCCAACAATCCAAAATCCGTTGGTATGGTCGACAAAGGAACAGGTGCTGTCAAACATCGGATAAATATTTGACCTGTTTTCTTGTTTTTCTCGGATCAATTTATACTCATTAAAATCTGAACCAACGGTAATCGTTATCCCCATCATGTTGAGGTCATTGATGATCGTCGAGATCCGACAGATTTGAGCAAATTTTTCACTAGCGTTCATTGTGAAGTCTCCTGTTAAGCGTTCATGCTTAACAGAATTACAACGAATGAAGACAATCCAAAGCATATTTTTTGTGTAACAGGGAAACTTTGTACAATTTATAAGGTTATGGCATGGATACAATAAGACTTGGATACCTGTGCAAGCTCCTCCTGTGTGACATGTTCGATTAGCACATTTCGCGAAATGACAACCAGCACAACCAACGCGGGATGACCGTCTGGAAACACAAAACCGCAGAGCAGTCTTTGAAAGCTTGCAGGTTCGGGAACCGACGAATCTGGGCGTGGCAGGTGCGCGTATAGATGATCGTATCGGATGCCTCCTTCTTGGAAAATTCGCAAGTAAGCGCTGGAGACAAAATTATTTATATCGGTTCCTGCGGCATCTTCCTCGGACAGGAGCCCAACAGCACTTTTTGCCCAAGACCATCCAAACCATCTTGAATATGCGGATTGGTCTCCGATCTCCACACAGACCCACCCTTTTTGGGATTTTCGATATACCACCAAGAATGGTCTGATTGCCGAAAGAGAAGAGTGTTCCAACTGGGTTTTGGCGCTCCCCCATGCTTCGAACAATTGTTGTAAAAGTGGTAACCCTGTCGTCCAAAGAGAACTGATTGAATGTTGTTGGGACCGGTGGATTTTACCCTCTTCATCCGTGAAAGTGAGCGTTTCCAAGCCGTCAATGTTTCTTGCATAAACGTGACCGTTATTCTGTCCGGACAAGGCTTCGGCCCGCGATACAATATCTTCGGCTTCCTCTAGGCTGGCCCGACCAAGGTCGGTTAACTGGTACTGACGATTATCCAGCAAAAATAATGGTTCTTCTCTTAATCTTTCAAATTCGTCGATATGTCGGCGAATCGTCTGTCGAGTTACACCCAAAAGTTGCGCGCTTTGAGTGATGTTCAAACACTTTGCAAGTGTCACAAATGCTTTGAGCATTTCCAGATTTAACGGTTTTTTATACATTCATTTGATCAATCAAGGTTTTGAATTAAGGATGTTACGTTTGCCTAAATACGATTTTAGTGTAACACATGCCATCCACTAAAGTAAAATAAATCATACATTGGTGCTAAATAATTTGTACTATTGTGTTAAAAATATTGGATATTTTCAAGATTCAATTCGTGACTTAAAACAACCTATAGAAAAAAAGTGCACAGGTCGCTCTCTGTTTGGCAACGAGCAGGAGAAGTCGCTAATTTCGATGCATTGATTTGATCAAATTTGGGTGGTTCGCTCATTTCGTTAATTGCGTAATTGGGTAACGGGTAACGGGTAACAAATCAATCTGCATCACAGGTGACGGTCGCTCCGATGAGGTACACTTCCGCAGCGGTCCTGTGTGCTTTTTTTCGAAGGGAATGGATGGGAAAAACGATGACGTCTGCGGATTCACAAGGGACTGTATTTCTGGCGCTGAGCAAAGAAGAAGCTGCGTTATTGATTGAAACAGCACAACCTATTCTGGAAGGATTTTCGCTGTGGCATTCAGTTGATCCCGGAAGTTGCCCAACTGAAACCTTGGAACTCATCGGTGTTTTGGTTGAAAGATTAAAGTCTGGCATAGAAAATCAACAGGGAAATTATTGTCATTAAGACAATTTCTTAAATCGGTTTTGGGCGTTGAATATCCGGAGCGCTTTTGAGGTCAGTCGAACGTACCGGCCACACGTCCTACAAGCATAAAAGCACGTGCGCTGCGGGTATCAGAAAATGCAGACAAATCTGCATCTGTCGCGCGTTTTTCAAACTTTGAAAACACTTTGTCGAATTGTCTTAGAAAGTGATGTGCGGTGTCACGGAAAATCGTGTCCTGCTTCATCCGTCCATTTGTTAATGCCAGCGATGAGCGATCTCGAATTCCTCCGAGTGCTGCGATTTTCCGCCCTCTTTCCCCTTGAGCAAATTGGCGCCATGCATCAGGGCGCGCCATATCGGGACGCAAATCATCCATGTAAATTCCGTCCTGACTAAGAAGGGTCAATACATCTTGTGCCGCTTGAATAAGGATAGCCGTTTCCCGATCTTTTAGACCGCGCCGCAGCGCGGCAAAACCCTCTTCATCATCTGCGGTTTCTGGAAAATTCAGGGCTCTGATAAAATCATCAATCGACAAGGGATTCAGCAGATCTTCGGCCGTTGTTCCCAGTTCAAGTGATTTTTGGCTGTCTTTTTCGTCGGGGTGATTCGTTTTTTGCGGGCCGGAAATCTGTCTTTCCCGTTCAGTGACCCGTTCAGTGTTCAGCATTGTCAAAGCGGTCTGCATTTTCCGCTGAGTAGAAGAAATTTCATCCAAACGGCGCAGGACAAATGCCTCTGGGTTGGTTTGACCGTTTAACTTTTGTTGGTCCATATAGGTCTTGCGCAGCGCATCAATTGCCGTTTGCAGAAGCCTTGTCTCTTCCTGCATGACACGCGAGGTGCGCATGATTATCAAACTTAGGCAAATCATTGCAAAAGGCATAAACATAACCAGCAATTGGTTAAGCAAGGCACTATCGGAATTCAAACGATCGGAAAGGATTAAAAACAGAGAAAACAAGACCCATACCACAGCCAGAAGATAGCCAAGTATCTCAGGCACGCTTAACCGGCTGGTCTGACGTTTTGTAAACGGCGACTTTGACGTGTCTCTTTTGGGGTCAATATCCATTTATTGAACGATTTCCAGAATAAGGGCGGTATCCTAACAATAGGCGATAGATACCACTTCGTATGATTTTTCACCACCAGGAGTACGCACTTCTACGCTGTCGCCCTCCTCTTTGCCAATTAAGGCGCGTGCAATTGGGGATTTCACGTTTAACAGACCCTCTTCAATATTGGCCTCGTGTTCCCCGACGATTTGCCAGGTTTTTTCCTCGTCTGTATCTTCGTCAATCAGAGTGACAGTAGCCCCAAATTTTATGGCGCCTGACAGCGTTACAGGATCAATCACCTCTGCCAACGACAAGACACCTTCAAGATCCTTGATGCGCCCTTCGATAAAGCTCTGTTTTTCGCGCGCGGAATGATATTCTGCATTTTCCGACAGATCTCCGTGTTCACGCGCTTCTGCGATGGCTTTGATGATGGCTGGGCGTTCGACCGATTTGAGCTGCTTGAGCTCTGTCTCTAGGGCACTATGCCCTTTTTTGGTCATTGGAATTTTTTCCATCGTGCGTAGGCTTCTTTAGTTTGTTTCAAAAATTGAGGGCCACATGACGCTGCCAATGGCCCTTTCCGCAAGGCTGAAGGTGATTATTCTTCTTTGCAACCAAAAATGGACAAATCAAGGCGTAAATCAATAATTTTTCTTCATTTCTGAGGCTAGGGCAGGGCCTTTTGCCGCAAACCACCACTTAATCGGCGTCTTCGCATTGACGAAAACCTTTTTCACAAGCTATCCGTTTGTCTGCAACGAATGCCGGGCAAGGAAGAGGAGCGCGCTGTGGGTGAAGTTGAACGTGAAGTGATGGAGTATGACGTCGTTATTGTGGGCGCTGGCCCTTCGGGTCTCTCAGCGGCTATCCGTCTTAAGCAGCTTGATGCAGACCTCCAAGTCGTTGTTCTGGAAAAAGGCTCTGAAGTTGGGGCGCATATTCTCTCTGGGGCGGTGTTGGATCCCAAAGGATTGACGCGGTTGATCCCAGATTGGAAAGAAAAAGGTGCCCCAGTAAACGTTGCGGTGAAAGAGGACAATTTCTATGTCCTTGGAGAGGCAGGCAAAATTAGGCTGCCAAATTGGTTCATGCCCCCATTGATGAACAATCACGGAAACTACATTGTTTCGATGGGCAATGTGTGTCGATGGCTTGCAGAGCAGGCCGAAGAGCTGGGTGTTGAAATTTTCCCCGGCATGGCCTGTTCAGAATTGGTTTTTGGGGAAACCGGTGAGGTCAAAGGCGTGGTTGCCGGTGAATTTGGGAAAAATCCCGATGGCACCCTTTCGGACGGATATGAACCGGGAATGGAGCTTCATGGCAAATATGTCTTCCTGTCAGAAGGCGTGCGCGGATCGCTGTCAAAACAGGTTTTGACAAAATACGACCTTGCCAAATCGGCTGATGTTCCGAAATTCGGTCTAGGAATGAAGGAAATCTGGGAAGTCAGCCCAGAAAAGCACAACGAAGGCGAAGTCACCCATACGATGGGCTGGCCTCTTGGTTTCAAGAATTCAGGTGGATCCTTCGTCTATCATCTGGACAACAATCAGGTCTATGTGGGCTATATCGTGGATCTGAACTACAAAAACCCACATCTCTTTCCGTATATGGAATTCCAACGCTTTAAGCATCATCCAAAGATTGCTGAGCTTTTGAAAGGTGGCAAACGTATTGCCTACGGCGCGCGCGCAGTGACCAAAGGTGGTTTTCAGTCCATTCCCAAGGCCGCTTTTCCAGGTGGGGCTTTGCTTGGGTGTTCACTTGGACTTGTGAACCTTCCACGGATTAAGGGCAATCATAATGCGATGCATTCTGGTATTGAGGCCGCAGAGGCGGCCTATAAGGCGATCAAGGACGGCCGTTCCTCTGATGTGTTACACGAATATGATGCTGCGCTGCGAATAGGTCCCGTCGGTAAGGACCTAAAGAAAGTGCGAAATGTTGCGCCTCTGGCCGGTCGCTATGGGCCGCTTGGCGGACTTGCGCTTGGCGGATTTGATATGTGGTTTCAGACGATTTTCGGGTTTTCTCTTTTCGGTACGCTGAAACATGGAAAAACCGACGCCCAATCCACCGAAGAGGCGTCAAAACATGATCCGATCATTTATCCAAAGCCTGATGGGACACTCAGCTTTGACCGTTTGACGAATGTGTCATTTTCCATGACCAACCATGAGGAAGCGCAACCGGCGCACCTGCAGCTCAGCGACGCAAATATTCCTATTTCCGTGAACTTGCCCAAATACGCAGAACCCGCTCAACGTTACTGTCCGGCTGGTGTTTACGAGGTTGTTGAAGAAGACGGCAAAGATGCCCGCTTTGTGATCAATTTCCAGAACTGTGTACATTGCAAAACCTGTGATATCAAAGATCCGAGCCAAAACATCACTTGGGTGACACCTCAGGGCGGAGATGGGCCGAATTATCCAAATATGTGATGCCTGTGATATTCGCCCAAAGTTGCCTTTTTAGCTCTTGGACTGGCCATTGCTTTACAGGTAGCGAAGACCTATCTTTCCTTCATGGGTAATCATGTTGGAACCGTCAAATTGCGAAAACTAGTTCTCATGCTGCCTCTGATTGGCGCTTTGTGGTGTGATGCTGCTTTTGCGCGTCAGGTGGCCGGATCGTATCTTGCTGCGCGTCAAGCTGGGTATCTCGGCGATTTTGAAGCTTCTGCTCTTTACAACGCACGGGTCATTTCTCGCGACCGCAATAATTTGCGGGCGATGGAGGATCTTGTGATCGCCTATGTTGCAATGGGGCGGATGGCATCAGCGGTCAATGTTGCTGAGGTATTTCAAAAAAACGGAGCTGGAAGTTATTTCGTGCATTCCGTTATGCTTGCTGAGGCAGTGAAAAAGCAGGACTTTCGAAAAGTGCTGGAACTGCTTGATAGCGAAGAAGCGGGGCGCAGTTTTCTTTTGAGCGCTTTGATCAAAGGCTGGGCATTGGCCGGGGAGGGCAGGACAGAGGCAGCCGTAGCACAGTTTGAAAAGATTGCCGAAGACAAAAACCTGTCAGGCTTTGCAAACTATCACAAAGCCCTTCTGTATTTGTCCAAAGGCGATGCAGATTTTGCAGAAACCACGCTCAAAACCTATTTCGATGGAGGTGGTGCGGCAACAAACCGGAATTTGATCGCTCTTATTCGTGCTTTGATGCAACAGGGGAAATTTGATGATGCCAAAGAGTATTTCGAAGCGAGTTTTGGCGATCGTCCCTCACCGGCACTGTCAGAGCTTTACCAAAAGATTCTTGGCCGTCAGAAACCCAACAGCCTCTTGGTTGGTGATCCCCGTCATGGAGTGGCCGAGGTCTTTTTGACGGTCGCGCAGATTTTGTCTGCTGATGATAGCGACGAAAATACGCTCATGTTTGCCAGAATTGCAGAGTTTTTGAGAGAAGAGAGCACCGAAGCCACCTTGCTATGCGGGCAAATACTCGTTGATCTTGAACAATTTGATATCGCCGCGGAGACCTTCAAGAAAATTCCCCAAGACGCTCCGGAGTCTCTTATTGCGGAAATTGGACGTGCAGAAGCCTTGTCAAAAGATGGACGGCGGGACGAAGCGATTGACGTTTTGCGCGACTTGACCTCCAAACAACCAGACGCGGTTGTGGTTTTTCAAGAACTGGGCGATGAACTGCGTTATTCAGAGCAGTTTGAAGGGGCCGTTGGGGCATATAACACGGCGCTTGAAATTCTTGATGCGCAACAGAGACAAAATTGGGTATTGTATTATTCTCGGGGAATGACCTTTGAACGACTTGATCAATGGGATAAGGCCGAGGCAGATTTTCGCATGGCGCTGAAACTTCAACCAAACCAACCCTATGTCTTGAATTACCTTGGCTATTCGCTTGTCGAGAAAAAGCTCAAGCTTGATGAGGCTTTGGAAATGATTGAACTGGCTGTATCACTACGATCCGACAGCGGGTATATCGTAGACAGCCTAGGATGGGTTTTGTATAAATTGAACCGACATGACGAGGCCGTTGGTCATTTGGAAAAAGCAACGGAATTGATGCCTGTTGATCCGATCATCAACGATCATCTTGGAGATGCCTACTGGGCCGTTGGTCGCAAACGCGAAGCTCGGTTTCAATGGCGTCGGGCACTTTCATTTGATCCTGAAGAAAAAGATGAAACGCGGATCAGATTGAAATTAGAAATTGGTCTGGACGAGGTTCTGATCCAGGAGAGCAGCGCCCCCACTTTAAGCTCTGCCCAAAATGACTGAGCGTTTTGCCGCGGCAAAACTTAATCTTTGCCTCCATGTCACAGGGCACAGGTCTGATGGCTATCATGAACTTGATTCACTGGTAGTGCATATAGATCAGGGTGATTGGATTATTGTCGAACCAGCGGATGACCTGTCTTTATCGGTGAGCGGGGCTTTTTGTGAAGGCATTCCCGCGGACGGACGCAACCTTGTTCTGAAGGCTGCACATCTTTTGGCGAAGCAGATCGGAGAACCTGTTGGGGCAAAGATTTCGTTGATAAAAAATCTTCCTTCTGCCGCGGGCATAGGGGGCGGATCCAGTGATGCTGCGGCGACACTCCATCTTCTGAGTTCGCTTTGGAATATTGCCGTTCCGGATCTGGACGGTTTAAGCAAATTGGGCGCGGATGTGCCTGTATCGATGTCGCCCGAACTGTCTCGGATGGAGGGTATCGGGGAACGTCTGACCCATCTTGGTGATCCCCCGGTGTTGAATTTTCTTCTCATAAACCCCGGAGTAGACCTTCCTACACCCAAAGTATTTGCGGCTCTCACAGAGAAATTTAACGCGCCCCTGCCTAAAGAGCTGCCCGAGCTTCACTCTTCAGAAGATTGGATAGACTGGCTCATCATGCAAAGGAACGATCTTGAAGCACCTGCAACAGACTTGCGTCCGATCGTTGGAGAAGTCCTGAGCGCGCTCAGAGACTGGCCAAGTGCCAAACTTGCCCGCATGTCAGGATCCGGTGCCACCTGTTTCGCACTTTTTTCAAGCTGGGCTGACGCGCAGGAAGCCGAAGCCCATTTTGCCAAAACCCAGCCCAATTGGTGGGTGAGGGCGGCTCGGACTTGGAATGGCAAAGATCAGGTCAGCCGTTCCACCACATAAACCGATAAGTTGCTCAGGAGTGTTCTAAGCGGATGTTCTGGCAGATTTGACAGAGAATCCTGAGCCTTTTGTGCCCATTCCATCGCATCTTTGCGCGTTGCTTCAATGGCGCCGTGGCTCTGTAATAACGACAGTGCCTGTTCCAAGTCGCCGTCGATTTGCTCACCTTTTTCAATGGTTCTGATCCAGAATCTGCGCTCTTCTTCATTTGCTTTGGCAATCGCTTTGATGAAGGGTAAGGTGAGTTTGCGTTCCCTAAAATCATCGCCAATGTTTTTCCCGGTTTTTTCGCTGTCTCCCGTAACATCCAGCAAATCATCCACAATCTGAAATGCAATGCCGAGCGCGTCTCCATAACAATAGAGCGATTCAACATGCACTTGAGAGGCACCAGCGATCACGCCGCCAACTTCTGTTGCGGCAGAAAAAAGCGCCGCGGTTTTTCCGCGAACCACCTTTAAATAGGTATCTTCCGATGTGGAAATATCCTGCGCTGCAGTAAGCTGAAGCACTTCTCCTTCTGCGATGGTGGCAGAGGCATTCGCGAGAATATCCAAAACCCGCAAAGAATTTGTTTCGACCATCAATTGAAACGCGCGCGAGAACAGGTAATCACCGACAAGAATGGATGATTTGTTATCCCAAAGCAGATTGGCGGTTGGTCTGCCGCGCCGCTGTCCGCTTTCGTCAACGACGTCATCATGCAAAAGGGTCGCGGTGTGGATGAACTCAACAGTAGCGGCGAGGTGGATATGATACGGACCCTTATATCCGCACAGAGCTGCAGTTGCCAAAGTGAGCAATGGTCTCAAACGTTTGCCCCCCGCGTTCACAAGATGGGCCGTCACCTCAGGAATGCGTGGCGCGTTTTCTGAACGCATGCGTTCCCGAATCAACGCGTCAACGCGCGCCATTTCTGGCGCAAGAATTTCTGCCAGCTGGTCGTGGGGTTTGTGATTCAGCTCTTTTAGCAATGTTGCTCCTATTGCTCTTCTCGACTCTTGCAAATGCGCTGCATAATATTCCCCCATGAAAGAACTTTTGCGCACAAACGACATCACCGTCATCGCATACGCGAATGCTATTTTAACGGGATCAGGTATAGACGTGTTTGAATTGGACGTAAACACAAGCGTACTGGAAGGCAGCATAGGCATTTTGCCACGCCGTTTGATGGTGCGGGCAGATGATTTGATCGAAGCTCAGCAATTGATGCGCGACCACGATATAGCTCTCAGATGACAGACAGACCGAAGGATACGACAATAGATCTGTTTTTAGGTGGCAAGCTTCGGATTTTTCAGCCAAGCGAAGGGTACCGTGCAGGCATCGATCCTGTACTCTTGGCGGCGTCTTTGCCAGTAAAGCCCGGTGAGCGGGTTCTGGAATTGGGATGTGGGGTAGGTGTCGCCTCTTTGTGCCTCATGCGCCGTATTCGCGAAGTTGAGGTCAAAGGTGTGGAGATTAATTCCAATCTGGCGGATTTGGCGCGGCGCAATGCCCAAGAAAATGGATTGGCCTATGAGGTTTTTGAAGCCGATATAGCGCAGATGCCGCGCTCACTTTTGGATCTCAGCTTTGACCATGTGATGGTCAATCCGCCTTATTTTGACCGCACCCGCGGCAGCAGATCAAACCATCAAGATAAAGAACGCGCCAGAGGAGAGACGACTCCTCTTACGACGTGGGTCGACATTGCCTCGCGTAGGGTCAAAGCAAAGGGCTATGTGCATTTTATTTTCAGAACAGAACGTCTTCCGGATCTGCTTTCTGCGCTTCCAGCCCATATGGGGAGCGTTGAGGTCACTCCGTTCGTTTCACGTCAGGGACGCGGAAGTGAATTAATGATTCTTAAAGCGCGCAAATCCGGTAAAGCGCCGTTTAGGCTTTTGCCCCAAGTTGTCCTTCATGAGTCCCCAAAACATACGGCAGACCAAGATGATTACACCCAACAGCTGACCGGTATTTTGCGCGAGGGTCGCGCGCTTTGGTAAGTTTGAGAGCCTTGGGTTGATCGTTTGTTTCAATTTTAGGCAATTTTTCACCTATTTATGAAATTTGTGCAGCTGCAGCGTGACAGAAATGATTTTCTGTGATCCGCTGAAGGGATTAACAAAAGGAGACAAAGATGAGCGTAGTAGATCATGTTGCTGAACTTCAAAAGAAACATGCAGAACTTTCCCTCAAAGTTGAAAAAGAACAAAAATCTCCGGGAACCAATGACTTCGCCATCGCCACGATGAAAAAACAGAAACTTCGATTAAAGGAAGAAATCCATCGATTAAAATCTTAGCCGCTCAGCCCAAAAACCGTCACTTGGCGTGATTGGGCGTAAGTGGATTTTTATAAGTGAAGACACAGCTTAGAACCCGATCCTCCGGATGCTTTGGGTGGTGTTTGATCTAATATTTTAAAACAACGAAGCGGTTTGCAAAAGACCTTCAAGCTATGCGTCGTAGGGCTTTACGTGGACCTGTTCGGGTTGCAAATATGAGTGCCCCTGCTCTGCAAGCCCACATGTGCGGGTTTTACAATTTGTGCGGGTGGCCGGCGCAAAATATCATCCCCTGAGCTCTCGTCGCAATAATTCATGAAATTGACCGTTGTCATCTTCGCCTGCCAAAACGAGATCCTTGATGAAAAAAGGATCTTCCAAAATTGGATCAAGCCAACTGCTTAAAAATGGGATAAGGCGGTCTGCCAGCTGATTATTTATCTGCCCAGTCAACGTGATATGGAAGCGAAAGGCATCAAAAACATAAGGATAACCCCATTTTAATAGCATATCTTCCTGATACTGGTTAAGTGGACGTTTTCGCCGTTTTGCCAATTCCGCCTCGTTTAAGGGCGCCCGAAAAGGATCAAAAAACGTAACACAGTCGCGCGCTAACCGATTGAGTTGCTCCGGGTCAGACTGAGGGACCAGTGCAAGAAAGCCGCCAACAATCTTTGGTGTCAGTCTGCCGCTGCGCGCCGGCGCCTGTTTTGCGCAAAATTCTTCAAACCCTGCAATTAATGCAGATTCGTTCTGAGACAAATTCAATCTGAATGGAGGTTTTAAAGTCGCGTGAAGCCCGTATTTCCTGGGCGCTTTGGTCAAGGTGACAAGATCAAGATCAAAGCCTTGCAGATTCAAAAATGGTGTCCTGGTGCCGGCGAGAGGGTCCCATCCCAACCAAGATGCTCCGAAGTGACCTAAAGAACCGTCTGGCATGAAATAAATTGCGTAACGTTTAAAATTCATCTGGGTCTTCTATTGTTCGTTTGCAAACTACCGCCTCTTGCTAAGGTGTCAAAGAGCGCGATATCCAAAGAATCATCTTAGCGTTTCCCCGTGACTGAGTTTGGGTGATAGCTCAATAATTTTGTCGCTTTGGGAAAAACTTCCGTCCAAGCGGCTGCGGATGATCTTTGCTGCTTTTTCACCAATTTCCTTTCGGCAGGCATCCATCGTGGCCAATTCGATTGGCAGCCCCTTTAACAATTCAACGC
Organism: Alphaproteobacteria bacterium casp-alpha6; assembly: GCA_001510135.1. Lineage (GTDB taxonomy): Bacteria > Pseudomonadota > Alphaproteobacteria > Rhodobacterales > Rhodobacteraceae > LFER01. The sequence continues at coordinate 72,863 of LFER01000045.1, forward strand.
CGTTGAAACCGGCAAGCCCGATTGAATTTGGAATATCCGCACCTTTTTCAAGCAAATACAGCAAGCCACCGGCGCTGATCATATCGTTGGAATAATAGAGGAAATCCAAATCAGGGCTGCGCTCCAACATATCGCGTGTCATATCGCGTCCCTTTGCTAAAGCCGAACCGCCTGAGTAAAATTCCTGATCGGCAATCTCAATGCCCGATTTGGCAAGCCTTTCGGTGAAACCTTCAAACCGTTTGCGCGCACGGTGATCGAGCGGCATTTTTGTTCCCATAAACCCGATCTTTTTGTACCCTGCTTCGACAATAGCCTCTGCCATTTTGCGTCCTGCGCGGCGATGGGAAATGCCCACGGCACAATCCACCGGGGTCCCGTCAATATCCATAATCTCGACCACAGGAATGCCTGAGGCCGTCAGCATTTTTCGAGCATTTTCCGTGTGTTCCAAGCCTGCAATGATCACGCCCGAAGGACGCCAGGACAGCATTTGAAAAAGAACCTTTTCTTCTTTTTCGGGCAAATAGTCTGTTATTCCCACTACGGCCTGAAATTCGGTATCCTCCAACCCCTCATTGATGCCTGTCATGACTTCAGGAAAGACCATGTTGGACATGGAGGGAATGATGACTGCGATCAGATTGACCCTTTGGCTGGCCAGAGCCCCCGCAATTTTATTGGGCACATAGCCAAGCTCGTTGGCCGCTTTGAGAACTTTTTCGCGCGTGGCTTCGGACACATCTCCGCGACCGCGCAGCACTCTGCTGACCGTCATTTCTGACACGCCTGAGGCTTCTGACACATCTCTTAGCGTGAGCGCACGCCCGCGAACTTCGTTCATAGCCGTTTTTCCACGATATTCGTTTTTTGCAGTATCGTAATTTTGCAGCGGGTGTTCAAGTTAAACCAACATTGCTATTGAGTATGTGATCAAATTTGAAATTCAGGGACGAAAGCAGCTTTAAAATTTGGTTGTGACCCTGTATCTAGGCCATGTAAGGCCCCGTGGCTCAACAGGATAGAGCAGCCCCCTCCTAAGGGGTAGTTTAATCCAAAAAAATACATCTAAAACATTAAAAATAAACAACTTTTTGTAAATATATCTCTTAAAATATCATACAAACTTTATACAAACTTTTTGTAGATTTAGTAACTAAAAAAATGTTATATTTTGTATAGAAAAAAGAGTGGACTAATGACTGATGAATACCACGACATAAGAGGGGATGGATCGATCGTCCTCTATCTTAACAAGGCCCCATCAGTTCGGAATCCTAAGTGGCAAGCTAGAATTAAAATCAGGGGTGCAGTTGGTTACAGGAGACAGTCACTAAAAACTGATAATTTTGCGGAAGCAAAATTTCTTGCATCAAAATTGTATGATGAAACAAATTTTTCTGTCATGCAGGGTTTGACTTTGAACCCACAACTATTTTCGAAAATATTTGATGAGTTTGTTGTAAGTGTAACCAGAACCAAAACTACAGACAGAGATATCGAAAGGTGGAAAAGAGTGGTTGGTGGTATGCATCTTTATGCAGTCCCATTCTTTGGAAAGAAAAGAATAGATAACATCAAGACAAAAGACTTTAGTGATTTTCTCGATTACAGACGCACCAATTTCAAAAAGAAACCACCTACTAATGAAACTCTAATCAAAGAGAGGACAGAAATTTTAGCAGTATTCCGATTTGCAAAACAAAAAGGTCACATCGCTGATATACCTGATTTTCCTAAACCACAGAGTGAAAATGCACAGAGGGATACTTGGACAGAAGAAGAATATCGGAAAATCACCGTAGGAATGCGTGAATGGGTGAAGTCTGGGAAATCCATTGGTGCATGGAAAGATAGATACATCTTCCAACAGTATTTTTACATTTTAACAAATACAGGAATGAGAATTGGAGAGGCCCGAACAATAAGGTGGGGTGATTTCAAACGAATTAATGATTTATCGGTGGTAACAGTTTTCGGTAAAACCAAGAAAAAACGAGATGTAGTTTTCACTAAGGGTGGAGATAGATACCTGAGAAATCTCTATGATCTGAGAGTTGAAGAATTAGGTGGAACAAATCCATCAAGTGATGAGTTTGTTTTCATGAACCGTAAAACTGGGAAACCTGTTGAAAGTTTCAAAACTGCATTCAATTCCATGATTAAATTTGTTGGTATTCCTAAGAGTGGAAAGGATGGATCACGGACACTTTATTCTTGCCGACATTACTACGCCACTAATCAAATCCAGAAACAAAATGCGAATGTTTTCATTTTAGCCAATCAAATGGGCACTTCGACTGATATGATTAAGAAATACTATGGACACCTTATTACTGAAGAGATTGCTGCTCATATCGGTGATAGGGAAGGTAGAGAAACCACCAAAACTGAAAAAGTTTATCCGTTTTGAGATTAAGTGGCTGCCCCGATAGGATTCGAACCTACGACCCTTCGCTTAGGAGGCGAATGCTCTATCCCCTGAGCTACGAGGCAACACAGAGAGACAGTATCAACTACTATTCGGGTTGTCCAATTAGAGTAATCTCTAAGTTACAAAATTTTTCCAACTGAAAACTGTCAAAATAGAGTTGGTTTTTAACTTTTTTTACACCTGTCAAATCAAGTCTGACCCTAATGTTACAAGGAGAAAAATATGAAGTATGGTTATGCTCGATGTTCAACTGCCGAACAAGATTTAACCATTCAAGTTGAGTCATTAACTGCAGCTGGATGTGATGTAATCAGAGAAGAAAAGGTTTCTGGTGCGTCACTGGATAAACGAAACGAATTAAAAACACTTTTAGAATTTTTAAGAGAAGGTGATGAACTTGTAGTTACTCGAATTGATAGACTTGCAAGATCTTTGCGTGATTTACAAAACATCATTCACATTCTGAATGAGAAAGGTGTCACTCTTTCAGCCACCGAACAACCTATCGACACAAGTTCAAGTATCGGTAAATGTTTTATTGATCTCTTGGGATTGTTTGCAGAGTTCGAACATAGAATTCGTTACGAGAGACAGATGGAAGGTATTGCAAAGGCCAAATCTGCCGGAAAATACAAAGGTCGTAAAAAATCAATCAATACTAGGTTGATCAAAGAATTATATGAACAAGGTAAACGAGTTTCTGACATCGCAAAAGAAGTTGGTTGCAGCAGACAGTCCGTTTATCGTTTCATTTAATCGAAAATTGATGACTACCTGACTACGGTAGTCATGTAGTCATCAGAAACGGTGTTTTGAATTTAATGTCATCTAAAAAAACAAAAGAAAAATTAAGAAATCTGTCAGGTGTATATGCAAAATCTGATAATCAGGTGATTATTGAGACTTGGGAAATTCGACAACAAAAGATTAAGTCCTCTCACTTGGGATTATCTGAATTTCTGAATAGATTTTTTAGTATTAAGAAATCTTCTAGTGATAAACTTTAATGTCATATCCTATGAAATTGCGGTTAAGTTGGTTTGCGACCTTTCCTGTAGTCCCACTCCCCATAAAAGGATCTAAAACAACATCTCCTTCATCCGTTGACATGAGTAAGGGTAGGGATACCACTTCATTGGGAAATGGTGCGGGGTGTTCAAGATCAGAATCATTACCAGATGCACGAGCCACGGCTGTCTCAATCACATTTTCGTCCCAATAGTCCGTAATATTCTTTCCGTCCTCAGTAGGAATGTAAGGGGAGATTTTAAGTGGACCATTACTGTTCAGATTTTTATGCCTAGGACCATTTTTCGATGTCTTTGGTTCCGATGCGTAGGGAACTTTTAGTTGATGATATTTGTAGTCATCAGATGAAACCAGATGAAAGATAAACTCGTAGGTCGATGAAGCTCTATCCTTTGCAGAAGAAGGTTTCGGATTTGTTTTTCTCCAGATGATTGTGTTTCGGAGTTTCCATCCTTCGTCTTGTAGTGCGATGCAGACACGATGTGGGATATTCTGAAGGTTCTTTTCATGGAAAGTATCACCAATTACCAAAAAGAACGATCCTGTAGTTTTTATCACTCTCTGACAATCCTTTAGATGAGATACCAAATTTGAAACATACTCTGTGGGAGATTGTTCATTACCCAATCCCTTGTTTGTGTCGTAGTTTCTTAAATTCCAATAAGGAGGTGAGGTAAAAATAAGATCAACTGATTGATCTTCTATTTCAGTCATGTCGATTGATGATTTGTGATGGAATATGAAATTTGATGGATATGCTTCCGTTGATGATTTTAGTCTAGATTTTTCGGTATCCTTCTGTCGGTTCCACCTGTTGATTGTCATGTAGGCCTGATTAACGGTGATCTCATCGTTCTCTATCAAATCTAAAAATTCGGGGTGTTCTTTTTCTATCAGAAGAAGTCGTGCGAGTTGTCCTGACGAAATACCAACGGCTTCTGCGACTTTATCTCTGGCCTTGGAACCTGTGTTAGGCCTAACACAGGTTAGTAAGTCAGTTCGTTTCCCAGAACCAACTGAGTAGATCGGCATCAGGTGTTTCACCTCATTGAGAATCTCTTTGACACCTTTCACCCTTTGTTTGTTGTGATGGATGAGAAGTTTTGTCTCTTCTTCATGGTCTGATGTTTCTACAATCTCTACTTCAACTTGTTCCCAACCCAATTTGTTGATGGCCTCTAATCGTCTGTGACCAGAAATGACCTCGTTTCTTTGATTGATTACGAGTGGTTGTAGTAATCCCATTTCATCAATAGATCGGATCAAGTCATCTACATTAGAAAGTCGATAAATCTCTTCATTAAGAGGATGGTGTTTAAGTTTTTTGGTTTTGATCTGCATCAAATCCCAACCTCGTTACCGTCTTGTCCAAACCTTTATAAATAGTTGAAAGATTATGGAGAAGAAAAATGTCACAAGAAAACAAATATTACCCACTTGGTTATAACAACTATGTTGGACTGAAAATGACCCAACCGTTTGGTGAGGCTCCCTCCACTGTCCATAGTCGTGATACAGTAATGAGTGCACTGGGTAAAAATCTTGATGATGAACATCGTGGACTTTTTGTAGATTTAGAAGTTGCAGTGAGTTCGATGGTCGAGAATTTTGCACCTGATTTCGATGGAACCAGAGGAAGAGCATCCACTATCGCAACTGTTCGTAGAATGAAGCTGAGTAAGGAAGAAGAAGTAGAACATATTATGGATGCCCTAATAGAAAAGGGTTTCATCACACCATCAAAATTACAAAAAGCTTTAGTCAGATTATCTAAAAAATACAAACAAGGATCAAATTTATGAAACCAAGAAATCACATTAAATCATCTTTTCGTCACGATGAGTATGTTGAAACCATACTCGAACAAGCTGAGAAGATTACAAAACTCACAAAGAGTGAATTAGTTAGAAATGCAGTGTTGGGACAGTATGTTCCGATGATACAACACGCATCGATACCCCCCCTAGAACTGAGGTGAAGGTTTAAATAAAAAGGATTGTTATTTTTGAGTCCTAAGTGTGTAACACCACCACCCCAATACACTGACTATTCGATCTACCCCAAGAAGAGGCCATCTGTGTAAAAAGGTGGCCTTTCTGTTTCTTGAAAGGTTTGTCCAAAAAAAATTTTTTTGGGTAAGAATAACCAGAAACCAAATTATGAAAGTGAAGATATGTTTGTCGCTAAGATAAGTGGATTGACTGTCATTATTTTGAAACAGAAATTTCTATTTTTAATCAATTAAGTAAAACGATATTTCGTTTGAAGATAAATGTCATCCACATAAACACCTCTGAAAGGAACAGAGGTATGGACATACATCAAATCCAAAAAAGAGATCGCTACACAAAAGATGCTAATTGTGAATATTACTGTTAAGAGTTAGGATTTCAGAACAAACATAAATTTGTGTTTGAAATACATTTTTTGGGGGTGTTCAGTGGTTTCAATTCGTCCGCTAAGTGTGTCAGATTATGATGATTGGTTAGAGGTTTATAGAGTTTATGCAGAACACTACCAATCAGAACTAACTGAAGAGGGGGTGTCTACAACTTGGAATTGGTTGATGGATAACGAAAACCCTCTGACTGGAATTGTTGCCGATTTTGACGGCAAATTGATTGGTCTCGCACATTTCAGGGCATTACCTAATCCACTTAGAGCGATAAATGTAGGTTTTTTGCATGATTTAGTGGTTATACCTCAAGAGAGAGGAAGCGATACCGCACAACTTTTGATGGACGAAATAAAATCAATCGGCAAACGAGAGAAATGGACAAAAATCCGATGGAATACAAAAGATGATAATTATCGTGCCCGAGCATTTTATGACAAAGTTGCGACAAAAACTAATTGGACTGTGTATGAAATAGAATTGGACTAAATAACCCCCCTAAATACCTCTGAAAGGAACAGAGGTATGGACATACATCAATTCAAACAACGCATAGACGCATCGGGTAAGAAACTCGTCACGCTCGGTAACGAATACATCAAATCAAAAGATGAGATTGGCGGCCGAAAGGTGCTAGTGAAGACGTTTGGTGAGATTTCTCAACAGACATTACTGCTGGGTGAACAGAACGCTCAGATGGATAGGAATCAGAAAGGACTTAAATGAAGATTACACACGATTATGCCGCAAGAATTGACTACGACCTTTGGGTGGATTGTCTGAAGGTGAAACAACTGGACGCTGCCACCACCAGTATCAACGTATTGCTAAATGAAGGACTTAAGATGGTTCGTGACAGAAAGATGTAAGAGATTACTGCTCAGAGGAAACGAAGAAACACTCCGCAGTCTATGGTGAACCGCAATTCGAGTTTCTTGGATCGGTTGAAGAATTTTTGGCTGACGAAAAAAGGCGTTTTTTAGAAGAGAATTAGATTTAAGTATTTCGATCTCTTGAACCTAGGGGGTCAAAACTCGATAAACACTCCCACGACATATATCTAATTCTCGAAAAACGGTGAGGGCCGCGCTTTCAGGAAAGATTTTAATTGACGCGACCGTGCCCTTAATTCAACCTAATGTTGGGACTGTGCAGTTACCCGAAGGTGGCTCGGCTGCAGTTAACGCGCAAAAAATACTTGGTGACAATGTGATAGTTGTTTCAGCTTTCCAAAACGTGCCTGCTGAAAAGCTCAAGTCTGATGTTGACCTTGAGTGCGATGTCCTTGTTGCCGGAGATAAAATTGCAGCACGCCAAACGGTAATTGATCTTGTAGAGGACGCCAGCATGTGGGGGTGGCACGCCGGACCTCTTGCCAACTCGGCAGCAGCAGAACCCCTCACCTCCCTAATCATTCAAATAAATCGACGATATGGAATTGCTGGGGCCGGTATACGCATCACAGGAACGCCGACGAAGGATGGTCGGTATCAGGCTAAATGAAGAAGCGCGTGGGTGCTCCTTGGATGCCCGCTGTCGAGTATGGGCGAGCGCTAGCAGGTTTTGGAGTTAACCTGTTGGTAAAGGAAATAGACCCAGCAGTTGAGTTCGCTAGAACAGTCCTCCAGGCTGAAGTTGTGTATGCGGATCCAGATTTTGCGGTCCTTCGCCGTCAAGATATGGAGTGGATGCTACATGCCGATCATGCTTATGACGGCCACCCTTTAATTGATTACCTCAGACCCCAAGCCGCACGTGGGTTGGGGGTTGAACTCCGCATTCATGGACTAGACCCTGATACCGCCGAGAAATCCGCTCGCGATCGTGGAGACTTGGTGATATCGGGCGCAACCGACAAAAAACATGGACTGCGTGAAGCTTACATCCTCGATCCAGATGGATACCTTTGGGTTCCTGACATCCCAACGCAAGACTGACTTAATATTCGGCGAAGTCTGCATGAACAGCGGTGATTTTGTTTGGTGGCCTTCCCCAGAAGTAAAGGACAATGCCAATCTCACTGCATTCATTCGAAAGTGCGGTGTAGCTGATTACGATAACCTCGTTTCATGGTCAGAAGAAAACCCCGAAGAATTCCATAAAAAGCTATTCGATTTTATAGACCTCCGTTTCTTCAAGTATCCTGACTTTTTTTGAAGTTCGATCATTTTTACTCATTAGATTTTCTTATTCATTTGACCCGACTACCTGACTACCATTTGTGTAGTCGAGTAGTCACGGAAACCTACCTACACAAACATTTTTTAGATACTTTCTAGCTCTGCGAAGATATCTACTAACATAAGTTTGCAACATTTGGTTTTTACTACTGTCACTTCCTACCTTTTCTCCATCTTCATCTAACTGTTGTCCCGATCCATCTGGTTTCAGATTATATGCAGTCCACTCATCTTGACTGTATCGAGGTTTCTTTTCTCCACTGATACCCAATTCATATTCATAAACTTGTTTTGCGATTGAGAGTGCATTTCCTCTCTTATTCCAGACAGGTGCATCTCTTCTTTCCCAACACAACAAAGATAGTCTCAATCCTTCCGTTTTTATTGACTTTGTAGAGATGGGAAATCTTGGTGTCGCATTTCTATCTTTGGTTCCGAACAAGTCGATCCAGTTGTCATCCCACCAATTGTCAAACTTCATTCCAAGGACAGAATTTGAACCACCCCATCCGTCATATTTTGTCCAATCAACATTATATTCGGATGATAATTCGGCATGTTGGAGATACTTGAACCAATAGAGATAAACTCTCTTACGATGGCCTATCCAATACCCATCTTTGTATTTCACCCAGTCACTGGATGAAGTTCTATCAAAGTAAATAGTCCCCATTTCCAAAATCTACCCGAACTTGTGGCCCGTGAGAACTAGTTATTTGGACATTATATTTAATGAGTAAGACAACGAAACTAAGGAGTTAAAAATGACTAAACTTGAAATGGAAAAAAAAGAACTGGCAATGCGTCTGGGACAGAACCCGAACTTGTGGCCCGTGTAGCGTGATAAAAAGGGGATTATATTAACTAGGTAAGACAATGATAGAAAGGAGGTGAAAAAAATGGAACTTGAAACGACTGAAACTTGGGATTTCTACAAGCGTCTTGAGGCACTTGTAGAATTCGGGAAGACCCTTGATTTTTATATTTCAATTGGGCTTCTCAAAACTAAAGGCGATCTTGGTTTTACTGATGAAGATGCAGATGATGCGGATACTTTGGTTTCAGGAATTACTCTGACTGATCTTGCAGCCTGATCCCGAACTTGTGGCTCGTGAAGCTAGGTAACTAATACTTTATATTAGTAGTGTAGGAAGGAAATGAGTCCTTCCTAAAAACCCCAAAAATCAGTTCTGAAAAACATCGGTAATCGTGGTGATTTCTGGTGAAGGAAGAACTTTGTTCAACAGTCATTATAGGAGCAAAACATATGACTAATGTGATGAAAACAAGAATAGTAGATGTCCACAACTTTGAAGGATCTTTTTCGTATGATGGAAATATGGTCTGGAGTGGAGAAATCAGTGCCTTTGTAGAATCCAATGCACCTTATCATTTGAATGATACATCTTTCGAAGAAGGTGAGACTGCATTGTGCAAGGAAATGTTGGATGTGACTGGTGGATATGAACCATATGATGTCGATGTCGAACTGAAAACGATTACCAGAAGGAAATACAACTCAGATGGTGAGTTGGTATCATCTGCACTTATCTGGTCACAATAATAACTGTTCGAAGAATGGAACTCCACCCGAACTTGTGGCTCGTGAAGGTAGGTAACTAATACCTTATATTAGTAGTGTAGGAGGGAAATGAGTCCCTCCTAAAAACCCCAAAAATCAGTTCGACATTCAGATCAGAAATCAATGGTTTCTGATGACGGTGGAACTGTGTCTGTAAACAGAAAAGGTAAAACAGATGAATAAATTACATAAACGAAAAATGAAAACTTTGCGGAGAGATAAGAACAAATCTGCAAAAAGGAAGGTGAATAAAAATTGGAAGGAACCTTCCAATGGGATCAATGACTTGGTGCATTGTTACGAAGGACGAACGATTGTTTTTTTCAAGATCCCAAAACCCTTCATCCCTCTATCATCACATTGCTGATCCATGAAGATGATTATGTTCCAATGGATTGTTGTTTGTGTGGATCCAAAATGGAATCTGCCCACGACACTCATAACCCCTTTCCACTTGCACCCTTTTGTTACGCAAAGGAGGCCCTGGAGAAAGGATTACCTCACCGAAGTTGCATTGATTGTGAACCGAAGGTCCTGATCTCACGGATTCCAAAATCAACGGAGTATTCAAGACTTTGTAAAACTTATCACAAGGAGGTGGCATAAGAAGAAATGTAAAACAAAAATCATGACTACATGACTACCGTAGTCAGGTAGTCATCCAAAGGTTTCTAATACCTTAAATTAGATGTGTAGGATGGAAATAGTTCCTTCCTAATTCAACCGACAAATTGATCTGAAAACACATGAGAAATCATCCGATTTCTGATGACGAGAGAGGTTTGTCTTAACCCCATTATGAAAGGATTAAAGCATATGGGTAACTTTATAACTGAACTTAACGAAAATGTTGTTCCTGTTGTCAGGGCAACAAAAATGGAAATTTTGTATCTTGATAATATGATATCCGATGTATCCAATATCGATGATGTTATCGAACGGCTGAAGGGAATGAGTCAATTTGACCGTTTTCTTATTCGGAATTTCTATGATCGAGATGGTGAATTCGATGAGTTGAAACTCAAGAGTTGGGTTAAAAACTCATTCTCAACTCGGACATTTTATTCTGGTGAATCCACTATTGAATACATTTTCGATGACTCGGATTTAGACGATGGTCATTGTATCGATGTAGGTGATTTTGTGGACGATAGTTACTTAAAGTCCACCTATTTATCGTATCACGAATATAGTCGTTCGGGTGATGTCTATATCACTGATGTAACCAGATCCCTTGCCTTTGATCGTGAAAAATCAAAGGACACCTTGATAATAATCGATGATAAAGTGGGAGAGTGATTGTATGTTTTATCAACAATACTCCACCGCAATCACAAACGATTGGAGACAGTTTTATTCTGTCTCCAAGAGGTGTCTCAAACATTCCTCTGTGTCTGAACTTGAGAATATTCTTCAATCAGCAAAAAGAGATATTTTGTCTGAAAATCGAGAGAAATACCTGTCTCAGACCCAAAGACAAACTGTAATGGAAGGAGATTATTAGGAAGTAAAACCCGAACTTGTGGCTCGTGAAGCTAGGTAACTAATACTTTATATTAGTAGTGTAGGAAGGAAATCAGTCCCTCCTAAAAACCCCAAAAATCAGTTCTGAAAAACATCGGTAATCTTGGTGATTTCTGGTGAAGGAAGAACTTTGTTCAACAGTCATTATAGGAGAAACTAATGAAAGACTGTAACCTAATAGAGATGATAGAGAGTGTGACAGTAAACCGAATTGTCACTTGGAAAAATTCCGTGATCGAAATTCGAGAACTCATTTTTGAGAGTCACGAAACCGGAGAACAAGTCCGAAAATCTGACAAAAATTTGATCACTGCGTATTGTTACAAACAAGACCAACTTGTCGAGAATTACTATGTTTCCGAAGTCCTCGAAGAATACCTTTTGAAAGATTTTGAGGAACCAGAAGATTGGTTTATTGAAGATGCAATCTCGATAACAATCCTTGAATGACAACGGGTGCTGAAAGGACACTAATACCTTATATTAGTAGTGTAGGAAGGAAATGAATCCTTCCTCAATCAACCGATAAATCAATCCCAATACGCATGAGAAATCTAGAGGATTTCTGATGACAGGAGAGGTTTGTCCTAACCATATAAATGGAGATTACAACATATGGTAATGAATGAAGACGAAATACTAGAACATGAAATCGAAAAACAACTTTCGAAAGTGATGCAGGACTTTATCGAAGTTTATCCCACTATTGGCGATGAGGATTGCTGGGACGGACAAAACATCTTTGAGACTGCACTTCAACAATGTGGGTTCTTTGGTTTGGATGAAGACGAGTTTGGAACAGCCGTTTTAGAAGATCTTTACTTCGAACTTTTTGAATTAACCACTGACCTCAAGAAGGAGGTGGCATGGAATGACTAACTATCCATTCTGGACCATCAACAAGACAGGAGTGAAAATAGGGAAAACAAAACTTTGTAAGTTTTTAATTGAACAGGGATTTGGTAACTATACCAAATCCACTGATCGAACAGCCAATACATTCACTATTCGGACTGTTGATGGATATGTCCAATTCCATAGTCCCAAAACTATCAAGAAGTTTATCATTGATTATGTGAATGATGATCCAACGATGGATGATCAAGAGGATGAGAGGGAAAAAGTCTTAGATGAATTGATAGGACTACACCCCAAATCAATCGAAAACTATCTCACATCACTCGTGACATATTCCTCAAAAAATCATGAGGAATTGGTATCTCTTGATATTCTCTTGGATGATAAAGAAACTTGTTACATTCCATTCAAAAATGGCGTGGTTCGAGTTACCAAAAATAGTATCGATCTACTTCCAAAAGATGCATTGGAAGAGGAAGGTAAGATTTGGGAAACATCTGTAAGAGATCATTCAATTGTTCTTGATGGTGAAGATGATGTTTCAACCAATTATCTGAAAGATTTTATCACCTATGCGATGAAGAAAGGAGTTGAACCGAAACGCAGAGGTAATGATATCTCGAAAGGGACAGAGTCAGAGGAATTCAAAAGATCTATAGATGCATTTGAAACTGCATTTGGATACATGTTGCATTCCTATATCGACCCAGCAAATTCCAAAGTTGTGATGTTTATTGACTCAAATGCATCGTCTGGAAAGGCCCAAGGTGGAAACGGTAAATCTCTAGCGATGAAGGCAATTTCCTACTTCAAGAAAACGATTGAAATTGAAGGAAAGAACTTTCAAAACTCTGGACAAGCTGTCCGTTTCAACTTTTCCAAGGTTACACCAGATACCAAGTTTGTTTGTATCAGTGATGCCGAAGATGACTTTAATCTAAAGAAAATCTTCAACCTCGTAACTGATACATTTCAAGTGGAGGGCAAAGGAACTAATTCTTGGGATTTTGATGACGATGACAAACCCAAGATAGGTATCACCACTAACCACATCGTTGGAGGAACTGACTCTAGTTATCGTAGAAGAATGGTTCCTGTGGAGTTTGGTGACTTTTGGAGCCGTGGTGTGAGTTTTGATATCACTCCAAGTGACATCTTCGGATTAACATTCTTCAAGGATTTCTCTGAAAGAGATTGGAATACCTTTTACACCTACGGTTTCCATTGCATCCAAAGATACTTGAAAGAAGGTTTAATTTTACAAGATTCTACTGATCTAAATCTAAAACTTCGAATTAAAGATATTGAAGGAAAAGATGGTGATGGTGTTTTGGTGAAATGGATCAAAGATTGGATCGATACCGAAAGAGTCCAAGGATATTATCATAAGAACGGAATATCAGTGAATGATCTCTGGAAATTGTTTGCAAAAGATTTTCCATCACATGCATCCAACGAATGGACTAAAGATAATTTTGGTAATGCGTTGTATCGTTATGTCACCGATGTTCCTGAATTGGACTACAATCCACATCTCGCATCTAAAGGTAAAAGTAAAACTGATAGAAGATGGAGAGTGGGGGGCAGAGGAAACCAAGAGGAATGGGTAAAGATTACCCATATCGATGATGACTGTTCTGACGATGATGACTCTATGTATTACTTCAGTCGACTTGCATCATGATAACAAAGAATGTGTCTACTCGACTACCGTAGTCAGGTAGACACTGAGTTCGAAATTCCCACCGAGTCATTGGTGGGAAACATTTTCTAACCTGTATTTTAAGAGCATCTCTATATCTGGATGGGTGTCCACGATTTTACTAACCGCATCCTCGAATGATTTAGCGTAGTCACAGGCTGTCTCAGTATATCCGTGACTAGTGACATATGAAAAAGTAAATAGGTGTGTGGTCGGTAAGTATATCGTGTCTGACAGGGTATTTGCGTCAACAACCTCATATTTAATCTCGTTCCACATCCTACTAACCCATTACAATGGCGATAATGGGTTTTTCAGAACGGTGAGCATCATCGATAAGTTTCTTGAGTTCTCTCTTTTCTAAATCAGATGTTGGTGAGTGGAATAGTCGAGCATCTATTTTCTTGGTGCTCTGTAATCTATTTTGAACCTCTCTTGGTGAATTAAGTTTAACGGACATTTGTTTTCTCCTGTGTCTCACGGTGGGAGACGAAAATTTATAAATATTAATGAATAGAAATTATTCACAAATATTTAGTTCATTTCTTGGGAGACAGTAACAAATGAATAGAGACAGAAAATTGATCACTTTGTTGGTAGATATACTCACCAGTGAGGCTCGAAATGTAGATGATTTTGGAAGAGAAATTTCAACACTGAAAGAAGTAGCGGAAGTTATAAACGAAAGAAAAATGATATCTGAAAGAGTCACCTCAAACTCAATCAAACAGGCAAAATATCGATTAAAGAAATTGGGTGTGTTAGAAGATTTTTTACCTGATTTTGAAATATTTGAAAAAAATGATGACTTCTTGTTACCCAACTACAGACAACCTTTATAAGTAGTCGTGTCTAGGGATGATGAAGACCCTTCAGAAATTAAATTTTAGGTTTCCATTTTACTAATTCTAAAGAGTAGCCATCGTTCATCGACTCACGAAGTGAGGCGATACACATGGCCACGAAGTGGCCATTCTAAAAGTAGTTTTATGATGCATTTTATAATTCCTAAATAGTTTAGTAATCTGAATAATGAACAGTTACGATTTTTGATTTCATGATGTTTCTTCATTTATATTATGGGTTTTTCTACGAGGAGAGGGTTGGTAGTTAATTCTACCAACCCTCTTTTTTGTCCTACTCAAAAACTCTTAGGCCTCTCTTCAAATCTACCTTCTAATTTCATCCCCAAAATCCACCTACGGAATCTGCTGCAGAAAACGCATTTTCGAGGGTTCACTAAATCTGCGGATCAAATTTTATTTTCAAAATTCTCTCTGAATGGTAAGACACTGTAATACAAATCCTGAGGTGATTTTATTCAAACAAAAATTCAAACTTTATACAAACCGACCCCTTTTTCATACAAACTAACTTGTAAAACCCAATAAAATATAGTATATTAATCATATAATATCACTGGAATATCCCCTCCTAAGGGGCAGGTTACAGGTTCGAATCCTGTCGGGGTCACCAGTTTTCGTACTTGGATCGCATGTCACATTGGACTGGTCCTTTGTGTTGTGGGCTTTCCTGCAGTCACAGGGCTTGAACTTTCTTTGAAAATAAATATCTCCGGTAGCAAACGG
Source organism: Alphaproteobacteria bacterium casp-alpha6 (assembly GCA_001510135.1). Taxonomy (GTDB): domain Bacteria; phylum Pseudomonadota; class Alphaproteobacteria; order Rhodobacterales; family Rhodobacteraceae; genus LFER01. Next base: position 88,156 of record LFER01000045.1, read on the forward strand.
AGGCGCACATGACAAAAGTATTTAAAAACTTCGAGGCGGATACAGGAAAGATCCTGAACATTGTGATCAATTCACTTTACTCGGATCGTGAGATTTTCTTGCGTGAATTGCTGTCTAACGCGTCTGATGCGATACAAAAGCGGCGATACCTTGGGCAAACAGATCCGGCCGTTTTGAATGCTGGCGAAGACAGGATCACGCTTCGAGTGGATGCCAAGAAAAAAACACTTGAAATAGAAGACAGTGGAATTGGTCTAAGCGAAATAGAATTGGCGGAAACCCTTGGAACACTGGCCAAATCTGGAACCGAAAGCTTTCTTAAGGATCTTGAAAACGCAAAAGAGGACAAAGATGCCGCCAGAAGTCTGATCGGGAAATTCGGGGTTGGGTTTTATTCTGCCTTTATGGTTGCGGAAAAAGTCGAAGTTCTGACGAAAAAGGCCGGAACTGAGAATGCGTTTCTTTGGACAAGTGATGGTCAGTCTGGCTATGAAATTGAACCAAGCAACGAAGCGCAGGAAACGGGTACTCGCATCCGCTTACATCTGAAAAAAGATGCCAAGGAATTTGCCGAAGAGGCACGTGTCAAAACGATTGTAAAAAAATATTCCGATCATATTTCGGTGGGCATTCATTTCATTGCTGAAGACGGGACAAGCGAGCAGGCCAATAAAGGGGATGCGCTTTGGACCCGTTCGCCCAAAGATATTTCTGATGAGGATTACAAAAACTTCTACCAATCACATTTTATGGCTTTCGATGATCCCTTCATCACCCTGCACAATCGTTCCGAAGGCACGCTGGAATTCACCAACCTTCTTTTTGTGCCCTCGCGTGCGCCTTTTGATCTTTACGATCCGGAGCGTAAATCAAAGCTCAGCCTTTACATAAACCGTGTTTTTATAACCAATGATCTTGATGCTGTTTTGCCAAAATGGTTGCGCTTTGTGCAGGGGATTTTGGACACAACCAGCCTTGATTTGAATGTCAGCCGTGAACTTGTCCAATCCAGTCCGGTTTTGGGTAAAATCAAAAAGTCCATCACCAAACGTGTGATTGGGGAATTGCAGAAAAAGCTGAAAAATGATGCGACCGCATATGACGCATTTTGGGCGCAGTTTGGGCGGGTCATCAAAGAAGGCCTTTACGAGGATTTTGAAAATCGGGATAAAGTGGCCGAAATCGCCCGCGTCTATTCGCGCAAATCCGGCGGCAATATCACGCTTCAGGATTATGTTGATGGTTTTGCCAGCGATCAAAAAGACATTTACTATCTGACGGCCGATACTATAGAGCAAGCAAAGAGGAGCCCGCATCTCGAAGGCTTTGATGCCCGTGGCATTGATGTTTTGCTGATGACAGATCCTATTGATACATTTTGGATGTCCCAGATGGGACGGTTTAAGGATCATAATTTTGTATCTATCGTGCGTGACCAATATGACCTTGAGGGCATAGGAAACGCCCAAGACAGCGAAAGCAGCACTGAAAAAGCAGATGAAAGCCAAGTGATTGCACTTTTTAAGGCTCATTTGGGTGAGGTGGTTGAAGATGTAAAAGCATCTTCTACGCTGAAACAAAGTCCTGTGCGGCTGGTCGCTGGTACGACCGGACTGGATTTCAATATGGAGCGTATCCTAAAGGCACAAAATCCAGATTTTGAAGGCAGTAAGAAAATCCTCGAGGTCAACCTCAGCCATGAGCTGATCCGCAAACTTGATGATATGGGGGATGCAGAAACCAAAGCCGCGCTTTGCCGTGTTTTACTGGAACAGGCCAAAATCGCAGATGGAGAGCTTCCGGCTGATGCACAACAATTCAGCGCTGATATTATAAAAATTGGACTGTCTAGCGTGTCCTAAACGAAAACGGCGGGGCCAAAAGACCCCGCCGCAGTTTGATGCACGTAGAGCGTTAACTTAATTCAACGCCGCATCCGTAATGTCATGCGTCCAAGCGCCTTCTGGGGCTTTTGAAATCACAGGATCAGATCCACCGGCCAAAAGCGTGGCAACAGTGCGCTCATAATCGGCAGGATCCAAAGATCCGTTTGAGCCTGCTGTCAATTTTGCAATCTCACCCATCATCCGCTTTTGATGCTTTTCTGTCTGTGCACCGGAGGCATCATTGTCCAAAACAATCTCTGCTGCTTCATCTGGGTTGGCTTCTGCGTATTTCCAACCTTTCATTGAGGCACGCACAAAGCGAACCATTTTGTCCTTAAAGGCTGGATCCTTGAGGTTGTCCTCAAGCGCGTAAATCCCATCTTCGAGCGTAGCGACGCCTTTTTCCTCATATTTAAAGGTGACCAAATCATCCGGAGACACACCGGCGTCAATAACCTGCCAATATTCGTTGTAAGTCATCGTTGAAATACAATCGGCTTGGCGCTGCAAAAGTGGGTCAACGTTAAAGCCTTGTTTCAGGACTGTGACGCCATCCGCACCACCATCGGTGGAAATACCTTCTTGGCTCATCCAGCTCAGGAACGGATATTCGTTACCAAAGAACCAAACACCGATGGTCTTTCCTTTGAAATCCGCAGGGCTTTTGATGCCTGTGTCTTTCCAGCAGGTCAGCATTAGGCCTGAGGATTTGAACGGCTGGGCGATATTGACGACTGGCAGGCCCTTTTCACGTGCGGCAAGCGCAGAGGGCATCCAGTTCAGCATCACATCCGCGCCTCCACCCGCAAGCACTTGGGGTGGTGCAATATCAGGACCACCGGGAAGGATCGTGACATTGAGGCCCTCATCGGAATAGTACCCCTTATCCAAGGCGACATAATAGCCTGCAAATTGGGCTTGGGTTACCCATTGCAATTGCAGTTTAACGTCATCAGCTGCTTGGGCAGCCGTTGCGATGACAAGCGCCGCCGCGGTGGTGAGTAGTTTTTTCATTGTTTTCACTCCATTCTGTTGTGTTTTGAGGCCCCTCAACCTCGTTGTGAAGGGTGCCAAAAGGTCACCCCTTTTTCCAAAAGTGCCATAACGCCGTAAAACAGGCTGCCAGCAAGCGCTGCCACGACGATTTCTGCCCACACCATATCAAGTGCTAACTGGCCCACTGATGTGGAAATTCGAAACCCCATCCCAACGATGGGAGAGCCAAAAAATTCGGCAACGATTGCCCCGATCAAAGCTAAGGTCGTCGAAATCTTTAGTCCGTTAAAGATAAAGGGCATGGCAACCGGAAGCTTCAGCTTGAAAAAGGTTTGCCACGCATTGGCCGCATAGGTCCGCATCAGATCCTGCTGGATCAAAGAACTTTCCCGCAAACCTGCAACTGCATTAATCAGCATAGGGAAGAACACCATGACAACCACCACCGCCGCTTTTGAATGCCAGTCAAAGCCAAACCACATGACCAATATAGGAGCTGTGCCAATGATGGGGAGGGCGGCCATAAAGCTTGCCACCGGTAAAAGCCCACGCTGCAGAAAGCTGTATCTCTCAACAAGAATGGCGACAAGAATGGCGCTTGCACAGCCAATCACATAGCCTCTCAGCGCTCCCTTGAGGAATGTTTGCACAAAATCCTTCCACAATATTGGGAGATTTTCCGAGGCGGTTTGCACCACAAGACTGGGTGGCGGCAATATAACAAGCGGTACACCAAGTCCGCGCACGGTCAGTTCCCAGACAAGGATGATCGTTAGACCAAAAATGGTCGGAACCAAAAGACGGATACTGCGCCGCTGTGCCTGTGCACTGTCGGCAAGCTTGACATTAACGAACCATGCGGTCGCCCAAAGCAGCAATGCTAAGAAAACCAAAGTCATGCCATGCCCATCCGCTTCAATGTGACCTGCTGTAGAAGATTTATGATCGCTACAAGCAGGGCTGCGAGCACGGCCGCACTCAGCAAGGCCGACCAGATCTGGATGGTCTGTCCGTAATAGGATCCCGCCAAAAGCCGCGCTCCCAATCCTTGAACTGCCCCTGTCGGAAGTTCACCTACAATCGCACCCACAAGACTTGCCGCGATCCCGATTTTTAGGGAGGCAAAGAGATAGGGCATGGAAGAGGGAAGTCGCAATTTCCAGAATGTTTCTGAGCGTGTGGCATTATAGGTTTTCAAAAGATCCAGCTCCATCCTGTCCGGACTGCGCAATCCTTTGACCATGCCCACCACCACGGGGAAAAAACTGAGGTATGCGCTGATAATGGCTTTGGGTAATAGCCCCTGAATACCAATGGAGTTCAATACCACAATAATCATCGGCGCAATTGCAAGAATAGGGATCGTCTGAGAGGCAATCGCCCAAGGCATCACGCTCATGTCCATAGCGCGGTTGTGTACGATCCCCACGGCAAGAAGGATCCCCATTGATGTGCCAATTGCAAAGCCAAGCAAGGTAGAAGACAAGGTGATCCACCCATGGTACACAAGGCTGCGTTTGGAGGTGATCTTTTTCTCAACCGTTGTTTTCCAGATTTCTATGCCCACCTGATGGGGCGCTGGAAGGCGTGGTTTTTCCTGCGACAGGGTATCTTTGACCAGATCGGAAAAGGTCAGCTCAATATTTGCACGCCCCGCCTTGTTATAGGCCCAAGCCGAATTCAGCGCGACTGCCGCCACGTACCAGATCACGACCAGCGCCGCGACAACAGTTAGAACTGGGATCAGAGCCTTTCGCATCGCCTATTCGTCCTTAGATCTAAGGGCAGAGAGAGAAGTTCAATCATAAGAATGCCCCGCCCGCAAGCCTTCACGCACACGATGCGCGATTGCAATAAATTCAGGAGATTCACGGATATCCAGCGGCCGTTCGCGTGGCAACGTGCTGTCGATAACATCGCTGACGCGTCCCGGTCTTGGGGACATGACAACAATCTTTGTCGACAAATAGACGGCCTCTGGGATGGAATGGGTCACAAAGCAAATGGTTTTTTGTGTCTCTTTCCACAGATCCAAAAGCTGTTCGTTGAGATGATCACGCACGATTTCATCCAATGCGCCAAAGGGTTCGTCCATCAGAAGAATATCCGCGTCAAAAGCAAGTGCGCGCGCAATAGAGGCCCTTTGCTGCATTCCGCCTGACAATTGCCATGGGAACTTCTTTTCAAAGTCCTGCAGGTCCACAAGCTTTAAGACTCGTTTGACCCGCTCTACCTGATCTGATTTGCTTATTCCCATGATTTCAAGCGGAAGGCGGATGTTCTTGCCTATAGTGCGCCAGGGATAAAGCCCAGCGGCCTGAAAGACATATCCATAGGCCCGCCTTTTGCGGGCCTCTTCAGGGCTCATCCCGTTCACCGTAATCTGGCCCGCAGTAGGGTGTTCCAAGTCTGCAGCCACCCGCAGGAAGGTTGTTTTCCCGCATCCAGATGGGCCAATAAAGCTCACGAATTCGCCCTTGTTTATTTCAAGGTTGATATCCTTGAGCGCATGCACAGGCCCATCCGCTGTCTCGAATGTCAAAGACAGGTTGCTGGCTGAGATCACAGATTGAGCCGTCATAGGGTCCTTATCTTTCAAAACGTGGCATGGTCATGCACCGCATTAGATACCGGCTGGAATATTCATCGGATCGCGGTGGATCTGTTTGGGGGCAGTCAGTTCTTTCCATTTGCTCAATGCAACATTGGCAGATGGGAAGGGCGGACGGGGCACAAAGCGTCCTCGTCCGGGGTTGGGCTGACTGTTTTGTCCCCAAGCCCAGATGACTTCGCCCCGGCTGAGCGTAAAGCGGGATTGTGCAGTGACTTCAAAACCTTCAAAGACGTTGTAGTCCAGAATGGAGTGATGATTTGTTGGACTGATGGTTTTAGAAATTTTCGGATCCCAAACCACAATATCTGCATCTGCCCCTTCAACAATAGCGCCTTTCTTGGGGTAAATATTGAGTATTTTGGCGATATTGGTGCTTGTTGCCGCCACAAATTCATTGGGGGTAAGCCGACCGGTTTCCACACCTTCGGTCCAAAGCACTGCAAGACGTTCCTCCAACCCGTTGGATCCATTGGGGATAAGGCAGAAATTATCTTTGCCCATCAGTTTCTGTTCGCTGGTAAAGGCGGCGTGATCGGTGGCCACCACCTGAAGAGAACCGGCCTGTAGCCCCGCCCAGAGACTTGCCTGATGGTCTTTGTTGCGAAACGGGGGGGACATCACGCGCCGTGCGGAATGCATCCAATCCCCTTTGAAATATTCGCTTTCATCAAGGGTGAGAAATTGGATCAAGGGTTCACCATATACGCGCATGCCCTTTTGCCGTGCGCGACGGATGGCTTCATGCGCCTGTTCGCAACTCACATGGACGATGTAAAGTGGCACGCCCGCAGCATCCGCAATGGTGATCGCGCGGTTTGCCGCTTCGCCTTCAAATTCAGGGGGACGGGAATAGGCGTGTCCCTCTGGCCCTGTGATCCCCTTTGCCAGCATTTCCTGCTGCATGTCTGCTACAAGGTCGCCGTTTTCGGCATGCACCATAGGCAAAGCGCCAATTTCCCTGCATCTTTTGAAGCTTGCAAACATTTCATCATCTTCAATCATCAAAGCGCCCTTATAGGCCATGAAATGTTTAAAGGAATTGACGCCCATATCGACGGCGTCTTTCATTTCGTTGAATACATTTTCGTTCCAGCCGGTGATCGCCATATGGTAACCGACGTCCGAACAAATCTGCGGCGCTGATTTGCGATGCCATTCATTTATCGCATTTTTAATTGATCCATCTGCTCCGGGAAGGCAGAAATCGACCACCATCGTGGTGCCTCCAACGGCCGCAGCCCATGTCCCGGTTTCAAAAGTTTCTGCAGCTGTGGTCCCCATAAAAGGCATTTCAAGGTGGGTGTGCGGGTCAATCCCGCCAGGAATGACATAGGCGCCCTCTGCGTCGATATATTCGTCCCCGCTCAGCTCCTCACCGATTTGTTTGATGATTTCATCTTCAATCAGAACATCGGCTTTCCAGGTGCGGTCTGCAGTGCAAACCATTCCGCCTTTGATCACTTTGCTCATTTGTGTTCTCCTTTAAGGGTCGGTGATAGGTCCGCGTTATTCCACAATTTCTGCGGTTTCTAAGACCGCATGGAACAAAACCTCTGCCCCCGCCGTGGACCAGTCTTTGGAAATTTCTTCGGCTTCATTATGGCTCAGCCCATCGACGCAGGGACACATTATCATGGCTGTAGGGGCCACTTGGTTGATCCAGCAGGCATCATGGCCCGCGCCTGAAATGATGTCGCGGTGGGAATATCCCAGCCGTTCGGCCGCGTTGCGCACGGCGCGCACGCATGTGTCGTCAAAAGTGACAGGATCAAATCCGCCGACTTTTTCAAATTCGACCGATAAGCCCATGTCATCACAGATCTTTTGTGCTCCGGCTTTAAGGCGGGTTTCCATATCGGCGATGATATCTATGTTGGGACATCTGAAATCGACGGTAAAGACAACTTTTCCAGGGATCACATTGCGTGAATTTGGATAGACATCAATATGTCCCGCCGCCCCGACGGCATGGGGGGCATGGCTCAGGGCAATCTCATCTACAAGATCAAGAATCCGCGCCATTCCAAGGCCCGCATTTTTGCGCATTGGCATGGGCGTTGAGCCTGTATGAGCATCTTTCCCCGTGATCGTTACCTGCATCCAGCTTAGCCCCTGACCATGGGTGACAACTCCTATGTCGACGCCTTCGGCCTCTAGAATCGGACCTTGTTCGATGTGCAGCTCAAAAAAGGCATGCATTTTACGCGCGCCCACTTCTTCTTCGCCACGCCAGCCGATACGCGTCAGCTCATCCCCGAATTTCTTTCCCTCCGCATCCACGCGGTCATATGCCCAGTCCTGAGTGTGAATACCTGCAAAAACACCGGAGGCCAGCATTGCCGGAGCATAGCGTGTGCCCTCTTCGTTGGTGAAATTCGTCACAACGATGGGATGACGGGTTTTGATGCCCATATCGTTTAGGCTTCGGATCACTTCAAGACCACCCAAAACTCCCAAGACCCCATCATATTTTCCGCCCGTTGGCTGCGTATCCAGATGTGAGCCCACATAAACGGGCAGGGCGTCTAGATCTGTGCCTTTGCGCTCTGCGAACATATTGCCCATCTGGTCAAGACCCATGGTGCATCCCGCCTCTTCGCACCACTTCTGGAAAAGCGCGCGGCCTTTGCCGTCTTCATCCGTCAGGGTTTGCCGATTGTTGCCCCCTGCAACGCCGGGGCCGATTTTGGCCATTTCCATAAGGCTATCCCATAGCCTGTCGCCATTGATGCGAAGGTTTTCACCCGGTGCTGCCATTTTATCCTCTCCCTGTTCGTCGCATAGGGGTGTGGGGCCGCCCAATGCCACATGACTCGCTCACCCATGGAAAAAGGTATTCATTCACCTTATTCGTTGCCACGAGGACGCTTTATATTTTCAGCATAGCCAAAGTTGGATTTTGACCATATGATAAATTTTACGCTAGACAGAGTTGACCGATCAGTCAACAAAGTTTCGCGCGCCCCAGAATACGAAACTTTGGAATTTTTCAACGTGCCTGAAATAAGATCAAAAAAGATGGAAATTCGGGCAGAAAATGAAGGCCGTATCCTCAAATCTGCAGAACGTGTGTTTGCGCGTCACGGGTTTCGGGGGTCGTCCATGCAAATGATTTCGGACGATGCATCGATTCCCAAGGCAAATATCCATTACTATTTTTCCTCCAAAGAAAAACTCTATCGCCGTGTTGTGGAACGCATTTTCACTGTTTGGCTGGAGGCAGCTGACAGTTTCGAAACCTCACAGAATCCGCGAGAGGCACTTTACAACTATATTCGCGAAAAAATGGAGATCAGCCGCCTTCATCCCGATGGATCAAAGGTTTGGGCCAATGAAGTCATTCATGGCGCACCGATCATACATGATTTTCTGACCTCGGCGCTAGAAGATTGGACAAACAGCCGTATCGCTGCAATGCGCGGCTGGATCGAAGAGGGAAAAATCCGTGATATTGAACCCCGATGGATCCTTTACATGATCTGGGCTACAACACAGCATTATGCAGATTTCACCCATCAGATAGAAACCCTGAATAATGGAAAAGCTCTGTCCATAGATCAGTGGAAACAGGCGACGGACTCGGTATTTCATACCATCTGGGCAGGGCTCAAGCCAGAGGATTAGTGTTTAATGAAGGCCACAAGAAAAAAACCTCTGTCACGCATTCAAAAACAAAACCGCGCCACGATCCTTGAGGCGGCATTGAATGTTTTTTCGACCCATGGTTTTCGCGGGGCGACCTTGGACCAGATAGCGCAGGATGCGGGGCTCTCAAAACCCAACATCTTATATTATTTCGATGGAAAAGAAGCGATACATATAGCATTGTTAAGTCAGCTTCTTGATGCATGGCTTGATCCTTTGCGTCGGCTGAACGCGGAGGGAGAGCCACGCGAAGAACTGATGCGTTATATTCGCCGCAAACTTCAGATGTCACGTGAATTCCCCCGTGAAAGCCGTTTGTTTGCCAATGAAATTGTTCAGGGTGCACCAAGGATCGAGGGATTTTTGAGCGGAGAATTGCGTGCGCTTGTGGATGAAAAGGCTACTGTGCTGCAAACGTGGATGGATGCCGGGAAAATTGAACCGCTGGACCCCTATCACCTTTTGTTTTCTATCTGGGCGATGACCCAACATTATGCAGATTTTGAAGCCCAGATCCTAATGATCCGTTCGGGACAGATAAAGGATTCTCACGAAGGCTCTGACACCTTCGTGGAGACTATTTTCACCAAAATCCTTTTGCCGGAAACCTGACCTTATTCAGCGGCATTGGCAAAGGGATTGTTTGGGTGCTTTGTCCAATCCCTGTGCTCGGCGGCCACGGGAACACCTGTGCGTTCATCCATCGCACCCACTGCAAGCGTTTCCATGGTGATACATCCCTCAACAGGACAGACATTGACGCATAGGTTGCAGGCAACACATTCATCGTCTTTTACATCAAAGACGCGTTCAGGGGACATGGAAATCGCCTGATGGCTGGTGTCTTCACAGGCGGCATAGCAGCGCCCACATTTGATGCAGGCATCCTGATCGATCCGCGCTTTTGTCACATGGTTAAGGTTCAGGTATTGCCAATCGACAACCTTTGGCACAGCCGCGCCGACAAAATCATCGATGGAGTGATATCCCTTTTCATCCATCCATTGGGAAAGACCCGAAATCATTTCCTGAACGATCTTGAAGCCATATGTCATCGCAGCGGTGCAGACCTGCACATTAGACGCACCCAGTGCCATGAACTCTGCTGCATCCCGCCATGTTGTTACGCCACCAATTCCCGAAATGGGAAGTCCGGCGGTCTGTGGGTTGCGTGCAATTTGAGCAACCATATTCATGGCAATAGGTTTTACTGCGGGTCCGCAATATCCACCATGGGTCCCTTTCCCATCAATCGTGGGCGTGGGGGCCATGATATCAAGATCAACGCCGGTAATCGATGTTATGGTATTTATGAGGCTGACCGCATCTGCACCGCCATCTTTTGCAGCGCGTGCTGGATGCGTGATATCCGCAATATTGGGTGTGAGTTTCACGATGCAAGGCATGCGCGTTGTCTCTTTCACCCAGCGCGTGACCATTTCTACATAATCAGGAACCTGCCCGACGGCAGACCCCATTCCGCGCTCTGCCATTCCATGAGGGCAGCCAAAGTTTAATTCAACACCATCCGCGCCCGTTTCTTCAATGAGGGGAAGAATGGTTTTCCATTCCTGTTCTTCGCAAGGTACCATCAGAGACACAACCAAAGCGCGGTCGGGATAGTCCCGTTTCACCGCCTTGATCTCGCGCAGGTTGACTTCGAGAGGTCTGTCTGTGATCAGTTCGATGTTATTGAGCCCAAGCAAGCGGCGATCCGCACCCCAGATGGCACCGTAACGGGGACCGCTTACATTTACGATGGGGGGGCCTTCTGATCCCAGCGTTTTCCACACAACACCGCCCCAGCCCGCTTCAAACGCGCGGCGCACATTATATTCCTTGTCTGTTGGCGGGGCGGATGCCAGCCAAAAAGGATTGGGAGATTTTATTCCTAGAAAGTCACTTTGTAAGTTCGCCATGTGAAACGTCCTTTGCTGCTTCTGGGGCTTAGCCCATCAATGTTCTATGAATGTCTTCTGCGGCATTGCGTCCTTCTGCAACCGCCGTCACGGTCAGGTCATCCCCGCCGCTGGCACAGTCTCCGCCAGCCCAGATCGCGGGATGGGAGGTGCGGCCATTTTCACCGACCTCTATCTTACGTCCGTCGGTTTTCACCAGATCTGGGGTATCTTCCAACGTTTGACCTATCGCTTTTAAGACCTGATCTGCTGGCAGACGGAATGTATCCTCTGTGCGCTCCAACCCGTTTGGCCCTTCGACCGTGTAAGAAAATTCAACCTCGCGCACCGCCCCGTTTCCATGAACGGCAATCGGTTCTGCATTTGTGATAATATTTACGCCGCGAGAGGCTGCCAAATCCTGTTCGTATTTGGATGCATTCATGCGCGCGCGTCCTCTGCGATAGACAAGATGGACATTCTGTGCGCCCAAGAGCTTGGATTGCACAGCGGCGTCCACAGCCGTCATACCGCCGCCGATTACGACAACATGACGGCCCACCGGTAAAGTAGAAAGGTCGCTGCTTTGGCGTAGGTCTGCAATGAACGATACCGCATCGCGCACCTCGTCTTTTTCCTCACCTGCCAAACCAAGTGCATTTACCCCCGCGAGCCCCATACCCAAAAAGACAGCATCATAGGTGTCAATGAGGTCGGAAAGAGACATGTCGCGTCCCAGAGCCTTTCCGGTTTCAATATCAATCCCGCCAATTGCGAGAAGCCATTCCACTTCTTTGGCGGCAAAATCATCTGTAGATTTGTATGCTGCGATACCAAATTCGTTCAGACCCCCTGCTTTCGGGCGCGCATCAAAGATTTTGACGTTATGGCCATGCATGGCCAAACGGTGCGCACAGGAAAGCCCTGCAGGTCCTGCGCCGATCACAGCGACGGTCTTACCCGTTTCCGCCGCGCGTTGAAACGGGTGGCTGGCAGATCGCATAATTGTATCTGTTGCAAATCGTTGTAGACGACCGATATCGACAGGCTGTCCTTCTGCCGCTTCACGCACGCAGGCTTCTTCGCAGAGCGTTTCTGTCGGGCAAACCCGTGCGCACATGCCGCCGAGTATGTTTTGAGAGAGGATTGTGCGTGCAGCGGACTCGGGTGTGCCGGTTGCGATCTGACGGATAAACAGAGGAATATCTATATCCGTGGGACAGGCCGTGATACAAGGTGCATCGTGGCAGAAATAACAGCGATCTGCCGCAACAAGTGCTTCATGGGCGTCGAGTGGCGGATGAAGATCGGAAAAATTTTCAGCATAGTCTTGGCTGGTGAGGCGCGATGAGCAAACGCCTTGTGCAGAATTTGGCTGTGACACGGATGTCTCCTGGCTGCTATTGTTTCGCAAAGCATTGCACAGAGAAATTATTTTATCAATTGGTAAAATTTAAACTTATTGGCTTCCCCATATTTTTGCGCCATCGTCGCGCCAAAGGAACCAGCGTAGTGCCCCAAAACAAAGACACCATGATTGCACATGCCTGTATGATCGGATTTGCCTTACTGATTTCAGGATCATTTCCGATAGGGACTGTTATTTCGCGGCAAATCGATCCGGTCGCACTGACGTTTATGCGGTTTGTGCTGGCGGCGTCCATTTTGGGCGTGTCTCTGTTTCTGCGTGGAAAGATGCAGAGACAGTATTTCAAAAAACCTTGGCGCTTTATACTGCTTGGGGCATGTTTTTCATTTTATTTTGTTTTCATGTTTGAGGCGCTCAAGACGGCCTCACCTGTTGCAACGTCCAGTATCTTTACGCTGCTGCCTTTTTTGGCGTTGTTTCTGGATTTTCTGATTTTTCGAAAACGGGCCGGTTTGCGGTTCATCATTTATTTACTGATCGGAGCATTGGGAACGTCTATTGTGATCTTTAAAGGAGCGTTCGACAATTTCCTTCTTCTCAGGTTGGATTATGGGGAAATGGTTTTTTTTGCAGGCACAGTGATTCATGCGGCTTATGCTGTGCTTGTTCCAAAGATGCGCGAAGGGGAACCCGTGGGCGTTGTGACCTTTGCGGTCATGGTCGGTGCTATGATCGTACTTGGAGTGCTGTTTCCCAACCGTATCCTGCAGACAGATTGGATGAATTTGGGGACAGAAGTGTATCTTTCGCTTTTGTATTTATCGATCTTTGCCAGCATCTTTTCTTTGACGCTTTTGACAAAGGCCTCAGAACATCTTTCCAGCGGTCATTTTACGGCCTATACCTTCAGCACACCGTTTTGGGTCGCCATACTTGATTACAATTTCTTGGGAAACCGCTTGGAATCCTATGTGTTTTTGGGGGGCGCGTTTATCTTGCTGAGTTTGGTATTGCTTTTTGTGCATTCAGAACGCTTGTCTTAGCATTCACAATAGAATTGAAATTTTGAAAAGCTCTCTTTGCAAAGGTGACAACAGAAAAAGAAAATTTTTTCTAATGCTTTCGACCAACACTCTGAGAAAACGGGTGAAATCCGAGATAAATCAATTTGAATACTTGTAAATCCCAAAGAGTCATTGTTTTTTGCCAAAATGAAAAAGCCTGATTATTCCGAAGAAACACGCCTTTATCGGGAAGGTTTCCGTGCAATTTGCGGGATTGACGAAGTGGGACGGGGTCCATTGGCAGGACCTGTGACCGCCGCTGCGGTTATCCTTAATCCAAATCACATTCCCGAGGGTTTGAACGATTCAAAACGGCTCACCGAAAAACAGCGCGAGCGACTTTATTCTCTTATTGTTGAGAGCAGTTTGGTCAGCATTATTCATGTATCAGTCGAAGACATTGATCGTCTCAATATCCTGCAGGCCAGCCTTCTGGCGATGCGGCGCGCCGCTGAGGGACTGGCGACACTACCAGACTATGCGCTGATAGACGGCAATAAGCTCCCCCAAGGTTTGCCCTGCGCAGCCTCGGCATTGGTTAAAGGAGACAGCAAATCGGTCTCCATAGCGGCGGCATCTGTTGTTGCAAAAATATCACGAGATCGTTTGATGACGTCGCTTGGACGCGAAAATCCGGGCTATGGATGGGAAAAAAATGCCGGTTATCCGACAAAAGAGCATCTTTTAGCCCTCCTAGATCTTGGGGTAACCCCACACCATAGACGTTCTTTCAAACCAGTACACAATATCTTGTACCCGGGCTCTTAACGAAGAAAATATTTAACTTGTTGATTCAAAAAAAGAAATTGACGGCGAATCGACTTTGACTCATGTTAGGCACAATCCAAGAGCGCAAAAATGCGCCGAAGATAGAGGCAGACATGAAGAAAACGAATAAAGAGCGGGAGCTTGTTGAACTTCCACTCAATCAAATTTTAGCTGGCGACTGCGTTGACGTTATGAACGCTTTGCCGAATGATTGTATCGATCTTATTTTTGCGGATCCTCCCTACAATTTGCAGCTTAAGGGGGACTTGCATCGTCCGGACAACTCTTTGGTCGATGCGGTTGATGACAGTTGGGATCAATTTTCCTCATTTGAGGCATATGATAAATTCACCAACGAATGGCTCTCTGCCGCGCGCCGTATTCTGAAACCCAATGGCGCGATTTGGGTAATCGGATCTTATCATAATATATTCCGTGTGGGCGCTGCACTGCAAAACCACGGATTTTGGATTTTAAACGATGTGGTCTGGCGCAAATCAAATCCGATGCCGAATTTCCGCGGAAAAAGGTTGACCAATGCCCATGAAACAATGATTTGGGCTTCCAAATCGGAAAGCGCAAAATACACTTTCAATTATGATGCTTTGAAATCCCTGAACGAAGGTGTCCAGATGCGCAGCGATTGGGTTTTGCCGATTTGCACAGGGCACGAACGGCTGAAAAACTCTGAAGGGGAAAAGGCCCATCCCACGCAAAAACCCCAAAGCCTTTTGCATAGGGTGTTGATTGGGTCTACAAATCCCGGTGATGTCGTGCTCGATCCTTTCTTTGGCACAGGAACGACAGGGGCTGTGGCTAAAATGCTGGGGCGCGAATTTATCGGTATTGAGCGTGAAGACGCATACCGCGAAGTCGCCGAGAAACGTCTGAGCAATATCCGCAAATTTGACCGCGCTGCGCTTGAAGTCAGCGTTGCCAAACGCGCTGAACCACGTATCCCATTTGGTCAATTGGTGGAACGGGGCATGTTGCGTCCAGGTGAGGAATTACGCTCTATGAACAACCGTCACAAAGCCAAGGTCCGTGCTGACGGCACGATTGTGGGCAAAGACACAACGGGTTCCATTCACCAAGTAGGTGCGGCGATGGAAAACGCGCCAAGCTGTAACGGGTGGACCTATTGGTGTTTCCAGCGTGATGGAAAGCTGATCCCGATAGACATCCTGCGCCAGCAAATCCGCTCTGAAATCAGAGAGCACGCGAATTAGATAATAAGCACCTCTGGGGTGCACACCAATGCCTGCGGCTTGGGTCGCAAACTGCCCGCCAATTCTGGCGGGCTTTTTTTAACCGCCCTTGGGCATCGGGAGTTTGCCGTTGTTATAAGCGCTCCAGTCCTGAATTTCAGGATAATACATTTCACGCCATTTGCGCACGCGCGGGTTCATCCGGCTTTTCCAGAACCGTGGAAACATTGCCGCGGCTGTCATCAAAGCATATCCGTAGGGCAATTGCGGGGCTTCCGACGAAGAATACGTCTGTAACAGCGGATAGGGGCGATTTGGTTTGTAGTGATGGTCAGAATGTCTTTGAAGATTGATCAAAAGCCAATTCGTTGCCCTATGGGATGAATTCCAGGAATGATGCGGCTGAACATGTTCATATTTGCCCTCTCCCAGATGTTTGCGGGTCAATCCGTAGTGTTCAACATAATTGACAAGTTCCAAATGCCAGATCGCAACAAAGGCCTGCAAAATGAACAGGCCAACGCCCCCCCATCCACCAAGCATCATCGCCAGAAGAAGCATGATGCTCTGCAATCCCCAATAGATGAAAAATGGATTGCTCAGGTCATACCAAGGAAGGTTTTGGCGCGCGCGTTTTTCTTTTTCTGCCCGAAATGCAGAGACAAGGGACTCTTTCAAAACCCGCAGGAAAAAACTGTGAAATCCTTCGCCATAGCGCGCGGTGACGGCGTCCCGCCGCGTTCCCACGTAACGATGGTGCACCAAAAGATGTTCGGAACGAAAATGTGAATAAAGGACCATCGCCAAAAGAAAATCCCCCAAGGCGCGTTCGCCCCTCGGACTTTGATGCATCAACTCATGGGAATAATTGATCCCAATAGTACCGGTCACGACACCGACCCCAAAGAACAAGCCAATTTTTTCCATAAGGCTCAAATCTGACTGCGCAGCATACCAAATGAGCGAAAAAAGCGTCACGAATTGCAAGGGCGCCCATATAAGCGTGATCATGCGATGCCAATAAAGCAGGGACTTGTCCGTTTCAGGATCTTCGTTCACCGGATAAAGGCCAAAGGCAGCGTCCAAGATAGAAAACAAAATCCATGTCGCAAAAATCACAATTAAAAACGACCAACCGCCCCAGATTGCTGTGATCCATAAAAGTGGCACTAGCAAAAGGGAGCACCAAAAAGGCAATGCAAGTTTAAAGGCAGAGTCCATACGAATTTCAGACATGTGGAGCAAAGTTCTCTTTCGCGATCGTTTCGTCAGGTTAGTTTATCGCCAGACTTTACGAGATTAAATACCTTTCGCATAACGGTTGGTAAAGCAGAGGGCGAAAATGCGTTCTTCGGCACGAAGGAGCCGACCAAAGGTTCGGCATTTTGTCCAACCTCCGCCACGCGGATTGCAAGACGCAGGTGGAAATGCGTGAAGGTGTGGCGCACCTCGTCGTTCAGCGCGCGCCAAGTTGCATGTATCGGGGGGGCGTCTTTGGCGATCTCTTGCCACGGGCTGCCAGGAAAGCCAAGCATCCCCCCCAAGAGACCCGTTTCAGGGCGCTTTTCCAAAAGCACCGCGCCGTCACAGCGTTCCACATAATAAATGATCCCATATCGGGTCGGTTTTTGTAATTTGGGGCGCTTTTGAGGTAGCTGGTTTGCAGTCCCATTAACCCGTCCTTTACAGGAGGCGTTCCAAGGGCAAATTCCACAGGCGGGGTTTCTTGGCGTGCAGATGGTGGCGCCTAAATCCATAACCGCCTGTGCATAATCGCCCGGGCGCCGTTTGGGGGTCAATTGCGCCGCCAATTGCGTCAGTTCTTTTTTTGCGTCCGGAAGAGGGATGTGAACATCAAAAAGACGTGCCATGACACGTTCTACATTCCCATCCACCACCGTTTCGGGAAGGTCAAACGCTATCGCAGAAATAGCTGCTGCGGTATATGGGCCGATACCTGGAAGTTTCAGTAATTCGGTCCGGTCGTTTGGAAATTTTCCATTATATTGAATATGCACCACGCGAGCACATTTCAACAAATTGCGTGCACGTGCGTAATACCCAAGGCCTGCCCATGCGCCCATCACCTCGGCATCCTCCGCTGCCGCAAGGTCTCCAACTGTCGGCCATCGTGCTATAAAATATTCGAAATAGGATTTGACTGCCGCTACCGTGGTTTGTTGAAGCATAATTTCAGAAAGCCAGACCCGATAGGCGTCAGGCATCACTCCGTTGCGTCGCGCCTCGGGCGGAACGCGCCACGGCATTTTACGAGCATGAAAGTCATACCACGCCAAAAGGTCGTCGGCACGGAGACTTTCACGTAAATTTGAGCGCATTTTTGGTTTCACCAAAGCCTTTGCTGGCGTATGGTGCACCGGCACCCTGCCTTTGTGGAAAGGATATACATGCCAGCACGCTCCAGTTCAACAAAGGGATTCAAGCAAGCCGCATCGCTGATTACCAAGCGCGTCAAAGAGGCGAGTGAAACGCGCGGGTTTGCCCAGTCGCGCCTTTTGACACATTGGGAAGAAGTGGCAGGAAAAGACACCGCAAAAATCGCACAGCCTGTCAAAGTGACCTACAACAAAAAAGGGCTCGGCGCATCGTTGGTTTTGATCTGCAACGGTGCCAATGCACCGTTTGTTGAGATGGAAAAAGAAAATATTCGCGCGCGGGTCAATTCTCTTTATGGTTATAATGCCATCACCGAAATCAAGATCACCCAAACGGCAGCTACAGGATTTGCGGAGGCTCAGGCCGTTTTTGACGGCCCTCAAAAACCTGCGGGCTCCTCGCCAAACCCAAACATATCGCGCGCTGCCCAGGAAATGGCTGCCTCAGTCAATGATCCGGAATTTTCGCGTGCTCTTGAAGCTTTGGCGCAGAATGTTCTAAGTAAGCAAAAAACCTGATGAATCCTCAGAAAGGCCTATGGTATGTTTCGCAAAACCCTCACACTCTTTGCCGTTTTCGCCATAGCATTGGCGGCCGGTTATCTTTTGATCAAACCTGAACCTGCAAAGGTCACCGAAAGTTTTGAACTGCCTTTTGCGGCAAATGCGCAAAGTACAGACCCAGATAGTGCCGAAGAAACTGTTATCGAAGAGATGGTTCTTGGAAATCCCGATGCCCCGCTCACGGTCATCGAATATGCTTCATTTACCTGTCCGCATTGTGCCAGTTTTCATCAGAACACATATTATGACCTAAAGAAGAATTATATCGATACGGGTAAAATCAAATTCGTCTTTCGAGAAATTTACTTCGACAAATACGGAATCTGGGCATCAATGATCGCACGTTGTGCAGGGCCAGAAAAATTCTTCGGGCTGACAGATATGCTGCTGTCCTCACAGAGGACATGGGCGCGCGCCGGTGATGATCTGGCGATTGTGAATGAGCTTAGCAAAATCGCCCGATTGGCTGGTATGGAGGAAGATCAGATCCAAGGCTGTCTGCGTGATGGGGTTAAGGTCAAAGCGCTTGTTGAGTGGTACAAAGAAAATGCGACCGCCGATAATGTGCGTTCCACGCCGAGCTTTATTATTGACGGTCAGCTTTATTCGAATATGAGCTATGAGGAGTTTTCAAAACTCTTAGACGAAAAACTGGGCTCATAATGGCAACCCCTCTCGAAGGACTGAAGGTCATTGAATTGGCCCGCATTCTAGCAGGCCCGTGGGCGGGACAAACGCTCGGGGATCTTGGGGCAGAGGTAATCAAGGTCGAAGCCCCCGAAGGCGATGATACGCGTCAGTGGGGTCCTCCGTTTGTGGAGCGCGAAAACGATAAAACCGCCTCTTATTTTCATTCCTGCAATCGGGGAAAATCCAGCGTGATCGTTGATTTTCGCACAGATGAAGGAAAGGCCGTTCTGATAGAGTTGGTCCGTGACGCAGACATCCTGATTGAAAATTTCAAAGTCGGCGGGCTCAAAAAATACGGGCTTGATTACGAAAACCTTGCCAAGGTGAACCCTAAGCTCATCTATTGTTCGATTACGGGCTTCGGTCAGACGGGGCCTTATGCCCATCGGGCGGGATATGATTACATCATTCAAGGCATGTCTGGTTTTATGTCTATAACGGGTGAACCCGATGGTGCGCCACAACGCGCGGGTGTTGCAATTACCGACATCTTTACAGGCGTTTATGCTACAAGCGCAATCCTTGCCGCGCTTCATATGCGTGCACGCACGGGCAAAGGGCAGCATATTGACATGTCGCTGTTGGATAGCGCGGTTTGCGTAATGGCCAATCAGGCGTTGAATTACCTGACAACCGGCAATCCGCCACAACGGACAGGAAATTATCATCCTAATCTGACACCCTATCAGGTCTTTGAATGTCGTGACGGGCATATCATCATCGCCACGGGCAATGACGGGCAATATCAACGTCTTTGCGATATCTTGGGCCTTCCTGAAATGGCTAGTGCACCAGAATATTTGAAAAATGCCAATCGCGTCGAAAACCGTGAAGATATGATTGCCAAGCTGAGCGCGCGTACGGTTTTGATGAGCAAAGGCGAATTGCTCACGGCCTGCGAAGCCAAAGGTGTGCCCGCTGGTCCGATCAATTCCATGGATGAAGTTTTTGCAGATCCGCAGGTGGTGCACCGCCAACTCCAGGTGAATTTGGATGGCATCCCTAGCGTGCGCTCTCCGTTCATGTTTTCGGATGCAGAGTTGAAGCTTGATCGCCCATCGCCAAAACTTGGGGACAACTCATAAATCGGCTGTTTTCAAGGCGTCTTTAACAAACTGCCGCAGAAACAGGGCGTCATCAACAAGCAGGCGAACCGGCAGGCTCAGCACCTCTGCGCGGAAACTCTGAGGCAGGCGCACGGCATCCTTTTCGGTTGTAACCAATTGCGCCGCGTTCTCTTCCGCCATGTATTTCAAGCGTTTCAACAGCGCGCTTGACAGTGTTGCATGATCAGAAAGGGCTTCTTTGTGGATCAATGTTGCGCCCAGATGCTCCAGCGTTTTAAAAAATTTTTCCGGATGCCCGATCCCCGCAAATGCTACAAAGTTTCCCTCTGTCCAATCCATTCCGGTGGTCAATGGAGCCAATTCGGCCGTGATATGTGGGCAGGGGATGTCGTTTTTCCAGAGCTTTGCAAACTCTGTCTGTGCGTGATTTGTCCCCAGAGACATCACTGCATCTGCGCGCGCAAGCCCTGTTTTGACGGGTTCGCGCAGTGGTCCGGCCGGAATACAAAATCCATTGCCGAAGCCTTTCTCTGCATCAACCACCACAAGCGATTTCGTTTTTTGGACACTTGGATCCTGAAATCCATCATCAAGGATGATGAGGTCGGGTTTCAATGCCTCTGCCGCTTTCATCCCCTCTACCCGCAGTTTGCAGACAATGGTTGATGCAAAAGCAGATAAAAGCAATGGCTCATCACCCACCTCCTGCGCGCTATGCCGACTGGCATCAACTTGAACTGGGCCTTGCAGCGTGCCGCCATAGCCGCGAGAGAGGATAACAGGCTTTGCCCCGAGGCTGCAGGCCTCTTGCGCAAGTGCGATGACCGTAGGTGTTTTACCGGTTCCTCCGGCATTCAAATTCCCAACGCAAATGACTGGGCAATCCGCAAAATATTTTACGGGTTTGGCAACGCGGCGCGCGGTTGCGTTTTGGTAAAGCAAGGAAAGAGGGCACAGCAGGATGCTTTGCAGCGAAGCCTTGCCAGGCACGGTATACCAAAATTCAGGCGCTTTCATGCAGGTCTTCCCATTTCATCGTAATGGTCCAAGACTTTTTCCACCAAAGCATCGGTCAATTCGGCTCCTTCAGAAATCATTTCCCAAGCAGCCAGTGCCATCTTGGCGGATTGTTCAGGGTTGGAAATTTGACTTATTGCCTGAGCCAGAGTGTCCGTATTGCTGATCATGCGCGCCGCTCCTCTTTTTGCAAGCCCGCTGTAACGCTCTTCATAATCTGATACGTTTGGTCCATATAGCAACGCACATCCGAATGCGGCCGGCACAAACGGATCCAGCCCACGGGCGTTATTGTCCATGGACTGTCCAAGAAATGCTACGGGAGACAGTCTATAGCAGGCAGTGAGACTTTCATAAGATCCGGCAATATAAACCTGCGTCATTGCATTGGGAAGAGCCCCTTCAGCGCCACAAGCTGCCCTTAGCCCAGCTGCTTCAGCCATACGAAGAAAGATCTGCTGATCCGTGTCTTTACTTGGCACCAAAAGCAAAAGAGATCGGTGATCGCGCTGCATGACGAGTTGGTGTGCCTCAAACGCAACCTTGGCTTCAAATGAGCTTACACAAGCCGCGAGCCAAAGGGTTCTTCCCGTCAGCGTCGACAGAAGCTCTTCGGTTATTTCGTTTGAGGCAATCGGCATTGCGGCGGCGCTTTGCAAATGGCCTTTGAGTTTGATGCGGTTAGGCGTTACGCCCATCCGGTTTAGCTGGGTGGCGGCCAATTCATCTACAGCGTAAAGTTCTGAAAATAAACGGAGGGTCTTACGGGTCACGTCGGGGAGTATGCGAAAACCTTTCGGTTTGAAATCCGTTGCTTTCGAATTCACAAGGATCATTCTTACGCCGGATTGCGCCGCAACCCGCAGAAGCGTTGGCCGTAAGTTCCCACCGGCCCAAATCAAAGTATGGGGGCGCCAAACATTCAAGAAATCCTGTACAGATGAGCCAGAGGCTGAAGGAACATCAATATGATGTATCCCAGTTTCCTGTATAAGACTCCCACCATTTTGAAACGATGATGTGATAACAATGATGGCGCCGCTGTCCATCTGCAAAAGTCTGTGGGACAGATAATTCAGCGCGGCGATATCGTCTTGCTCGCCCGCATGTAACCAAAGAGAGGGGCCGTTCGCATAACCGGAGGAGGTGGTTTTTACAGTGTCTTCCATAGCGTGCTGTTCTATTGGAACCTTCTTGGGATTGTTAAGGTGGCCCCCAACTGTTTTACGTGCCTATTTTAATGCCCCTTTTTATGGACCTTAGGCGATGTCCTTATCTGGGTAAAGTATCCGCCCATCAGAGGCGACTGCGTAATTATTTTCGAAAAATAAAAACGCCGCGCAAATAAATGCGCGGCGTTTAAAAAACTGTAATTCACCAGACTTAGAAGCCCAAGCCTTCGTATTTCTTTTTGAATTTTGAAACGCGTCCACCGGTGTCAAGCAAACGGGCACCGCCACCAGTCCAGGCCGGATGTGCAGTTGGGTCGATATCGAGAGACATCGTATCACCTTCTTTACCCCAAGTAGAGCGCATTTGGATGATCGTGCCATCGGTCATTTTCACATCAATGAAATGATAATCAGGATGGATATCTTTTTTCATCTCAATTCCCCTTATGCTTCTGCGCCATTATCGCTCAGCGCGCGATAGTTTGTCTGTTCCACAATACGTGCGGATTTTCCACGACGGCTGCGCAAGTAATAGAGTTTCGCGCGCCGCACGCGGCCCCGTCTGACAACAGTAATGGAATCAATGTTTGTTGAAAAAAGCGGAAATACACGTTCAACGCCTTCTCCAAATGAAATTTTACGAACCGTGAACGAACCGGCAATTCCTTTGCCGTTGTTTCTGGCGATGCAAACGCCCTCATAGTTCTGAACACGCGTGCGTGTGCCTTCGGTCACTTTATATCCGACGCGGATCGTGTCTCCGGCTTTGAAATCGGGAATTTCTTTCCCGAGAGAGGCGATGTGTTCTGCCTCCAATTGTGCGATAATATCCATCGCGGCTCTCCTTTGCTTACGGTTGATCCCGTAAAGGTTTCTGCGTCCCAGAGCTCTTGGTCTTTGTCGGGTCCCTATCGAAATAAGCCCGCCAGAGGGTTCGGTCGTCATTGCTATATTTTAGGTGCCTGCGATTTGGTTAGGAATCAAAGAAGCTTCCCTTAATCACGGACTGCGCGGCTATAACAGGAAGCGGCGTTGATTTTCAAGAGCTAACTTTCAATAGACTTAGCGCATTTACCGTGGTTTGAACGCTGACCATAGATCAGGTCTGCGCGTTTTTGTCAGCTCTTCGGACTCTGAGCGGCGCCATTCATCGATTTTCTGATGATTTCCAGAAAAAAGAACATCGGGGATTGTCCGTCCGTTCCATTCGTTTGGGCGCGTGTATTGGGGATGCTCAAGGAGCCCGTGTTGATGGCTTTCCTGCTCAATAGAGGCCGCATTGCCAAGCACACCAGGCAAAAGGCGCACGCAGGCGTCAATCATCGCTTGTGCAGCAATTTCGCCCCCGCTCATCACGAAATCACCCAACGACACTTCTTGAATGCCATAATGATCAATCACGCGTTGATCGACCCCCTCGAAGCGACCCGCCAAAAGAATAACGCCAGCGCCTTGGATCCACTCATTGGCCATGTTTTGATTGAATACCTGGCCCCTCGGAGACAGAAATATCAGGGGTTTTTTCATTTTTTGCAGGCGCAGAACATGGTCAATCGCTTTGCCAACCACATCTGCCCGCAGGACCATCCCCGCACCGCCTCCTGCAGGGGTGTCATCAACGTTCTTGTGTTTTCCATCCCCAAAAAGTCGCAGGTCCGTTATGGAAAGTGCCCATTTGCCTTCCGTCAGGGCGCGCCCAGTGAGGCTTTGGCCCAAAACTCCGGGAAAGCTATCGGGAAAAAGCGTTATGATATCCGCGGTCCAAACATGCGCCAATCTCTCATCTTGTCCCATAAGATCACGTGGTGTGACACTTGCGCTGATGGATTTGCGTCCGTGGCTTTTATTGGGAAGGCTCATTTGGCGCTGTCTTCAAAAAGACCCTCCGGCGGGTCGATGATGATTTTGCCTGACGCAATATCCACGGTGGGAACATTCAGGCGCGTGAAAGGGAGCAGGACGCTTTGACTTCCGCCATCTGTCAGAATTTCCAAAAGATCACTGGCCCCGTGATTTTGTACGGCCTTGATCTGTCCGACTTGCCTGCCGCCCGCATCAAAAACCGAAAGACCCACAAGATCGGCGTAGTAAAATTCATCGTCAGGCAATTTGGGGAATTTCTTGCGCGGCACGAAAAGCTGGAGGCCACGCAAAGCATCTGCCTGCTCTTTTGTTTGCACCCCTGAAAGGCGGGCACTGAAGGCATTTTTGATATGACCTGTCAGTCGCACCTCAAATGATCGGCTGCCGTCTTCGGTAAAAAGCGGACCGTAGAGTGCAATATCTTCGGGATCGGAGGTAAAGCTTTTCAAGCGCACTTCACCTTTGACGCCAAAAGCGCCTGCAAGAGCGCCAACTATGATCATCGCCTCAGACATCACTTATCGCTCGCATATTCCATAAGTTACCTGACCGCCAAGGGCCACGCATTTTTCAACCATTGCCTGTCGTTCATACAGAATGCCGGCCACAAAAGCGATGCCAATAAAGAAGACCAATCGAAACAAGCGAAACATCTGGTTGTGTCACAAATGGGCGTTGCCCCTCAGCATAAAGGTGAAGCAATGATGCTGAGGGGATGTCCGATATATTATTGCGCGGTTTCTTCTACAGGAGCCTCTTCTGCCGCAGTCTCCTCTGCCGCGGTCTCTTCAACTGCTTCTTCTTCTACAGGCTCTTCGGCTGGGGCGTTTTCAGCCTCTGCGGCTTCGGCCGCCTTCGCCGCTTTTTCTTCTGCACGCTCTACCGCTTTTTGACCCGGTTTGCCTTTGATCGGGTTGTTGCGTTCTTTTTTGGTCAAAACGCCTGCAGCTTCGAGCATCCGCGCCACGCGATCTGTCGCTTGTGCGCCTTGTCCGAGCCAGTACTGAACACGCTCAACGTCCATCTTGACGCGCTCTTCGCTGTCTTTGGGCAGAAGCGGATTGTAGGTGCCCAGTTTTTCGATGTAGCGACCATCGCGCGGCATGCGGCTGTCAGCGGCCACGATCCGATAAAATGGGCGTTTTTTGTTGCCACCGCGGGCAAGTCTGATTTTCATAGCCATGTGGGTATCTCCTTTATAAATGGCGGTCGGGGCTAGGCCCCTATGATTGGTGTTGTTTGTGGTGTTGGATGACTTCCTGAATGATGAAATTCAGGAATTTCTTTGCAAATTCGGGATTAAGATCTGCTTCCGCAGACAATGTTTCCAGACGCGCTATTTGGTTTGCCTCTCTTGCGGGGTCAGAGGGGGGTAAATCATGCTGGGCCTTGAGTTTACCCACGGCTTGGGTATGGGCAAAGCGTTCGGCCAGAGTGTAGACGAGGATCGCATCCAAACGGTCGATGCTGGCGCGGTGTTCTTTCAAAAGCTCTTGGGCTTTGAGAACAGGATCGGTCATTGGTCATTCTCCGGTTGATGGGGGGTGCTTTGGGGGTGGCGGTAGATGTGGCAGTCATGACCCCGAAGGCAGTAGGTTTTTTCAAATGTTGCGCCAAGGCGTTTCGCCAGTGCGGCAGAGCGCGTGTTGGCAGGATCAATAAAGCTGATCACGCCATCAAGGTTAAGATGGGCTTGCCCGTACTTACGCGCGGCAAGCGCGGCTTCATGCGCGATGCCTTGACCTTCGAAATCATGGTGTACGTTCCAGCCCAGTTCCGTTTCAGGCCAGTCAAAATGATGGAGAAAGCCCACGGCACCCGCCATCTTTCCGCTTTCGCGGTGTTCCAGATGCCAAAACCCAAAGCCGCGCAGATTCCAATGACCAAGGGTGCCCAAAAGGGCGCGCCATGCGCCGACGTCGTCGAAGGGGCCGCCGATGAAGGACATGCGGTCTTTGGACAGGTAATCGTTCATCGCAGGCAGATCGCTTTCCAAGGGGGCACGCAGGATCAGCCGCTCTGTTTGGATGCGTGGGATGTCAATCATAAAACCGCCTCCGGTCCGGGATGGCGGTAGAGCATCACGTCCTGATTGGCGTAACTATTCTTATAGGTTTTTTCGTGAATAGCACCCATGCGATCTGCTAGGCGCCGCGAGCGTATATTTTCGGGCGCGATGTTGCTGGTCAATGTGGTGAGGCCAAGATCTTCGTAGGCCCATCTGCGTGCGCGGCTGGCGGCTTCATAGGCGATGCTTTGACCTTCAAAGCCGTCAAAAACCACATAGCCCACTTCGGGTTCGGGCCATGTTTCGGGATACCAAATGCCGCTGATGCCGGCGATATCGCCTGATTTGGTTTCAATGGTGAAATAGCCATATCCACGGATGTGCCAATGCCCAACCATTGCCGCGAACCAGCGCCATGCATTTCCTCTCTCTGGTATATGTCCAAAACCTTTGGCGCGGGTTTTGTCCTGAAGGAATGTGATCACCGTTTCGATGTCACGGGTTTCAGGGCTACGCAGGATCAAGCGGTCGCTTTCCAGGGTGGGTGCAGAGGTTAGGATCATGCGTGAGGCACCTTTGCGATTGCGCGACAGTGGCAGATGAGGGACAGCCCGAAGGGCCGGATATGTGAGTATTTGAACAAAGAAAAAGTCATATCTGCACACCTGATTGCAGAGTGTGGCGGTAGATGACGGTATCCTCTATGCTGTCTCCGTCTGGAAGCACGGCATTTGGGTCAAGCACGGCGCCCAGCCGTTTGGCAAGGGCCACTGAGCGGCTGTTTTCCGGGGTTATATAGCTGACCAAAGTGATGTAGTTTTGGGCGTCTCTGGCCCAAGCGAGGACGGTTTTCGAGGCCTCATGGGCGTAGCCTTGGCCTTCGGCGTGCTCAAAGAGAAGCCAGCCCAATTCGCGCTCCGGGTAATGGGGGGGCTGGGACAGCGCGATCTGGCCCAAGAGTTGGCCTGTGTTGCGATCTGTGATGGCCCACCCGCCAAAACCAAGCAGGGTCCAGCTCGCTACATCTGCCGCCAGAAGGTACCATGCGGCACGTTTGGTAAAGGGACCGTCCATATAACCTGTGCGTGCGCTGCCCATCAGCGGATAGAGCGCATGGATATGATCCAGCGTCATTTGTGTCAGAAGCAAGCGGTCGCTTGTTAGGGTGGGGGCCATGGTCATTTTTTCTTACCAAACCCGCTGAGGCCAGGGGGAAGGCCCAGACCCCCGCCAAGACCTGGCATTCCGCCGGGAAGACCGCCTTTGGCACCGAGTTGTTTGGCCGCCGCCTCAAGCGCCTTCGGGTCCATTTGGGAGGGGTCCATACCGGGTGGCATTCCCGCAGGCATTCCACCTTTACCGAACATGCCGCGCATGGCTTGTTTGAGCATGCCGCCTTTGCCCATCTTACCCATTTTCTTCATCATATCGGACATTTGCCGGTGCATTTTGAGAAGTTTGTTGAGCTCGCTCACCTCAAGGCCCGCGCCCGAAGCGATGCGTTTCTTGCGGCTTGCCTGAAGGATTTGGGGGTTGGCGCGTTCTTTTTTGGTCATGGATTGGATCAGTGCAATTTGCCGTTTAAAGACTTTGTCATCCATGCCGGCTGCTTCGGCCTGTTTGGCCATTTTACCCATGCCGGGCATCATGCCCATGATGCTTTCCATGCCGCCCATTTTCATCATCTGTTCCAGCTGCAATTTGAGGTCATTCATATTGAACTGACCTTTCTGGAAGCGCTTCATCATGCGTTCGGCCTGTTCGGCCTCTATCGTTTCTTGTGCCTTTTCCACCAGCGCGACGATATCGCCCATGCCAAGGATACGGCCTGCGATCCGGCTTGGTTCAAAGGTCTCAAGCGCATCCATTTTTTCGCCAAGGCCGACGAAGCGGATGGGTTTGCCGGTGACCGCACGCATGGACAGTGCGGCCCCGCCGCGCCCATCCCCGTCCATACGGGTGAGCACAACGCCGCTTACCCCGATTTTGTTGTCAAATTCGGTTGCAACATTGACGGCGTCTTGCCCCGTGAGACCGTCGACCACCAAAAGCGTTTCACGCGGATTGGCCACGTCACGCACTGCGGCCGCCTGTGCGATCAATTCCTGATCTATGTGAAGCCGGCCTGCGGTATCGAGCATATAGACGTCATAGCCACCGAGGCTGGCTTGCGTTTTGGCGCGTTTGGCAATGGCGATGGGGTCTTCGCCTTTGACGATGGGTAAGGTATCCACACCGATCTGAAGACCAAGGATTTGAAGCTGTTCCATCGCGGCGGGGCGGTTCACGTCCAAAGAGGCCATGAGCACCCGTTTGCCATCGCGTTCCTTGAGGCGTTTGGCGAGCTTGGCTGTGGTTGTCGTTTTACCAGAGCCCTGCAAACCCACCATCAGGATGGGGGCAGGGGGGCTGTCAATCTTTAACGTGCCGGGGTCTTGGTCACCGGTGAGGACCTGGACCAATTCGTCATGAACGATTTTGACGACCTGTTGGCCCGGTGTTACCGACTTTGTGACGGCCTGACCGGTCGCTTTTTCCTGTACGGATTTTACAAAATCACGCGCCACGGGCAGCGACACATCGGCTTCAAGAAGCGCAACGCGCACTTCGCGCAATGCGGTTTTCACATCATCTTCGGACAGCGCACCCTGTTTGGTCAGCCGGTCAAAAACACCAGAAAGGCGTTCGGAGAGGTTTTCAAACATATACCGTTTCCTTTGCGAACCGTTTTAATGCGCTCAATATAATGGCTCTGGCCCCAAAAAACGACAGCCCCCGTGGGCGAAACTCGCTGACGGGGGGCGATCCTTGCAGATGCATTAGGACCGGAAGCACACTACTTCCGTGATGATGGGCGCGGAATAGAGAGATTGGGCGCCTTTGTCAAGATTAAGCGCGATGACCCTTTTGATGCGATTTTGCCATTTGATTGTGCCATGGGTGCGGTATCATTAACATATTGCATATTCATTGGTTGAGCCTTGGAGGATCAGAGTTTTGATCTTTTGGTAAGCTGTCTCAGCTTGATGGATATTCCTGATATCGAACGCACCTACGGTGAATTTGCCCGTGTCCTTCGTCAAGTGGGTCGGCCTTTGCAAAGATACATGCAACCTGCCCGAAAAATGGGTTTCGCCTTGTGGAATTTCACGAACCCTATGGCGATCCGGCTTGGGAAAAATCCAAGCGATACCAACACGCGCCATTTCTGTTGCTTTAGGTCTGGGAAAAATCCTGATCTGGGGGGAGTTCTTTGGATAAGAATTCTTCGAAAGCGTCGAGGTTTACGGCTTCAAACTGACCAAAGCTTTGCATCCAGATGCTTGCGTCCCGCATGGCGTCAGGTTCAAGTTTGCACCATTTTACGCGGCCGCGTTTTTCCTGACTGATCAGCCCCGCGCGCGTGAGAATACCAAGGTGTTTGGAAATTGCCGCCAGTGACATGTCAAAGGGGTCTGCCACATCGGTGACAGCCATGTCATCTTCGAGCAGCATCACAAGAATATCGCGCCGCGTTGGATCGGCGAGGGCTGCAAAGATAAGGTCGATCTGGGTTTCCATAAGGTGACATAGACATTTTGGAAAATAATCGTCAACCAAATGGTTAAATATGGAAATGGGATCGAATTTGGCGGGATACCGATCTACTGCGACAAAATGGAGTCGACCGCTTTATAAAAAGTCAAATAAAAACAATTAGATAATATAAAATATCTGCCTGCTGCAATTGGTTGACTCTGTGTCTGTCAGGGACTAACACCAGCTGTGAACATTTAATGAGGTTGCTCGTGGGTGATGTGACGGACGATGATCGCTTACGTGATCTTGAACGGCGCATTCAGTCGGCCAAGCAGGGCGCATACAACGGTGAGCCGAAATTAAGTGATCACCATTCGGCGGCGCATCTTGCGTGGCGGATGGTGATAGAGCTTGTCGTCGGCTTGGCGATTGGGTTCGGCATTGGATATGGGTTGGACAGTCTTTTTGGGACAATGCCGCTCTTTCTGGTGATATTTATATTTTTGGGCTTTGCGGCAGGCGTCAAAACGATGATGCGATCTGCGAAAGAGATCCAATAGGACGCGACGGCCCGAGGGGTCGAGAACAAAGAGGAATAGACTGTGGCAAGCGAAGCGCATTCTGAAGGGACCGGATTGGTTTTCCACCCGATGGATCAATTCATCGTCAAACCTTTGTTTGGTGAAGGGCAGATTGAGTGGTACACGATCACAAACGTCACCCTTTGGATGGCACTGGCGGTGGTTGCAGTCGTGGTGATTTTGGTTTTCGGAACATCGCGCCGGGCCATAGTGCCAAGCCGTAGCCAGTCTATTGGTGAACTGGCCTATGGATTTGTCTATAAAATGGT
Organism: Alphaproteobacteria bacterium casp-alpha6; assembly: GCA_001510135.1. Classification (GTDB taxonomy): domain Bacteria; phylum Pseudomonadota; class Alphaproteobacteria; order Rhodobacterales; family Rhodobacteraceae; genus LFER01. The sequence goes on from LFER01000045.1 coordinate 118,750, forward strand.
GGAAGATGTCGCCGGCAAAGACGCTGTAGGTTATTTTCCCTACATCATGACGCTGTTCATGTTTATCGTTTGTGCAAACTTCTTGGGTCTGATCCCAATGTCCTTTACGACGACGTCACATATTGCGGTGACGGCAGTGATGGCCATGGCAGTATTTTTAGCCGTAACGATCCTTGGATTTGTCAAAAACGGTATGTCGTTCCTGTCGTTGTTCTGGATATCCTCTGCACCTTTGGCGCTGCGCCCGATCCTCGCGCTGATTGAGGTGATTTCCTACTTTGTGCGTCCGGTGAGCCATTCAATCCGTCTTGCAGGCAACATGATGGCAGGTCACGCGGTGATCAAGGTTTTTGCCGCATTCGCGGGCGTGGCAGTCATTGCCCCCCTTTCTGTTCTGGCGATCACAGCAATATATGCGCTTGAGATGTTGGTGTCCTTTATTCAGGCCTATGTGTTCGCAATTCTGACGTGCGTTTATCTGAAAGACGCGCTTCATCCTCACCATTAAATCTAACAACCCAACAATTGAAATCAAACTAAGGAGAAAGCCAATGGAAGGCGATATCGTACAAATGGGCGCATACATCGGCGCAGGTCTGGCATGTACAGGAATGGGCGGCGCGGCCGTCGGTGTGGGCCATGTGGTCGGCAACTTCCTCTCAGGCGCGCTGAGAAACCCATCTGCCGCTGCTGGACAAACCGCAACGATGTTTATCGGTATTGCGTTTGCCGAAGCGCTCGGTATCTTCTCATTCCTGGTCGCGCTGCTGTTGATGTTTGCTGTATAAACCCAATTCGGGTGATATCTGATGGGCGGGCGGATCGCGTGATCCACCCGCATCCATGAAGGGATACGGAGGACATTATGGCAACAAATACATCAACAGCTACTGAGGCTGCGACCCCCGGGATGCCACAACTCGATTTTTCGACATTTGGCAATCAGATTTTCTGGCTCGTCGTGACACTCGTGGTCATTTACTTGATCCTCTCTCGTGTCGCATTGCCGCGGATTTCTGGCGTTTTGGCGGAACGTAGCGGGACGATCAGCAATGATCTTGCCGCCGCAGAGGAACTGAAAGCTAACGCGGTTGCTGCAGAAGAGGCATACAATCAGGCGCTTTCTGACGCGCGTGCCGAGGCTGCAAAAATAGTTGCTTCAACCAAAGCCGATATGAAAGCGGAGCTGGACGCGGCTATCGCCAAAGCGGATGCTGAAATTTCACAAAAAACAGCAGAGAGCGAAAAGGTGATCAGCGAAATTCGCGCAACGGCTTTGGAAAGTGTCGAAGAGGTGGCCAAAAGCACTGCGATGGCACTTGTTTCAGCACTTGGCGGCAAGGAAGACGCAAAGACGATCGACGCGGCCGTATCAAACGAGATGAAGGGGTAAAGTTGATGAAACGTACATCTTTTCTTATTGCTTTGGTCGTGGCGGATCCTGCGTTTGCAGCATCGGGTCCGTTTGTTTCGCTGAAGAACACCAACTTTATTGTTCTCTTGGCGTTCATCTTGTTCATTGGTGTGTTGTTTTATTTCAACGTTCCAAAGCTTTTGGGCGGAATGCTCGACAAACGCGCGGAAACGATCCGTTCTGAATTGGACGAAGCGCGCAAGCTGCGCGAAGAGGCGCAAAGCATTCTGGCAAGCTATGAGCGGCGTCAGAAAGAGGTGCAAGAGCAAGCGGATCGCATCGTAGAGTCTGCCCGCAAAGAGGCAGAGGCCGAAGCTGCGAAAGCCAGAGACGCGCTTGAAGTGACAGTTGCGCGCCGGCTTGCCGCTGCAGAGGAACAAATCGCGTCTGCCCAGGCAAGCGCGGAACGCGCGGTGCGCGATAAGGCAATCAAGGTCGCTGTCTCAGCGGCCCGCAGCGTGATTGCATCGCAGATGACCGCGGCAAGTGCGGGTAAGCTGATAGACAGCGCAATCAGCGAGGTTGAAGCAAAGCTTCACTGAGAACGCTGTCAGGAACAAAATCAGAAGGCCCGCTGTGTATTTACGGCGGGTTTTTTTATGGTGACTTTCTTTACAAAGGAGAGTTCATCCAAAAATACGGATTTTTCGACCGTGCCATATCAACGTGAAAACGTGGTTCAATTCAGGACAGACAGGACAACCAAGTTACGGCAATTCCCTGTGCTAAACACATCCACTATCGTTTTCCGTAATACAGACCGACCACATGTTCCGCTTGGGCAAAAAACAACCACCGTGACACAAACACGCCCGCGATATGTGCAATCACTGCAATCAGCGCTATCACATGGCTGAAGGTCAGAGACAGCATTAAAATTGGTGTTCCAATCATCAGTATCAACGAAATGATCCGCAATTTGGCCGCATGTTTACGACCAACCACATGGACAAATTCCCGCAAGAGGTAATTGGTGCCTGTGTGGGGCGGTTCAAAGGCGCGCATCTGTCCTTTCTGCGCGAAACCTGTCGCGGTGCCAAGCGTGGTTCCGCTTCTCGCAAGCGCCTGATCCCCCCCGATCCAATAAGCGATTTGCACAACGCCGGCGGCCAGAAGCAACATCATCGCTACGTTGATATTGCCGGACAAAAGCGCGCCCCCCGCCAATGCCAAAACCATAAACAACACAGTCGTCAGCGGCGTGTTCCACCGTGGCACAGTTTTAAGTTGGGCGTAAATCATAGACGTCGCATAGACAGTCGCCAGCGATAAAATCGCCCCAACCCAGCCCAAGGGCGCAATCGCCACCCCATAAAACACAAGCCCTGCACCATAAAGCCCCATGACGCTGAGCGCAGCCACCGAAAGCCAAGCTTCGCGGCTGAGCCAGCTGGAGCGCCATTGGCTGAATGCCTTTAAAAACCGCTCAGGATGTCCAAGATGGAATGTCGAGGCAAGCAGCCCCCCAACCGCCAGCACATAGGCAATCGCAAAAAAGACAAATGCGACCCACCCTTTGGGCGCAGGCAATCCTAGGCCGAGGAAAAACAAAAGTCCAAATCCAATACCGGATAAAGACGTGAATATAATAACAGAGGGCGCGGGATGCATCAGATCTTCTCCAATGTTTTGTCTAGCCACGCCATAAAGCCAACGGGTTCTTCGGCAATAGGGGTAAGTAGTGGGGCGAGGATATCGACCTCTTCCATTGTGTCTTTGGGACGGGGCGGCAGATATTTATTGACGGGTTTTGTGCCTTGCTCGGGCATCAGGTCAAATCCACCCCGCTCGGCACTCAAACGGCTGACATTGCTGTCGGGATCTGCGAAATCACCAAAATGGCGTGCGCCTGCGGGGCAAGTGCGCACACAGGCAGGAACGCGGTCTTCTTCGGGAAGGTTATCGTTGTAAATACGATCAACGCAAAGCGTGCATTTTTTCATGACCCCTTCAGCAGCATCCATTTCGCGTGCGCCGTAGGGGCAGGCCCAAGCACAAAGCCCGCAACCGATACAATCGTTCTCGTTGACGAGCACGATCCCATCATCGACCCGCTTATAACTTGCACCGGTCGGGCAGACAGTCACACAGGGTGCATCTTCACAATGAAGACAGGATTTTGGGAAATGGATGAGCTGTGCCGCACCGCCGGATTCCGGCATTATTTCATAGGAATGCACGCGGTTCAGGAAGGTTCCCGACGGGTTGGCACCATAGGCGCTTTGATCACTTAATGGTGCGCCGTAGTTTTCGGTGTTCCATCCTTTGCAGCTGATAACGCAGGCGTGACATCCCACGCAGGTGTCCAGATCGATCACAAGCCCAAGTTTACGGTTTGTCCGAGAGGGAAGTTCTGTCATGATCCGACCTTCCATTTGAGTTCGCTTGGGCCTTTGCCCACAGGAGATTTCAGAGCGGCAAAATTGGGTTGGCTGCCTTTTGGAGGAGGTACTTTTTCGATTCTGACCCTCAGATCAAACCAAGCCGCCTGCCCCGTCACGGGGTCCGAATTCGCCCATCGCAGCCCGTCCCCCTTGGGTGGCTGTAATTCATGGATCAGATGGTTGAGCAGAAAGCCCTTGGTCGCCTCAGGCGCATTTTCATCCAATGCCCACGCGCCTTTTCGTTTTCCAATTGCATTCCACGTCCACACTGTATTTTCGTTCAGCGCTGCCATTTCCGCCACAGGCACAACGATATTTCCATGGGCGGAGGTGACCTTGGCCCAATCACCGTCTTTTAATCCATGTTCGCGCATCTGTTTGCTGGGCAGGTAGAGCGGGTTCAGCCCGTGAATTTGGCGCAGCCAAGCGTTTTGTGTACCCCAGCTGTGATACATCGCCATGGGACGTTGGGTCAGCGCGTGAAGCGGGAAAAGCTCTTTGTCTACTGCGCCCTCTTCGAACGGTGGATACCAGATTGGCAGAGGATCCAGCGTCTCTTTTATCCTTGCGCGTAAATGCTCAGGTGGTTGGCGATCCCCATGGCCTTCGGCGGCACGTTGAAATTTGCGCATGGGCTCAACATATAGGTGGAAAAGATAGGGTTGAGGGCTGTCGTAAAGCCCCATGGTTACGGCCCAATCCTGATAGGCTGCATTCCAAGGCTTATAATAACGTGCCTCCTCAGGGACATGTTCGACGAAAAACCCACCGTTTTCGATATATCGATCCAGCTGCTCTGGGTTCACGTCCCCCCGACCAGATGCGGTTCCGTCGCCGCGAAACCCTGCCAGCGGGCCAATCCCGGGTTTGCGGATATGGTTCACGATATAATCGGCGTAATCCATATATTTTTGCGTACCATCCGCATTCACAAAACCGCGAAGGTTCAGCCGCGCTCCAAGGTCACATAGAACCGATTGAAACCCGCGTACATTTCGATCTGGCTCAATTACAGGCCAGCGGATTGCATCGGCCGCGGCATCTGCTTCGCAGATGGGCCGGTCCAGAAGGCTTATGCAGTCATGGCGTTCCAGATAGGTGGTGTCGGGCAGGATCAGATCGGCGTAAGCCACCATTTCTGACGAATAGGCATCCGAATAAATGATGCGTGGGATCACATACTCGCCGCTTTCGTCTTTATCGGTCAGCATGTCGATCACGCCTTTGGTGTTCATCGAGCTGTTCCATGACATATTCGCCATATACATGAACAGCGTGTCGATCTTGTAAGGATCCCCTGCATAGGCGTTGGAAATCACCATATGCATCAACCCGTGAGCAGACATTGGATTTTCCCAGCTAAAGGCTTTGTCAATCCGTGCAGGGGTCCCATCCTTTTTAAGCGCCAGATCCTCAGGACCGTGCACGAAGCCAAGATGGGGCCCGTCCAAGGGCGCCCCGGGCGTAACTTTGCAGTGGGGTTTGGGATGGATTTCGGCGGGTTTGGGGTAGGGGGGTTTAAAGCGAAAACCACCGGGCACTTCGACCGTGCCCAAAAGGATCTGAAGTACATGAAGCGCACGGCAGGTTTGAAACCCGTTTGAATGTGCCGATATCCCGCGCATTGCATGCATGCTCACTGGGCGCGCCGTCATTTTTGAATGCACCTCACCGCGGAAATCGGTCCATTCCTGATCGATTTCAAAGGCTTCTTCAAAGGCAACACGCGCAAGTTCGGCGGCAATCGCACGAATGCGTCCTGCGGGAATGCCAACGCGATCCGATACGGCCTCAGGTGCGTAATCAGTGCTTAGGTAACGGTGGACCATGGCGTGAAAGACCGTGTGATGGGTTTTCCCATCTCTTTGCAAGATGCCGTTCAAATCTGGTTTGACACCTGACTGATCAAAGGGGACAGGTTCACCTTTCAGGCGATCCATCACCAGAAGTTTACCTTCTTTATCGCGCATCAGAAGGCCAGTTTCTGCATCAATCAACACGGGCGCATTGGTGTATTGCGCCAAATAGTGAAGGTCAATTTTTCCTACTTTTAGCAGCTCATGAATAAGTGACAGAATGAAAAGCCCATCAGTCCCGGGCGTAATTCCCACCCATTCATCGGCCACGGCATTATAGCCTGTGCGAATGGGGTTCACGCCGATGATTTTGGCTCCGCGAGCTTTGATTTTTCCAATGCCCATTTTGATGGGGTTACTGTCGTGATCCTCTGCCACGCCAAAAATCATGAAGAGTTTTGTGTGATCCCAATCAGGCTGTCCAAATTCCCAAAATGCGCCCCCCATTGTATAAATGCCTGCAGCAGCCATATTGACGCTACAAAATCCGCCATGTGCGGCGTAATTGGGGGTGCCAAAATTTTGTGCCCAAAAACTCGTAAAACTTTGGGATTGATCACGACCGGTAAAGAACGCAAGTTTTTCTGGGTTTTCATCGCGGATCGGTTTGAGCCAGCTTACTGCCAGAGACAGCGCGTCCTCCCACGAAATTTCTTCAAATTCACCTGAACCGCGTGGTCCGACACGTTTTAACGGTGCCCTCAGACGCGAGGGTGCATTGACCTGCATAATGCCCGCGCTGCCTTTGGCACAAAGCACCCCCTGATTGACCGGGTGATCGCGGTTGCCTTCTATGTAGGCGACTTGGCCGTCTTTGAGGTGGACATTTATTCCGCACCGACAGGCGCACATGTAACATGTGGTTTTGCGGATCTCATCAGATACTTTCGGAGAGGTATCCACATATGGTTGATATTTCATCAAATGCCCCTTTTGTGCTGTGTTAACCCTAACAGCGCTTTTCATTCTGTGCTATTGTCAAATTGCAACCGGTTGCGGAGAAATTCTAAAATGCTTCTCATGCCTCAATTTACCCCTTTTCGGTCGGCCATACCCACATAGGGACGCATGTCGGGTCCGTTATAAAGCGTAAGCGGTCTGATCAGAATATTGCCCCTCAATTGTTCAAGGCATTGAATGATCCAACCAGGCATCCGGCCTATCGCAAAAATAGGCACGTAAAGATCCATCGGAATACCGTGAAGTTGATAGATCACACCCGAATAAAAATCGACGTTCACATTCAGACCATGGCGGGAATAGGGTTTCATCGCCTCAACGACGGCCTGTAGAATTTCATACCATTCTGGCGCCCCCATTTCTTCGCCCAGCTTTTTCACTCCCTCGCGCATGTGGCGTGCGCGGGGATCTTCTGCGCGGTAGACGCGGTGACCAAACCCCGTGACGGCCTCACGTGCGGCGCGTTTTTCTTTGACATAGTGCGCGGCATTTTCTGCATTGCCAATTTCGCGCACCATTTTCATGACATCTTCTGCCGCGCCCCCATGGGCGGGGCCTGCCAAAGTGGATAGAGCCGTTACAATGGCGCCATGCAGGTTTGCCTCTGTCCCTACGGTGACCCGCGCGGCAAAGCTTGACGCGTTGCTGCCATGTTCGGCATGCAGAATGAAATCGACATCTGCAAGGCGCGCAGTGTCCTGTGACGGTTTTTCGCCCTTCAGCATCCAAAGCCAGTTGGCCGCATGAGACAGCTCGGTATCTGGGGCAAGAGGTGCCCTGCCATTCCTTATATTGTGATGGGCGGCGATGATCATTGGAACCTGTGACATCAAACGAATGCCATTTTCCAAAAATCCCTTTTCGTCCACCTTTTGGCTTGTCGGCTCAAGTGCGGCAAGCGCAGAGACAGCTGTGCGCAGCACATCCATGGGATGCCCGTCCTTAGCCGCGCGGATGACATCGTACACTGCAATGGGCAATTCACGTGCTGCTTTCAAATTGTCTTCAAAGGCATTCAATTCCTGTTGATTTGGCAATTCGCCATGGATCAGCAAATAGGCCACCTCTTCAAATGTGGAATGGGTGGCAAGATCGTGGATTGAATAACCCCGATAGCTAAGCTCCCCTTTTGCGCCATCTATGTGGCTCACTCCGGAGCGTTCAAAATATACCCCCTTCAGACCGCGATTGATCTTAACCTGATCCGTCATTAAGAACACCTTTCATAAGTATGGGAGAAGCACATGCCGGCCCTCGAGCGCATCTTTGAGACAGCAAAAGAAAAAACACTTCGCGTTGTCATGCCGGAAATGGATGACCCGCGAATTTCCGGCGCTGCAGATAAACTTGAAAAAGAGCGCTTGGCGCGGGTTCTAGATATTTCAGAACCGACACAAGAAATGATTGATGTTCTTGTTTCTGGACGCGGGATGAAAGAAGCCATCGCACAGCGGATGTTGAACAAACCTCTTATTCGTGCGGCAGCTATGGTTGCAACAGGGGAAGCCGATGCAATGGTGGCAGGCGCCGACAGTCCTACCAAACGGGTGATAGAGGCAGCAAGCCTTGCCATCGGCTTGGATGAAGGAGTGAGCGTTCCCTCTTCGTTTTTCTTGATGATATTTCCAGACGGGCGCGAATTTATCTTTGCCGATTGTGCGGTGAATGTTTCACCTGATGCCGCGGCACTTGCATCGATTGCCAAAAGTTCCGCAATATCTGCGCGGGCCGTTCTGGACCGCGCAGATGTCGCAATGCTGTCTTTTTCGACTGGTACTTCAGGTGCGGGGGACAGTGTCGCGCGCGTGCGCGCTGCCGCTGAATTGGCGGGCTGTGTTGGTCCGATACAGGCTGATGCTGCATTAAATCCGCTGATTGCACAGAAGAAGGGCCTTGGTGAAGGGCGTTCAAATGTCTTGATCTTTCCGGATCTGGATGCAGGAAATATCGCATATAAACTCTGCCAGGAACTTGGCGGTGCACAATCGGTTGGACCCATTTTGCAGGGCTTCAAAAGACCTGTCTGCGATCTGAGCCGCGGAGCGAGTGTAGAAGATATTGTTGCGGCGACGGCGGTAACTTTGGCGATGGCCTGAGCTCTCATGCGGCCTCCATCAATGTTATTGCATCAGCGGCAATCATCCGTTCTTCCTTTGCCGGGATCGCCCAGGCTTTGACCTTGGAACTTTCTGCATGCAACCGTGCTTCGTTACGGTGATTGGCATCAGGGTTCATGCGCACACCAGTCCATTCAAGGCCCCGCAAAATGCGTGCCCGCACCCCAAGAGCATTTTCCCCAATGCCGCCGGTAAAAGCAATGGCGTCAAGGCCTTCCATCGCCGCAATCAATGATCCTGCATGGCGCAGGGACCAATAACAGAAATGTTCAATGGCAAAGGCGCTGTCTGCGCTTGGGTCAAGCATGAGATTGCGCATGTCCGATTTCCCGCCTGAAAGGCCCAGCAGTCCGCTTTCGTGATTCAGGATCGCTTTGGTGCGGTCAAGTCCATTTTCTTCAACAAGACGCAGAACCGCATTGGCATCAATCCCACCTGAGCGTGTCCCCATCGTCAGCCCGTCAAGGGGCGAATAGCCCATGGTTGTCGCAATCGATTGTCCATTGCGGATCGCACAAAGGCTTGCCCCGTTTCCAAGATGAAATGCCAAAAGGCGCGAGGGTAGCTTTTCTCCGGAAACCTCGGGCAGATAAGTCACCAAGGATGCATAAGACAGGCCATGAAACCCGTAGCGGCGAATTCCCTTGGTTTCCATCATGCGCGGGATGGCATATCGCGTTGCGACATCCGGATTAGTTGCGTGAAAAGACGTGTCAAAGCTTGCAAATTGGGGCAAATCGGGAGCGATCTGGCTCAGTGCGTCAATTGCGGCAAGGTTATGCGGGTTATGCAATGGCGCAAGAGGCGTGCAGTTGTAAATTTCTGAACGCACATCGGATGATATGCGCACCGGTGCAGTCAGTTTACGGCCCCCATGAACCACACGGTGTGCGGCAGCCTTCATGTTTTTGATGGAATGTCCACGACGCTCCAAAGCAGCGATCACTGCGTTTAAAGCGGATTTATGGTCGATAAAAGGGGATGTCTCTGTTTCACCTGCGATTGTCAGAAAAGAGGCGCCACCAATATTGGCGGCGATGCCTGATAACGTCTCGTTCAAATCCGCGGTGAAGACCGCGAATTTGATAGAAGACGATCCGGCATTGATCACCAGAACAGAGTTATGACCCTCAGTTTTCCCCACGGGCTAGACAGTTTGAGGGATCATATCAGACGCGCTGATTCCGGCGACTGCGACCGGTCGTTTCATCGCGTCCCGCCGGAACGGTTCTCCCAATTCTTGGTTGATCATTGCCTCGATCAATGTGGTCTTTCCATTTTGCATCTGATCGGTGATGGCCGTATTTAATGCATCGCGCAATTCGTCCATTGTACGGGCCTGCACGCCTTGCAATCCGCAAGCCTTTGCAATTCCAGCATAAGACACCTGTTCATCAAGTTCAGTCCCGACAAAATTATCGTCATACCACAGTGTTGAATTCCGCTTTTCCGCGCCCCATTGGTAATTACGGAACACCACCATCGTAACAGGGGGCCATTCTTTACGCCCAATTGCAGTAAGTTCTGTGACAGCAATCCCAAAGGCGCCATCGCCTGCGAAACCAACGACCGGCATATCCGGACACCCAATCTTTGCCCCGATGATTGAGGGTAGCCCATAGCCACATGGCCCAAAAAGCCCTGGGGCCAAATATTTGCGCCCTGCTTCGAAGGTGGGGTAGGCATTGCCAATCGCACAGTTATTTCCAATGTCAGAACTGATGATGGCCTCTTTTGGTAATGCGCTTTGTATCGCGCGCCATGCCATACGGGGGCTCATCCATTCAGGTTTGTCTGCGCGGGCACGTTGGTTCCAAGTGGTCCCGGGATCATCGTCTTCGTGATCCATGCTGGAAAGCTGTTGGGCCCACTGAGATTTGGTCTGGCTGATACGCGCTTTGCGCTCTTCGCGTCCGTGGTCTCCGGCGTTGTCTGATAGGCGCTCTAAAAGCGACACTGCAACTTTTTTTGCATCTCCTACGATCCCAACGGAGACTTTCTTGGTCAACCCGATGCGATCAGGGTTGATGTCCACCTGAATGATTTTGGCGTTCTTGGGCCAGTAATCAATGCCGTATCCGGGCAAAGTTGAAAACGGATTGAGCCGCGTACCAAGACAGAGTACGACATCGGCCTGAGCGATCAGTTCCATTCCGGCTTTGGATCCGTTGTACCCCAGAGGCCCCGCAAAAAGAGGATGCGAACCGGGGAAAGCGTCATTATGCTGATATCCTACGCAGACGGGAGCATCGAGCCGTTCAGCAAGCTTCATCGTCTCTGGAATGGCCCCTGCAAGCACGACACCCGCACCATTAAGGATGACAGGAGAAGCCGCTTTGCTGAGCAGGTCGGCAGCTTTTTCCAAAGCATCATCCCCACCTCCCGGACGTTCAAACGCCACAATTTCAGGAAGATCAATATCAATGACCTGCGTCCAGAAATCGCGCGGCATATTGATTTGGGCCGGCGCGGATGCGCGTTTTGCATTCATGATCACGCGGTTTAAAACCTCCGCGACGCGGGTAGGATCACGCACCTCTTCTTGATAGGCAACCATATCCTTGAAAAGCGCCATTTGCTCGACCTCTTGAAAACCGCCCTGTCCGATGGTCTTATTTGCGGCCTGCGGAGTTACCAGCAAAAGCGGCGTGTGGTTCCAATAGGCGGTTTTTACGGCGGTGACAAAGTTTGTGATCCCAGGTCCATTTTGGGCAATCATCATGCTCATTTTACCGCTGGCGCGCGTGTAACCATCCGCCATCATCCCACCGGAGCCTTCATGGGCGCAGTCCCAAAACATAATCCCAGCCTTGGGGAAAAGATCAGAAATTGGCATAAAGGCGGATCCGATAATTCCAAAAGCATGTTCAATTCCATGCATTTGCAGCGTTTTGACAAAGGCTTCTTCGGTCGTCATTTTCATGGCTAATTGGCTCCTGATAAAGGGTGGTCGGGTGCTGAAAGGACCAACGCACTTGTTTTGATCTGTTTACCAAGAGAAGGGGTTTTTTATAGGGCCAGATTTAGCTGCAGAATAGGTCCAAAAAATACGCTATAGCTGGCATCAGACTTTTTTGACGGCATCCGCAATATTTGCAATCCCCTGTTCAATCAAAGAGGCTGGGATCGATGAATACGCGATGCGGTAATAATCTGTTGGTTTGTGTTCTTCGCTGAAGAAAGACTGCCCCGGCTCAATGAACGTGCTGGAACTGCGCAATTTTTCCGCCAAATCTTGGGTATCCGTTCCATTTGGCGCGCGCATCCAGAAAGAAGAACCGCCATGCGCCCCTTTGCCGGCAATTTGAAGCTCATGTTTGAGAATGGCGGATTCCATGACCGCGCGTCTGTTGCGATAGGTCGTCGCCAGACGCTTTACCATCGCGTCATAATGACCAAGGCTCAGGAAATACGCTGCAGTCCTTTGAATATGTCCCGGAGGATGGCGCAATATACTGGCGCGCAGGGCTCGGGCCTCTTTGATAAAAGGCTGCGAACCGACAAGATAACCCAAGCGAAGTCCCGGAAAAAGTGATTTTGAAAAAGACCCTACGTAGATAACCCGCCCGTCTTGATCAAGTGATTTGAGAGATGGAGAGGGTGCCGCGAGAAACGACATTTCAAACTCGTAGTCATCTTCGACGATGATCGCGTCCAACTCTTTTGCCCGCGCCAAAAGTGCTTTGCGGCGTGTCATTGGCATTGTGGCGGTTGTGGGGCATTGATGGCTCGGCGTTGAAAAAATCACATTTGTATCGTCTGGAATTTGTTCGGGTGGCATGCCATCGTCATCGACATCGATCGGGACCACACCACATCTTGAGTGCGCCAAAATATCACGAAGTGCCGGATAACAGGGGTTTTCTATGACCGCACTGCGACCTTTGCCAAGCAATATTTGTGTCGCCAACCAAAGGGCGTTTTGCGCCCCTAAGGTCACCAGAATTTCGTTTTCTCCTGCCAGAATGCCTCGGCGAGGCAGTGTATGTCGCGCAATAAATTCCACCAGTTCAGGGTCGTCTTGGTCAAAATAATCTGCTGTGAGAGGCGCAAAGTTTTTTGCGCCCAGGGCCTGATGCGCACAGAGCCGCCAGTTTGCGTGGTCAAAAAGCGTTGGGTCAGTCTGTCCATAAATAAAGCAATATTTATATTTCGCCCAATCGGCGGGTTTTTGTAACGTCATGGTTTCGGAGAATTTTGTAGAAATGGCCCGATTCCAATCGACTGTTTCTGATCTTTGCATGTCTTGCGCAAATGTAGGAGCATCGGGTGCGCCCTCTGAAACATAATATCCAGAACGCCCTCTGGAAGTCAGGTAATCATTGGCCAGTAATTCTGTATAGGCCAGTGTTATTGTAATGCGGCTTACACCGAGATGATCCGCCAATTTACGAGAGGAGGGCAACTTTTCACCCTTTTGAAATCTGCCGGATAGGATGCCCTGTGCTACAATCTGCTGAATGCGAGATTGTAGTGTTCCCTGCTTATCCGGGTTCAGAAAGAATGATTCGACAGGAATAGCCATGACACGTTGTAACTGGCATTAATATGTTGGTAAACTGGCATTAATGTTGTGATTGATGCAAATGCATGATGCACGACTAAGGTGTGGGAGTTGAAAGTTAAGCTAAATTTGATGAACATTGATAATATAAAAAAAATACTTTAATTCTGAAAATTGAAAATTTATTTTGATTTAAGTTTAACGAACATTTGAACTATATCATTGCTCTATTGATTTGATTTGACGCAAATCTGTAATTATTATATAAGGCGATCGCTTTATTTCGATGTTTCCTGAAAAGATTTTAAATAACCATTGGTGGTCCATGTCCGTGAATTTGATATTTAGTAAAAATTTGAGACTTTTATGCAAGGGGCGGGGTTCGATTTCTCAAGTGGCTGGGGACCTCGGCATCAGCCGTGTTCAGATGAACCGTATTCTGAATGGAGAAAGCTTTCCCAAGCCGGGTCTGCTGAACCGAATTTGTGATATGTTTGATGTTGATGGGCGCATATTGCTCCAGCCATTGGCCGATGTCCGTCAATCGGCGTCAGGAAATCTGCCAAACAATAAAGCGGCCCAGAACGCTTTGGACTTTGCAATGTTTGGCAACGACTTTGTCGTAGGACAAGAAATTGCGCATTTGTTGCCTGATGGACTTTTTCTGAGCATTCGGAAGACGGAGGGGACTGACGATTATTTTTCGGTTGTTATGGCACAAATGAAATCAATTGACGGAAAACGCGTCATTAAAGGATATCTCCCTCCGGGAGAGGGGATGCGCCGCAGGGACCTTGGTCCTTTTCGGCTCAGAGAATTCCGTGGCATTGGTTTGACGACTGCGAAGGGCATTGTTGTATTATGGTCTAGCCTACAGCCCACATTGACGTTGGGGGCAACTTTTTACTCATTTCGCTATTTTGCATCCAATCGTTTGCTACCAGGGTATCGGGTTGTTTTTACCGATAAGACAATGGCAGAATTAAAGTTGGCACCGATGGTGTTGGAACCCATAGAGCCGGCGCACAAAGCGATACTGTCGGCGGGGCGGTTGGTCGGGGTGCGACGTGGTGATGAATTGCCACAAAAATACATGACTTATTTTAACAATCCGGCCGAGGCTTGGATCGACTGACTTAATAGTGAAAGCCCTGTGATTTTGCTGGCAAAGTCAAAGGTTGCCAAGCATCGATTTTTTTACCCGAAACATCGATAAAAACTTACTCATGCTTTGATAAAATTGCCCAGCTGCAAGCCTGCAACTGGGCGAGTGTGTATCGTTTTTTTATCGCACAGGCGGTTCAGATTACGAAAATACGCGGGACAGTGCTTGATCAACGGCATCCGTAATGGCGTCTATATCATCCGTTGTGGCGATTAGAGCGGGGCTGAAGCACAAAGTATTGTTGTACCCGGGTAAGGATCTGTTGGTTGCCCCGATGACAACGCCCTGAGCCATACAATCAGCAACAACAGCCTGTACCATTTTTTCTTCTGCGGGTTCCTTGGTTGTGCGATCTTTAACAAGCTCAGCGCCACAAAACAGACCAGCGCCGCGCACGTCACCAATCACGCTGTGTTTTTCGGCCAACGCGTCAAGATTGCCAATCAATCTTTTCCCCATATTCAGAGTATTTTCCAATAATCCTTCGTCTTCGATGATGCGCATATTCTCCAGAGCCGCAGCCGGACCCGCGGTACATCCACCAAAGGTCGAAATATCACGGAAATAATTCAACGGGTCGGAAGCATCGTCTTTGAACATTGAAAAGACTTCTTCGGTCGTGACGAGGCAGGCGATCGCTGCATATCCAGAAGCTACGCCTTTGGCCATTGTAACCATATCCGGTTTTACACCGAAGTTCTGATACCCAAACCAAGTTCCGGTGCGTCCAATGCCGCAGACGACTTCGTCAATATGCAAAAGCACATCGTATTTTTTGCAAATTTCCTGAACACGTTCCCAATAACCCGGTGGCGGTGTGATGACGCCCCCACCAGCGGTCACCGGTTCAAGGCAAAGCGCGCCAACGGTGTCTGGACCTTCGGCGAGAATGACTTCTTCGATCGCATCGGCTGCGCGTTGTCCATATGCCTCCCCCGTCAGGTCCCATTGTGCGCGATATTCAAGGCAATGGGGTACCCGCACGAATCCCGGTGCAAAGGGCCCGTATTGAGCATTGCGTTCGTCTTGTCCCCCAGCAGAAAGGGCACCTATGGTTGTTCCATGGTAATCGCGGTCGCGGTAAAGCACTTTGTATTTCTTGCCGCCATACCGTTTATGCGCAATCTGGCGCACCATCTTGAACGCCTTTTCATTCGCTTCAGAACCAGAATTGCAATAATAAACGCGTGAAAGACCTGGCATTTTCTCTAAAAGCTTTTCCGAGAACAGTGCTCCGGGAATGGATCCTGCCGAACCAGCAAAATAGTTGAGCTTGATCAGTTGATCGCGCACGGCATTGGCGATGCTTTCGCGCCCGTATCCAACGTTTACGGTCCACACACCGCCGGATACAGCGTCCAGATGTTCCTTGCCCTTTTGATCCCAAACCCGCATGCCTTTGCCTTCGACGATGACGCGCGGTTCACCGGTTTCAAATGGCTTGTGCTGAGTGAGGTGATGCCAGATGTGTTCTCTGTCGAGCTCCACAATTCTGGAAATATCATTTTCACGAATGCCGCCGTCCATGGTTTTTCCTCTTAGATTTTGGAAATAGGTTTTAGGCGCTAAGCGCCTTTTCTAATCTGAGCCGCATTTATTGGCGATTCAATAGGGCCAGATTGGTCTCTATGTTAAGTCCAAATTTTTGGGGGCTGCCTTCATAGCAGTACCTTCGGTCAATTAACTCACTGATTTTAATTATTTTTAGCCCTGCAGGCCTGAGCAGCGCTTAAAAACCCCTTGAAATGCACTCGTAGAAAAACATTGATGGTGAAAATAATTTAGGCTGGTATGCCGGAGAGTAGGGGCATCCTGAAGGTGTTGTTGGTTTGGGCGGATACCAAACCCACGAGAAAAACGAAAAACTGGGAGAGTTTTACATGAATTTAAAGTCTAAGTTAATGGCAGGCGTATCTGCCGCCACAGTCGCACTGAGCGCTCAGGCGGTTCTTGCCGGTGGACATGGGGAAATTACAGTTGCGTATTTCCTCGAATGGCCAATGCCTTTTGAATATGCAAAACAATTGGGAACTTATGACGAGGAACTTGGCGTCAAGGTGAACTGGGTGAGCTTTGAGTCTGGGGTGAAAATGTCTGCCGCAATGGCTTCAGGTGACGTTCATCTGTCCGTAAGCCAAGGCGTGCCGCCTTTCGTCGTTGCAACGTCTGCAGGACAAGATCTTCAAATCCTTGATGTTGCGGTCAGTTATGCGGACAATGATAACTGCGTTGTGCGCAGCGAACTTGAGATCGACAAAAACAGCACCGCGGAATTGGCAGGTAAAAAAGTGGCTGTACCGCTCGGTACTGCGGCGCATTACGGTTTCCTGAAACAAATGTCGCATTTTGGTGTTGATGTGGGCAGCATGGAAGTTGTCGACATGGACCCACCGGATGGCGCCGCTGCCATTGCGCAGGGTGCCGTTGATATGTTCTGTGGCTGGGGTGGATCACTGCGTCGCGCGAAAGAACACGGTAACGTGCTTTTGACAGGTGCTGAAAAAACCGACCTTGGTATTCTAGTTTTTGATGTCACCTCGGGCCCTGCGGCTTGGGTTGCAGAAAACAGCGAGCTGGTCGCTAAATTCCTTAAGGTGACTGCCGATGCCAATGCCATGTGGGCGGATGAAGCCAATCATGCAAAAATGCTTCCGCTGATTGCAAAAGATGCCGGTATGGATGAGGCAGCAACAGCTGACACCATGGCAACATTTGTCTTTCCGACAGTGGATAGTCAGCTTTCCGAAAAATGGCTGGGAGGCAATGCGCAGACCTTTATGAAAGGTGTCGCGGACGTCTTTGTCGGAGCAGGAAGCATCGACTCCGCGCTCGATAGTTATGCTGGCAACGTGAATACAGGTCCTTTGGCAGCTGCTAAAGATATGTAAACCAACATCAGAGGGCCGATAACTTCGGCCCGCTTTTGTCGTATCGATTAAACGAAATTCCGATTTAATGAAAAGAAAGAAAGGCAGCGATGACAGGTCTGTCCATTGATAATATTTCGATGCGTTTTGATTTGCCTAATGGGGGAAGTGTGCAAGCCTTGCAGGATGTATCGCTTGACCTGAAAGCCGGCGAACTGATGTCTGTTCTTGGTCCCTCTGGCTGTGGCAAAACAACTTTACTGAATATTATTGCGGGCTTTTTAACAGCAACGAACGGGCAAATTATTTTAAACGGTGAAAAGGTCAACGGTCCAAGCGCTGAGCGCGGTATGGTTTTTCAACAGGGCGCTTTGTTCGAATGGATGAGCGTGCGAGATAATGTTGGTTTCGGACCTAAAATGAAAGGGGTAAGACCCTCTGACGCCCGCGAAACTGTTGATCATTTACTGGACATCGTCGGTTTGCAGGATTTCAAAGAAAAAGCTATCTATGAACTTTCCGGCGGGATGCAGCAACGGGTCGCTTTGGCTCGGTGCTTGGCGAATGATCCCGACGTCATTCTTATGGATGAACCTCTTGGCGCCTTGGACGCTTTGACGCGCGAGAAGATGCAATCTCTCGTCCTAAAACTCTGGAAAGAAACCGGAAAAACGATAATTTTGATCACTCATTCGGTTGAAGAAGCGCTCTTACTCGGAGAGCGGCTTCTGGTCATGGCGCCCAGACCTGGGCGTATTCATAAGGAATACCGGTTGCCTTTTGCTGATCTTGGTGTAGGCGCGGATTTGCGAGAGGTGAAAAAACATCCAGACTACGCAGTGAAACGCGAAGAGATTTTAGAGATGATCTGGAATATGGAAGAAGAAATCATGGGACGCACGGAGGTTGCGGGCGCATGAATGTTCTCTCGAGCCTGTTCGAAGAATTGGTCACCATCGTGACGACCGTGTTATTGGCTCTGCCATATCTTGCCGGTTATGTGGGGTTTATCCTCCTGACGCTCATGCTTTGGAAAATTGTAAAAAAGAGCCTTACCCCCAAAAAAGATTTTGGATCGCTCAAGACAGTGACTTTCGGCGACGAAAGTGCTGTTTCTTCCAATTTTGCAGCTTCGGTGGTGTCTGTTGTCGTAATCTTTGTCAGCTGGGGGGCGTTCACGGGCAGTAAATTGTTGCCGTCTTTCCTCCATATGCCTGCAGCCTTTGAGGGGGAGGCGGAATTTACATATACTGCTGAAACAGACGCTGGGCTACGCGATGATGCTTTGGTGCGGGTGATCGTACATGGGGCAGGTGTTGATGTGGAACTTCCCCAAATGGATGCAGGCGACGGATTTGCCAAAAATGATGCGGTAGCCGTCAAAGCATATAGATCGGAGCTGTTGAGGTGGGATGCCAACGATGAGGAAACCCGCAAAACCGGGGCAAAAGTCGTTGCGATTAACGGTCAACCTATCGTGTTTGGTAAAGACGTTGATCTTGGTGATATCAAGGTTGCGCTAACTCAAAAGGGTACCCTGAACGTAAAACCGGACACCGGCGTTCAAATGGAACCAATCTGGCTTCCTGCGCCCGAAGATGTTTGGGGGCGGCTTAAGGAAATTGCGATCGAAGGGTTCAAAAATTATGCTTTGGCCGAGCATCTGGGATTTTCGCTTTTCCGCGTTGTGATCGGCTTTTTGCTCGGTGCTTTGGTTGGAATTCCTCTCGGGTATGCGATGGGTTTGTCTGATTGGTTTCGGGGATGGTTTGATCCGATTGTGGAATTCATGCGTCCCGTCCCCCCGCTTGCGCTTATTCCGCTGGTGATCATCTGGTTTGGCATTGGTGAGGTAGGCAAAGTGATTTTGCTGTTTCTGGCAGCCCTTTGGATTATGGCCATTGCTGCGCGTGCTGGTGTATCAGGCGTGCGCATTTCAAAGGTGCATGCGGCCTATTCGCTTGGCGCCAGTAAATGGCAAGTTATGCGGTATGTGATTGTGCCTAATAGTCTTCCTGAAATTTTCACCGGCGCGCGGGTCGCCATGGGGGTCTGTTGGGGTACCGTGGTCGCAGCCGAACTTGTCGCGGCTGAAAAAGGGGCAGGCATGATGATCATGGTAGCATCCAAGTTTCAACAAACCGATATCGTCATCCTAGGCATAATTTTGATCGGGGTGATCGGGTTTGGCATAGATATGCTGATGCGCTGGGCAGAGCGGTTGCTGGTGCCTTGGAAAGGGCGCGGATAAAACGAATTATATTTCAGAAAGGGCGGGGCACATGGTGCGCCGCCCTTTTATTTTAAACAGTCTTTGCGCGAATATGCGCTTGTCGTAAAAACCGCAACCTTCATCATCAACCGAATTTATTATCCCGCGGGAATCCTCGTGGTGCCATTCGACCGGCCGATGCGCGCTTTGCGATCCATTCGCCAAGTTCCGTTTCCGTACGGGTGCGCCCCGCTGGATCAAGCCAGCTAAGTCCTCCAGAGAGATCAAAGGTTGTCGCGTCGTTCATGACACCATCCTTGTATTTCTGCAGGCGGACACCCTTGCCGCGAGACAATTCCGGCAATTCGCTGAGTGGGAAAATCAGGACCTTGCGGTTTTCGCCCACCACTGCGACATGATCACCCATAACGGGTTTGCAGACTTGGGCCTTCACATCGCCTTTCACATTCAACACCTGCTTGCCGGCGCGGGTCTGTGCGATGACCTCCTCTTCACTCACGATAAATCCATCCCCCGCACTGGAGGCAACCAAAAGTTTGCGATCAGGCCTTGAGACAAAAATATCGACGATATCAGCGTCATTGGGAATGTCCACAATCAGGCGCAAAGGTTCACCCATTCCCCGTCCCCCCGGGAGGGTCGCGGGTGCAAGCGTGTAAAATCGCCCGTTGCTGGCGAAGACCAGTACTTTGTCGGTGGTTTCGGCATGGAATATGAATTTGGGACCATCGCCATCTTTGAATTTGAGTTCGCGCGTAAGGTCAATGTGGCCGCTCATTGCGCGGATCCAGCCCATTTGTGAGCAGACAATCGTCACAGGTTCCTTTTCGATCATCGCCTCAAGCGGCACCTCTTCGATCACTCCCGCCTCTGCGAAATTCGTGCGACGGGCGCCGCCTTCGTAGTCTTTTCCAAATTTCTTTTTAGTATCCTTTATCTGCTCCGCCAGCTTGTCCCATTGGAGTGTTTCGTTGTCGAGGATGTTCTGAAGACCGGCGCGTTCCTCCATCAGCGCATCACGTTCGCGTGTCAGTTCCATTTCCTCAAGGCGGCGCAAGGAGCGCAGGCGCATGTTGAGGATCGCCTCGACTTGGACTTCGCTCAACTCACCGGGCTCAGTTTTGTCTGGCGGCAGGTAGTCTGCTTCGTTCATGGCGCGCGCATAGGACTTCGTCCAATCTTCGCAAAGCAAGGCAAGCTTGGGATCTTCATCATAACGGATAATGTCAATCACACGGTCCAGATTCAAAAAGGCGACCAGCAACCCTTCCAGCACTTCAAGGCGGTGATCGATTTTATCAATGCGATGTTTGGAGCGACGCAAAAGCACTTCACGGCGGTGATCAAGAAAGGCTTGCAAGATCTCTTTCAATCCGCAGACTTTGGGGGTCAAACCATCGATCAACACATTCATGTTGAGTGAAAAGCGGACCTCAAGGTCGGAATTGCGAAACAACATGCCCATCAGCACATCCGGATCGACATTCTTTGATTTCGGCTCAAGGATCACGCGAATATCGTCCGCGCTTTCATCGCGTACATCAGCCAGAATTGGGATTTTCTTGGTCTGGATCAATTCAGCCAGTTTTTCGATCAGTTTGCTTTTCTGCACCTGATAGGGAATTTCGGTAACGACAATCTGCCATTGTCCGCGTCCGAGATCTTCGACGTTCCAGCGGCTGCGCAAACGAATGGGGCCGCGTCCTGTGCGATAGGCTTCAGCGATGACGGCAGGGGGATCAACGATCACGCCGCCGGTGGGAAAATCCGGTCCGGGAATGAAATTGAGCAGCGTTTCGTCGCGTGCCTGGGGCGTCTTGATCAGGTGAAAACAAGCATCGCATAATTCCGATATATTATGCGGCGGGATATTCGTTGCCATGCCCACGGCAATGCCGCTGGCCCCATTGGCCAGAAGTTGGGGAAAGCCTGCAGGAAGAACCACAGGTTCACTCAGCGTCCCGTCGTAATTGTCACGGTAATCAACAGCGTCCTCTGCAAGCCCTTCCAAAAGTGCTTCTGCAAAAATTGTCATCCGTGCTTCGGTGTATCGGCTCGCGGCAGGGTTGTCGCCGTCGATGTTACCAAAGTTGCCCTGTCCATCCACCAGCGGATAACGGACGTTAAAATCTTGGGCAAGGCGCGCCATGGCGTCATAAATTGCGGCCTCACCATGGGGATGATAATTCCCCATCACATCACCGCTGATTTTGGCGGATTTTCGAAATCCCCCCGTCGGGCTGAGACGCAGTTCGCGCATCGCATATAGGATCCGCCGGTGCACTGGCTTCAATCCATCGCGCGCATCCGGCAATGCACGATCCATAATGGTCGAGAGCGCATAGGTCAGGTAGCGTTCGCCAATGGCACGACGCAACGGTTCGGCGGTAATAAGCCCCATATTGGGTTCTTCAGTCAAATCATTCATACCTGTTGTGATACTCTGTGGTTTCTGTGTCGTAAAGCATACAGAAGCACTAAATCAGGCTTTAAGGCAGGAATGTACAGATTGTAAGCCCTTTGGAACCATGCCATTAGGGGACCAAGTTAGGGCAGCGCTTTATGATGCAAAAATCTATTCTTATTACAGGGTGTTCATCTGGGATCGGGTATGACGCGGCGCATGCGCTCAAAGCACGCGGTTGGCACGTCTTTGCCACCTGCCGTCAGATGCACGACGTGCAGCGTTTGCGCGATGAGGGGTTGCACTCCTTTATTCTTGATTATGCTGAGGAAGCCTCTATCGAAGAAGCGGTCCATCAGGTCTTGTCAAAGACTGGCGGTACCTTGGGGGCTGTTTTTAACAATGGGGCGTTTGCCTGCCCCGGTGCGGTGGAGGATTTGCCGACAGAGGCGCTTCGCTCTGTTTTTGAGGCGAATGTTTTTGGCTATCACAGCCTCACGCGCGAGGTGATCCCGATCATGCGCAAACAGGGTTACGGACGGATCATCAATTGTTCTTCTGTTTTGGGACTTGTGGCGATGCCATGGCGGGGATCCTATGTGGCGAGCAAATTTGCGCTGGAGGGGTTAACCCACACACTGCGTATCGAAATGCGGGACACACCAGTTGATGTGATTTTAATCGAACCCGGCCCCATCACCACCAAAATCCGGGAAAATTCTATCCCCCATTTTGAAAAATGGATTGATTGGAAAGCCTCTGCGCGCAAGGACCAATACGAACGTAAATTGCTGAGACGGCTCTATCACAGCGGGGGAAAAGACGCCTTTGAATTGCCCCCGTCCGAGGTGACTAAAAAACTGATCCACGCCCTTGAAGCGCGCCACCCAAAAGCCTGCTACTATGTCACAACCCCAACATATTTAATGAACTTTTTGCGCCGCTTGCTCCCGATATCTTGGCTTGATGCGCTTATTGGCAAAAAGCTTTGAGGGATAAATCATCGCACCCTTTATATTTGGGGTCGCCATTTTCTAAAAAGACCCTAGATAACGAGGCTCAAGACAAGGAAACGCATTAAATGGCAAAAGATCCTTTATTCGTAATCGTCGTTATTGCGATGGCAGCTGTGGCGATTATTTTGATGATTGGTATTGGCGGGTTTGGGCGTGGTGGTGAGTTTAACCGCAAATACGCCAATAAACTGATGCGCATGCGCATCTTTACGCAATTCATCGCGGTTGTTTTGATATTGTTATTTGTTTGGATTGCACGGGGAGGAGAGTAGTTTGGTTGTACTCAATAAAATTTACACCAAAACTGGTGATGCGGGGGAAACTGCATTGGGCAATGGTGCGCGCGTGGCAAAACATGCTTTGCGTGTTGCGGCTTATGGCACAACGGACGAATTGAATGCGACCCTTGGTGTGGCACGCCTGCACAGCAGTGCAGATATGGATGAGATGCTGTCGCGCATCCAAAATGATCTCTTTGATCTTGGCGCTGACCTATGCAGACCGGATATGGAACGGGATGGTGAGTCAGAATATCCGCCACTCAGAATGATCGAAGCGCAAGTACTGCGTCTGGAAAAAGAAATAGACGGGATGAATGCGGATTTGGATCCACTGCGCAGTTTTATTTTGCCGGGTGGGTCGCCGCTTTCGGCGCATCTTCATATCTGTCGTACAGTTGCGCGCCGCGCCGAAAGGCTATGTGTGGAGCTTGCGACCATGGAGTCTATCAATGCAGAGGCCGTCAAATATCTGAACCGGCTCAGCGACTGGTTCTTTGTTGCAGCGCGTATTGCCAATAACAATGGGAAGGACGATGTGCTTTGGGTGCCCGGGGCAAATCGGTAGTGTTGCAACTTGGCAAAAATATATCGCTTTCTTGAACAACGCGACGTCCTTGAAAGCTCTAATGACGATTTTGCCCTGTTTCTGGGGCAAACAAATCTATAGAAAACCGGAAAACCATCCAGACCGACTCGCAAGAAACGAGGAATAAAAGGAGAGTATCGCAGATGAAGGTTCTTGTACCCGTCAAACGCGTCATTGATTATAATGTCAAGGTTCGTGTTAAGGCAGATGGCACTGGCGTAGATCTTGCCAATGTTAAAATGTCTATGAACCCTTTTGACGAAATAGCTGTTGAAGCTGCTATCCGGCTGAAAGAAGCCGGTCAGGCGGAAGAGATTGTCGTTGTTTCCATCGGTGTTGAAAAGGCTCAGGAAACGCTGAGAACTGCGCTTGCCATGGGGGCTGACCGCGCAATTCTTGTTAAGGCGACAGAGGATGTGCATACAGACATAGAACCTCTGGCGGTTGCCAAAATCCTCAAGGGTGTGGTTGACGAAGAACAACCGGGTCTTGTGATTTGCGGAAAGCAAGCGATTGACAACGATCTCAATGCCACCGGTCAGATGTTAGCGGCCCTTCTTGGGTGGTCACAGGCGACCTTTGCGTCTGAACTGGCCGTTGAGGGGGATAGGGCAGTTGTGACACGCGAAGTCGATGGCGGCCTCCAGACAATCAAGGTCAAAATGCCAAGTATTGTCACGGTGGATCTACGGCTTAATGAACCACGCTATGCGTCGCTTCCAAATATTATGAAAGCAAAGAAAAAACCGCTGGATCAGAAAACGGCGGATGATTACGGGGTAGATGTTACCCCACGGTTGTCGATCGTCAAAACAACCGAACCCGAAGCGCGTGCTGCGGGTATCAAAGTAGGCTCTGTTGATGAGCTTGTCGCAAAACTCAAAGAAGTAGGAGCAGTGTAATGGCAGTTCTTCTTTTAGCCGAAGTCAACGGTGCCGAACTGGCGCTGGATGCAACCGCAAAATCTGTGACGGCCGCAAAAGCTCTTGGTGACGTCACGGTGCTTTGCGCCTCTTCTGGATGTTCAGGGGCCGCTGCGGCCGCCGCTGGAATTGAGGGCGTTTCCAAAGTGCTCTGCGCTGATGATGCGGCCTACGGGAATGGTCTTGCCGAACCTGTAGCAGACCTTATCGTGTCTTTGGCGGATGGGTATGAGCACATCGTTGCACCCGCCACCAATTCTGCAAAAAACATCCTTCCACGGGTGGCGGCCCTATTGGACGCCATGGTGATCACTGATATCACGGCTGTGGTGGATGCCAATACGTTTGAACGTCCGATTTATGCCGGCAATGCGATCCAGACGGTTCAATCGTCGGATGCAAAGAAAGTTGTCTCTATCCGAACAGCAAATTTTGATGCTGCAGGGGCAGGTGGTTCCGCCGCTGTTGAATCAGTGGCTTCCGCTGGCAATCCCGGTTTGTCTGAATGGGTGGAAGATAAAGTCGCGGCTAGCGATCGGCCAGAACTTACCTCAGCGGGCGTTGTCGTTTCCGGAGGACGCGGCGTTGGCAGCCAAGAAGATTTTGCAATCATCGAAAAGCTGGCGGATAAGTTGAATGCAGCCGTGGGCGCGTCACGCGCAGCAGTGGATAGTGGATATGCGCCAAATGACTGGCAGGTCGGTCAAACAGGCAAAGTGGTTGCTCCGGACCTTTATGTTGCTGTTGGTATTTCTGGTGCCATTCAACACCTTGCAGGTATGAAAGACAGCAAAGTGATCGTTGCGATCAATAAGGACGAAGAAGCCCCCATTTTCCAAGTGGCGGATTTTGGTCTGGTTGCGGATCTGTTTTCTGCGGTTCCAGAACTGACTGAAAAACTTGGCTAAGCTGCTTAATTGACGTTTTGGAAAGGCCCACAGTTTAGTGGGCCTTTTTCATTGCGGAAGTGTTCGGGTTTTATCTTGTCCCGCGGTGGGTTGATTGATGATTTCTTGAGCGCGCGGTCTGTGCTGTGCTTCGATCGAAAGCAGCCATGGTGACACCTTAGCGGCGATGTTCAAATGATCTGCCTCAGATAGGGTACCAGATGTGATGAGCCGGTTTCTTCCTCCGGGCTTTGGGTCAGACTGGATACGGACAACTTTATGTGAAAAGCCGCTTAAAATGTCGATCTCTGGCTGCGTAATGAACATAGCGTCTGAATTCAGGTCGAGCGCATCTGAGGCTTGAGGCCAAATTAAAATAGATGGAACTTGCACATGGTTTATGAGCTGTTCGATCTTTTCCAGCCAGTTGTCCGTTAAGGTCCGTTTTACATCTGCGAGGCGATCTGCATCCGTGAGGAAGAGAGTTTTCAAAAGATGCCGAGTAAAGTGGATATTTGTGAAATCAACATCCGGATAAAGTGCAACCAATGCCGGAGTCGGAGCGATGAATCGATCGTTTCGGCGGGGATGGGTCCTGTAAAAAGCGTTTGAACAATTCTGCACTCCCCCCAGCTCTATCACACATGCAACCGCCCCCCGTGCAATGTTCAATATGCTCTTCTCTGCCAAATAGGCATCCGGACCTGACTGTGGAATAGCAAGGTTCACTCCCGCCATTCCAGTAAGGGTTTCAATCCCCTCTGTGTAGGTTTTTTTGACCTCTTTCCCAAAACTAAGAGATCCGCCCAGAATGGCGACATAAGGCGCTGACAAAGCCTTGGCTGGCCCTCGAAAAAAATGCCGGCTGCCAGAATATTGGCATAGAGTATATGGCGAAGGAGTTTGGTCGATAAAAACAATTTTCATGGTCTCACCCTTTATTACCCAGACCCAGTTTTAGGGACGATGTGTTTCCAAGTTCCTAAAAGTAAAAGACATGTTAACTTTTAAACACTTACCCTTGCACCCCAAAGGCATCGACGCGTAAACTGTGCCAAACAATTTGAGGATACGAAGCATGACAGTCTCAACGGTCGGGGTCATCGGTGCGGGGCAAATGGGCAATGGGATCGCCCATGTGATGTCTCTTGCAGGATATGAGGTTTACATGAATGATGTGAACCCAGCGGCGCTTGAGGCGTCCTTGGGATTGATCGAAAAAAATATGGTGCGTCAGCTGAACAGTGGCAGGATCACGGAGGCTGAACAAACAGCTGCCCTCGCGCGCATAAAACGCACAACAAATCTCGAAGAGCTTGGCGATTGTGATCTGATTATCGAAGCTGCAACTGAAGACGAAAAGATCAAACAAAAGATCTTTGACAGTCTATTGCCGCATCTTAGTGCGCATACCATTCTTACCTCAAACACATCTTCGATTTCGATTACGCGACTTGCAAGCCGGACAGATCGGCCAGAGCGATTTCTTGGGTTCCATTTCATGAACCCAGTGCCTGTGATGCAACTGGTCGAACTTATCCGCGGGATTGCAACAGATCAGGAAACATATGACATATGCCTTGAGGTTGTGAACAGGTTGGGCAAAACCGCTGCCAGCGCCGAAGATTTTCCGGCATTCATCGTGAACCGGATTTTGATGCCAATGATCAATGAGGCGGTCTATACACTCTATGAAGGGGTGGGTTCAGTGCAATCGATAGATCAATCCATGCGTCTTGGGGCAAATCACCCTATGGGTCCATTGGAGCTTGCCGATTTCATTGGTCTTGATACCTGCCTTGCGATCATGAATGTGCTGCATGATGGATTGGCTGATACCAAATACCGCCCCTGTCCTTTGCTCACCAAATATGTCGAAGCAGGGTGGTTGGGGCGCAAAACCAAACGTGGATTTTATGACTATCGCGGAGAATTTCCAGTGCCCACCCGATAGGTGCTTTAGCCGTTTGGATGCGTGCGCAGCCTGAGCGTCTCTTCTCGCAGCCAAGACATAAAGCCGCGTGGATTGTCGCTCCATTTGGATATTTTATCTCTTGAAATCACATGACCAACCACTGGCGATTGAGGTCTGTTGAAGGCGTGGGTGATTTCATAAAGTAAAAGACCTTGCCGCAAGGTGGCTGAAATCTGATTGGCAATCTGATAAAGCCTCGAGTTCGCCCCTGGAAAAAAAATTGGTAAAACCTCAGCATTGGAGCGCTGGATCATTTTTGATGTGAACGGGTTCCATTCGTGTTCAATCACGGGTCCGAACATTGTCCGGGATGCTGCAACAGACCCCGAGGGGAAAACTGCGACAATCCCACCGTTCTTGAGATGGTCCATCGCCTGTTTTCGCATCCAGAGATTTTTTTCCAGCGCGTCCGGCTCATGCGGGAAAGGGACGGGGATCATAAATTGGTCAATCTCTGCGACACCTGTCAGCAGCGAGCGCGTTAAGATTTTATAATCTGTCCGCACCTGTCCAATTAATTCCCCCAGTATCATACCGTCTACCAACCCGTGGGGATGGTTTGAAGTTACTACAATGGGACCGTCTTTGGGAATGCGGGCGATCTGTTCCTCTGGGGTCAATAGTTTGATCCCCATTGTATCCAATGCCTGTTTCCAGAAAGGTTGGCCAAAAGGAACGCCTTGCGCTTCGAATTTGCGTATCCGGCGGAGAATGCGTAACCGCGCAGTCAAAAGTTCGATGGTTTGTATCGTGATCCTTTGCAGAGGATTTTCAAATGTATTCGCATAAGACAATTTTCGTCTGTCATAAGGCTGGACGTCCAGCGGCAATGGCGCATCAACCGGCGCATCGGATGGTCGTGTTTGTTCCTGCGTCCGTTCCATGAAGCCCCCGCCTCTTTTGACTGCTTAGCACTCTTCGCCAAAGCGGTTGTTGACCAGTTCTTCAAGGGCGTCTGCAAGGCTCTCTGCTTCGGGTCCATTGGTTTCAACCTCAATAGAAGCTCCACGTGAGGCCGCCAGCATCAAAAGGCCCATGATGCTGTCTCCACAGGCATTCATGCCGTCTTTCGAGACATCTGCGCTCGCATCAAATTGTTCAACCGTTTCAACAAATTTTGCAGAGGCACGCGCGTGTAATCCCTTTTCATTCACTATAGCGAGCGTTCTTTTGATTTTTTGAGTCATTAGCAATGACCATCATGGCAGTTCATGTATTTTTGCCCAGCCTTGAGTGCTTTTTCGACTGCCTGTTCCAAAGTTAAACTCCTACTTTTTGCAAGCTTTATTAACATTGGAAGATTAGCACCATAGATAATTTTGCGATTTTCAGGTTGGCAAGCCAACATTGATAGATTTGCGGGCGTGCCGCCAAAAATATCTGTGACAATTACCACACCGTTTCCATCATCTACCTGCTCCGCAGCCTGACAGATTTCAGTTTCTTTCAATTTTCGATTGTCGTCGGGCCCAATTGAAATTGGTACGATGCCGGTCTGTTTTCCAACAACATGCTCCACAGCGGTCAAATACTGCTCCGATAAACCAAAATGCGCGACAATCACGATACCAATCACGCCACTATCCCCCAAACACGATTGACCAGAAAATCTGATCAAAAGTTCATTGCTTCCAACTCTCTGTGCCTTATTGACACTTGCCATGCTGATTGTGCAAGGGCTTCTCTTAATAATTCTGCAACAGCAACGGATCTGTGTTGCCCTCCGGTGCATCCAAACCCGATTGCAAAGTGACTTTTTCCTTCAGCCTCATGAGCGGGCAGAAGATATTTGATCAAATCGACAATTTTGACGAAAAATTGATCAAAACGTTCATCCTGTTTGACAAACTGCTGCACGGCTGAGCTTGTACCGTTTTCAGAGCGCAATTCCGGTTCCCAATAAGGGTTTTTCAAAAACCGGCAGTCGATCAGGGTATCCACGCCGCGCGGCAGACCGCGTTTGTAAGAGAAAGAATGGATGGAAACGGCCAGTTTTTGTTTTTCCCCGAAGCTAAACCAATGTTCCACTTCGGATTTCAGATCATGCGGCGATAGATCCGAAGTATCGATCAGTACATTCGCCAAGGCCTGAATCGGCGCCAGAAGGTCAAATTCCCGCTCAATGCCTATGCGAGGGGTTTCTGCCGGTGCAAGAGGATGACGTCTACGGGTTTCTGAAAAACGCAGCAAAAGCACTTTTAGTTCGCAGGTCAAAAAGAGAACATCTGTGATCATATCAGATTGCCGTGACAGCTCATTGATCAGATCCACGACCCCTTTGGTTGAAAAATCACGATTACGACTGTCCAGACCGATCGCCAGTGGTTTTTGCATAATTTTGGGATCTGCAACATTGCGAACAAGAGAGAGGGGAAGATTATCGATTACCTCATAACCCAGATCTTCAAGCCCATGAATGGCTGTCGAACGCCCAGCTCCAGAGGGTCCTGAAACGAGCACAAGTCTGGCCTGAGGTAGCACCTGCATGAAACTTGCACCTAACCTTTCACGTCTGTTTTCATGTTCCTTGCTAACAAATAGACCGCCTCGGCAAAGGCGTCCAGACGGCTTCGACCTATACGCCGTAACGTGATACCTAAGATTTCATAAGTATCATCTTTGGGAAGCCGTTCATCATTTTGGAGATTAAGGTCCACAACGAGGGAGAGTACCGTGGAGTCTAGGGGAGATAGCGACAATATACCAATTCCCCTTGCCTCGATTTTACCTTTGATTGTGTCAGGACAGGTTGCGACGAGTTTGCGCATATCGCGTGTGATGTATGTTTGGTCGTCAGAAACCAATCGCGCCCCCAATCCGATGAGCTTTAAAGATAAACTCGACTTTCCAGATCCCGCTGATCCAAGGATTAAGACGCCAACCCCCTCTATTGAAACGCAGTTGGCATGCAGAAGTTTTTGGTCAGGATGAGAAGACAGTTCCAATTTTGGCCCGCTAAACTGGAAGCCCGACGACAAAGCGCGCGCCCAAAGGTTCAGAGGCAGGGTCAGCCAGAGTTGGTCGAATATTTTCAGCCCAAATTACGCCGTCATGCGCTGCGACGATCTGTTTTGAAATCGCGAGACCAAGACCAGAATTATTGCCAAAATCATCTGCGGGACGTTCTGAATAAAATCGCTCAAACACTTTGCTTAATGCTTCTTCGGGAATGCCCGGGCCTGTGTCTTCAACCACCAGAAGCACGCGATTTTCACGCATTCTTACCCAGACGCGAATTGCATCACCATCCACGCAAAAGCTTATGGCATTGGTGATGAGATTGACAAGCACCTGTGCAAGACGCGCCTCAAGGCCTCGAATTAGGATGGCTTGTTCGGGTAAATCTGATATGAAATCAATGCCTTTGGCTTCGGCGTCCTCGCTGAGATACCGCGTGAGATTGCGGACCAACGACAAAAGGTCAAATTCCTCTTGTTGTTCTTTCACCAGTTCGCTGTCCAATCGAGAAGCGTTGGAAATGTCGCTGACCAACCGATCCAGCCGACGCACATCATGTTCAATTACACTCAGAAGCTGCTCGCGGTGATCGTCGCGCTTTGTCATCCTGAGTGATCCAACAGCAGACCTCAGGGAGGCCAAAGGATTTTTTATCTCATGCGCGACATCGGCGGCAAATTGTTCGTTTGCATCAATTCTCTCATAAAGTGCGCTGACCATACCGCGCAATGCTGCTGAGAGGCGCCCGATTTCATCAGGTCGTGCAGTTAGATCCGGAATCCGCACGCGATGTGGTGAAAGGTTTTTCCGGTTTTTTTCTCGTCCCAGCTCCGCAGCGGTGGCCAGATCATTCAACGGGTTGGAAATGGTTGAAGCCAAAATCACGCTGAGAGCGATTGAAACAATGATACCAAGCGCAAAGAATCGCAAAAACCTTTCACTCGTGGCTTTGGATAGATTGTCCAATTCACCTGATGGACCGATTAAAACAAGCGCAGCAACTATGTCATTACCTGAAGTAATTGGCGCAGTTGCGGCCAGTTCTTGAAGTCCTGTCTCAATCTCAATGGTTGCAAAATCTGCACGCCCCTGAAAACTTGGCTTTATCAAAGCCTGAAGGTTTTCTCTCATCGCATTGCTTTGTGTGACGATCGGTTCTGAGCCTAAGAAAAACTGGGTGAACCCGTTTTTTAGTGCCAATAGCCCGTCAACGATTGGGGTCGGCA
Organism: Alphaproteobacteria bacterium casp-alpha6; assembly: GCA_001510135.1. Taxonomy (GTDB): domain Bacteria; phylum Pseudomonadota; class Alphaproteobacteria; order Rhodobacterales; family Rhodobacteraceae; genus LFER01. The sequence goes on from LFER01000045.1 coordinate 150,506, forward strand.
GAGCAGAAAAATCATCCGTAGCAGTTGAATAGACTGTCGTCTTGCCCTTTGTTTCCGCCAAGACGTCTGCTGTTTCGGAAACAATAAGCACATGGGACCCAGACGGTATTCTGAGGTTTTCCAAGACTTGAAAATAACCTTGTAACGCCTCGTTTTGATTTTGCTCTTTATCAATCTCAAGGCTGATGATTTTGGCGAGATTGCGTGCCTGAATAGTCATCGACTTTGACCGTTCCAAAAGCAAACTATGCCGCGTTGGATCCAGCAACAAAATTCCGGCAATCAACAGTGAAAGAGCAAATAAATTGAAAATCACAATTTTGCGGATGAGCGGAGATTTACGAAAAGACCAGAAGCCGCGGTCCTCTTTCGGCCCCGCGAGTTCGGGCCTCAAGCCCTCATTGGTTTCCCAGTCTTCGCCAAGAACAATATCTGCCTTTTCGTGCGATGGCCCAGACGTGGTTTTGCCGTCAGCTTTGGCCATAATTGTCATTCTTCGTTATAACGGTAACCGATCCCATACAGCGTTTCGATCGCGGAGAAACTGTCGTCAGCCATCCGCATTTTTTTCCGTAGCCGTTTGATATGGCTGTCGATTGTTCTGTCGTCCACATAGATTTGATCATCATATGCGACATCCATTAACTGGTCACGGCTTTTGACAAAACCGGGGCGCTGGACCAGCGCGTGCAAAAGCAAAAACTCAGTGACGGTCAGCGTAACGTCATTCCCTTTCCAAGTGACTGCATGGCGCAGTGGGTCCATGGTCAAATTACCTCTGACGAGAACTTTGGTCTCTTCGCTGTCTGCAATAATGTTTCCTTCTTGAGCCTCTTTGCGGCGCAATAATGTTTTATGCGCTCAAGTAACAACCGTTGAGAAAAGGGTTTTTTTACATAGTCATCCGCGCCCATCCTCAGGCCCAAGATTTCGTCAATTTCATCATCCTTGGAGGTCAGGAAAATGACCGGAATATTTGTCTTCTGGCGCATACGCTGCAAAAGATCCATGCCATCCATTCGCGGCATTTTGATATCGAGAACCGCAAGATCCGGAAGGGATCTGCCAAACGCATCGTATGCGGATTGACCGTCGTTGTACGTTTGAACTGAAAATCCCTCGCCCTCTAACATAATAGAGACAGACGTAAGGATATTTCGATCATCATCGACAAGAGCGATTGTTGGCATATAAACCGTCCTTTCTGTTAGGAACTCGCAGCTCTTATGCCTGTTAATGAACTTGATAATCAATCGTAAATGACGAATCAGTCAACTTGAAACAGAAAACGATGTATTTCTATGATCATTTAACAACATTTTGCCGTTCTGATTGCACAAAATTACGCCACGTTGCATTTGGTTGCGCTAACGGTCAAGTCGCCCTCTGTTCAACAGTATTTTTACCGTGCTAAAGGAAACGAATAGAGGGCAAGGCGAGGATGGAGTCGACCAGATTTTGCCGCTCATCTGCAAAGCGACGTTGAACAATTTGGGCAAGCATTGGAGCTGTACATGGCATTTGGCAGGGTTAACCCGAACCACCGGCTAGAAGATCAAGGCATCACTGGGTTGGGCAACGTGTATTACAATTATATGGAACCTGATCTTGTCCGCGCCTCATTGGACCGACATGAAGGGCGACTGGGGATTGGCGGAGCGTTGCTCGTGACCACCGGAAAATTCACCGGCCGCTCCCCCAAAGACAAACATGTTGTGGATACACCCGATGTGCGCGACAGCATTTGGTGGGACAACAATGCGCGTATGTCCTCAGAAGGGTTTGATGCGCTTTATCGCGATATGCTGTCCCATATGAAGGGGCGTGACATGTTCGTGCAGGACCTATACGCGGGCGCCGATCTCGAGTTGTCTTTGAACATCCGTCTTGTGACCGAATTGGCTTGGCATAATCTTTTTATCCGCCACCTGTTGCGCAGGCCTGAACGTGCCGAATTGGACAGCTATGTGTCTGATTACACTGTTATCAATTGTCCGAGCTTCAAAGCCGATCCAGAAAAGCACAATTGCCGCTCAACCACTGTGATCGCGATGAATTTTGAACGCAAACTTATTCTCATTGGCGGGACGGAATATGCAGGTGAAAACAAGAAATCTGTTTTCACTCTGCTGAATTATCTTTTGCCTGATCAAGGGGTGATGCCGATGCATTGCTCTGCAAACCATGCGCGCGGTAATCCGGTGGATACAGCGGTGTTCTTTGGTCTGTCCGGTACCGGAAAAACCACGCTTTCAGCAGATCCCGAACGGACGCTTATCGGGGATGATGAACATGGATGGTCGGAACGTGGTACATTTAATTTTGAGGGTGGCTGTTACGCAAAAACGATCAACCTCAGCTCAGAAGCTGAACCCGAAATTTTTGCGACAACTTCAAAATTCGCAACCGTGATCGAAAATATGGTGTTTGATCCGGAAACCAAAGAACTGGATTTTGATGATGACAGCCTGACTGCAAATATGCGCTGTGCTTATCCTCTGGAATATATCTCAAACGCTTCTAAATCAGCGCTGGGCGCTCATCCAAAAAACATCATTATGTTGACCTGTGATGCCTTTGGTGTCTTGCCGCCGATCGCGCGGCTGACGCCTGCACAGGCGATGTATCATTTTCTGTCGGGTTTTACATCCAAAGTGGCTGGAACCGAGCGTGGTGTGACAGAGCCTGAACCCACATTTTCAACCTGCTTCGGGGCGCCCTTTATGCCGCGTCGTCCGGAAGTTTACGGAAATATTTTGCGTGAAAAGATCGCACGCCATGGCGCAACATGCTGGCTTGTGAATACAGGTTGGACGGGAGGCGCATATGGCACAGGATCGCGCATGCCGATCAAAGCCACCCGTGCTCTATTAACCGCCGCCTTGAACGGGTCTTTGTCAGAGGTTGAGTTCCGCAAGGATAGTAATTTTGGCTTCCATGTTCCCGCAGCTGTGCCGGGCGTTGACACTAAACTTCTCGATCCGCGCAGCACTTGGTCCGATGGTTCAGCTTACGACGCACAGGCGGATAAGCTGGTCAATATGTTTGCTGACAACTTTGCCCAATATGTGCCCTTCATAGACGAAGATGTCAAAGCCGTGGCGATAAGTTAAAACAGCTGCAGAGACTATCTGCCCTTTTGTCATTGATCGGTTTTCAATGAATAAAATGGATCTGGTCAAAATTCTTTCGCCAGCGCGACACCTCCGGCAGTATCAATTCCTTGTTTAAGCCGCGCACAATCAGCTTTGCCAGATCGTTAGCATGAAGGCTTTTCATGCCCCATCTGACAAGCTCCGGTGTTCCAATCCGAAGACCATTTAGATCCCCTTCAATCGCGGCGACGGGAAGGCCAATTCCGCAGGCAAGAAAACCGGCGTTGCGCAGGGTTTTTGAGGCTGCCTGACCGCCGCCAAATGCGTCCGCGCGGACAGCAAATTGATGGGATTGGGTAAATCCGTCGATCCCGCAAAATACCGGCACTCCGGCAGAGTCCAATGCATTGGCGAGGGCCTTGGACAGGGCGATCATCTCTGCCGCATAGGCCACCCCATAATCACGCCAATCCAGCATTGTGATCGCGAGAGCTGCCGATTTTGCAGCATCAAAATTTGCGGTCATTCCAGGAAAGGCGATTGCATCCAACCGCTCAGCAATCTCTGCGTCATTAGAGACAATTATGCCGCCCGCTGGACCACCGAGGCTTTTGTAGGTGCTCATTGTCATAAAATGGGCCCCTTCATCCAAGGGATTGGCCCAAGCTTTTCCTGCAATGATCCCACATTGATGGGCCGCGTCAAACATGACATAGGCTCCAACGGCATCTGCAATCTGGCGAATATCCCGCACGGGGTGTTCAAAAAGGTTAAGGCTGCCGCCAACAGTGATCAGTTTTGGGTTTTCAGCGCGGGCAAGGCTTTCTAGGGCATCCACATCAATGCTGTATCGATCTGCGTTCAATGGGGCTTCTATGATGCGTAAACCATATAGACCGGCACAGCCGCTCATGTGATGTGTAACATGTCCGCCGATTGAGGCTGGCGGAACAATGATTGTATTTCCGGGTTGGCAGGTTGCCATAAATCCATAAAGATTGGCGATAGCACCGGAGGGCACACGAATTTCTGCGAATTTTGCTCCAAAGACTTCTGCGCAAAGCTCTGCCGCGATAACCTCTATTTCTTCGATTGCCTCAAGCCCCATTTCATATTTATCCCCCGGATACCCCAAAGAGGGGCGCGATCCGATGCCAGCGGAAAGCATCGCCTCTGCGCGGGGGTTCATAACATTGGTGGCAGGGTTGAGGTTGAAACATTCGCGTTCATGGATACGCTTATTTTCCAAAGCAAGTGCTTCGATCCGTTCCACAACATCTATAGAAGGCATTTGAGAGGTCTTATTCGAAAAGGTTTGAACAAGCTCTTCCGAGGATGATGGCACCCAACTGCGTCGTGCTAGTGTCATGGCAAATCCCTTTTTGGGCCCATTAAACCGCGCCTTTTGTGCAGGTCAAGAGCGAAGATCACCCGCCTTGATACTGCCTCTCGATCTCCAAAAGCTTTTGCTTGCGCCACAGCCCGCCGCCATATCCCGTCAGCGACCCATCCGCCCCGATGACGCGATGACAGGGAATAAGAATCGCAATTTGATTGGCGCCATTGGCTTGCGCGACGGCACGTACGGCAGTGGCCCTGCCAAGCTTTTGCGCAATCTCAGAATAGCTTCTGGTTTCACCTGCGGGAATATTCAAGAGTTCCCTCCAGACAGAGGTTGTAAAATGACTGCCGTGATAGCAAAGAGGAATATAAAAAGATTGAACTGTCCCATTAAAGTATGACTCTAACTGACGTTGCAGCTGATCCATGACCGGAGTGCGCCCGAAGCCGATGCACCCATTGCTTTGCACGAACATTTTTTTAACTCACGCAGAAGCGCTCTGCGATCCAAGAATTCTAATAGATGAACGCGCTCAGCATCTGCCAAAACTATCAAACTGCCAAGCGGAGTCTCGATCCAATCCAGCCACATCAGCGCAATCTTCGTGGGCATGGCGGGGCTTATCCCAAATCTTTTTTGAAACGCCTTGCGAAAGGCGCTGCCGCTTTCAAAGCCTGCATCGATCTGGGCATCAATCACGCGCTCCCCACTGGACAGGGTGCTAAATCCCTCGCGCAAACGCAATTGCCGGCTCATCTCGAGAAAGGTGATCCCATAGTTGCGCTTGAAACTGCGCCGCACGGTTGAGGGATCAAAGCCGAGCGCTTTGATATCGCTTTCCAGCCACCGTTTGTCAGGTGCCTCCGACAGCGCCTTGATCAGCCTTTGCACCATCGGGTCATGCTCTGCCGCGGGGCCAAGGGGATGGCACCTTTTGCAGGGCCTGTAGCCAGCTTCAAAACACTCTTTAACTGTCTCATAAAAGGTACAATTCTGCCGCAATGGTGTGCGGGCAGGGC
>LFER01000046.1 GCA_001510135.1 Alphaproteobacteria bacterium casp-alpha6
TAACGCCTCCAAAAGCACGTTCCAAAATTCAAGACAGGCCGGACGCACAAAAATTGACCGCTAAAGACCAGAAGTTCCCGAAAGGGGATGGCTATGATTTCGGGAACCCCGATGATTTCATAGTGCTGCACAACCACACAAATGGATATTTTGAAAGATACGTTACAAATAAAATATTTGTGTCATCCCCTTCGTTTGTTTGGGCATTGAACAATATTGGCGAACACCCGTTTCTTTATCGTGACAAAGAAGCACTAGGAAATTCAAAGGACGCGACAGTTCTTCATCAATTGAATGAAAAATATGGGGTTTTTGCGGGTTATACCATCAGCTTTGGCTCAGCTGATCGCCGTATAAGGGCAATCTTATCTCTTTGTGCGACCCCAGACCTTAGCCAAAATAAGGTGAATGAAATATGGAAGGAAAACAGAGACGATATCATGCTGCTGTGTTCAGTGGCGCATGACAACATTATGTTGTCCCCTCCTCCATTGAGTTTTCCACAAAAGCTTACGAATAAACAACGCGAAGTCGTCTTGCTGGCTGGTTACGGAAAACAAAGTGCTGACATAGCGACTGAGATTGGAATTAGTGTGAAAACTGTGGAAAAGCATCTAAGAGATTCAAGGGACCGTTTGGGTGTCAAAACCACCGCGCAAGCCGTAATGAAAGCGACAATTCTCAATCAAATATAAATTCGACAGAATTCAGCTGTTAAAAATATCCGATCTTTTTCACTATGATTTACTATTTGACAAGATAACGTCCCATGACATGCTGCGCCGTCTGGCATATGTGGGACTATTGGTACGTTTTCAACCTTTAATAGTCATATGGTGGGAATTTCCCATATTTTCAAACTGTCAAAGTTGTTGTAAGACTTTGAATGTCACTTTAGGGGTGCAGGTGTCTACTTCAGTATAGTCCAGCATCTTGGTGGCTCAGCTGCTGCGGAATTTATACGATTGGCAGCAATTTCAGCCGGGTTTCTGGCTGCCAGCCGGCGCAAGTGTATATTTCACATCCAAACCGGCAGGTTTTAAAAGCGGCACTTCAAAGTTTTTTACCTCTCAAATAAAAATGACCCGCGTCAGGTAACACAAAGTTCGATTATTTGGAGTTTATTATCCGTGAACAAGCCAGATCATCATTTCTTAAAAATTGAAACCTCATTTAAACAATAAATTATAATGACTTAGCGTAACACATATTAGAAATTTAGTCAATTACAAAATACCCCTTAAAGATTATTTAGGGATTAATTGGATACTAAAAAATAACGTAAGAGCACATAAAAACACAAGCTTCTCTACAAGCCTTGCCCGAAGCTTTATCCTCGTTTATTGACATGCTGTGCCGATAGAGGAAATTTCATGAAGATTCTGATCACCAATGATGACGGCATAAATGCAGGTGGCCTGACATCGCTTCGCACCATAGCAACAGAGCTTGTGGAAGATCCAGATGATCTATATGTGGTGGCACCTGCAACGGAAAAATCTGGTGTTGGGCATTGCATAAGCCTCGCCTCTCCTGTGATGATCACAAAGTTGGCACATCAGACTTTCAGTGTCGAAGGAAATCCTGCGGATTGTGTGATTGCCGGTGTTAAGCACGTTTTAAAGGAGTCCCCACCAGACTTGATCCTGTCTGGTGTCAACAGAGGAAATAACTCTGCCGAAAACGCGCTTTATTCGGGCACTTTGGGTGCGGCGATGGAGGGTGCGCTTCAAGGTATACCATCTATAGCACTTTCTCAATATTTGGGACCTCTCAATATTAACTCAGATAATCCCTTTGAGGCTGCAGAAACCTACGGTGTGGAAGTTATCAGAAAGATCTTATCCGCGGATATCTCGCCAGACGGTCCCTATCGCCTTTTTTATAATGTGAATTTTCCTCCCTGCCCTGCTTCCGAAGTCCGGGGAATAAAACTGACACGGCAAGGCTATAGAAACGATGGACAGTTTGGAATTATTCCAGCGATTTCTCCATCAAACAGAGAGTTTCTTTTTATTGCAGGCAGTAATCAACATATCCAAGCCCCTGAAGGCAGTGATGCAGCTGCCAATTTGGCAGGATACATATCAGTGACCCCTATGACCGCGGATTTGACCGCATATGAGGTTCTAGATGCGTTGCGGGCCATCGAATGAGTTTGACCGCAGAGCAGAAGATGCAGTTCCTTTTTGCGATCCGCTCGCGGGGGGTCACTGACAAACGCGTTCTGACGGCGATGGAAAATGTAGACCGCGGGCTTTTTGTAAAAGGTATATTTTCAGATCGTGCCTACGAAGACATGCCATTACCAATAGAATGTGGTCAGACTATTTCGCAGCCCTCAGTCGTTGGGATCATGACACAAGCCCTGAATGTTACGCCTCGGGATACGGTTTTGGAAGTCGGGACGGGCTCTGGCTATCAGACTGTAATATTAAGCCAGCTGGCGCGCAGGGTTTATACTGTTGAACGTTATAAACGTTTGGTTATGTCCTCCAAACTTGTGTTTGAGCACTTAAAAACAACAAATATTATATCGCTTTACGCGGACGGAAGCCACGGGCTCCCAGATCAAGCTCCATTCGACAAAATTATTTTAACCGCAGCCGCAGAAGATCCCCCCGGTCCGCTTTTGGCTCAACTCAAAATTGGGGGCATTATGGTTCTTCCGGTTGGTCAATCTGATGCTGTACAAAGTCTGATCAAAGTCACCCGATCACAAACTGGCTTCGATTATGAGGATATTCGCGATGTAAGATTTGTTCCTCTCGTTGAAGGATTGGGAAAAGATGGTTAATATATAGTTAAAGACGACATTAAATTATAAATATGTCACTCAACCCGAAGGTGACAATCGAGGAGTAAAACAATGCGTCGCTCAAATGGATATGCGCTTAGTCTTATGATTGTGGTGGCACTCTCCGCAGTAAGTGGTTGCAATACGTCGGACTTCGATATGGATTTACGGCAAAACCAATACGGAACCTCCGATGCAGCGCGAGGGGTATTGGAAAAACGGCCCAAACCGGATTCACGAGGGATCATAACTTATCCAAATTATCAGGTGGCCATCGCAAAATTTGGCGACACACTTGAAATTTTGGCCAATAGAATTGGGGTAGATGCGCAGTCTCTGGCGAATTACAACGGGGTTAAAACATCCGAAACGTTGCGCCCCGGCGAAGTGATCGCTTTACCAGGAAAAATTGCTGAGGTCGAAGCAGATCCATCCAAGCGCCTCATCGATGTCGCGGAAATAGCCGAAAGTGCGTTAGATGACCCATCGCCGTCGTCCGAAGCAGCAACGCTGCCCAAAGAACAAAAAACAACGCTGAGTTCTGAACCGATCCGCCACAAAGTAAAGCGCGGCGAAACTGCTTTTACTATTTCGCGGCTGTATAATGTCTCTATAAGATCTTTGGCGGAATGGAATGCGCTTGATGCTGAATTCACGATCCGAGAAGGTCAATTTCTTTTGATTCCACTCACCAACATGCCGCCCCCCACTAAAGAAGCAGTTGTTAAGCCACCGGAAAAACCCGGCGAAGGAAGCGTAACCCCTACCCCGCCAAGCGCAAAAAACCCGCTTCCCAAGAATGACACCATCGAAGAAACACCCGCTGTGGTTAACGACGCGCCTAAAGTTGCGGCTCCAACTGGTGGGCGATTTACCTATCCTGTGAACGGAAAGATCATTCGCGAGTATGTTAAAAACAAAACCGATGGCATAGATCTTAGCGCTGCGCCCGGCAGCACGATTGTGGCGGCGCAGGCTGGCACAGTTGCTGCCATTACAGCGGATGCCGATCAAGTTCCCATTGTTGTGATTAAACATGCGGATAATATTTTGACAGTCTATGCGAATGTCGCGGATATTTCTGTGTCGAAAGGCACTGCTGTAAGCCGCGGTCAACCTATTGGCAAAGTACGAAACGGCAACCCAGCGTATTTACATTTTGAAGTCCGCAATGGATTTGAAAGCGTAGATCCCATGGATTATCTCAAATAGTCACAGGCAGGTCGACCGGATTGGAGATACGAGATCCTATCAAATTTTGACGCTCAGGAACGCCTGGCATCAAAAAACTGGAAAATGCCTGATCTTATACGCGTCTGAATCACGCAGCGAGCACACTTTCATTTTGCATCGCTTCTTTGATCAAATTGGCTTGGGTGGCCCTATCTTGTTCTGCAGTCTCTTGAAGATCGTTCTGACGTTGTTTTGCGCTTAAAATAGCTGATTGTAGATCTTTGTGCGATCCGTGTTTTGCGAGCGCCTTTTTCAAGTCTTCGCTGTCAAGTGCTGCTTTGGCCAAGTCGCGGGCTTCTTTACTTATTTGAACGATCACGCCGCGATGATGTGCCTGCGACTTTTCAGAGGTTTTGCTTTTTTCTACCTTTTCCGGGCCTGAGCTTTTGGAAGCTTGCTGCGCAGTTTGCTGTGCAGTCTGCTGCGCAACATAATTGTTTAGACCCGCGCTACTGATTTCAGCCATAATCTTTCTCCAACCGTTCTTTTACCTCATGTTGCAACATTCAGGCCAAATTATGAGTGTTCCCGGTTAAAACCTGTCTTGTATTTAATATTGGGCGTTAAGGCATTGTTTTCATGTCATTTAATCGGTAATTCCAGAAAATCTTCATGACCTTTTTTTAAACAAAGGTTCCGTTTTGCCGTTATCAAATCAAACAGAGGAAGCTTACATGTCAAGTCATGACGAATATTTAATCTCAATGATCTGGGGTGATCCGGAGTTGGAAGCCCGGTTTGAAGCCGCACCCTATTCGCTGTCTTCAAAGGACCTAACTCTCCTTGCTTCACATTTCAAATTTCTGAATTTTATTCAATCGTCTTAAAGGCAGCAGGCTGTCGTTTCTTCATAGGTTTCTTTCAATATTTCGATAGTTGGGCATTTCATTTCACAGCATGAACCATTGCGCCTTCTTCGCTTGGATCCAAATGATTGAGCTGGTCATCTACAGCTGCAATAAATTGTTTGAGAGAGAATGGTTTTGGCAAAAAGGAAGAATGTTCGATCTTTGCCTGTTCAACATCAAAACTGTCTTCTGCGTAACCGGATACGAAAATCACATTTACTTTTGGGTGCAAAACGCGCGCCTTTTTAACCCAAGTTGGACCATCCATACCCGGCATCACGACGTCGCTCACAAAAAGATCGATTTTTCTTTGGTTCCCCTCAAGAATTTCAAGAGCCTCCTCGCCGCTTGCAGCCTCTATGACGTCAAATCCCCGCAGCTTTAAAGCGCGAGACGCAAATGTGCGCACCGTTGTTTCATCTTCCACAAGTAAAATAACAGAGCCTTTGCGCATGGGCCTGACCGCTGTATTTTGGGTTCTGGCTTTCGGCGCTGCTATCGGCTCTGACGTACTAAAAGGCATAAGAAGCGTAAATTGTGTCCCCTCCCCAATGCCGCTCTCAACAAAAATAAAACCGACAGATTGTTTTACTATTCCATAAACTGTTGATGGCCCTAGACCGGTGCCTTCACCGGTGCGTTTGGTTGTATAAAATGGTTCAAATATCTTTTGGAAGCTCTCTTTAGGAATGCCGCATCCTTGGTCTTTTACCGTGATGGATACATATTCACCCTCTTCAACGGTCGCTCGATCGCGTCTAAACGCTTCTCGCACAAAAAGGCGTTCGGTTTTTACGACTATTTCTCCGCCCTCGGGCATTGCATCCCGTGCATTTACCACAAGATTCATAAGGACTTGTTCTAATTGTCGCTTATCGGCACGCACATAAATATTTTCAGGCGAATGTCGCAGGTTTAAGGTGATGCGTTCACCCACCAGTCGGTTCAAAAGATGAGTCAAATCGCCCAATGTATTTCTAACATCCAAACTTTCCAGACGTAGCGTTTGTTTGCGAGAGAAGGCCAAGAGTTGAGCAACCAAAGCGGCAGCCCTATTTGCATTCTGATTGATTTGGCTGAGATCAGCGAAATCTTGATCTGCTTGATCGTGTCGTAACAAAAGTAAATCGCAATGCCCTGAAATTGCGGTTAAAAGATTGTTGAAATCATGCGCAATACCTCCGGCGAGTTGACCAATCGCTTGCATTTTTTGACTTTGGACGAACTGCGCCTCATGGGTTTTCAATTCCGTGGCATCACTTAACACCGCGATAAGCACTGGTTGGCCCCCCTCAAAACTGCGGGAAAGCGAAACTTGGACATATTTTTCTTGCTCGGACCTTTTTAGCTGCAAGAAATTTGGGTGATTTAGGCCCCGCCCTCTCTGCGCGTCCAAAAGCCAATCGGAAATTGGTCGTCCCAGTCCTTCCAAAAGGTTTTGCAAAATAAGGCCTTCGAACTTGGCGACTGAAAGCAGTCTTTCTGCATGAGCATTGGCTTTCAGGATCAGGCCATCGACCGACACTTTCAACATTGGGACCAAGAGCGCATCAAATTCCATGTCAATTGCGCGCGCTTTATCCTCGTAAGCATCAGGTGGCAATAAATACACTTCACTTTGATGATCATCTTTGCGGTGGCGCAGCACAAGATAAAATTCTTGTGCCTCTCCGTCTGACAGCAGATTAACTGACCCCCACCTTATTTTACCGTTTGGAAACAAATTATTGAATGTTTTTCCGTTATCCGCGGCGTCTGCGATGAACTTACAGTTTGTTGACAAAATATGGTTGTCACGATCATGGATTACGACCGGAGTTTTACTTTCGTACTGATTTGAACGCTCGCGTTTGCGTAACGTCCAAAGAAAATGTTCATCCGTATCCAAATTCGCCGTTAGTTCGAATGATTGTCCATCCATAAACACCCTCTTCATAAAATTGTCATTGGGATTGTTCATGAACAACCGCACATGTTCAGAAATATCGCGGTCTACTTTCCGAAGAAGTTTCGCGATATTTTTACTATTTGACGTGTTGAAAATTTCCCAAAATAGTGGGTTTGCAAAAATCACATGGCCATTCGGGTCGCTTATGGCTGCAGCCAGACCAGTATTATTCATTTGCCTGAGCATTTTTTTAAGAATGTTTGAGCGCAATAAAGACTGGACACCACCGTACAAAGCTAGAATGGAACAGCATATGATAACGCTTAACGCAGCGGAGCGGATTCCTAAGGCGATGATATTGGATGGAAAGGCGAAACTAAAGCACCATGCGGCAAGGCCAACGAAAATGAACATTAGCCAACTGGGAGGCTGGATCGTCCCGATTCCACTGGGTTTATAACTGTCGGGGAGATGCACTGGCCAATCCCGTTCTTTTCAATCTTTGTTTTTGAAGACCGAAACTAGGGTTAACCAGTTAACACAGACTTAAAGTCTAATGAAATTTATGGTTTTTGCAAATAGCAAAAATAAAAACCATCGCCTCTTTCTGAAGGGTAAATTTGTCTTTCATCCAAGATGCGCCACCCGGGATGTTGTGACAAAAAGTGATCAATTTGATCTCTGTTTTCCCTCTTCAAGACAGAGCAAGTTGCGTAGACAAACACCCCGCCCGGACGCAAATACGATGCAGCTTCGTTAAAAATCGAATATTGCAAAGACAAAAGACTGCTTAATGCAGCCGCATCAAGTAGCCACTTTCCCGCCGGATCGCGACGCCATGAACCGCTTCCGGAACAAGGAACATCAGCAAAGACCAATCCAAATTCCTCTCTTTTAAGTGCAAGACGGTTCATTATTTCGACCTTGGCGCCGGCGCGTTTTGCGCGTTCTTCTAGGGGAATTAGGCGTTTCGCAGACGCATCATATGCGTGAATTTTATCACTAAAATGATCGGCCATCGCCAAAGTTTTTCCTCCGCCTCCGGCGCAATAATCCAAATAAGGACCGACAATGGTTAAAGGAATTTGAGCAATGCTTCTTTGACTTGACGCGTCTTGCAATTCCACAAAACCATTTTGATAACTATCAGAGGTTTGAATTGCTCTTTGACCTTCCGTAACGCAAAGCGCAGTTGCGACTTCAGGATGAATTTCAGATATCACTCCTTCATTTCTTAGCTTGTCCACCGCGTCCTTTGGTGAAATTTTTTGACAGTTAACGCGCAAAAAAACGGGTGCGCGTCTTGTCAACGCATCGGCAACCTCTTCAGCCCGATCTTCTAAATCGTCCTTCCAAATGGGCCATAACCAATCAGGGATATCAAACGCTTCCGGTAGAGATAAACTTTGGTTCGTTGCATTTTCCTTATCTTCAAGAGGAACTGGCGCAAACCGACCGCCCGTGAAAATTTCCGTTGGGTCTATGCCGTCTTCTCTCAGTGCCGCAATGAGAATGGCACGTCCGCTAAGAGCCCCCCCCTTGCCCGCCAAAGATCTCAGCCTGCGGAGTGCTCCATAAACATGGTCGCGGATCGCTGCCCGATCCTTGGAGCCGGCATAGCGATTTTTTCTGGACCACGTCGTCAGAGACAATTCTGCGCGAAACCCGTTGTGTAAAATTTCATCAATTATTTCGATTGCCGCCTGCACGCGGGCTGCAGGCGTCATCGTTTACACTCCGCGGTAGTTCGGGCTTTCACGTGTGATTTGCACGTCATGTACGTGGCTTTCCTTCAATCCCGCTGCAGTAATTTTCACGAATTGGCAGTTTTTGCGCATAGCCTCTATCGTAGCACAGCCTGTATACCCCATTGCGGCACGCAATCCACCGACCATTTGGTGAATCACTGTGTTTGCAGAGCCTTTATAGGGCACCTGTCCTTCGATACCCTCCGGAACAAGCTTATCTCCGGCGACATCTTTCTGAAAGTACCTGTCCGCAGATCCTCGGGCCATTGCGCCCATTGAGCCCATACCGCGATAAGATTTGTAGGAGCGTCCCTGATAAAGGATGACTTCGCCGGGACTTTCGTCGGTACCGGCAACCATACTGCCCACCATGGCGCAGGATGCACCCGCCGCAATCGCTTTGGCAAAGTCCCCCGAATATTTAATACCGCCATCAGCGATAATTGGGATGGATCCTGCCGCATCAACACATTCCATGATTGCGGTCAGCTGAGGGACACCAACGCCAGCCACAATCCGCGTTGTACAAATGGATCCTGGGCCGATCCCAACCTTTACCGCATCTGCACCCGCGTCTATCAGGGCCTTTGTCGCCTCTGCTGTGGCGACATTACCCGCCACGACCTGTATGGCATTAGAGAGCTTTTTGATGCGGGTGACGGCGGCAGCAACACCTTCGGAGTGACCATGTGCCGTGTCAATAACGACCATGTCCACACCTGCATCAATCAAGGCTTCACTGCGTTCAAATCCAGCATCCCCAACCGTCGTTGCAGCGGCCACGCGCAACCGGCCCAACTCATCCTTGCAGGCGGTTGGATTTAAAACGGCCTGTTCCGTATCTTTCAGGGTCAAAAGACCCGTCAGTTTACCTGACTGATCGCTCACCAAGAGCTTCTCGATACGGCGCGCCTTCATCAGGTTGATCGCCTCGTTTCGATCTGCGGGCTCTTGCAGGACTGCTAGATTTTCAGAGGTCATCATCACACGCACTGGGGTATTGCTCTGACTGGCAAAACGCATATCGCGATTGGTTACAATCCCGACAAGCTTTCCCTGCTCATCCACCACAGGAAACCCCGTAACGTTATATCGTTCTTGCAGTGCTTTTGCGTCGGCCAGCGTTTGATCAGGCGTCAGCGTGATGGGATTATAAACGACGCCACTTTCAAAGCGTTTGACGCGCCTGACTTCGCGGGCCTGTTGTTCGGTATTCAAATTGCGGTGAATGACCCCCATACCGCCTGCCTGTGCCATGGTGATGGCCATGCGCGATTCCGTGACCGTATCCATCGCTGAACTGAGCAAGGGGATATTCAATGAAATGGATTTTGTGACAAAGGTTTTTGTGTCAGCTGTATTTGGCAGCACGTTGGACGCGCCGGGTACCAGCAAAACATCGTCAAAGGTAAGAGCCTCGCGAATCTGCATCGATCAATCCTTTTGGCAGGGAACACTTGGCGCGCGTCTATCTCATGAACTGAGCCAAAAGGAAAGGGCAAAGCTTATCCGCGCCGTCTTCTGCGCCGCCCTGCCCCTTGGGCGCTATCGCTTGGGCCTGTGTTGAACGACACATCCGGGAGGTTTACCACTTTCTTCAACTCTAAAAACGCATCCGTTTTATGGGGAATAGCGTTTGCTGCCACAAAATGATCCTGAAATTTTGGCTCAATTGCAGTTTCAATTTTAGTTATCTCTCCGACTGTTTTTTCGATCCCTGCGCGTGAAGAAATGTTGCAAAGCGCGATGCGGGCACCCGTACCCGCGGCGTTGCCAGCAGAAAAAACCTTATCCAGTGGAACGTCGGGAATCATCCCCAATACCATAGCGTGCTTGCTGGAAATATGGGCACCAAAGGCACCGGCCAGAACGACCCTGTCGACTTTGTCGACCTGCATTTCATCCATTAACAGCCGCGCACCGGCGTAAAGCGCAGATTTCGCCAGTTGAATTGCGCGAATATCGCCTTGGGTCACCGTTATTTTTGTTCCACCCTCGTCCTGCGTATCAAAGATCAGATATGAAAACGTACGCCCATCTGGGATCATCCGATCGGTTCCAGTTGCCTCTGGTGATCCAAGCAAACCGCTTTCGTCCATCAAACCCGCAATGCGCAACTCTGCCACTGCTTCGATAATTCCTGATCCGCAGATGCCTGTGATCCCTGTCGCTTCGGTTGCTTGCGCAAATCCCGCCTCATCTGACCACAACTCAGAGCCAATAACGCGAAAGCGGGGATTTTTGGTGATTGGATCGATTTCAATCCGCTCAATCGCGCCAGGTGCTGCACGTTGACCTGAACTGATCTGAGCCCCTTCAAACGCGGGTCCGGTTGGTGAAGAACAGGCCAGAACGCGGGTATCATTTCCAAGAAGGATTTCTGCATTGGTTCCAACATCGACCACCAGCACGAGGTCTTTGGATTTGTTGGGTTCTTCCGACAAGGCAACCGCTGCTGCATCTGCCCCAACATGCCCTGCAATACAGGGAAGAATATAGCAGCGGGCCGATGGCGCCATTTTTGACAATCCAAGCTCGTCTGCCCCAAAGCTGAGCGAACCGGATGTAGCGAGAGCAAAGGGCGCCTGACCCAATTCAACAGGATCGATTCCCAGAAGCAAATGGTGCATGACCGGGTTGCAGACAAAGACAACCTCTAAAATCTGTGCGGAGTCCACTGAGGCCTCTTGCGCGAGTTCATCGATCAATACATTAATCGCGTCGCGCACTGCCTGCGTCATTTCACGATCACCGCCGGGGTTCATCATCGAATAGCTTACACGGCTCATGAGGTCTTCGCCAAATCGGATTTGCGGATTCATGATGCCGGAACTGGCGACAACCTCACCGTTCGTAAGATCGCAAAGATGGGCCGCAACTGTCGTCGAACCGAGATCTATGGCCAACCCAAAGATGCCCGCCTCATGCAGGCCCGGCCAGAGCGCCGTAATCCTTGGCGCCCCACCAGTATGATCATTGTAAATGGCCACGGTGACTTGCCATTTGCCCTTTCGTAAAACGGGTTGAAGCTTTGTTAACAGACTAAGATCACAAGTAGGTGTAGGGATGTCCCACTGATCCCTGAGCGCCACTGTCAAACGTTCAAAATCTCCCGTTGGCTCGTGCATATCCGGTTGGGCAACCTCGACAAAATAGAGCCGGGTGGCGGGATTCATTTCGATGGCTCGGGTGCTTGCAGCTTTACGTACAACCTGTTTATGCACCTGACTTTCCGCGGGAACATCAATCACCAAATCACCCATGATTTGGGCCTGACACCCAAGCCGGCGACCCTCCTTTAGGCCCCTCTTGTCCTTATAGCGCTGTTCCACCGAGTTCCATTCGGATACTGCAGTATCGGCTACTGTAACACCATGTTTGGGAAATTGCCCAAAAGAGGGCGTAATTTGACATTTGCTGCATATACCCCGCCCCCCGCAAACGCTGTCCAGATCGACACCCAATTGCCGTGCAGCATTTAGAACTGGTGTCCCAACAGGAAAATGCCCTCTCTTTCCAGAAGGGGTAAATACGACCAGAGGATCTTTTGTCATGTAAGGGACCTTTGTGCAGCCGGTTTAAAAACCAATTAAACCTTTGACGTCGCCAATAAAGATCCACAAGCGTCATTTCAAGGTAAATTGGCGCCACCCTGAACGACGTGAGTTGGGCTGAGGAAACTCAGGTTCTGAGATATACTTGTTCAATTAAATGTTTTATATCAGTTATTTAAATTGTTTTATTAAACTACCTATGATGCGCAGGCCAGCGGCCTGCGACAATAGAGCCTCAGCCAAGAAGCATATTTGGAAGAAATCAGAAAAACGCCTGCAGACCAGTTTGTGCCCGTCCGAGGATAAGCGCATGGACATCATGCGTGCCCTCATAGGTGTTGACTGTTTCAAGGTTGGTCATGTGACGCATCACATGAAAATCTTCTGAAATTCCGTTTCCACCGTGCATATCCCGCGCCATGCGCGCGATATCAAGTGCCTTGCCGCAATTATTGCGTTTTACAATGCTGATCATTTCTGGCGCTGCATTGGCCTCATCCATCAACCGCCCGACCCTGAGAGACGCCTGTAATCCCAAAGAAATTTCTGTCTGCATATCGGCGAGTTTCTTTTGGAACAGCTGCGTCTGCGCCAACGGTTTATTGAACTGTTTGCGATCCAGCCCATATTGACGTGCTGCGTGCCAGCAAAACTCGGCGGCGCCCAAAGCGCCCCAGCTAATTCCGTATCGCGCGCGGTTCAGGCAGCCAAATGGGCCTTTCAATCCCGAAACATTCGGCAAGAGAGCATCTTCGCCAACCTCGACGCCATCCATAACTATTTCGCCGGTCACAGAGGCACGCAGAGACAGTTTGCCTCCAATTTTCGGAGCGCTCAGGCCTCGCATCCCTTTTTCAAGAACAAAGCCACGAATTTTACCCCCATGTGCATCCGATTTTGCCCAGACCACAAAAACATCGGCAATGGGAGCATTTGAAATCCACATTTTTGAGCCAGTTAAACGGTATCCTCCATCGATTTTCTCGGCACGCGTTTTCATTCCACCCGGATCAGATCCGGCATCGGGTTCGGTCAAACCAAAACAGCCAATCTTTTGACCCGTTGCAAGCTGTGGTAAATATTTTTGTCTTTGTTCTTCGCTGCCGTAGGCATAAATAGGATACATCACAAGACTTGACTGAACAGACATCATAGAGCGATATCCGCTGTCGACACGTTCAACCTCGCGTGCGATCAGGCCGTATGACACATACCCCGCAGCAATCCCGCCATATTCTTCGGGAATCGTTGATCCCAAAAGCCCCATTTCTCCCATTTCCATAAAGATATCCGGATCAACTGTTTCGTCGCGATAGGCAGATTTCACGCGGGGCTGAAGCTTTTCTTGTGCGTAAGCATGGGCACTGTCACGCAGCATCCGTTCTTCTTCGCTCAGCTGATCTTCCAAACGAAACGGATCCGCCCAATCAAATCCACCCAAATCTGGGGCATCTTTGGCACGAAGGGTGGTTTCAGTATCTTTCATGAATGTCTCGCTCTTTTTGAATGGGTTGCTCGCAGTTTAATCAGAGAATGTACCGAAATGAAAGGTCTTACCTTCAAGCTTATGGACCCAGCTGAACGCTTTGATCCAAACCTTCACCACACTGACATATTTATTACCAGTTTGTTACATCATTGTCATAAAACTTTCATAAAGCCCCTCCATATGCCGGCTGTGCACAGCCTCCGTTTAACTTTGCGGTTCAGTTGAGAGTGCACTTAAGTGAAATCAAGGACGCTGAAGGAGTTTCTTATGCGCTTGGACAAAATTCTCGTTGGTACGGCTGTTGCTGTGACATTGAGTACAGCCGCAATGGCACGCGATTATATTAGCATTGCAGGTTCATCTACTGTATTGCCCTTTGCAACGATCGTTGCCGAAGCTATGGGCAACAACCCGAACTTCAAAACGCCTGTCGTCGAATCAGGGGGATCATCTGTAGGTAAAAAAGGCGTCTGCGAGGGGATCGGCACAGAATTTATTGACATCGGAAATGCCTCATCGCGTATGAAGACCGGAGAATTGGAATTCTGCGAAGCCAACGGCGTGAAACTAACTGAGATTAAAGTTGGTTATGACGGTATCGTCGTTGCAAGTTCCAAAGATGGTGTTCTTTTGAACATTTCTAAGTCCGATCTAGGTAAAGCGCTGACAGCTAAGGTTCCTGGACCTGATGGCGGCTTTATTGATAACCCATACAAAAATTGGAGTGACGTAAACCCGGACTTGCCGGATATCCCAATTCGCGTTTATGGCCCCCCGACAACCTCCGGTACACGTGCCTCTTTTGCGGAAATGGTAAACGAAAAAGGCTACTGTGGCAAAGATGAAACGGCAAAAGCTGCTTTGGAGTCTGCTGGCGAAAAGGCAAAAGTATGTCGGGCCATGCGCACCGACGGCGCCTATATCGAAGCGGGTGAGCAAGACAATCTCATCGTGCAAAAATTGCAGGAAGACCCGTCGGCGTTTGGAATTTTTGGCTTCTCCTACCTTGATCAGAACTCAGACAGTTTGCAAGGCGCGATCATTTCGGGCACAGCGCCAACATTTGATCTGATTGCAAACGGTGAGTATTCCGTATCTCGTGCCTTATACTTCTACGTCAAGCATGCCCATATTGGAGTTGTCCCCGGTATTGAGGAATTTTTGATGGAATGGACCAAACATTGGGGCGAGGATGGGGTTCTTTCTGATGCGGGCATGATCCCAATGCCCGAAGAGGAGCGAGAATATTACATGAAGGCGATCAAGGAGCTTCCCATTCTGACTGCAGATATGTTATAGTAAAAGAGTTCTAACGAACGTGACGGGAGCCGCATAATTGCGGCTCTCTTTATACTTTCTGGTTTAAACAAATGCCGAGGTCACCAAGATTAAAATGCCCCAAGTCTGGTTGCTCTTTTCTTTTGTTTTGATTTCAACGTGTTTTGGCTATGTTG
>LFER01000047.1 GCA_001510135.1 Alphaproteobacteria bacterium casp-alpha6
AGGGGAGAAAGATGCTAGTGCTGCGCTCATGCAGATTATGGCCCAAGGTGCTGTTTTTATTTCTCGCGGAGACAATAGTGGAACCCATATGGCCGAACGCAGCCTGTGGTCAGAGTTTGGGCAGAACCCTTCAGAATTTGAGGGAAGTTGGTACCGAGAAATCGGATCAGGTATGGGGGCAACGCTGAACATGGCCGCAGCGGTTGACGCATATACTTTAAGTGATCGTGCGACGTGGCTTAGTTTTGGAAACAAACAAAATTTGACTGTTTTGCTTGAAGGAGATCCACGATTGTTCAACCAATACGGGGTAATCGCAGTGAACCCCACGCTGCATCCCCATGTGAATAAAGAGGGGGCAGAGGCCTTTATCGAGTGGATCACCGGACCCAGCGGGCAGGCAGAAATTGGTGCGTTTCAGGTCAATTCCCAGCAACTGTTTTTTCCAAATGCCGGCAATTAACTGAAAGTCAGGGGTGTGGGCCGGATACCCAAAGAGCGATACGGCCTTTAACTTGGCGCTTTACCAAAAGCTCTAGCGCCTCGCCTGCTTTTTCAAGCGGCATAACACGATCTGTTTTGGGATGGATTTTTCCTTCGCTTGCCCATTTAAATACGTCGTCATTGGCTTTGATGGCTTCATCATTACATTTCTCCCACCACGCACCTACGAAGGATCCGACAATGGAAAAGTTCTTCACAAGAGGTAAATTCATCGGAAGTGAAGGAATATCGCCAGATGCAAATCCAATAGGTAAGAGACGTCCGTTCCAATTCATTGATCGAGCGAGCTTTTCAAACACGTCTCCTCCGATCATTTCAAAGCCGACATCTATGCCCTGTCCATTTGTGATATCTTTTATGCGGGCGCGCAAATCTTCGGTTGTATAATTGATGGTCGCATCTGCGCCATAGCTCTGTGCTATTTTTCGTTTCTCTTCCGATCCTACGCCTGCAATCACCTTTGCACCCAAGAGTTTACCTACCTCTAAAGCGGCAAGTCCAACACCACCCGTCGCGCCTGTGACCAGAAGAGTTTCCCCTGCTTTCAATTGTGCACGCGCGATCAACCCATAATGGGCAGAACCATATGCGTAAATGATATTGGCAGCGTCAAGATCACTTACGCCCTCTGGAATGCGACTGCAGGACCCTTCGGGGGCCACCATGACTTCGGCATAGGCGCCATACCATGTGCTTGTGGCGATCCGGTCACCGGGGCGAAAGCGGGTGACATTTTTTCCAACGGCTTTCACTAAGCCTGCAGCATCGGTTCCCGGTATGTAGGGCAGATGCGGCTTCAGCTGGTATCCACCATCGGTCATAAGCCAGTCCATAAAGCTGACGGTCGCTACGCGTACTTCGATTAGAACGTCATCTGGTCCGTAAATTGGTTCGTCTACCGTTTCCAGCCCAATTTGGGAGAGATCTCCAAAGGTTTTGCAAACTACTGCTTTCATCGGGCGGCACGTCCCCAAATTTCAACATTTTGTTTATTGTGGCTGATTTATGAGTAAAGGTGGCAAAGAATACAAGCGCACTGGCGCAAAATATCCATGCCTATTTTTAGGAGTCGTACACTTTTCTGTCCAAGTCCACCAAATCACTTACCGCAGGATCAGAGCGCAGCCCGCAATCAGATTAGGCGCTTCCTGCGGTTTCAACGTAAAGACGTTCTAATTCCGCCTGACGTTCCAGAGCTTTTGGATCAAGGTCAGAAGTGGCCGGCCTGTCCGTTGTAAAGTGATGATACCTGTCTTCACCACGCACCAACATAGCACTGTCTTTGTCGTGTTTCATTTGACGTACATGGGTTGCCAAATATTGAACATTTAGCCCAATACGGCGGTCTTCAGACCTATTGGGCATGGATGCATGAAGTGTCCAGCCGTGGTGAAATGTGGCCTCTCCTGGGCGCAACGGACATAGCCGTGATTGTTCTTCGTCTACAGAGGTGACAGTCTGACCCTGCAGCAATACATTCGTGTCATCCTCTGTGGTCTGGTGTTCCACTTTGCCGAACTTATGGCTGCCCGGGATCATCCGCATACACCCACTTTCTTGGGTGGCAGGCGATAATGCCAACCACATACTGACCTGATCATCATGGCTTAATCCCCAATAGGTAAGGTCCTGATGCCAGCTGACATGGCTGGGGGCATGGGGTTCTTTTATTATGTAGGTCACATTGTAAAGCAGGATATTGGGCCCGATCATTTGTTCTACCAGATCCAAAACAGACGGCAGTGTTGCCAATTCCAGTGCAGAGGTCATGAAAGTATGGGCCTTAGAGCGATAATGCAAAGATCCAATTTGATTTTCGATCTTTTCAAGTCGCGCGCGATGGTAGATTGCCTCTTCTTCACTCAGAAAAGGCACTGGGGATACATATCCGTTTTCCTCAAATTGTTTGGCGTAGCTTCGGTAATCTAATGCCATGATCTAATCTCCCAAGACTTGCACCTTAGGGTGACAAAATTCTTTTGGTAATCTGGCGTGGTTACGACCAAATTCGGTCGTTTTTTAATATGAAGTTCGCCTTTTTAAGAATGAGATGAAAAATTGCCTTTCGCTCTTATGCGTGCTTAGATCTTTTGGAGACTGTTACGCAACATGGGCTGGTTAATGGAATTTCCAACATTTTGTCTTCTTGAGTTTGAGACTTCGTCTGGCGAACAAAGAACCAAGATGGCGCAAGAATTGGACACGATCTGCAGGGATACGGGTTTTTTGCTATTGGACGACCATGGGGTCCCTGAGCATATTATCGCGGCGCAATGGGAGGTGGTCGCAAGATTTTTCGCGTGCCCCGTCACTGAAAAACAAAAGGTTGCCGCACCCTATGCTGGCTATCCCTATGGCTGGCTTGGGCCTAATCAAGAGGCGCTGGCTGCGTCAAAAGGCGAAAAAACGCCGCCTGATCTTAAAGAAAGTTTTAACGGGGGTCCTCTCAGTATTCCTGAAAATATTGCCGACACGCGGGCCTATGAGTTTTGCTATCAACCTACACTATGGCCTGATATTGAGGGGTTTAAAGAGGCTTGGTGTAGATATTACAAAGCGATGGAAGATCTCGCAAAACGCGTTATGGCGGCCCTTGGCGAAGCTTTGGGATTGGCTCGCTCCTATTTTGATCCGTTCCTTTCACAGCCAATTTCAGCGCTTCGCGCTCTTCATTATCCATCTACCGCTGAAAGAGCGGAGGTGGGCCAACAAAGAGCCGGTGCTCATACAGATTATGGATCGCTCACGATTTTGCTGCCCCAGAGCGGACGTTCAGGATTACAGATATCTCATCAGGGGAAATGGATCGATGTTCCAGCACCTGAGGGGTGTTTTGTGATCAATATCGGGGATTTGATGGAACACTGGACCTCCGGAAGATGGGTGTCCACATTACACCGTGTCGTTGCCCAGCCCAACCAGCTTTCGCGCAAAAGCCTCGCATTTTTTCATCAACCAAATTGGGAGGCACAGATAACACCCATAAATAACAACAACGGAAAAACTGTTGTGTCAGGTCCTTACCTTATGGATAAATTTAAAAGCACTAATCTATAGGTTTCTAAAAAAGGTTTAAACGAATGTTCCTAGATGTTGCAGTTAGCAAAAGCTTCAAAACCTCAAAAAAGATAAGGCGATGATCCTATGAACACTGATGATATTTCCAAAGAAATCAGTGTAGCGCTGAGTACCGCAAAGCAGATATTGCCTTTTTCAAAACGTGGGATTCATCTGAGCATTGTGGACGCTTATACCGTGGCTTCAAAGGCGCGGGCCTTATGCGACGAAACCGCGTTGGTGGGACGCAAGATAGGATTTACCAATCGTGGCATCTGGGACATTTATGGTGTTGATCAGCCAATTTGGGGGGATATGCGGGCGTCTTCGGTACATTTTTGTGAAGCCGGAAGGACAACAATTGACATTGGGCGCTTTTGCGAACCCCGCCTAGAACCCGAGGTCGTCATCTGCCTGAAAGATGCGCCGAAAACGGGGTGCACTGACGCGGAAATTGCCGCCTCGATCGACTGGGTCGCCCCGGGATTTGAAATTGTTGATAGCATATATCCCAATTGGTCCTTTTCTTTGGGCGATGCCATCGCAACCGGAAGTCTGCACGGCTGTCTCTTAGTTGGAGCAAAGTCAAAACCTACGCGTCAGACAGAAGTGGACCTTCTCTCTGTGCAAGTGCGATTGTTGAAAGACAATGTTCTGGAAGAGGAGGGAAGTGGCGCAAATGTTCTTGACGGGCCGGTCTCAGCTATTCGCTTTTTGATGGAGGGTATTGAGAGCATTCCCGGGCAGAGACCATTGGCAGCGGGAGATATCATCACAACGGGCACCATGACGGATGCAAAACCAATATCGTCGGGACAAGACTGGCGTGCAGAGTTTTCCGGTCTTCTTGATAGCGATCTTAGCATTTGGACAAAATGATCAATCAAATCAAGCCATCGGATTTAAATTCGGCTGAAAGATCTGTTCAGCTATTGCTTTGATCCCAAAAAAAAATTGATTTAAGCTAAAGACCATCAGTTGATGCGGAGTAAAAGAGATCTTATGACGAAAAATGATGCATACGTGCCGCCAAATGTTTGGCAGTGGGACATGGAAAGTGGAGGCAGTTTTTCAAAAATAAATCGTCCCATTTCCGGAAAAACCCATGATGAAGAGCTTCCCGTGGGTAAACATCCTCTTCAACTGTATTCCCAAGGTACACCTAATGGAGTGAAAGTTACTGTTTTGCTCGAGGAAATGCTGGCCCTTGGTGAACATCGGGCAGAATATGATGCATGGCTTTTACGCATAAATGGAAAGCAATTTGGCAGTGGTTTTGTTGAAATAAATCCAAATTCAAAAATTCCGGCCCTTGTAGATCGCAGTGGTACAAAACCCGTACGGGTTTTTGAATCTGCGGCAATCATGCTATATCTGGCCGAAAAATTTGGACATTTCCTGCCCAAAGATCCGGAAGTCAGACCAGAGCTTCTGTCTTGGCTTTTCTGGCAAATGGGCAGCGCTCCGTTTTTGGGCGGTGGGTTTGGTCATTTCTATGCCTATGCTCCGGAAAAATACGAATATCCCATTAACCGTTACGCGATGGAGGTGAAACGCCAGCTTGATGTTCTTGATAAACTCTTGGCTAAACGTCAATTCATTTGCGGTGACGAATACACAATTGCTGATATGGCGATCTGGGCGTGGTACGGTCAGTTGGTCTTGGGGCGGCTCTATAATGCGGGTGAATTTTTAGACGTCGAAACATACACGCAGGTTGCTCGATGGGCACAAGAGATAGACGCGCGACCCGCGGTGCGCCGTGGCCGGATGGTTAACAAAACCTCTGGGCCTTTGGAATTACAATTGCACGAACGCCACAATGCGGACGATTTTGATTTGCGCACACAGGATAAACTGGAAACAGTTGCCAGCGATTAATGCGTGTCAACAAATCTCAAAGGTGGTTTGTTGGGAATTGGATCAAACATACTACAGAGCATTCTGTTGGGGTTTGTGTTGGTTGTATGCAGCGCCGAGTTCTTGACGAAGAAAATCACCAAAATTAACTGGATTAAAGATTGCATCCCCGGTTCCCGGCAAAGGTGCAATCGTCGTGCTTACGTGTGGATCGAAAAAGAATGGGCATGAATATCGTTCCTGTCCAGACCGGTTTATCACCCTATGTGGCGTTGATTTAAGAATGCCGTTGCTCATGCGATGCAACATATCACCCACGTTCACTACAAAACTGTTTTCAATTTTGGGTGCATCCAGCCACTGGCCATCGGGGGCTTTTACTTGCAACCCCCCCACATCATCTTGGGCCAATAGTGTCAGACAGCCAAAATCCGTATGTGGGGCAGACCCGTAAAGATCGGAAGGGCTTTTTTCAGGCAAGGGTGGATAATGAAGTAAACGAAGCCAGATCGTTGCCGGATCAAAGGCATTTAATATCGACAGATCTTTGACACCGACCGAAGAAAGCGCAAGATGCATCAGCCGTTTTGCAAGGCGGCTCAGATTTTCAACGTAGTGCTCCAACAAGGGGCGAAAGTTCTCTAACTCTGGCCATTGATTTGGGCCGGACAGGAAAACACGTCGATCTTCAAGAACGTCTTCGCGCATCATCATGAAACTTGCCGACTGATTTGGCTTAGTGACTGTTGCAAGTTTTGAATTCACGTCGGTTGAAGTATCGATGGCAATATAACCACGATGCTTGTGATCAAGAGCGATTGCCATTTTTGCCTCGATGGACAAGTCATGAAAGCGGCGTGATGCGTCGAAAACAGAAGTGATCAGGTCTGGTGAAATTCCGTGATTTACGATGTAGGCAAAGCCCATCTTATGGTATGCCTCAAAAAATGCTTTCTGCAACCGCTCTGGCGGGTTGGTGTCGTTTAACCCACTAAGATCTATAACAGGAATTGATGATGCACTGTGCATTTAAAGCGTCCTTGATCTAGGGCAGAGCATACTGCGTTGTCCAGAAAGGTATTCGTCAATGACAGTCTGCATGCGAAATTTGTCAAAACTTTTGTAATGACCTGCATGAACCGTGCTGACAGGCAGTTCGCGAAGCCGGCGTAGACTGTCGCAGAGCTTTTCAGGTACAGAGTGATAAAGGTGATCATAAAGCGTGCCGTCATAGAGAGCGTCGCCTGTGAACAAAAGTCCGCTTTCAGCCTCCCAAAGCCCGACCGACCCCGGAGAATGACCGGGCAAATGAAGCGTCTGAAACACCCGATCTCCAAGATCAATAACATCCCCTTCAGTCACTAAACGGGTTAACGGCGCAGGAGGGTAACACCAAATCGTGCCATCAAATCCTCTGTAAGGGGCGGTTTTGATTACAGCTGGATCAAGAAGATCTGTAACTGTATTTTCTCGCGTGTGTTCTGCAAAAATCTTGGCTTCGGCAGAGTGCCCAAGGCGTTTATCAAATTGATATAGTCCACCGGCGTGATCGTGATGACTGTGCGTGCAAAAAGCTATGACAGGGCGTTCCCTAAGGGCGGCGATATGATCTACAATCGGCCACAGCCCCATGCCCGTATCCACGATCAAATCCCGATCCCGTCCTTGAATGTGCCATATATTGCAGCGCCAGCTTTCGCAGATATGATTTTCAAGAATGCGCGACACACCCTGCGGAAATCTGCGAATTGAAAAATGCGAAGTTCGGGTCATCACCGTTTTGCTTTATTGACTGTCCTTTCACTCTAAGGGCAGTCAGCAGGACCTGGCAAGCCCGCGCGTGTTCTCGGTGTATCTACCCTTTCTGCGAACAGTGCATCAGGTAGAGGAAAAGCTTTTCAAATAATGTCTGCTGCGGTAGGTTAATGAATTCCTATTATCAGAGGAGAGAAACATGAAAGCGACAGGCGGATGTTATTGTGGCGCATTGCGTTACAGCATTGATGGAGCGGCTGAAGCGATGCTTCAGTGCCATTGCCGTGAATGCCAATATATTACCGGAGGGAACCCCAATGTGGCTGCGGTATTCGCTTTAGAGGATTTCCGATATATTAGCGGAGAGCCTTCCACCTTCGCGCGAAGTGACCTTGACACACCGGTAGTGCGCCACTTTTGTTCAAATTGCGGGACAGGTATTGGAAGCCGCAGTCCATCAAGGCCCAACTCAATGATTGTCAAGATTGGCACTTTTGATGATCAGAGTTTTTTCAAGCCTCAAGTTGCAATATTTACCTGTGATAAACAGCCCTATCATCATATTGCGGAAGGCTTGCCCGCCTTCGACAAGAGGGTTGTGAAGTCATAGGTCCTTATATGTTTTCATCGTCCCATTTTGGTAAGGTGAAGACCAATAGAAGACCCATAGCCATGAACGCGGCAAGACCTCCAAAGGCGATGTTATAGCTTTCATAGCGATCAAAGACAAATCCGGTAACTATGGGACCAATCGCTCCGCTTGTGGTCCCGTAAAATAAAATCGTACCAAAAAGAGCACCATGTTCCTTCATCCCGAAATATCCGGCAACTGAGGGTGATACCACTGCAAAAAGGCCTCCATGGCCAAATCCGTAGAAGGCCATCATGACGAACAGGATCGTATGGTTTGTGACGATTAGAAGCGCTATCAAACTGATGAGTATGGGAATGAAACATAGAATATATGCATTCCGGCTGCCCATAAGATCTAGGAATACACCAACTGCCAGTCGACCGGCAATGCTTGCACCGCCAATTGCGGTCAGTAAATAAGCGGACTGCGCAAAGCTCATCCCAAGATCGGTTCCATGCACTGCAATATGTGTGGGAATTGTCATTAAAGTTGGGAAGAACAGGAACTGGACCGTACAGAGTTTTTTAAATGTCAGCGTTTTTCGTGCCTCTCCAGCGCTAACTGTGCTCTTTTTTTCAAGCATTTCTGATGTTTCGGATTTTGGCGGATGGCTCATTAAAAGAGCGGCAAAAACGAGAACTAAGCCAGCCGCTATCCCAAGAATAACGAGTGCGCCTTGAAGTCCATATTTTATCACAAGGAATGCAGCTATGGGCGGCATTGCCATCTGACCCAGAGCCGTGCCCACTTTTGCAAGTCCCGTGACCACACCGCGCCCTTTTTGAAACCAGCGCGCCACAGTGGACAGGGTGACCACGTCATGAGTGCCCATGCCAAGACCAATGAAAGTTGCAAAGATCAAAACGATTTGCCAAGGCTGCGTCACCTGAGACATCAACATATAGCCAATCCCATAAGCCACACCGGTAAATGCCAGAACGGGCCGCGGTCCATAGGTGTCGCTCAGGCGGCCCGTAAAAAAGGCCAAGATACCCATTACAAAAAAGCTCAAAGCGGTGCAGCTCGACAAAAGCGTACGCGACCACCCAAACTGGGTTTCGAATTCCTTAAAAAGAACCCCGAATGTAAACATAAGCCCAATCACAATGAACTGGGTGAGAAAAGCGCCGGTAAAAGCTCTGTATTGTGGCAAGAAGATCGCTTTCTTTCAAAGTAGACTAGCGGACTTTAGTGATTTTTGTCTTGCCAGCAAGTCTTAAAATTATTGACGGATTTCAGGTCCAGTTTCTTTTCGGTCTTGGTGAAAATGGCTCATAAATCGGCTCTCTCAGGCTCAAAATGTAAAGGCGAGGCCACCAATCAAATTCAAAGAGGTGCGTTCGTTAATTATTGGACTATTCAAAACCTTTTTTGGGTAAATAGTTAAGCCAGTGTTGCCAAATAGACTGATGCTGTCACTCAGGCCGTAGATTGTGTTGGCAGAAATATAGGGAAGCAGCACTGCTCCAGTTGAATATGTTCGGCGCGTTGCAAGTTCTTCAGACGCCTCCACTCCGTAGAGAAAGGAGGCCAAATTGGCGTTTTGCCGCTTTACACCTGCTGTCAAAAACACCGGCGTACCGAACCCCGGTACGAACTGCCGCACGGAAAAATCTAATTCCTGGCCATTGTGTTCGCCTGTGACCTCCGTTGCGGCTTCAATAATGAACGAGGTTCCTCTGGCGATATTCATTGTGCCGGTGAGAGAAAGATCCACTGAAGAATTTCTTTTCATTCCCGTCAATAAATCTGTGTCTCCATCACTATATGGCGCCATGCGCGGTTTCATAGCAATCGACGCGGTAAGATTGTAATCAGACAAAAATTTATAAGATACGCCCTCTGTGCCCCCAATGGTTAGATTTTGAGATTGATAACGAAAATACGGAATAATTCGTGTTGAAAATGAGCTGTCGTAAGGTGTCTTTGCCGCCAAAGCCCCCAGTCCAATTGAAAATCCGCTGGATGGCTGACCAAACCCAAATGCTGTGCCTTCCGACTGCTGCGCTTGAATTGGCATTGCTCAAAGGCAAAAAATTAAGAATTTATATATAGTTCTCTTTAAACTTTTCATTTTTTTGCCCCCATTTTCTCACGCTATTCAGTCCTATTGTCATTTGACTGAACGCGCCTACGGGTAAGTTAAGCTGCTCTTATAGAGTCAGCATAGCCTGATCTAAATTCTAGGTCAATTTTTGGACGCATATCAAAACTGTTATTTTTTTATTCTAAACATGGCTTCGTTTCGCCGAGCAAAGAAAGGAGTAAAAGGGCCATTGTAAGTCGCCTTAATGGCGGGAAGGATATATTCAATACCATTACGATCTAGCGCGTCTTGCAAAATCTTGGAATTTCTTTCGAAATTGGCATCCGTTGAGCGACCAGAATATTTGCGAACGGCAAATATACCTCCGTTGATGACCGTCAACCTTACCTCCGAATTTTTAGGTTGGGGTGCAGTGTCAAAAGTGTAGTGTGAGGGCAGGTAAAATTGCATCACAGAACCCGCTTGGTTCGTTTGTTGGGTCACGGGCGCGGTCATGTCAATTTTTACTGATTGAGTGACGGGGGTCGTCATATCAATCTTTTGATCTCCGGTATTGGCACCTGAAATATAATTAAACAGCGCGCGGAATGCTGCATTTTGTCCAGCCGTTGAAGTTTCAACAGCTAAACGATCACCGTATTCGCGCAGTTCATAAATTTCGTTTGTTTCCAGTATCTTAAACGGCGCTTCTTCATATGCCATTGCTGCATTCCCTCCAACCACGGCTCCGAGGACAACCGATACCTTGATCATTAAACTTAAAAAGCGGCACAGCAAACTCAACAGGTTACAATTTTTTTGATTACGCATAAATAAATACAGTCCTTCTTTGTTTACCCATGGGTACATAGGACAAATTGCTGCGGAGAATAGCGATATTTTAAAAATTTTTCCGCGAAATACGCCACAGAGTTCGGCGTGATCATTTTTTGCAGAAAGACAGTTGATTGGTTAGCATGCCACATTATACTTAATATCAAAGAAGGAGCGTCGTTATGAAATCTTTTGTGATTGCTTTATTTGCGGTTATTCTGTCATCACCATTTGCTTGGGCGAATGGATGTAACTCACACGGCAAAGAAACAGTGATGGTGTGTGACTCTGGACAGCAATGGGATGAAACCCTTAACGCCTGTGTCGACGTTAGCGCATAGACGGTTTACCTGCTGTCGGACGTATATCCGTAAACATGACCTTCCGACACCGGTGAGGATGTAGACGTCTCTACAGCTACAGGCGATTTTCTATGAATTTAGAGGATGTTTCTAAATCAAAAATCTGAAGCGCGTACTTCATGCCCCATATGGTCCAAAACAGCGTTTACAAAGTGCGGTTCACGACCATCAGGAAAAAATGCGCCCGCAATATCTACATATTCAACAATTATGATTTTGGCAGCTGTGCTTGTTTCAAAGAACTCTGCCCCCGCCGCGCGAAAAAGCGCCCGCAGCGTTGGGTCAATGCGTCCCAATGGCCATTTAGCGACAAGGGCCCTATCGGTAAGCTGATCAATTCTTGCTTGGTGGTTTACTGCGTCCTCAAGTATTTTAGAAAAAAGGTCGACATCGCCGTCTTCGAGCTGGTTTCCCTCGTATTCAGCTCCAAATCGATGGTCTAGAAATTCCACCCGAACTGCATCAACCGTTTGATTGGATTGCTCCATCTGAAAAAGAGCTTGCACAGCGTAAAGTCTGCTTGCGGATCGCATTTTGCGCTTTTTATTTCCTGATTTTGGAGACGTGTCAGTCATTTAAGAGTGTCCAGTCCTGCTGTGAAGCCAACGCCTTTTCGTTCATTCCCCCATTGCCGTGCAAGTGCAATCAGGTGCAGCGCGGCTGCAGCGGCACCACCGCCTTTGTTCTGGTCTTTGGGATCAGCGCGCACCTGAGCCTGTTGGAGATTTTCAACGGTCAGGATTCCGTTACCAATGCAAAGGCCCTGAAGCCCAAGCAATGTAATCCCTCGCGAACTGTCGTTGCAAACGGTCTCATAGTGTGTCGTTTCGCCACGAATAACACATCCAAGGGCAACGTATCCGTCATATTCCTTCATCCGTTCGGCAATTCCAATTGCGGTTGGAACTTCCAAGGCTCCGGGGACATCAACCAAATCCCATTTTCCCCCCGCTGCTTCTATTTCCTGACTTGCACCAGTTAAAAGATTGTCGGCGATGTCCTTGTAGTAGGGCGCACGCACCACCAGTAATTTGAGCGGCGTCTCAAATTTTGGTCGTTCCAGAGTGTGATGATTTTCTGACCCTGCCATAACTTACCCCAGTTCAGATATTTTGCGAGTTGATACAATTTCCAAACCGTAAGCGTCCAATCCAACCACTTTCGGCGTTGGTGAATTGGTTAAGAGTTCAAGTTTGGAAAGGCCAAGAGAAGATAATATCTGTGCACCAAGACCATATTGACGAAGCGTTTTGGGGGACACTTCGCTTCCAGTATCTAATTTCATCGACGTGTCTCGTAGGAGAACAACAACACCGCGCCCCTCATCTGCCACGATGCGCATGGCATCGCCAAATTCATGGGCGCGCCCTTTGGGACCAGTTCCGATAATATCGAGCATCGGATCCATCGCATGCATACGTACCAAAACTGGTGTTTCGCCAGATATATCCCCTTTGCATAACACAATATGCTCATCACCGTGGGTTTCGTCCACATAAACCCGCATTTTCCAAGTGCCACCAAATTCGGACATAATTGTCGACTCTGACTGGACGCGAACAAGGTTGTCGTGACGACGTCGGTAGGCAATAAGATCACTGATCGTGCCGATTTTGAGATTATGTTTTTGGGCAAAAGAGACGAGTTCTGGCAGCCGCGACATCGTCCCATCTTCATTCATGATTTCACATATCACGCCCGAAGAATTGAGCCCGGCCAGTCTGCTGACATCCACCGCAGCCTCCGTATGGCCTGCGCGCACCAAAACGCCCCCGTTGCGCGCACGCAGTGGAAAGACATGGCCCGGGGTTGCAATATCCGCCCCAGATTTTGAAGCATCGATTGCCACTGAGATGGTGCGGGCGCGATCATGGGCAGAGATGCCAGTTGTCACGCCTTCGCGTGCTTCGATAGACACTGTAAAGGCTGTTTCATGGCGTGACGAATTGTTGGTGCTCATCAATTCAAGCCCCAATTGATCAATACGCGTCGAAGTTAATGCCAAACAGATTAAGCCACGCCCATGTGTAGCCATAAAATTGACTGCATCGGGGGTAGCCATTTGCGCAGGAATAACCAAATCGCCTTCGTTCTCACGATCTTCGTGATCCACAAGGATGAACATTCGTCCATTGCGCGCATCTTCTATAATTTCTTCAATAGAAGAAATTGCTTCACGAAAGGATGTTTCAACCTTTCCGGGGTTTTCAAAGGTCATTTCAGTCTCCAAAACTTGGGTCTCTGAATAGAGCGCCCATCTCTTGATTACCAGAGGCTCTAATCAAAAATATCATCAAGAACGTCAAAGGCTTCTTCAAAAAAGCGTCGAGTGGAACTTCTCTTCCGATTGTGGGTCTTGATCGGCTTTGTTTTAGACTTTTTTCTATCGTATTTGGGATATGGCCTGCTCACTGGTGGCTCAAAGGCTTTTTGCATTTTAACCTGAGGCTGTTGGACTGGCATGATTTTTAAAGAATGAAGAGGCGCCCCACAGGACGTGCATGCCAATTCATGTTGTATTTTACCCTGCAAAATCAGCGCTGCGCGGGTGCCACAGTAGCAGCAAGTGGCAATTTTTGTTCCTTGTTTCATGATCCTCCCTTTCACGCCAGACATGGGTTGTATTTTAAAATATGCAAGGTTGAGTATTTTGCTTATTTATTTTTTGAATTAATACGGTTGCGGGGGTCCTTTAGCGAACAAACAAATCATTTCAGAGGGTTAACTGCCTGGCAGTTGGTGGATTTTCCAAAACATTGTCATCATTGTTCTGTGCGCAGGTTTTCGTTTTTAACCCTGTCAAGTCTTGCATCTGCTTAGCAGTGCGATGAAAGGTCGTTTGACGAAGGTAATCTCCTTCTTTTAAGGTGGCCGGCTAGGAACGCCGTATCGCGTAAAGTGCAACGGCTGCTGCGTTTGACACGTTCAATGATCCAAATCCCCTGTCTGAGGGGATGGAAACTAATTGGTCAACTGTGTCTTTTGTGCGTTGACGTAATCCTGGACCTTCGGCCCCGAAAACAAGTGCGATAGGGCGGTCAGAATGCGTTTTGGCAACCTCATCAATGGATTGTTTTGCTGTACCATCTAATCCTAAGACGAGAAAACCCATGTCTTGAAGCGTAATGATCGTCTCTGCAAGATTGCGTAGGCGCAGATAAGGCTGGCGTTCCAAAGCTCCGCTGGCTGATTTGGCCAAGGCACCCGTTTCAGGTGCGCTATGGCGCAGCGTTCCAATGACTGCCTGTGCGCCAAACACTTCTGCAGAACGTAATATTGCGCCCACGTTATGCGGATCGGTTATTTGGTCCAAAAGAACAAGTCGTGCAGGTCCCGCCGCGCCGCTTAGGGCATGGTCTTCTAGGCTTCCCCAAACCAATGGTTTTGTTTCAAGCGCGATGCCTTGATGGACAGATCCCGGATCAATGGGCACAGAAAATTGACGTGGTTCGCAGATTTCCGGTTCCACCCCGCAGTGTTCAATCGCAGTTTTGAGGCGGTCAAAGGCGTTCTTGGTGGCCACCAAACGTAGCTTTTGACGTGCTGGATTCAAAAGAGCATCTTGGACTGCATGCGTACCAAAAAGCCAGACTGTTTCTTGACTGGCAGCTTTTTTAGTTTGTTCTTTTTCAATTACCCACTTCGGTTTTTTGGTGGCGGATTTTTTCATGATGCGATCCATTTTCTGGTCCCACCATGCGCTATCACAGTGCATGCGAACAGACCAGAGCAGGATGAGAAGAAGATCATGCCGCGACTGGCAGCCTTTTTTGCAGACTTGGCCAAATTAAAGCGCCCATTCCGGAAAGCCCAATTCCAAGTGTGACCCAA
>LFER01000048.1 GCA_001510135.1 Alphaproteobacteria bacterium casp-alpha6
TGCCGGTCTTGGATTGTTCACGTTGAAGGCTAATCGCCATTTACTCTCACGTGGCTGTCTTATAGTACAAAAGAAAAAGCGCCAGCTTGATTGCAGGATCCCAAAGTCAGGAGATTTGGTAATGGAGAAGCATTTTTCGCTTGGATGGGAAGAATGGCTGAGCCTGCCCGAATTGGGATTGCCGGCTGTTCTTGCCAAAATCGATACCGGCGCGAAAACCTCTGCGATACATGCTGCTGCGATCGAACCCTTTGGGTCAAGCGATAATCCACAGATCAGGTTTCTTGTCTATCCTAACCCCGACGATGAAAAACTTGAAATTACCTGTTCGGCAAAAGTAGTGGATCGCCGTCAGGTCACCAGTTCAAACGGAGACGTGGAACTTCGATATGTTATCGAAACCCCGCTTCATATTGGAGATCAGGTGTGGCCAATACAGATCACGCTGACCAATCGGGAAACCATGGCGTATCGGATGCTTCTGGGCCGTTCGGCCATACGTGACCATATGATCGTAAATCCTAATATATCTTGTGCTCAGCCTAGATTGTCTTTTGCCGC
Organism: Alphaproteobacteria bacterium casp-alpha6; assembly: GCA_001510135.1. Taxonomy (GTDB): domain Bacteria; phylum Pseudomonadota; class Alphaproteobacteria; order Rhodobacterales; family Rhodobacteraceae; genus LFER01. The sequence goes on from LFER01000048.1 coordinate 562, forward strand.
CTATAAGAAATTGCCGCGAAGACGGCCCGTAAAGCGACCTTTGCGAATAGCCTTACTCAGTCGGGAAGCCGAAAATTATTCAAGCAAACGCCTTATCGAAGAAGCACAATCACGCGGACATGTGGTGGAAGTTATCAACACAACCCGCTGTTATATGAAAATTGGTGGCGTAATGCCGGAAATTCACCTCGATGGCAAAGTACTGCCGACCTATGACGCTGTGATCCCCCGTATTGGAGCGTCTGTAACAGGATATGGATTGGCTGTGCTGCGCCAATTTGCAGCTACGGGTGCGTTTTGCTTGAACTCTGCCGCCTCAATTGGCGCGTCCCGAGACAAATTACTGGCGCATCAAATTTTGGCGCGGGCCAATATAAGGATGCCTGTGACAACTTTTGCAAGTTCGCCCAAGGATACAAAGGACCTGATTGATCTGGCTGGAAAAGCGCCGGTGGTGGTTAAGCTTTTATCCTCCACCCAAGGCAAAGGCGTAATTTTGGCCGAAACGCAGAAGGCGGCTCTGAGTTTGGTGGACGCTTTCCGCGGTCTTGAAGCGAATTTTCTCGTTCAGCAATTTGTCAAAGAAGCAGCAGGATCTGATCTTCGTTGTTTTGTGATTGGAAATAAAGTTGTGGGAAGCATAAAGCGCACTGGCGCCTCCGGAGATTTTCGTTCCAATTTACATCAAGGTGGAACGGCCGTGGCGGTGCGCGTCACAAAAGAAGAACGTGAAACTGCAAAACGTGCTGTTCGCGAATTGGGGCTTTCTGTTGCTGGTGTGGATATGCTTCAATCTGCAGAGGGACCCAAAGTGCTTGAGGTGAACTCATCCCCCGGACTTGAGGGAATTGAAAAGGCCACCGGCAAAAATCTAGCAGCATTGGTTATCGAATATCTGGAGCGTAACGTCAGACCTTTGTCGCGCTTTCGTGACGTTCGACAAATCAATTTGTAAAACAATAGAAATTAAAGGATATGGTCCGCCAGCTTCTTCCACTAGTCGCCCTGTTTATCGGTTCAGCATTTCTGATGTTTGCTGGAGGTGTGAATGGTTTGATCCTGCCTATCCGTGGTGAACTAGAAGGATTTTCTGCCGCGTCTTTGGGTCTGTTGGGTACAGGGTGGGCTATTGGATATGTTTTGGGATGTCTGCGCACACCGCAATTGGTGAATCGGGTTGGGCATATACGAACCTTTGGCGTGATGTGCGCGCTTGCGTCTATAACGGTGCTTTTGTCGCTTCTGTTCATAACACCTTGGATTTGGATACCGCTCAGGGCTATTTCTGGCTTTTGTTTCGCGGGCGCGGCCATGGTGGTGGAAAGTTGGCTGAATGAACGGGCCGACCCATCCAATCGGGGAAAAATCTTCGGATTTTACACTATGATAAATCTATCCGCGACAACCATTGGACAATTGTCGCTCACCCTCGGAGATCCGTCTGGATTTTTATTTTTTGTTCTGGCAGCAGTTATTTATTGTGCCGCTTTGTTGCCGACTGCGCTTTCTGCAGGAAATACCCCGTCACCTCTCGTCAATGCGCGTTTAGATTTGAAACTTTTGTGGCGTAATTCTCCGGTGGCTGTTCTTGCGGTTTTTATGGTGGGAATTTCAAATGCTGCATTTGGAACTTTGTCTGCTGTTTTTGCGGCCCGCTCTGGATTGAACGTGTTTGAGATTACGCTTTTTGCGAGCCTGCCCATTTTGACCGGTGCCGTCGCACAAATTCCAGTAGGATGGTTTTCAGACAAATTCGACCGCCGTGTGGTACTGATCACTATTTCAGTGTTCGCCCTGATTATGGATGGTGTATTTGTGTTTCTTGCGCCCTTAAATGTTGCGGTTTTGCTGCTTACCTCCTGTGCATTCGGGGCTGCGGTTTTTTCGATGTATCCGGTGATCGTGGCTCATGCCAATGACCATGCGGCGCCGGGGATGTATATTCAAATCAGCGGCGGTATCTTATTGGTCTTGGGTGTTGGCTCTATTGTCGGCCCGACGGTTGCGGGTGTGGCGATGTCTTATTTGGGTAATCAAAATCTATTTTTGGTAACAGGCTTATCACATGTGGCGATTATTTTGTTCACTTTCTATCGCGTGCTCACAAAATCCGCGCTCGCTTCAGACACCAAAGGAACATTTCAAGCTGTCCCACTCGGACGCGCATCCACACCGGAAACGGCAAATCTTGCAAAAGGGGAAATGGGCGAAGATGTCTAGCCTGTGATTGCGCCTTGGTATCTTCTATAGAGCAAATAAGCCTAAGATTGTTCACCGCGAAATACGTGGTAGCCCCTTGGTCTGACTTTCCCTTTTTTGAGCGGCGATTCTGAACGGGGCATTGGGGGCGCCAAACCCTGTATAACCGTCAGAGCGCTGTATGATCTCAAAAAAGAAACCGCTGCCAATAACCTGAGAATAGCATTGAAAAAATGTGCCACCTGTATCCTCATCATAAAGAATGTTGAGGGATTTCATCCTAATCAACAACTCATCAGGCAGATTAAACCGTGCGGCAAGGTCATCATAATAGTTCGTGGGAATGGCCAAAGTCGCAAAACCGCTCTCCCCAAGTGCCCGCATCGTTTCAAAGATATCCTCTGTTGCAAGTGCGATATGCTGAACAGAGGCGCCAAATGTTTCCGACAGAAAGGATCCTGCTAAGGTTCTATGGGTGTCGGCCCCATTTAAGGTGATCTTGAATCCGCCATCTGCGCTTTGAACCACCTGACTGCGTACGATGCCGTCTGGATCTATAACGTCAATGATGGGGGATTTTTCAACATCGAGAAGGGTGGTAAAAAACAGGCTCCAGCTGAGCATATCTTCGAAATTGACGGTGACACCGACATGATCAACGCGGGTAAGGCCAACGCCTTTTGCATTCTCTTTGGCTTTAAACTCTACCTGCCAGACGTCACCCAAATCTGGAGTTTCATCGGTAAAGTGAAGAATTGACCCAGACAAGCCGCGCACTGCGGGAATGGAAAGTTCTCCCGGGGCAGGGGAACTTCGATGGATATCGATCCCCAAAGCCTCCGCACGCGTGGCAACAGATTGCGCATCACTCACCCCAATCCCAAGATCACAGACACAGGTCCCGCGCGCGTTCCAAGTCGCACCTGCGTGACCAGTGGTTTCTTCGTTGATTAATATGCGGATATTGCCCTGTTGCCAAAGATTGAGTTCTTTGTTCACATGCGTGCCCACATTTGCAAAGCCCAAGGTGGAGAATTGTTTTGCAAGCGCTTTTGCTTCTTTTCCGCGGCTGGCAAATTCGATAAAGCTGATGCCATCGGGTCGACTGCGCGCTGGAATATGGGGTGCGGGGTACATTGAGTCTGGTTGTGCATGGCCCACATCGCTCAGCAAAGCCACCAAGGAGCGATATCCGTCTTGCGCCACGGTTGTCGGGTTTCCGCCGCGGAAATAGTCATTGAAAATTTCAAGGCTGTAAGGTCCAGAATATCCGGTTGCGGCAATCGCCTGTGTAAAGCCCAGCACATCAAGGTCGCCTTCACCGGGCATATTGCGGAAATGGCGCGACCAATAGAGTAAATCCATCTCAATCATCGGCGCATCTGCGAGTTGGACAAAAAATATTTTATCCCCCGGAATGCTGCGAATGGAATCTGGTGAGATCTGACGTCCCAAGGTGTGAAAACTGTCGAGGATCACACCGATGTTTGGATGATCTGCGCGGCGCACAACTTCCCAAGCGTCCCTGTGATCATTGATGTGGCGACCCCAGCACAGTGCCTCATAGCCCACGAAAAGACCACGTTTTGCAGCGCGTTCGCCCAATTCAAAAAGGTCATGGGCCGTGCGTTCAATGCCACCCAAAGATTTGGGATGAACCGAGGAACAAATCAGCAAAAGGGAAACGCCAAGTTCCTGCATGACATCAAATTTGCGTTCTGCGCGATCAAAAGCTTTGGCCCGCAGTGGCTCGGGCAGGGCTTCGAAATCGCGAAACGGCTGGAATAATGTGATATCCAAGCCGTGATCACGCACCATGGCGCCGATCTCTTTCGGGCTTGCCGCATCGGCGATGAAATCTTGTTCAAAGATCTCAATCCCGTCAAAGCCAGCCGCTGCAATCGCGGTGAGTTTTTCACTTAAATTTCCAGAAATTGACACAGTCGCAATGGAGGTTTTCATCGCTCGGGCTCCTCAAAAGCGGGGAGAGGGCGGTTCCCCAAATGGTAGATGTGTGAGTGGATTTTATGCATATTAAGCAACAGGTTGGGCGGCAGTGAATGTATGAAACATACGTGCTTTGTCGGCAGGTTTTCCCGTGAAAAGCTCAAAAGACGCAGCCGCCTGTCCGACCGCCATGAAGCTTCCGTTGATCACTTGGCATCCTTTGGCTTTGCATTTGCTCAAGAGGGACGTTTCTAACGGGAAGTAAACGATATCACAGACCCAAGTATTTTTGGAAATCAAAGAAACGTCAATCGCTTCACCGGGATATGCACGCATGCCCATGGGTGTTGAATTCACAATTCCGCCCGCTGATTTGATAACCTGCGCATTAAGGGCGTCAATCGCGACGATGTCGGTAGCTGGAGCATGCCGCGTGAGGTGTCTACAAAGAGCGTTAGTTTTTTCTTGAACCTGATCGTAAATCAAAAGACGTTCCACGCCACTGTCCAAAATTGCCCAAGCAACGGCTGCCGCAGCTCCGCCAGCGCCCAGAAGCAGAACAGATTTCATCTGTTGACTGAAGGAATGCGCCAATAAGGCTGCCTTAAACCCGATATAGTCTGTATTGTGACCAACTTTGAGATGTCCATCAAAGATGATTGTATTGACCGCTCCAATGCGTTGGGCCGCATCGGATAATTCGTCAAGATGATCAAGAATTGCAACTTTGTAAGGGTGGGTGACATTCAGGCCCAAGAAACCATATGCGTGGGCATCCTGTATCAGGTCTGACAAGCTTTTGTCGGACCAGGGCGTGTGAAGTGTATCAAAACGCAGGTATGAAAGGGACAGCCCATGCGCGCGCGCCTCACTTTCCTGCATCGCTGGTGTCAGCGATGCAGCAATACCCTGTCCGATAAGGCCGGCCTTTAACACTTCCCCTGGCATCGTTCACCCTTGATACCCAACCATTTTGGGCAACCACAAAATGATCTCGGGAAACGCAATCATGCAGACCAGCGCAGCGATGAGAATGGCAAGAAACGCCCAAATCTCTGCGATGATGTCCTTGAGCGGAATACCCGTGACTGCATTGATGACAAAGAGCAATATTCCATAGGGTGGCGTAATCAATCCGATCATTGAATTTACCACGATCAAAACTCCGAAATGGACCAAATCAATGCCAAGCGCGTTACATGTTGGAATAAACAAAGGCACGATCACAAGGATGATGACTGTTGCATCCAAAACGCAGCCCAAAAGTAAGACCAGAACATTTACCAGAATTAGAAATGCAAGAGGACTGATGCTTGAACTTTCGAATATGCCTGAAATAGCCTGTGGAATATTTTCCTGTACGACGACATAGGTCAGGATCATTGATGATCCGATCACCAGACCAACAGATGCCGCAGAGCGCGCGCTTTCGACAAAAACATCGTAAAGAGAACGCAGTTTTAAAGCCCTGTATAACCCACCTGCGATCAACAAGGCATAGAGTGCTGCGATAGCGGCGGCTTCTGTCGGGGTTGTCACTCCTGAATATATCCCAAAGAGCAATATGGCAGGCATCAAGAGAGCCGGGGTTGCCTTAACCGTAATGGCAGGAAGGTCGCGCAACGGCACGGGCTCTTCGTTGCCAAAACCGCGCCGGTGCGAAATCAAGATGTTCATCCCCATCAACACAGCCCCCATAAAGAGCCCTGGCACAATGCCGCCCAAGAAAAGACTGCCGATAGAGGCGTTAGAGACCAAGGCATAGAGAACCATTGGAATGGAGGGGGGGATAATCGGACCGATGGTGGCTGTTGCTGCCGTGATTGCAGCAGCATAACCCCGGGTATATTTTCCGGATTTCACCATCATATCGATGATCACTTTGCCGATGCCGGCCGCATCCGCGACCGCTGAGCCGGACATTCCGGAGAAAATCAGACTGGCAACGACATTCACATGCCCCATGCCCCCGCGAAACCGACCAACAAGTGCGATGCAAAAGTTCAAAAGCCTGTCAGACAGCGTGCCAGCATTCATAATATTGGCCGATACGATAAAGAGTGGCACGGCAAGCAGCAAAAAACCATCATAAAGGCGCTGTACCATTGTTTCCCCGGCAATTGCCAAGTCCTGCCCACCGACGCCAAGATACATGATAACGCCAAAAAGTATCGCATAGGCGACCGGTATCCCGATCGCAGCACTTCCAAATAATGCCAATAGGCCAATGGTTAATTCAAGACTCATCCCTCAGTGCCCTTATTTACCGTCACATTTGCAATCATGCTTTCGTCCTGAGAAAGGGGTGCACCATGCTTTATCACGTGGACAATCTGCCATGCATATCTGAGCGACACGATGATCATCAGCAATATATAAGATGCAAACAACCACTTCACCGCAATTTTATCCCCAGTTATCGGCATCGAAAGCGTTTGAATTTTCTTTAGTTCCATTAAGCGGCTGGACATAATCGCGTCCCACGTTGGCAAGAAAGAATAACACATCATGCCAATTACAATCACCGCACCGATAATGGCCAAAACCCTTCGAGCTTTGTCTGAAACCGCTTGATAAATAATATCAAATGCGACGTGCTCTTTTTCGTTTACCAGAAAGGAACAGCCAAAAAATATCAGCCATACCCAGATCAAAGATATCAGGTTCACAGTCCAGCCAATAGGCTCCATTGCGCTCATCCAGCTTGCGACAGGGGCAATTGGCATCAGCCACGCAATTTCTGCGGCATATCTTGAGAATATCTGTGCGAGGAACGTAAGAAAGATCGCCGCCAACGCGAGTGCGGCGATGAATTCTGCGGTCTTGGAGAACCACTGCAAAAATGACTTCATGATGTGGTTCTCCCTTTTTTTTGTTATCGCTTTATATTAGTTGCCAAGCGCGTTGATTTTTTCCAATACGCCTTCTGGCCAAGTGGCGGCGAATTCGGAACCTACATACTGAGCTTGCACGTGATTTCTGAACGCGTCTAGATCAGGGCTATAGATTTCAACACCTTGGCTTCTGATGAAGTCGGCAAGATTGTTTTCTTTGTCCAACTGCTTCAGTCGCCCGTAGGCTGCTGCTGCGTCTGCCGCACGTTGTACAGTCATTTGCTGTTCCATGCTGAGGCTGTCCCAGGTTTCTTTAGAGAAAGCGATGTAGTTCAGGTCTACGAGGTGTGATGTCAAAGCAATCTGTTTGGTCACTTCGTAGAATTTCTTATCTACGACGGTGGGAAGCGGGTTGTCCTGACCATCAACGGCACCTGTTGAAAGCGCCGTATAGACTTCGGTAAAGGCAAGTGGGGTAGGAGATGCGCCAAGCGCCTTTCCTAGGAATTGCCATGCATCTGTGCCCGGCATACGCAGGTTGACGCCCGCAAGATCCGCTGGTGTCTGAATGTTTTTCTCATCACGAGAAAAGCGCAAGTTTACATGACGTTTGCCAAGATACATCACTGAAAGAAGTTTGACGCCAAGTTCGTCTTCAACTTTCTTTTTAAATGGATCCATCAATGGGTCATTGAAGACACGCACCTGATGGGCTGCATCCTGATGCACATAGCCTGTTGCAAAGATTGAAAATTCTGGGAAGAACTGTGCAAGCTCCTGCGCTGAGGCAATCGACATCGTCAGGTTGCCGCGGCTGATGGCTTCAAGTTCTGTACCCTGCGCGAACAAGGACCCATTATAGCCGGGCTTGTAGTCGGCAAATCCTGCAACCATGGGGGCAAAAACTTTGGCCATCGCTTCTGAGCGTTGGTCTGTTTCTGTCCCTGCTGTCGCGAGCGTAAATGTCATATCCGCAGCCATAGCGGGTATGCTGGATCCTGCTAGGATCCCAGTTGCAACCAGTGCTGGAATTACTGCACGGCGTGTGATGGTCATCATGGTATCTCCTCCCAATTTAAGCGGCACCCGACGGGTACCTGACCGTTTAAGTTGACCTTCCAAACGTCTCTGGTTTGGCGGGTCCTGTATCAGCCAATTGCGCTGCGATGGTCGAGAGTGATGGTCTCTCCCGTCGAAGCCGCGGCCTGAATAGCGTCGATTACCTCAAGTGTTTTAAGCCCCTCTTCGCCAGATACCAAAGGTTCTGCCTTACCTCTGATAACTTCGACAAAGTGACGGATTTGATTGTGAAGCGGGTCTGTTGTTTCAGACGGCATCGATATTGCCGAAATTGGGGACCACCAGTCTTTTGCATCTGGATGTGTCCACAAACGAAGATCTGGGATCGACAGCGCACCTTCCGTACCCGCGATCATGTAGCAGCTTTCGTGTGTGTGCGGGTAAATATGGTATTCTTTGGACGTCATTTCCCAGCTCCACGGAGAGACAACACTGTCAGATACTGAAACTGTTGCAATCGCGCCTGTGTCAAATGTTAGTATGGCCGAGGCCAGTTCTTCATTCTCAAAGCCACGGCTTGAGGGAACAGATTGGGCCTGCACACGCAGGACTTCCCCGCAGAAATGCCGCATCAAATCCACGTCATGCACAAGGTTAACGGAAATAGGTCCGGCCCCCTTCAGTTTGCGCCACTCTGCGACCTCAAAATAATCATCGGGTTTGTAAAACCAACAAGTGGATTGCAGAGCACGAATTTGCCCGAGCCGGCCTTCGCTTATCAACGCTTTTGCTTTTTTAATGATTGGATTATGGCGGCGGTGATGACCGACCAAGATAGCAATGTCTTTTTCTTTTGCGCGTTGCACCAAATGACGGGCTTCTTCTATGGAGGCCGCCAATGGTTTTTCAATAAGAACAGGGATACCATGCTCAATGCATGTTTCGCCTTGCTCCACATGAAGAGGAGTAGGCGTAGATATCACCACGCCATCAGGCGTTTCCTCTTCGAGCATTTCAGAAAGCGAATTATAGCAGGATAAACCAAGCGACTGTGCCGCACTGCGCCCAGCGTCGCTTGGGTCGACCACACCGATCAGCTGCGCATCTAAGCTTTGTGCCATTGCCGCGGCATGACGCTGACCCACAAGACCCAAGCCACAGATTGCAAGGCGTACTTTTGGAGAGGGCAGTGTATTTTGCGCACTCAAAGCATTTTGCGAAAGTAGTCCTGTCATTTCCCCCACTGTCATACCTTTTGCAGCGCTTTGCGCAAGAATCATATTTTCAAGGACCATATCCATCAAAACAGATTATTTCAATAATATCTGATATTTTTTGTTTTATATTATTTTTTAACCTGTTCACGGCGAGATAAATTTGCCATATTAACACGAAGAAGTGTTTCAACAGGTTGAACTAAAAATCCTATGCCCAAAACCGCAGCATCCACCGTTGGCTTAAGTACATACGAAAAAATCAAACACGATATCATTTTTGGGATATTGGAACCTGGGTCTAAGTTGAAACTTGATCCGCTAAAAGCGCGTTACAGCACAAGTATTTCTACACTTCGCGAAACATTGAGCAGATTGGCAAGCGAAGGATTTGTTGACGCCGAAGAACAGCGGGGTTTCTTTGTCACGCCCGTGTCAAAGGATGACCTTTTGGAAATCGCGAATTTGCGCGTGCTTCTGGAATGTCATGCACTGCGCCAGTCAATCGAAACAGGCGACGCGGATTGGGAAGCCAATCTGGTTGCTTCTCATCATAAACTTCATCTCATGGAAAAACGCATGGCTTCGGGAGATACTTCCGAAAAGGAGACATGGAAGCGGTATGACTGGCAATTTCATCTCGCCCTTATCCAAGCCTGCAATTCAAAAAACCTTTTGTCTTTACACTCCACGCTCTTCAATAAATACCTCAGGTACCAGCTCTTGGTTCTTACCCACAGGGGAGAGGTTGCCGTTGAAGAACATAAACAGATGCTTCAAATGGCGCTTGATCGAAATGCAAAAGGTGCTGCAGACCTGTTGAAAACACATATTGAAAATGGTTTGAAACATACATTAGACGCCATGAAAATCTAACTTTTTGCACTGAGGCCAATAGATGAAAAACCCAATCAACCCGTTTAAACAGCGCCTCAAAGAGGGAAAACCTCTTCTTGGTATCTGGAACACAATCGGCGGCAACACAGTCCCTGAAATGTTGGCGGGGGCGGGATATGATTGGATTTTGGTGGATTGTGAACATGCGGCGATCGAAACGGTCGAAGTTTTACCCGCTTTGCAGGCCATCGCTGCCTATCCGGAGACGGCCCCAGTGGTGCGCCCTGCATCAAATGACCCCGTCCTCTTTAAACGGATTTTGGATATGGGCGCCCAAAGCATTATGGTGCCCTTTGTTCAGACCAGGGAAGAGGCCGAAAAAGCAGTTGCCGCGACGCGATACGGGCCCATCGGAATGCGCGGGATGTCTGGCATGACACGCGCCACGCGGTATGGAAAGGTTGAGGATTATTTCAATAGCGCGCATGAGGAAATCTGCCTGATCGTGCAAGTGGAAACTGTCGAAGCGCTGGGGAATTTGGAAGAAATCGCATCGGTGGACGGTGTAGACGCTGTCTTTATCGGACCTTCAGATCTGAGCGCATCAATGGGTCTTGCGGGGCAGACGAACCACCCCAAAGTTAGAGAGGCGATCATGGATGCCTTTCAGCGTCTGGACACCATCGGAATGCCCAAAGGATTAATGGCGCTTGATGTAAATGTTGCCAAAGGGTGGATAGAGGCGGGATCCCAGTTCACCGCGATCGGCGTTGACCTCGTCATGCTTGCACAAATTGCACAGCAACTGCGTTCCGAGTTCTGATGAAGATGACAAGAGCGCAAATACGTCTCTGTTTCCAAATCCGAGCGAACGGGCTCTGGTTTTTTCTTTAGCGGAAAAACACCAAACCTCGCATGATTGTTCTTGGCGTGGTTTGGCGCTGTCACTTTAAGTTCAAAAACAGGAAACGCGCTCACGGCATTTATTTTGGGCCAGCTTGCATGAGCGGGGCAGTTCAAAAACGGGTGCATAAAATAAAGTCTTTCAAATAATGATCCTTTTATATTATTTTAAGTTTGGGGGAAAACATGGCTCACGAACTTAAACCAGTAATGAACAATATTATTCATAGGCCAATGACAAACCTTGAGGCCTTGAAATCATTGGGCAGCCCAAAGGCGAAGATCAACGCGGTAAAAGAAAGCTTGCAGCCTTCGCTTGTCAAAAATAGTGGCGTTGACGTTGAAATCAGCAAGGAAGCAAAAGCAAAAATGAAAGAGTCTTCTTCTCAAGAAGGTTAAATAACTAAAGGTTTTACCATTTAGTTATACGTTGGGTTTCACAAGTGACTTTGGATCGGCAGGCGTGAAGGAGCCTGGCTGTTCTTTAGGTTTCTGGTCAGATTGACTAACGACGCTGCTGTTTTGAATACCCCGATTTTCTCTAAATTGTCTATTTATGCGTTCGTTTCTTAGGCGGTGACGAAAAAATAAACTTTGTCCTAGGTATTTAACTACATGATCTGCCAAGTCGAACCCTGCCTGAAGGTTAAAAAAATTATATAACTGCAAGAAAAACCGAAACACCTGAGTGTAAATGCTGGGGTCTTTAGCTGCCTTAACTATCGTACTAATAGGACTTATAACGTAGCTGCCACGTAGCTTTGTAACAAGTGCAACAAATGGATTTGAATTATAACAAAAGGATATCCCCAGCGGTGGGAATAAATCGCAGGGGACCTGAGTTTGGATTCAATACCAATGGCAAAAAGGTACGACCTTAAATGAACATAATGTTGCGCCGCAGCGCTGCACACGCGATAATTCTATATTTGCAAGTTACTTGGCGCAATGCTAATGAATTCCATTCTCGCCTGTAGCCAAACGGGAACACGCTTGAGAATAAGGCGAGGTCTTTTGGGAGGAGGGCCTCGCCAATTTCTTTTTAGTCCATGACGATTTAGTTCGTAACTATGAGCTGCACACCGTAAGGGATTGCCATCATCGCCGCTATTATAATGATAAACGAAATAGTAAGGCCCTTCAGATTACCTTTTTCCTCTTCATCACTCATCATTCCGACCTCTCATATCTTTTAATGTTGGTGGTTGCCGGTATTTGGAGTCTATCAAATTTGACCTATTCTGCCAACAGGTTGATTAGCTTAACCGCCACAGGATTTATTTCGCAGAAAAACTCCGCACGTGCGCCGTATTAGCTTGAAAGTTAGTCACGCCGGCAAGATAGCATTTCGCTGTCATATCCATCATCAAAATGGCGGTATAGGACGTCACAGATGTGCAACCCCTCCTTTCGAGAATGGCCCGCGGGATGCGTTCGGGTGATTACCAAATAATATTTTGAGGATGATATTGAGTTCAGGCAAAAAATAAAAATACAGGAATTGATTTATTCCCTATGAGGGGGATGATTGTTTTTTGTTTGCGCACAACACAGCGGGAGTAATTGGGAGAACGTCGGTGATAAGTTTTCACGCGTAATCAATGCATAGACTGCATCAGCTTATATCGTTACGCGAAAGTTTGCGCCAGTCTTGTTGTCGAAGTTTGCGGGCTCAGTAAACAATTTATCGAAATTCCGATCGTCTCCAAAAGAGGTTGTAAATTCGTTCTTTGCGATAGATATTCTTTAGAAGGAACTTCAAATTACTCACAAATTTTTAACAACCGTTCCTTCAATGGCGTTCCAGTATCCCAGCTATTCAGATATTTTACAAAGAGACGTAGACTACGGCGTTTAGTCAATTTTGATTTAAGCTCTGCCGTTTATAAAAAATTCCGACAGATCACTTTCTGTATTTAAAACGGATATTCATCGCCTAATTGACAGGTGAAAACCAACTCAGAGCTGGGCAGATATTTTTATTCTGTGTCCAGCAATATTATTTTCTGATCAGCGCATGCCCCTGAGGTCGACCCAATCAATAGTGGTGTTGCAGGAACACGTAAATTCACAGCAGATTGCTTAGTTCGGGTTAAGAAAATCACGCCCTGCTTCCAAACGGATCTTTACCAGCAATGAACTCCACTTGCTGCGATCATCACCTTCCAATTTTTCAGAAAGCCGTTCTAATCTATCGACAAGAAATGATGCTCTTTGATCACCTGCGGCCATAGCAAAAATCGACCAATAATAGGCTTTTTCATATGACTTTAGCGCTCCGTCACCCTTTAGGTAGGCCATTGCCTTATCAAAGGGAGCGGTTTTACTCGGCATTGCCTCGTCGTTTTGGCGCAACAATTTCGTCTGTAACTGAATAATTTCGCCCAACTCAATATTTTTTTCGATCTTATTTAAATATGACGGGGCCAATTTATCGCCGCTTTGCGCCCAGCTAAGCGCATCTAGATATGCCTGGGAAAACTCTGAGTTTCTTACCTTCAAATTGATCAGGTTCTTGTAATAAGAGGTATAGCCTTGCGAAATGATAATTTCATAGAGCTGAACCGCAAGACTTTCATTTTTCGGGACACCTAATCCGGTTTCCAAACCCATTGCGATTGCTGCTACTTCGTTCAATTCAAAATTCTGAAAGTTCTCAGTCGCAATCAATGTATAAACATCGGACGTATCGACCGGTGACTTTGCATCATTTGTAGTTGTAATTCTTGGTTTTAGTTTGCCGTATACCTGTGCCGGATCAGAAAATAATTCCTCATCAATATTTACGGGAAACCCTTCTGATATTTCAGTTTTGATCCTTAATCCCGAAGGATTTTGAAGAAATGCAATTGCGGCTGTGTTGGTTTGGGAAACAAATTCCTCCGCCAACTGAATTCCCAGAATTGATGTTGCGGTAGGTGCCACCATCTCTTCTATCATCAAAGACAAAAAGTCAGGATTGACGAACGAAGGGGGCAATTGTTGCTTTGCGTTTTCCCAAAGTCCCTTATTGTAAAAATTTAATTCAAGCCCGCTCAACTTGGCAGCAATTGGAAAATATTCGTTTGCGGTTACCGAAAAGTAATCAAAGTCTGCAACAATATTTACATCCGCAAGGTCGGCTACCCCTCCGTAAATTTTGATTTTTGTGGCTGCCGACTGATAATTATGTTCAATCTCGACGTCTAGCTGCGGAATATTCAAACGTTCTGTGCCGAACATTTTCAT
>LFER01000049.1 GCA_001510135.1 Alphaproteobacteria bacterium casp-alpha6
AAAGCACAATGAATGATCTGACCTTATCAGCGTTTTTGGAATTGATTGAAGCACATTTGCTATCTTCGAAGAATTCAAAAACCGATGTTACCCTCTATCGTAGTGGATCCGTATCTGTTTTGGAAAATTTCACCAGAACGGGTAAGGATATAAACAAGACGGATATTTTGGCTGATATCGACACCCTGCGGCAGTTTATTGAAAAGGATTCAAGAGGCATCAGCATTGTGCCAAAATCTATTGCTCAGGGTTTGCAAATACACGAATTCTATGATCGCTGCGGCGAATACATTCACGTCAATGCACGCACAATTGAAACCGGTGATTATCCGTTGAGCTTTTCTCTTTTTGCTTTTACCTCGCCCTAACCCCTGCCAGAAATGGCACGCAGTTCTTTCGAATTTCTCTCATCTCCAATGGGACAGATGGTGGCAGAACGAACCGGTTACGTCAGAACAAGTTCGCGCCCGCAGCCGTTCGTGGAACAAGGCGGGCGATTGTCCCATGCTCTGATTAATGCCTCATCTGACGTCACAATTTCAGATTTGAAAGATATGGTTCGTAATTTGAAACCTAAAAAAAGACTGTCTACAACTTTCCGTTTTTTAAACGAAAATCTGGATTTGGATCAGAATTCAAAAACAATGTTGTTGCGTTTGGCCTCTGACATACGGTCTGGCCATTATCGGAACACAAAGCTATCTCTGGTTGGCTTCAGCGACAGTGACGGCAGCGCACAAACCAATCTCAGCATATCGTTGATCCGGGCCGAATATGTTAAAGAGGCACTGTTTACATTGCTCGAACCTGAAGACCCTTTACGCGAGTCAATTGAAACTTTGACCTTTGGTGAGGTCTTACCGATTACTTGTGATAACAGCTCTCTGGGTCAGAAAACCAACCGCCGCGTTGAAGTCTGGGTGGAATAAGGCGCATTACTCCTATTTGATCAACCCGTTACAACATCCCTTCGCTGCGAAAACTGATCTCACGTGATTTTCCAATGACAAGGTGGTCATGAACTGTCAGACCAAGTGCCGCCGCTGCAGCAACAATTTGTTCTGCCATATCAATATCTTGAGGTGAAGGCGTGGGATCACCCGAAGGATGATTATGAACAAGGATCAAAGCCGACGCATTGAGCTGCAACGCGCGCTTTACAATTTCACGGGGGTAAACAGGAACGTGATCCACCGTGCCTTTGGCGAGTAATTCATCGCAGATCAAAGTGTTTTTGCGATCCAAATAAAGCACCCTGAATTGTT
Source organism: Alphaproteobacteria bacterium casp-alpha6 (assembly GCA_001510135.1). Lineage (GTDB taxonomy): Bacteria > Pseudomonadota > Alphaproteobacteria > Rhodobacterales > Rhodobacteraceae > LFER01. The sequence continues at coordinate 1,266 of LFER01000049.1, forward strand.
CGGTTTCTCGATGCGCCATCGTCGATTGGCAATAATCCAAAAGCGCCTGCCAGCTTGACAAAATGGGCTTTCCCAAAATGCGCGCTCTCGCGAGGCGATGCGCAGCGGCTTCTACAATTTTAAGTTCTTGTATCACCGCGGGGCCCACTCCATTGACTGCCGCCAATAGGTCTATCGGCGCAGCAATAACACCGTTGAAATCTCCAAAATTCTCTAAGAGTTGTCGGGCAAGTGGTTTAACATCACGCCTTGGAATTGCACGAAAAAGTATCAATTCCAAAAGTTTGTAATCGGGCACGGCATCTGGTCCGCCTTTGAGAAAGCGTTCCCGCAGCCGTTGCCGGTGATCCCTGATATAAGAGGGAAGTTTTTGCCTCCCCCCAAGATCGAACAAATGTCCCTGTTCCGCAAAACTGAATTCGCGAGCTTCGTCATCAAGGGCATCAGTATCAGGCTTAATCATGGGCCGACATTGGCCCATGAATATGAATCATTGGTTAAAAGAGCAGATCAGCCCTTCATCGTATCCCAAAAGGATTTCACGCTGGAAAAGAAACTTGTGCTTTCCGGATTATTGTCTTCGGAGAGTTTTTCGAATTCCCGCAAAAGCTCTTTTTGTCTGCTGGTCAGGTTCACTGGTGTTTCGACCGCCAGTTCAATGAACATATCCCCGCTGTGTGACGATTTGATCGCTGGCATGCCTTTGCCACGCAGACGCATCTGACGCCCAGATTGGCTCCCCTGAGGAATTTTTACCCGACTGCGTCCACCATCGATGGTTGGCACCTCAATATCGCCTCCGAGTGCAGCAGAGGACATAGAGACGGGAACACGACAAAAAAGGTTCAATCCATCGCGGTTGAATATTTTATGTTCTTCCACCTCGATAAAGATATAAAGATCGCCTGCCGGTCCCCCGCGCATGCCAGCTTCGCCTTCACCCGACAAACGGATGCGTGTGCCTGTTTCCACACCCGCAGGAACATTCACGCTGAGTGATCTATCCTTTTCAACGCGTCCGGCACCACTACAGCTGCGGCAAGGATTTTTTATCATCTGCCCCAAGCCGGAACAGGTCGGACATGTGCGTTCCACAGTAAAAAACCCTTGGGTCGCACGGACTTTACCCATCCCTGAACAGGTGGGACAGGTTGTGGGTTCTGAACCGCTTTCTGCGCCTGTACCATTACAGGATCCGCATTGCACCGATGTGGGTACTTTGATGGATTTTTGTAAGCCCGTGTAGGCTTCTTCTAGGCTCACGCGTAGATTGTATCGAAGGTCAGAGCCGCGTGTAGCGCGATTGCGTCCACCAGAACGGCGCCCCCCACCCATGAAATCCCCAAACAGATCATCAAACACATCTGAAAATGCGCTGGTGAAATCACCCTGTCCGCCAGGTCGACCACCCCCGCCCATTCCACCTTCAAAAGCGGCATGCCCAAAGCGGTCATAGGCTGCCTTTTTATCGGCATCTTTTAGCACATCGTAGGCTTCGTTGACCTCTTTAAATTGCGCTTCAGCATTGGGGTTGTCGGCGTTTCTGTCTGGGTGCAGCTCTTTGGCTTTGGCCCGATATGCTTTTTTGATCTCATCCGCCGAAGCGCCTTTGGACAGGCCCAGCAACTCATAATAGTCACGTTTCGACATTGATCGCTTCCTCTTTAAACGCTGAGACCGGCCCCTGGGTACGGGCCGGTCTTTTAAGTCAGAAATCACAAAGATTAAGACCGCTTGTCATTATCCAGATCTTCAAAATCGGCATCAAGGATATCGTCGTCCATATTGCGCCCATCAACGGGGGCGGCGCCATCTTCCTCTTCTTGACCCGCTTTGTAGATCGCTTCGCCCAGCTTCATCGCAGCTTCTGTCACGTTTTGAATGCCAGATCTGATCTTTCCAGCATTTTTCGTTTCAAGCTCATCTTTCAGCGCGGCAATCGCGAGTTCTATCGCTTCGACCGTTGTCGGATCGACCTTGTCACCATGTTCTTCCACTGACTTTTCAGTCGAATGGATCAGGCTTTCAGCTTGGTTGGTCGCTTCGATCAAATCACGACGTTCCTTATCCGCTTCTGCGTTTTCTTCAGCTTCGCGGACCATGTTTTCGATGTCTTCATCAGACAATCCACCGGAGGCCTGAATGGTGATGACCTGCTCTTTGCCGGTCCCTTTGTCTTTGGCGGAAACCGACACGATCCCGTTTGCGTCAATGTCAAACGTCACTTCAATCTGTGGCAGACCTCTGGGCGCGGGTGGAATTTCTTCTAGGTTGAATTGGCCCAGAATCTTATTGTCGGCAGCAATTTCCCTCTCACCTTGGAACACACGGATTGTGACCGCGCTCTGATTGTCCTCGGCTGTTGAAAACACTTGGGATTTCTTGGTCGGAATGGTTGTGTTGCGATCAATTAACCGTGTGAATACGCCGCCCAATGTTTCAATCCCCAAAGACAAAGGTGTCACATCCAAAAGCACGACGTCTTTCACATCGCCCTGCAGAACGCCCGCCTGAATTGCCGCACCCATTGCGACAACTTCATCCGGGTTCACACCCTTATGCGGTTCCTTACCGAAGAATTTGGTCACCTCTTCGATGACCTTAGGCATACGGGTCATGCCGCCCACCAAAACGACTTCGTCGATTTCATCGGTGCTCAGACCAGCATCCTTCATCGCTGCCTTACAGGGTTTAAGCGAATTCTTGATCAGATCACCCACAAGACTTTCAAGCTTTGCCCGCGTCAGTTTCATCACAAGGTGAAGCGGTTGTCCGGTCGAGCCGTTCATCGAGATAAACGGTTGGTTAATTTCCGTTTGGCTGGAAGAAGAAAGTTCGATCTTTGCCTTTTCTGCGGCTTCTTTCAGACGCTGAAGCGCCATTTTGTCCTGCGTCAGGTCAACACCGTTTTCTTTTTTGAACTCTTCGGCGAGATAATTCACAATTCGCATGTCAAAGTCTTCACCACCAAGGAAGGTGTCCCCGTTGGTTGATTTGACTTCGAACAATCCGTCGTCAATTTCCAGAATGGTCACATCAAAGGTACCACCACCAAGGTCATAAACAACGATTGTTTTCGTTTCTTTCTTGTCCAGACCATAGGCGAGCGCAGCAGCTGTCGGTTCATTGATGATCCGCAAAACTTCAAGGCCAGCGATCTTACCGGCATCTTTGGTCGCCTGACGTTGTGCATCATTAAAATAAGCAGGAACGGTGATTACCGCCTGGGTAACGTCTTCGCCGAGGTAGCTTTCGGCGGTTTCTTTCATTTTTTGAAGAATAAACGCAGAGATTTGGCTTGGGCTGTATTTTTCACCACGTGCCTCGACCCATGCGTCTCCATTGCCCCCATCTATCACGGCAAAAGGGAGGTTCTTTTTATCTTTTGCGAGATCCGCGTCGTCATTACGACGGCCGATCAATCGCTTCACACCGAAGATTGTATTGTCCGGATTGGTAACTGCCTGACGTTTCGCCGGCTGTCCAACCAAACGCTCGTCATCTGTGAAAGCCACAATCGACGGCGTTGTCCGTGCACCTTCGGAGTTTTCGATCACACGTGGCTGCGAACCATCCATTATGGCGATACAGCTGTTTGTCGTTCCGAGGTCAATTCCTATAACTTTAGCCATTCTTAAAGATCCCTCTTACTTTTAGGCGATAACACACGAACCAAACCCATTTTGGCATTTGCTTCGCAAAGTCAGCGGGTTATCGAAGATATATCGGTTCCGCCGCGTGTATATAGTGAGGCATTGCCCCCCCTGCAAGCACCAGACGGCGTAATTTCCACAAAAATCACAGGAAAATAAACATAAAGCACTATCTTATTGGCGCAGATTTTATAAAAATTATATCGCCCAGCTCGAAGAGGCGCGCTTTCGCGTGTAATATTCGCCCACCAAACCAATCATCAAGAGCGCAACGATAACCCAAAGTGGATAATAAAGATCACTGTTATGCGGATTGTAATTTATAAAGGTAAAACCGCGCGCCTGATCTATACAATGAAACAAAGGGTTCCAATCGAACATCAATAGCATCGATGGAGGCAGCATATTGGCAACAAACATTTTTCCAGAAGCAATCATATTTGCCCTTTGAATTACCATCGAAATAATTCCGACAATGGCAGGTGCCCAAGGTTTGATTGAATAAAGAACCATGCCAATGGCACATCCAGACAGCCACGCTAAAAGAAACATCGCAAACGCGCTAACCGGTTCGTAAATTTCAAAGGGCGTAAAAAACATATAATAGCAGAATAATAGGGCCAACATCGAAAGCGCCTGCGTGTAAAGAGGACTAAGAGCCGCAGAGGTGATCGCAATGACCGTATTCATTGGGGAATGTTACATCATGGGCGATGTTGGGCCTTAAGCAGAAAAAACCGCGTTCAAGGCTTTTGTATGCGTCATGAACAAAAAAATACCGCTCATAATATAAAGAACAAAATCACCACGCAATTTTGCACCGCGCACCCCCAAAAATTGAAACATGAGCAAGAATGCCATTGTGAAAACGACCGCTTGCAACATTTCCATCAACAATGACATAAGGGGCGATTTATGAGATTTCCTGACATCTTTCACAATACTGTGGTAAATCAGCCCCAAAATAACAAAAGCATTTCCTACAGGACCGTTTGCTTGCCGCGAGCGAAACTGATACATGCAAATACTTTCCGTTGTTCAAAGATTTGTGTTGCATTCACTTTAAGCACTTATTCCATTAAATTCGCACTAAGTCGATAGAACACAAATCATAAGGCGTCTCCAAAATGACAGAACTCCAGAATTTTGTGTCAGATCTTGTGGCAGAAATGCGCAGGCTGGCAATAATAGCAGGTCATGAGATTTTAAAAATCTATCAATCAGATGATTTTGGGATAAAAACCAAAAGTGATGAAAGCCCTGTCACCACAGCGGACGAAGCGGCCGATGCCATTATATCTGCCGGTCTTACAGAGCGGTTCGCGGATATTCCCTTAGTGACCGAGGAACAGGCGCAGTCGTATCGCGGTTCTCACGATAGATTTTTAATCGTGGACCCTTTGGACGGTACAAAAGAGTTCATTCATAAACGCGGTGAATTTACGGTGAATATCGCGCTTGTTGAAAACGGTGTCCCAGTCCTTGGGGTCGTTTATGCCCCCGCACTTGGACGGTTGTTTTACACAGACACCAGATCATCCGCTGTAGAAGAATTGGCCCCATTTGACGAAAACAACAAAGGTCGCTGTAAGCAAATTAAGGTGACAGAGCCCGACAATGACGCGCTTGTTGTGGTTGCGTCTAAATCACATCGCGATGCGGCTACTGACACATATATCTCTCTTTATAAGGTGGCGGATTTCACAAGTGCCGGCTCTTCGTTGAAATTTTGCCTTCTTGCAACAGGAGAGGCTGATTTTTACCCAAGATTGGGACGAACAATGGAATGGGATACGGCTGCTGGCGACGCATTACTGCGCGCTGCGGGGGGGCATGTCGTAGATTTTGAAACAAAACGGCCACTCCTCTACGGAAAATCAGACTATGCAAACCCATTTTTCATTGCCTTTTCCCAAGGCGTGAACTTACAGGAGGAAAATTAAGCATTTAACTCTCTACAGAAACAATTCAAAAAAAACGAGTTATTGTTACAAAAAGCTATTTTTGTATCAAATGTTAGCCATATTTAGACCTTTTTTGCCGCTAAGTAACAGTCAAGTCAGTAATAGATCAGAGGTGCAAGCCATGCAAAAAAAGGTTACCAAAGCAATTTTCCCAGTGGCCGGACTGGGTCCAAGGTTTCTTCCTGCAACGAAGGCGATTCCCAAAGAAATCATGACGCTCGTCGATAAGCCGCTTATTCAATATGCGATTGATGAAGCCCGTGCTGCCGGCATAAAGGAATTCATTTTTGTGACTTCTCGCGGGAAAGGGGCGCTTGAGGATTATTTTGATCATTCTCCACAGCTGGAAGACGTCTGCCGCAAGGCTTATCAAAAAGATTACACAGTCTTTGGGTATGGGCCTCTTTTTGCCCCCTAACAGGAACGTCAATACCTCCACTTCACAGACAGGTTTCAAATGTCGTTGCCACAATACAATTATTGATAGACACGATGCTACTGATGCTCTTTTGTGAGCAATCAGACCCTTCCAATTAAATAAGAAAGCGGGATTTTATGCGACAGCGGTGTCCTGAGAAGCCGTGAGAATTGCATAGAGCGTTGCAGGATCACGGTTATATCTGAGTTTAGCGCAAAATGAGCTTTCACGTAACGTACGGGATACCAAAGCCAAGGCCTTCAGGTGTTCAACGCCCGCATTCGTGGGCGCAAACAAAGAAAACACCAAATCCACAGGAAGATGGTCAACCGCACCAAAATCAACTGGATTTTCAAGAAGGATAAATGTACCAACCACATTTTCCATAGAAGAAATACGCGCATGTGGCAGCGCCACTCCATGACCAACCCCGGTTGGACCCAGATTTTCCCGTTCCTGCAATGCCTTTACAGTTTTTGAAATATCAAGCCCATAGGCAGCATGCGCCAGTTCCCCGACAGTTTGGAGAAGACGTTTTTTACTCGTAGCATTTGAAACAACTTTCACCGCCTCCGGCGTCAAAAGGCTAGATAGATTCATGAAAGGTACTTCCTCAACTTGAAGCCTTGCCTTTAAAGGAATTTTTACTGGGGTTCAATCCACCCAATATTCCCATCGTCACGTTTATAGACCACATTTATATTGTTTTTCGTTTCATTGCGAAAAACCAGGAACTCAGCACCAGAAATTTCCATCTGCATAACGGCTTCGCCTACCGAAACTGAAGGGATCTTTGCTTCGGTTTCGGCGATAATGATCGGTTGCAAAGTGTCTGGTTCATCGGCATCGGCTGAGTCGGGAGAAGATAGGATGTAAGAAGATGCCCCTGAAAGCTCAACAGGCTGTGCCCGATGACGATGGTGATCCTTCAAACGCCGCTTGTAACGCCGAAGTTGTTTTTCAAGCTTACTAAGGCAACTTTCGAAGGCAGCGTAGATTTCTGTTTCTTTTGCCGTAGCAGCAGCATTCAGACCAGTGGACAAATGAACGGTAATTTCACACATATACTCATGCGCATCGCGGGAAAAAATCACAGTGGCGTCTGTCGGGCGTTGGGCATATTTTGCCGCAACTTCCCCGAGCTCATCTTGAACATGAACTTGAAGTGCATCGCCAATTTTAATTTGTTGTCCCGAAATCTGGTACCGCATTGTGTCTCCTTTAGCTGATGGGGGCCTGAGACAGTTTTATGTTTTTTCATAATGTGCACAGGCAACCTTGAGAGTTTAAAATCTAAGTCACTTGATCGACCATTGGCGCCTTAAAACCACGTAATAATCCTGAGATGGGTTGCTACACCCACTCCTTCATTCAATGAGATTAGGCAATATAAAGTCAACAATTCTTTACAAAATAAGAAAATTAAAATATCTATCCGCCCATTGAAAAACTGTCTCCAAGGTAGACCCTTTTGACATTTTCATCTTCGATCACCTCCTGCGCAGTACCGGACATTAAGACCTGCCCATCATGCAGAATATAGGCCCTGTCGACCAGATGAAGTGTTTCTCGCACGTTATGATCCGTAATCAACACGCCTATGGAGCGTTTTTTCAGCTCTGCCACCAATTGGCGAATGTCTCCGACAGAAATCGGGTCAACGCCCGCAAAGGGTTCATCCAGTAACAAAAAACGAGGATCGGCCGCAAGGCTTCGCGCAATTTCAACCCGACGTCTTTCCCCTCCGGACAAAGCCAAAGCAGGTGTCTGGCGCAGATGCTCAATAGCAAATTCAGCCAAAAGGTTTTCTAGTTTTTCCCGTCGTTTATGAATGTCAGGTTCTGATATGTCCAAAATTGCAAGAATATTGTCTTCCACATTCAAACCGCGAAACACGGACATTTCCTGCGGTAAATATCCAATTCCCAAACGCGCTCTTCGATACATTGGTAGGCGTGATATATCTTGACCGTCCAACAACACTTGACCGCCATCAGACCCGATCAGTCCAGCAATTGCGTAAAAGGTGGTCGTTTTTCCGGAACCGTTTGGCCCCAAAAGAGCAACCACTTCTCCTCGGTTCAATGTAAGAGAAACATCTCTTATTACCATACGCTTACGATAGCTTTTACGCAAACCTCGGACAGAAAGCCCCTTGGAAAGGGTATCTGAAGCCTCTGGCGACATTGTCATATCACTCTTGGTCTTCGGTTGGCTGAAGAACTGTACGGACACGGCCGGATAAAGTTGACGCACCCGTATCTACATTAATTTCTGCCCGTTCCGCCCGGGCTGTATTGCCCGCTTGAAGGATATTGGCATTGCCCTTTAGGACAATGGTTCCGCGTTCAAGATCATAATCAGCTTCGTCAGCGGTTGCTTTATCTTCACCACTTATAACAACGACATTATCTTTGGCGTAAAGGGTTTTGATGTCAGATTGCTCATCATTATATGTGACGCGCACAAAATCAGCATAAAGGTGAAGCTCTCCTTGGATAATTTCAACATTGCCCGTGAGTTCGGCCTGTGATGCCTCATTATCGACCACCATTTCATCCGATATCGCTTCTATCGGTTTTCCGCTGCTTTCAGACAGATTGCCAAAACCCGATGACGTCTCTTGGGCTATCCCAAAAGAAGCGCTGATCGCCAAAAACATCCCTGTAAAAAACCATGCTGTTTTCACGTAAAGCCCCTATTTTTCTCGCGTGTATAACACTTTCACGCGCCCCTGAAAATGATATTTAAGCGCATCCGTTTCTAATGACCGCTTTATCTCTAAAGATCCAGCATTCAATGTGCCACTTGGTCCGACCCCGTTCACAGGACCGGTAGCAAAAGCCCATGTCTTATCCAACATCACATCTACTTTCTGGGCATTTAACTGGTAACCATCAGACGTCGTAATCTCGACGGCGCCTTCCATGGATAAAAGATCAGAGCCATTTTGCAACAAACCGCTGTCTGCTACCAAATAAATGATACGACCTTCCTTGGTCGTGATTTCTGACTTTGGGCGTATGGCAAACAAATCGGACATCTCTTTATTCTGAGGTGTTAAGGTTTCCGCAACGACATTTAACACGTCACCTTCTTTTGTCATGCCCATGTAATTGGGTTCTGCGACCTGTTCGCTCTTACTGCGTTCTTTCAAGGCGCCGCTCGCAAAAGGGATTTCGGTAAGCTCTGGGACATTTTTTGTCATCATAAACATCATCCCAAGCAGAAGGATGGCCACCAGTGGCAGCACCACTTTCAAAGTCCTGACCATACTCCAGTGGTTTATGTTTTCAAAGACGCTCAAAACCCTAGTTCACCATAACCATTAATGCGAAAAAATATCTGTTTCAGACCATCCTGCCAGATCCAATTTTGCGCGCGTTGGCAAAAAATCAAAGCAAGATTGGGCCAGCGCACTGCGTCCCTCCCGGGCAAGCATGTCATCAAGCTTGTCGCGCAACTGGTGAAGATAAAGAACATCAGAAGCCGCATATTCCAGTTGCGCATTGCTCAGCTTTTCAGCACCCCAATCTGAGGTTTGCTGATGTTTTGAAATATCGATGTCCAAAAGCTCCTGAAGCAGGTTCTTTAATCCGTGGCGGTCTGTAAAGGTGCGCGCCAGCTTGCTCGCGATTTTTGTACAGTAAACAGGCCGCGCCAAGGCGTGAAATGTGTTTTCAATGGCGGCAATATCAAATCGACCAAAATGAAAAAGTTTGAGCACATTCTCGTCTTTGATCATCCGCACCAAATTCGGGGCCTCAGTCTGGCCTTTCGCAACCTGAACCAAATGGGCATGACCGTCACCGGATGACAGTTGTACAAGACACAGCCTGTCGCGCGCGGGATTAAGGCCCATTGTTTCGCAATCAACCGCAACAATGGGTCCAAGATCAAGATAGTCGGGTAGGTCGTTCTGATAAAGATGTAGTGCCACAGTCAGCCTCATTTAACTTCCGTCTTACCTTGGACATAATGCGCGGGCGCCACAGGTGCAACACATTGACGCGCAAGCACCAAAAACGGCGGTTTTCAGCGGGTGTATTTGGGGGATAAAGCTTGATCAGATCCTAAATATCTGCATGGTTTGGAATTATGGAGCGTCTTTCGTGAACCCGTCAAAATCCTGGCCCAAGGGAATTCCTCAGAATGTTGAATTCCCCCGGCAAACTTTGACAGACAACCTGATTTCAACAGTGAATCGTGTTCCCGATCGAACAGCGCTCATTTTTTATGGGGCAGAATACACTTACAAGCAGATGCTCGCCCTTGTGGAACGCCTAAGCGGTCATTTTCAAAAAAACCTGTCTTTGGCTTTGGGCGAGCCCGTTTTGCTCTATATGCAAAACAGCCCTCAATTTATAATTTCCTATTATGCGATTCTGCATGCAGGGGGGGTTGTCGTTCCGATCAATCCGATGTTCAAAGACGCGGAGGTTGCATTTATTCAGTCAGATACCAATGCCCGTTTGTTGATTTGCGGAAGCGAAGTATGCGAATACGCGCTGCCTCTGCTTTTAAAAGGAAATCTGGAACATATTGTCGTGACCAATTATGACGATATGTGTGACCTCTCCTATGATCTTAAACTGCCAGCAACCGTTGTGGCCCGCGATCCGGACGTCATGCGCAAAATGGGTCTGAGCATCTGGCAAGATGTGATCATGGCTGCTTTCCCTGCGACGCCGGTCAATCGCAACTGCGAGGATCTTGCCGTTATCCCCTACAGTTCCGGCACAACAGGAAATCCCAAAGGCTGCATGCATTCTCATGCCACGATTATGGCCACTGCTGTGGGTGGCGTAATCTGGCATGAATTCGAAGAGCACAGCATTTCTTTGGCAACTTTGCCAATGTTTCACGTTACAGGCATGCAAGGGGCCATGAACGGGCCGATATATGCAGGCGGCACTTTGGTGATTATGGTGCGATGGGATCGTGAAGTCGCGGCAGAATTAATCCGGCGATATCAGATTACACGGTGGCGATCGATTTCCACCATGGCCATAGATCTGGTCAATGACCCAAAGATTGCAAACTATGACCTTTCTTCACTCAAGGCCATTGGCGGTGGAGGTGCCGCAATGCCCGCACCCGTCGCACATCGGCTCAAGGAATTGACAGGTCTTGATTATCTCGAAGGTTATGGGTTGAGCGAAACAATGGCTGCAACCCATCTCAACCCGCCCGATGCCCCAAGGGCGCAATGCCTTGGCATCCCTGTCTTCGGCGTGACATCCTGCGTCTGGTCACCTGAAACCGGAAAACGGCTTGCAGCAAATGAGGTGGGAGAAATTTTGATCGCAGGGCCGCAGATCTTTTTGGGATATTGGAACCGCCCAGAGGCAACGAACGAAGCCTTTGTGACATTAGAAGGGGTGGAATATTTTCGTACCGGCGACATCGGTTACATGGATGAAGACGGTTTTTTTTACATGGTGGACCGGCTGAAACGCATGATCAATGCCGCAGGCTTCAAAGTCTGGCCCGCCGAAGTCGAGGCGCTTATGCATGCCCACCCTGAGATTGGCGAAGCCTGTGTCATCGCCACCAAAGACGCACGAAGGGGCGAAGCGGTGAAAGCTGTCATCGTGGCCAGAAACCTCGATGCGCCCCCAAAGGCCCAAGAGATCATCCAATGGTGTCGCGCAAATATGGCCACTTACAAAGCGCCAACTGTTATTGAATTTGTTGAAAGTCTGCCAAAATCTGGATCCGGCAAAGTGATGTGGCGCGCCCTGACAGAGGCAGAATTTGCAAAAGAACCTCCGCCAAATTAATTTTTTCAATAAAACGTTGCGGAAAAACGGGGGGCGTTCCTTGCACTCTGACGAAATCCCCGTTTTTCTGTCTCAAAATAGCGGAGAAAAACATGACACCGGATCACCTTTTTGGACTTAGCGGAAAAACAGCTCTCGTCACAGGGGGGGCCACGGGGATTGGGCGCATGGCAGCAACTGGACTCGCCGCGGCAGGTGCACGGGTGTTGATCGCCAGCCGCAAAGGCGATATTTGCGAAGCTGTCGCCAAAGAAATTAACGCACTCCAGCTTGCTGGATCTGCGGAGGGGTTTGGCGGCGACGTATCCAGCGAAGACGGCATCAACGCTTTGATCACAGAGGTGAAATCACGAACCGATAAGCTCCAGATCCTGATGAACAACGCAGGGCGCACTTGGGGCGCGCCTTTGGGCGCCTTTCCTTATGGAGCATGGGAAAAAGTCATGTCGCTGAATGTGACAGGAATGTTTCATCTCACACAGGGGTTGATTGACATGCTCTCTGCGAGTGGCACGGCAGATGATCCATCACGCGTTGTCAATGTCGGAAGTGTTATGGGCGAAATTCCGATGGGGGACGGGGCCTATTCCTATGCGATGTCAAAATCGGCTGTACATCAGATGACCCGCATTTTGGCCAAAGAACTCGCGGATCGACACATCACCGTCAACGCCTTGGCCCCTGGCCCGTTCCAGTCAGGGATGACGAAATTTGCCATTGGTGATGATACAGGATCTGACCGAGTGGGAAAACGTGTTCCAGCACAAAGGGTCGGTCGCCCAGAAGACATCGCTGCCTGTATGCTGTTTCTTTGCGGGTATGGCGGGTCCTATGTCACAGGCTCTGTTATTCCTGTTTCTGGCGGGATCAATGTCGCCACCGGAGCCTCCATTTTCGGAGAGGAGTGATGATGAAAACGCTCTCTCTCAAAGGGTTTGAAGATCATGTCGGGAAAAAGATCGGAACATCAAGGTGGTTCACGATTGATCAGAGCCGCATTGATGCCTTTGCCGATGTGACAGAGGATCATCAATTCATTCATATTGATCCTGAAAAAGCGGCGGAAACTCCCTTCGGTCACACGGTGGCGCATGGGTTTTTGACGCTTTCGATGCTATCCGCCATGAGCTATGATGCCATCCCACGGATTGAAGGGCTGAAAATGGGGGTCAATTACGGGTTCAACAAAATCCGGTTTGTGACGCCGGTTGCTGCGGGGGCAAAAGTGCGGGCGCATTTCACCTTGCAAAGCTCCACCGTGGAAAAACCCGGTGAATTGACCAACATCGTTGATCTCAGCATTGAAATCGAAGGTTCTAATCGCCCCGCAATCGTTGCAGAATGGGTCAGCCGCCAATATTTTGAAATTTAGGTTATAGAAAAATGTCCAAACTTCCCGCGATATTCAACAATTTGCGTCTGCCTGTGGTCGCCGCACCGCTATTTATCATCTCAACCCCTGACCTTGTGATTGCGCAATGCAAAGCGGGCGTTGTGGGATCCTTCCCCGCGCTCAACGCGCGCGAACAGGACGGCGATCCG
>LFER01000050.1 GCA_001510135.1 Alphaproteobacteria bacterium casp-alpha6
TGGGATGTTTGGGGCTCCCTCAAAACGTTGCTGCGAAATGCCGCCGGCCGACTGAGTACCGACGAACGCGCCTATATTCCCGAAAGCGAAATTCCCAAAATTGTCTTCTGGGCCCGTGTCCATGTGGGCATTTATGCGTTGACGCTCGCTGTGGATTTGGCGATGCTGATTAGCAAGGCGGGCTGGCTCTCCCTAGTGCCCGCAAAACAGTTGAATGACGATAAATTCAGAATGGAGTGAAGGATCAACACATATGATGTCTGAAACGGCAGGTGCCAAAAAATCGTTAGACTTAATCGACAATATAATCGATTGTAGGGATCGGTCAGTGCTGATTATTGGCGCGTCAAGAGGGGGCATTGGAACTGCGATTGCACATGCCTTTCAGACCGCAGGCGCACAGGTAGAAATCACCGGCGTTGAAGACGAACCCCACGACAGCGCGGCAAGTTTCGAGTATTCTCGTTTGGACGTCACCGACACTAACGCGGTCAAAGAATTTGCCTCGGAGCGAGATCGAATAGATGTACTGGTCAACTGCGCTGCAATCACAAAACGAGATTTCGAGTTTGACGTCGATTTCTTTTCGCAAGTTATTGACATTAATCTGCAAGGTACCTTCAGATGTTCATTAGCGTTTCATCCTGCGCTACAAAAATGTCATGGTAGCGTAATAAACATTGCCTCTATGTATGCGCGTTTTGGTAGCCCACGAAATCCGGCCTACGGCGCGTCCAAAGCCGCGGTCGAGCAACTGACCAAATCACTGGCAATTGCCTGGGCCCCAGACGGTATTCGGGTAAATTCCATTGCGCCTGGGTTCATTGTTACTGAACAATCTGCTCGCGCTAGAAGTAATCCGGATTTTGTGAGGTTAATTGAAACTCGTACCCCGATGAAGCGCTGGGGTGAGCCAAACGATATCGTAGGCGCAGCACTTTTCCTGGCATCATCATCAGCCAGTTTTGTTACGGGAATTTGTTTACCAGTGGACGGAGGGTATTCGATTGCCTGAAGGATTGCATAAGATCGGCGTCGCAGTTATCGGGACTGGCTTCATTGGTTCGGTTCACATCCAATCGTTAAGCCGACTTGGTGTCAATGTGGTTGGATTACTGGGATCGTCCGCCAAGCGAAGTGCAGAAAAAGCTCGTGAATTTGGATTACCGAATTCCTATGCTAGTCTGGGAGAGCTTCTTTCCGATGAATCCGTCGACGTCGTACATGTGACGTCTCCCAATTATGCTCATTTTAGTCAAGTAAAAGAGATCCTTAACGCCGGTAGGCATGTAATTTGCGAAAAGCCGTTGGCGATGACGTCAATTGAATCTGCCGAAATGGTGGAGCTTGCAGAACGGTTGGGCAAAATAGCGGCTGTCTGCTACAATATCCGCTTCTACCCCCTTAATCAGCATGCGCATAGGTTTGCGGCAAACGGCGAACTTGGTGACATTAGGTTTGTTTCGGGCCATTATCATCAGGATTGGTTGGCAAAAGAAACGGATTGGAATTGGCGCCTACAGTCTGAAATCGGCGGCGCTCTTCGTTCAGTCGGGGACATAGGCACGCACTGGGCAGATTTGGTGACTTTTGTCAGTGGTAAAAAGATCGAGGCTGTGTTTGCTGAACTTGTAACTTTCCTGCCTGAGAGACAACGGCCGATCAGTTCCGTTGAGACATTCTCCCGCGGTGCGGGAGAGACGGAACCCGTCATGATAGACACGGACGACGTTGCGATGATATTGTTACGATTTTGCGATGGCGCGCGCGGTGTAATGTCGACAAGTCAGGTCAACATAGGTCGGAAGAATTCACTTAAATGGGATATAACTGGTACCAAGGCCAGCCTCGCATGGGATAGTGAAACGCCGGATCATTTATTTGTTGGTCATAGAGATCGTGCTAACGAGACCCTGATGCGAGACTTTACTTTGATGAACGATACCGGCGTGGCGGCAGCGACGCTTCCACCAGGACATGTTGAAGGATTCGCCGATAGTTTCTACGCGTTCTTTCGCGCGGTTTATTCAGACATCTTAGCTGGTGGACGACAGCCAGGTTCCACGTGGGCTTCATTCAAAGACGGGCATCAAGAAATGATATTCTGCGACGCAGTTTTGAGATCTTCACTAGAGGGTCGTTGGGTCAATTTGGACGAGGTGTGAGGTAATGAAATTAGGACTTTTGACAGCGCCATTTGAAGATAGTGACCTTCTGGACGTTGCTAAATGGGCCAGCACAAATAGATTTTCGGCTCTGGAAGTCGCCTGCTGGCCGTGCAGCGGTGGTGAAAAAAGAAGATACGCCGGAACCTCACATATCAATGTAGATGGCCTGTCGTTCGATCAGGGTCAACAAATTGTCGGTGAATTGGAAGCTTTGGGTGTCGAGATTTCGGGTCTGGGCTACTATCCAAATCCGTTGCACACAGATTCTGATCATCGAGATGAAGTGATTGACCATCTTAAGATGGTAATCACTGCTGCAAGCAAGATGGGCCTAAGGATTACCAACACATTCATTGGCGGTGACAGAAAGCTGACTGTCGATGAAAATTGGAAGCGGGCCGTTGAGATTTTTAATCCCATTGTCGCGCATGCACGCAACAGTGGCGTGACTCTGTGCTTTGAAAACTGCCCCATGATTTTCAGCGAAGATGAATGGCCTGGTGGACATAACATCGCTTATTCCCCCAAGATTTGGCGTCGAATTTTTGACGAATGGGGCAACACAGTTGGCATGAATTTCGATCCCAGCCACTTGATTTGGCAAATGATAGACCAGAGGCGTTTCATTCGAGAGTTTGGTCCTCACATGGCGCACGTTCACGCCAAGGACTTAATGATCGATCAAGACGGATTATACGATCACGGCATTATGAGCGCTGGCATGGGATGGCAAATTCCTCGGCTATGTGGTCTTGGAGAAGTGAATTGGGCGGAGTTTTTTTCGGAACTTTATAGGGCTGGGTACGACGGTCCAATCATTATTGAGCATGAAGACAGATTGTTTGAAGGGAGCGATGAAAAGGTCAAGCGCGGGTTCCAACTCGCCCGAGACGTTCTGCAACCGTTCATCAAATGAAGTGGGCAATAGGGCCTGAAAACTGTAAACAAAGGAGAGAAAGAAATGAGAAAATTAATGTTAGCGGTGGCCGCAATTTCGATTTCGAGCGCCATTTCATTCCCTGCATTCGCAGCGGACTATAAGATCGGGGTTTCAAACACGGTCCAAGGCAATGGTTGGCGGGAACAGATGATCTGTGCCATGCGCGCGCAGGCTTTGGTTGAGCCTGACGTTTCGGGTTTGATTGTGTCGCACCGCAACACGGACAGTGCGGGGCAATTGGAAGATCTAAATAACCTCATTGCTGCCGGTGTTGACGCAATTGTACTGAACCCGTCTAACCCCGACGCTTTAAACTCGGCTATTGATAACGCGATTTCCAAGGGCATAGTTGTTGTTGCGGTTGACGCAGGCGTGACGGCGAAAGGTGCGTATATTCTGTCCAACAACCAGGAAAAGTACGCATACCTTGGTGCGAAGTGGCTTTTCGAAAAACTAGGTGGTTCGGGTGACGTTGTTTACATGCGCGGTATCGCCGGTGTTTCCGCAGATACAGACCGTGACAATGGTTTCAAACGTGCTCTGGCTGAATTCTCTGGTATCAATGTTGTGCACGAGGTTTTCACTGGCTGGCAGCAGGACCAAGGAAAGCAGCAGATATTCGATTTCTTAGCAACTGGAATTCACTTTGATGGGGTCTGGACAAGTGGCATCGACAACGTGATCGTCGATGCATTTGTTGAATCTGGGGCGCCGTTGGTCCCGATCGTTGGTGCAGATAATGCTGGCTTCGTCCAGTACCTGACCGCAGTAGATGGGCTGGAAGGTGCAGCTGTGACCAACCCTGGTTCAGTTGGTGGTGCGGGCATCGCGCTTGCAGTTGATATTCTCAATGGAAACGCCCCAACTGAAACTACTGTCTTGGTGGATCCAGTACTCTGGGAAAATACGACAGCTGATGGCCGTGCAGTCATTGAGGCCGCACAAAATCCGAACCTCGACCCTGAGTGGCCTGTATCTGTGACTGTGCCAGGTTGGACAGATTATTCCATGGATCAAATCATCGCTTGCAAAGGTCCAAGTTCCTAAATGAAATTGCGGCCTCCGAGAACGCGCTCGGGGGCCGTACCCAGCCTTAGGGATTAAAATGACAAATGTTCAGCATTCTAACCCAATTTTGGACGCGGCAAGTATTGCCAAAAGTTTTGGCCCAGTTCGTGCCTTAACAGACGCTCGGCTTCGTGTGAGCGCTGGCGAAATTGTTGCCCTCCTGGGTGCCAATGGTGCAGGAAAATCGACATTTGTAAAAATTCTCACCGGAGCACTAAGCCCTGACTATGGTCGGGTATTAATCCGTGGGAAACCGGCAAACGTAGGTTCACCAGCTAAAGCACGCGCATCGGGTTTAATACCGGTTTATCAAGAGCCCTCCCTAATTCCTGATCTATCCGTTTTTGAGAACTTACGTTTGAGCGGCACCTCGGTGGAGCCATTTCTAGAGTTCGTTACGAAACTTGGAATAGAAGACATTCGATTGGAAGATGAAATTACCAGCTTACCATTGGCAACCCTGCGCATTCTTGACCTGGGTCGTGCTTTGGCATCCAATCCTCAAGTCTTGCTTTTGGATGAGCTTACAGCGGCATTGCCTACCGATTTGGTGGAAAATGTACTGAAAGTGGTTCGCGAGCAGGCAGACGCTGGCTGCGGCGTAATATACATTTCGCACAGGTTTTCCGAGATCTCTTTGCTATGCGATAGAGCGAGCGTACTCCGCGATGGCCAAACAGTTGGCGAACTTGTCATCAAGCCAGGCGTTGAAGAACACGTGGTCGAGCTCATGCTGGGCGCTAAAATTGATCTTTACCAGCGCGAAGGACTGAGTTCCGCTTTACCAAATTCTAGTACTCCAAGGCTATCAATAAAATCCTTATCAGCGGAGCCTAAATTAGAGGATGTATCTTTTAATTTGTACTCGGGTGAAGTCCTTGGCGTCGTCGCTTTAGAGGGGCAAGGCCAAGATGAACTATTTGAAATACTTTCTGGCTTCAGGCGACAGACGTCTGGCGCAATAGAATTGAACGGTAACCTGGTTTCATTTGCTCATCCTGCAGATGCAATTGCCAAAGGACTTATGTTCGTACCTGGCGATCGAGCGGATGCCTTGCTAGCCGAAAGGTCAGTCCACGAAAATATCGCTCTCCCTTTTTCCGCCGCGGGGTCGTCCTGGGGGCCTCTTAAACGTCGATTTGAAAACGAACGCGTAAAACACGCTATTGAGAAACTTCAAATAGATACCCGTGCTCAAGGGGAAGTACGGCGACTTTCGGGTGGCAACCAACAAAAGGTGACCATCGCGCGTTGGCTAGCAAAGGGTGTAGAGACCTTGCTGTTGCTTGATCCGACGCGCGGCATTGATGTGCGAACCAAGCGCCAAATTTATCGGCTTGTCCGCGAACTAGCAACTCAAGGAGCAGCCGTGTTGTTTTACACTTCGGAATTGGGCGAAATTCCGCTCGCATGCGATCGGACAATCGTCATCTTCAATGGCCGCGTTGTTGACATCATCGACGCCAAGGATGCCACGGAGCAAGTGTTGATGCGGGCAGCATATGGGCTTGAGCGACAAGGAACGGAAGCATGAGCGAATTGGTGCGCAAAAACACATGGACCCTGGGTTTACTTGCTCTTTTTTTGGTACTTCTTGCTTTCACAAAAACAATTCAAACCAACTTTGGCGTTTCTGGTCTAGAAAGTCTCGCGCGGGCAGCGTTGCCATTTGCTTTTGCAACGGCTGGGATGGCAGTTGTCGTTATAGTAGGCGGCATAGACCTTTCAGTTGCTTCAATAATGGCCGTTTGCTCAGTAATCGCAGCTGTCTCGATGCCCGTTGTAGGTGGGGTCGCAGGCATATTAATCGTTCTCACTTTGGGTACGGTAATGGGCGCAATAAATGGCGGTGTAATCGTCGCAACCAAGGTGCCAGACATTGTTGTTACCTTAGCAATGCTCTTTGTTTGGGAAGGGGTTGCGTTACTAATCCTTGAAACACCTGGGGGACAAGCTTCCGACTGGCTGCAAGCATCAATTCAAGGATCTATATTCATACCAGGACTTCCTAAAGCATTATTAGTTATTGCTATAGTGGTCTCTGTTGTTTGGTTGCCCATCCGACGCTCACAACTCGGACTGTCAATTTACGCGACTGGTAGCCACGAGATTGCCGCGTTTCGCTCAGGCGTATCGGTTGGAGTGACGCGCATATGGGCCTACTCAATTTGCGGACTTTTTTGCGGATTTGGTGGGCTTAGTCTTGTATCACTCACTGGTATTGGAGAGCCAGTTCCTGGCCCCTATCTGCTGGCTTCTGTAGCTGCCGTAGTACTTGGTGGGGTTGTGTTAGGTGGAGGTCGGGGTGGCCTTTTGGGGCCAATTATAGCGGTTTTTGTTCTCCGGATTATTCGTACAATCCTAACACTAGCCGGCGTAGACCCTAATATTACCACGATAATTGAAGGCACCGTTATGGTTAGTGTGGTGATGCTTGCCGCAATTTTCACTTACCGTGGGGGCAGAGCATGAAGGATACACCAACTGTTCAAGCCAGTGTGCGCCTCGGACGCTATCTGCGCGACAATCCAGTCATTCCCTTGATAGCATTTCTGCTTCTGCTGATTGTAGCTCTTGAGATAATGAAACCTGGGATGATCATGCCAATTAGGGTCGGACGCAACGGGATTTTTTCCACCTTTTGGATAGGCAATCTCATCAAATTCGCGATACCCTTGGCAATGCTCGCAGCGTGTCAGGTGTTGACAATGTTGACGTCGGGGATCGATTTATCAGCGGGTGTTGTAGCAACCGTTGCAGCCTTCGTTTGCGCAACCGCGAGCCCACTTGTGGGCGTCGGACCTTCAATTCTAATAGCATTGAGTGCAGGCGCTCTAGTCGGACTAGTGAATGGAATTGGTTCGGGCATTATAAGGGTCCATCCCCTTATAATGACACTAGGCACTGGATTGATCGCCACAGGTTGTCTGCAGGTTTATCAACGCTTCGTTATTTCTACCGGAACTGAAATCCCTGGCTTTTTGCTTTGGTTGGGAACTGGCCGAACGCTCGGAATGCCCAATGGGTTGTTCCTGTTCATACCGTTCGCGATCGGTATCCTGGGGTTAATGCGGTACTCAGGCTTTGGACGTCTGCTGTTTGCTTTGGGATCAAATGAGCATGCGGCACGCCTTTCTGGCGTTCGTTCGTGGCAAGTCCTTGTAGCTTTGTATGTGTTGTCCAGTATAATCGCATCTTTGGCTGGACTTCTTTACCTTGGCATGATCCGTACCCCCTCTTTAAGCTTAGCCAACCCGCTTTTGTTGCCTTCGGTTGCCGCAGCGGTCATTGGTGGCACATCAATTTTCGGAGGTCGAGGCAGTTTTGGAGGAGCGATAGTCGGTGCTTTGATACTGCGCGTAATTGACACGCTTTTAACATTATTACAAATGCCACAGGGTGCAAGAATTATGATTTTTGGCCTGATAATTCTTGCGGTGACGGCGATGTATGTACGCATTACAGGGCAGAGGTGAGGGCTGATCAATGATAAAGACTTTGGTGGTAGGTATGGGTCAGATGGGCAAAAACCATGCCCGAGCGCACCATAATAACCCGAATTCAACGATCATTGGCCTGGTGAATAGGTCTAAGCCAAATCTGCCTGATGAACTAAAAAGTTATCCAGTATACTCAACTTTCGAAGAAGGACTGTCGGCTAAGCCAGATTTGGTCGTGATTGCGACCTATACAGACACCCACGCTGAATTTGCCATTCGCGCGATGGAAGCCGGCGCGCATGTTTTTGTTGAGAAACCCCTTGCCCTGACAGTTGAACAAGCAGAACTGGTGGTAGAGGTAGCACAACATACCAAACGCAAACTTGTGGTTGGCTACATCCTCCGCCACCATCCAGCGTGGATGCGAATGATAAAAGAAGCGCGTGCGCTTGGCGGCCCCTACGTGTTCCGCATGAACCTAAATCAGCAGTCCAGCGGATCAGCGTGGGAAATTCACAAAGCGCTAATGCAAACGACCTCCCCGATTGTAGATTGCGGGGTCCACTATGTTGATGTGATGTGCCAGGTCACGGACGCTGATCCCGTTTCCGTTCAAGGAATTGGCCTGCGTCTGTCAGATGAAATCGCCCCAGACATGTACAACTATGGTCAGCTACAAGTTAAATTCAGTGACGGTTCGGTAGGCTGGTATGAAGCTGGGTGGGGCCCGATGATGTCGGAAACTGCTTTCTTTGTTAAAGATATTGTCAGTTCAAACGGGTCTGTTTCTATAGTTGACTCTGAAAAGGGTGCATCATCCGATGTAAATGGCCACACCAAGGTAGGTGGATTACTGGTGCACCGTTCTGACAAGGATGAATATATCACGATGTCCGAAGAGCCAGGACATCAAGAATTATGCGATGCAGAACAGGCATTTGTGTTGGACTGTATCGAAAATGACAAAGATTTAACTCGACACATGAAGGACGCGGTAGTTTCATTTAGAATTTGCCTTGCTGCCGATCAGAGCATCAAAATAGGAAATCCGATCTATTTGACTTGATGTACTCAATTAAACTAACATGCACAGCCTGTTTTTAACTCCTAATGCATTGATCATAATAATATTTAGTATCCGCCCCTATCGAACTAATGCTATTGAGCAGAACCCCCAACTAATACGCAAAACATTCAAAACTTCGATGATCGAATTTTGTCAACCCGTGGCAAAAATGCGCCTTTTGCAGCGATATTCATGAAAATGGCATGAAGGATTTTATTGGCATCAGAATCTCGAACTTCGCCGACGCAGAACAGGAATCCACGTGGGACATGCTTTAGGTTGCTGTGTAGTACATTTCGTCTAAATGGAGTTTGACTTGTTGAGTTTCTACGAAAATAATAACGCAAGAATTTAGCGCTCTAAAAAATAAATTTGAAATGAGCAAAGCGGAGGAAGGCTGAGTTAGTTTGGGCAATTTCGATACGCAAACCGTCGATTTCAAAACCAAACTCCTTGATATTTCAAGCAGCTGTCTGACCGCATAGTTTCATCGTCGATAAACACAAAAGCAAATTCTGGATGAACGAAAAGGCGCAGCTGCTTCCAAATCATACCTTTATATTTATGGCCTTTTGACTTTCCTTTGATTGTCTTGCGGCAAATGTAAGTTTCAAACTGTGCAGATTATCTTTGGCACTGTTTTCTGGCTCTTTTCTGGTTTCGATGGCAACCAGCAGTGCACCCATCGCCCCTTGGAAGCCATCATTGAACCACTGGCCTTCAAGTTTCGGTTGCGCTACGCCGTCCAGTGTAGTCAGTGTCACTTTTTGTGTGCTGAGGTCACTGCCCGTCGATGTTAGCATTCCATTTGTGCCGCAAATGACGGTGGTGTCACGAGCTCCAGTTTTGACGGCTCCATCAAAAACTAAGCTGGCGTGACCGCCGTCGAATTGGACAAGGGCTTGAGCCAGCAAAGGCACCTTATTCAACTGTTCTGACGCGTAGGTGGCAGTAGCATAAACCGAGCAATCGCGTGCACCGATAAATGACGTCAATGCGTCAAACCAATGGATACCAAAGTCATATAGGATCAAATCCTCGACTTCATCAAATGGCGTTCCAGCCGTCCAACTGTGGTCCCAATGGACTGCCGAATGGACCGAGATCACGTTGCCTATCAAACCTGCTTTTAATGCAGCACGCATCCACGAAAAATGTGGAGACCATCGGCCATTCTGGTTAACTGCAAGGAAGACGTTGTTTGCTTCAGCCAGAGCCACCAGCTTCGCGCCGACCTTCAGATCGGACACGAATGGCTTTTGGCTTAGCACGTGTTTTCCAGCCTTAAGCGCTGCTTCAATGATGGGCGCGCGGTGTTCGGGGTGGAGCGTAATGTCGACGACATCAATTTGCGGATTGGTAAGTATGTCCCTCCAATCCCCTACTATCCGGGCAGCAGGGCAGTACTCCGCGGCCTTTACTTTGGCTTTCGCTTGCGTTCGGTTCCAAAGCGCGGCGACCTCCCAACCCGCGGTCCGATAAGCATCAAGGTGGCTAGCCGAAATCCCACCAGTGCCAATCAAGCCAATTTTCGGGCGATAAACTTTCGGCATCGGCGGCTTATAAGGAAGTTCAGGCGCTGGGATTTCGACGAATTCAGCAGCCTTTCCAGCGTAGGTATCCGTGTCGCTCGCAGCATCCATCATGGCACAAGCTCCAGAGTGCGTTTTTCTTCCGCAGATAGTTTGGCGGTGTCGACGATCCGTTGAGCTATCAGGCAAAGCTCTGGGTCAAGTGGCCCTGCAACTTGCACGCCGCGTTCGATGCAGCCCAAAACATATTCGATGGCAGATCTTTCGCCGTGAAGCAGCGGGTCAACTGGTATTTCATGCCGCTCGGGTTGGGCGCGTGTCTGCACGGTGAGAAAGTTCGCATAATCGGGTGAGGAGATCGTGCCGTCAGAGCCAACGAATACAAATCCACATGTGGGTTGAGGCTGGATCGCCCAGGGATCGGTAAAAGTGCCCCAGCGGGTTTCCATTTTGGACAGGCCAGTCTCATAGCGGCAGACGGCGATGGCATGTTGATCGACCTCGATCCCCGGCGTGTAGTCTGTTGTACAGGTGATCTCTAGCGGGGCAACACCGCCCCGATACCAGGTGCCGAGCGTTGCGCCGTAGCCAAGATAGTCCAAGAGCGATCCGCCACCTGAGGCCTTTTTGTACCACCAACTGTCGGGCTTTCGACGCTCTACCTCTTCGGGGCTGACTTCAATTTTATCGGCAACGTGGAAGAGTGGTCCGCGGTTGCCATCATAAAAATGTACTTCTTGCAGTGTGCCAATCAGCCCCTCATCAATCAGCCGCTTTGCTGTCACATGGCTTGACACCCAACGCAGCGGCCAGTTGATGGCCAATTGTTTGCCTGTCCCCGCCATCGCCGCGATCATACGTCGAGCTTCGGCAGCAGAAGCGGCAAAGGGTTTCTCAACAAAGACGTGAACACCATGAGTTGCAAGACGCTCGGTGTAGACTGCGTGATCGGCTGTGGCTGCGCATAGGATTGCCATGTCGTATGGCTTGGCTGCCATGCAGATATCGAAATCGGTGAAAACGTGGTCTTCAGAGATGCCAAAATTATTGATAGCGTCCTGCATTCGGGCACGGTCAGGATCGAAAATTGCGGCAATCTCAGCGTCCGGGTGATTTGAAACCTCGCGCAACAAATCCCCCATATGCATATGATCAAAGCAGATGCCAACAATTTGGAATTTGGCCATGGTTTTTCCTCCCTT
This sequence comes from Alphaproteobacteria bacterium casp-alpha6, assembly GCA_001510135.1. Lineage (GTDB taxonomy): Bacteria > Pseudomonadota > Alphaproteobacteria > Rhodobacterales > Rhodobacteraceae > LFER01. The sequence goes on from LFER01000050.1 coordinate 11,417, forward strand.
TTACGTCTCTTTGAACAGAAATTTGGTATCAAAAGGCACATTGAGGGTGGTTCCTTTAGCGCCTGAGATGGTGATGCTGTGACGGCTTAGCTTGGCGTCCGCCACAGGCTCCCCGGTTGACCAGGCGACGGCTCCAATCACGTGGCGCACGCGCGTTCTACCGCCAAGCGTCAAAGCGCCTGGGCCCACAAGGTCGGCCTCTGACGAGCAAGACAGCAAATACGCTGCGGCCCCCTCTTCGACCCCAAGGCAACCCGTGTGTCTGCTTGACCAAGGCGCATAGTCGCGGCCCGCATTGGAATGCCACAGCATGGTCATTGGCAACTCCCCGGCGTTGCGCAGGGACAGGAATAGGTCGCCCTCATGGGGCCGTACCACTGCCGTCCATCCCAGACCTGCCTCAGCGTCCAGGGCCATGACGAAATCCTCATGTTCTGGCCCCCAAGGGTATTGGGCCAGGTTGACCGCGTGCTCTGTTCCGGGAAAGCGCACGAGATCATCAGATTGCGCAGGGTAGAGCAGCTGCGATCGTCCGCGGTTTGGGTCGGACTCTTGCGGATCAGCAGGCGTTTCCCAAACACGTTTGCGGGACGTGGAAATCGTGGCGCCATTGGGCACCGAAACATTCGCATGGTTCGCCACAGGCACGGTGCCTTCGCCTCCAATGAACGTATGTGTCTGATAGACAAATGGATGATAATTTCGCACCTGCAGGTGCTTTTGAACCGTGGCCCCTTGCACAACATGGCCCAGCCGCGCGGTGAGCTTGCGGGGCTGATGTTGCTCTATCAACCAGTTGGCATTGGCAGGCCAGCCATGCAGTGCTGTCCCTTCGCTCCCTTCGCCAAACGGCGCACAAAAGAAATCCCCTGCCAACCACGCGATGTGAGGTGGTGTGCCTTCAGGCATCGTTTCCAACTCACCAACCCAAGGGGCCTTGTGCAGGGGGGAGATATGCCGCCCAGCGTCAAGCACGGTAAACTGTGCCAACACGCCACCGCGAGGTTGGAAGTTGAGTGAGATCCCTGCCGCCCGCAACCCGATCATGCATCAATCCGTTCCATAAAATGTTCAAGCTCATCGGCATTAATCGAAACCGTCTTGTCAGCTGTCGGAAAAGCACGTGTTGCGACGTCGTTGGCAAACTCTGTGAAAGCCGCGATCCGCTCTTCTTGCAGGCGGGCATATTCCGCCGAAAAATCTCGATAGGTCTTTGCATGACGGGGGATGTGACCATCGGTGTAGCCGAGAAGGTCATTTGCAAAGAGGTACTGCGCGTCACAGCCGCCGCCAGCCCCCATTGACCAGAGCAAAATATCGACGCGCTGGGAGATCGCCGTCGCCACCTCATGTGGCACCACCTCGATCTCTACGGCAAAAGCGCCCGCCTCCTCGTAGGCTTTGACCTCGCGGTAGAGATCGAACGCCTCATCCGCCGTTTTACCCACAGCACGAAAGCCTCCGGTCCATGTACTGCGTGCTGGTACCAGCCCGACGTGCCCCACGATTGGGATATGCTCGTTCGCAAGGAATTCAACGGTCTTCAATGACCCCGAGCAGTAAAGCGCATCGGCCCCTCTTTCGATGCCCTCACCGCACCAGCGCAAATAATCGTCAGGGGTGCCCGCCTCCAGATGCGTCAGCCCTGTCATCGAGAAGATCGTTGGTGCCACGTCCCTGTACTTGGGATGAAAAAGCACCTCGGGAGGCACGGAGGCGATGTCGATCCCCGCGGCCTCAGCTGCCGCAGCCTCATCTAGCGAAAAATAACGCAACATCGTGAGCTGACGCTCCCCCTTGAGCGCGCGTAGATCAGCAATTGTGGGCAGCTTTTTTGCGCTCATGGCACCATTACCAAAATGCGGTCGCCTTCGCGCTTTACCTCATAGGTTTCCAGAGCCTCGCACGCGGGAGCCCGCAGGGCTGCACCCGTCCGGTAATCAAACAGTGCGTTGTGTTTGGGACATTCCACTTCATAGTCCATGACCAAGCCATCAGACAGGTGCACTTCTTCGTGGGTGCAAAGTCCGGCGGTGCAATAGAACATACCATCCACGCCCTTAATGATGACATACGTTAGACCTCCATGATCCCACCGGATCAGATCTTCTTCTTCGATGTCCTCCGCCATACAGGCATCAATCCAGGGCATAACCTCATCTCCTTAGGCTTCAGCGTGCGCAAGCGCGGTATTGTGTAAATGCGCTCGGTAGGGTTTGGCCGTGGCCGGCAGTTCTTTGACAAGTGCATATCCAGGCTCGCGCCGTTGGCGCAGAACTGCCACGATCATTTCGCGATATCCGTCCCAAAGGGACGTGTTGGCCGGGGGCAAATCGTGCTTGAGAACCTCATGCAACTTCGGCAGCGCGTAATATGGCACCATCGGGAACATGTGGTGTTCCACGTGATAGTTCATGTTCCAATAGATCCAGCGGCTGATGGGATTCAGGTACAGCGTGCGGGAATTCAGGCGGTGATCCAGAACGTCTTCGGCCAGCCCGCCGTGCTGCAACAGGCCCGTCATCACCATGTGCCAGCAGCCATAAATCCGTGGACCGCCGATCAGCAGGAACGGCACTAGGGAGAGCCAGCCCGCCTTGCTAATCAGCATCGCCAAAGCCACAGCGAGCGTCAACGCATAAATGCCCACATGGACACGGGCCCAGAAGACAACTTTGGGAATTTCGCTTTCGGGAATATAGGCGCGTTCGTCGGTACTCAGTCGGCCGGCGGCATTTCGCAGCAACGTTTTGAGGGAGCCCCAAACATCCCA
>LFER01000051.1 GCA_001510135.1 Alphaproteobacteria bacterium casp-alpha6
ATCAATCATGCCGATGGTGACAAACGGAAATACCAACAGCCCTACCATCATGATTGCCGAAAAGCTAAGCGATCACATTCTGGGAAAACCTGCTTTGCCACGGATCGAATTGGACGTTTGGAAGCATCCGAGCTTTGAGACAGAGCAAAGATAATCAAACGTTTTTTGCCCATCTCACAGCTGATAACCAACATATCTTGCAGCTTTTTGATTTCAAAAAACTCCTTTTCCTGTCAAATATTATCAAGAATTTACCATTTGTTTCTAGATAAAATGGCTGAAAGCGCGCCAAATATTCGAGAAACAGTAAAACTGGTTCCGGAAATTTTTATTAACTTCCCAGAACAGACACAAGACGAGACCGAAAGCATCTCTAAAGTAAAGCGGCGGGATAAAACTGCAAGCAAAGGAAGAGCAGTATACAAAATTCTAGAAGACGCCTTCGAATACATGAGAACTACTGTACGGCGCATTAATGGACAAGGTTTGATATCTTTGGATGGCACGGTAAATCAAAAGAAGAATTCGCATTGATACTTTGGTTCTAAGACTTTTTTGAGAAAATTACTTTTTCCCAGCGTTCAGGAACTGGCTTTGGAGCTTCTTTTCAGTATCGATAGAAATCCGCAGTTATGGTCCTGTCAAACATAAGAGCCTGATCACCACCTCAGCCTAGTTCGATCATCACTTAAACCAACTTGGATAATCTGCCCCCAAGATCAACCCGCAATTTTCAAATCTTTACGAAGAGACTTATCGTTTGATCGCCTCTGGATTACCGGGCCATGAAGGCCCATTATGTAGATGTCAGTAAATCTTGAGTTAGGTGTTTTATGAGTTCCAAGTATTTTGTGCCTCATGGCGGGTTACCCGGGCAGAAACAGCTATTGACGGATCGTGCAATTTTCACAGAGGCCTATGCAGTGATCCCCAAGGGCACGATGCGCGATATTGTGACCAGCTTTCTTCCCTTTTGGAACGGCACGCGGCTTTGGGTCATTGCCCGCCCGCTGAGTGGATTTGCAGAGACATTTTCCCAGTATATCATGGAAGTCCAACCCGGCGGTGGTTCTGAGCGCACAGAATTGGATTCAGAGGCGCAAGGCGTTTTGTTTGTGGTGGAGGGGACTGCCACGTTGAGCGTAAATGGTCAGACCCACACGCTTACTCCGGGCGGATATGCATATCTTCCCCCCTCAAGCGGTTGGACATTGCACAATAAGAATGAAGAGGTGCTACGCTTTCATTGGGTGCGAAAAGCCTATGAGGCCGTCGAAGGGATCGATACCCCCGATGTCTTGATTTTAAACGAAAACGATATTGCACCCATACCAATGCCGGATACGAATGGGAAATGGGCAACAACACGTTTTGTCGATCCTGAAGATTTGCGTCATGACATGCATGTGAATATCGTCACATTTGAACCGGGTGGTGTTATTCCGTTTCTTGAAACGCATGTCATGGAACACGGTCTTTACGTTTTGGAGGGCAAAGCGGTTTACAATCTCAACAACGATTGGGTTGAGGTGGAAGCAGGCGATTTCATGTGGCTGCGCGCTTTCTGCCCGCAGGCCTGCTATGCGGGGGGACCGGAAAGGTTCCGCTATCTTCTTTACAAGGATGTCAACCGTCACATGGCATTGCGCCCAAAATCCATCCGCTAAATTATAGCGCGCGTTTAATCGGTGCGGGCGGATCCATTTCCGCCGATGGCAAGGCTGAGATCCCGCGCCGCGCTGATGACAGGCGCAATGAGCTGTTCAAGCCGCGCGGGTTCGATCCGGCTTGTGGGGCCGGACACTGAAATGCCCGCGATGGCCTCTCCATTGAAATCAAAAACCGGTGCTGCGATGCACCGCATGCCTGTGTTTTTTTCCTCATTATCGACGGAATACCCTTTGCTGCGGATTTCTATCAGATGGGTCTTTAACGCAACGGGATCGGTGATTGAGTGATCGGTGAACTGTTCAAAATCCTCGCTACGGAGCAATTTTTCCAGACGCACATCATCCATATGGGCCAACAGCGCCTTTCCGATACCCGAGGCATGCATCGGCGATAAGGTGCCCGGCGGAAAAAAGGCGCGAATACTGGCCTGCGTTTCAACTTGGCTCAGGAAAAGAACAGAGCCTTCTTGCTGGATACCTAGATTTGCGGTTTCACCGGTGGCTTCCATCAGCTTGCGCATAATGGGCCTTGCGCGCTCGACAAGGTTTGTGCGTCTGATAAACCGCGCCCCGATCACAAAAGCCCTCGGCCCGATGTGCCAAAGCTGGGCAACATGGTCAAATTCCACCAGCCCGCGTTTTTCCAGCGTCATCAGAATCCGGTAAACAGTGGCCGGAGATTGATTAAGATCACTGGCCAATTGGGTCAGGGGTGTCCCTTGCCCCTCGCTTAGAAATTCAAAGACCTCCATAGCCCGTTCGAGAGATTTAATTGTATTCTGAGCCGTTTTGTCGACCCAACCCCGTGGCCGTCCTCTGGCTTTTCGAGACTCACTTCCATCATTTTTGTGAATTTTTGGGCTCCGCATGACAACCTTTTATTCCGTATGAAATTTATATTCACCATATGAAAAATATAAACTACTGACAATACACAGTTTTTCAGAAAAACAGAGTTTTGAAAAAAAATTTCAAAAAAATTTATTTTCATGGCCTTGCAGGGTATTCACACTCGGGGGCGTGCTAGGAGTTATAAAATGAGTTTTCAAAATCCTGTCTTCATACCGGGTCCGACGAATATTCCCGAAAGTCTTCGCAAGGCCTGCGATATGCCAACGATTGATCACCGCTCGCCGCTCTTCGGGAAAATACTTCATCCTGCCCGTGAAGGCGTGCGTAAAGTGCTGAAAAGTGACACAGCCGAAGTGTTCATTTTTTCGGCTACCGGTACGGGTGGCTGGGAAGCGGCCTTGACCAATACTCTTTCCAGTGGTGACAAAGTGCTTGCCGCGCGCTATGGGATGTTCAGCCACCGCTGGATTGACATGTGCCAGCGGCATGGCCTTGACGTGGAAATCGTGGAAACCCAATGGGGTCTGGGTATCCCTGCAGACCGTTACGAAGAAATTCTGCGCAAAGACAAAGCGCATGACATCAAGGTCGTTCTGGCAACACATAACGAAACGGCGACGGGTGTCACATCTGATATCGGAGCAATTCGCAAAGCGCTTGATGCGGCTGGCCATCCGGCCATGTTGTTTGTGGATGGGGTCTCATCCATCGCATCCATGGATTTTCGTTTTGATGAATGGGGCGTGGATGTTGCCGTCACAGGATCGCAGAAGGGCTTTATGTTGCCTTCAGGTCTGGCAATTGTCGGCTTTAGCGCCAAGGCAATGGAAGCCACAAAATCCGCTGGCCTGCCACGGACCTTTTTTGATGTGCATGATATGGCGAAAGGATATGCGAACAATGCCTATCCTTACACGCCTGCTGTGGGGTTGTTGAACGGGCTGAATCAGGCCTGCTCGATGCTGCTTGATGAGGGACTCGAAAATGTCTTTGCCCGTCACCACCGCATCGCCGAAGGTGTCAGACATGCAGTCAAAGCTTGGGGATTAAAGCTTTGTGCGGCGGACCCTTCGGTATATTCTGACACTGTGAGCGCCATTCGCACACCGGCAGATTTCAACGCCACCGACATTGTGGCCCATGCTGCAGACAAATATGGTGTGGCCTTTGGAGTTGGCCTTGGTGAAGTGGCCGGTAAGGTTTTTCGCATCGGTCATCTCGGGAGCCTGACAGATGTTATGACCCTTTCGGGCATCGCAACGGCAGAGATGTGCATGGTGGATCTTGGCCTTGACATTACGTTTGGTTCAGGTGTCGCCGCAGCGCAGAGGTATTTTAGCGGCAATTCTGCCGTATCACAGAAGGATGCAGCATGATGAAGGATTATGTGACAGATATCCCAACCTACGAAGATATGCTGGCGGCCCATGAACGGATCGCTCCGCATATTCGAAGAACGCCAGTGCGCACTTCGGATTATCTGAACGAAGTTGCAGGCTGCGAGTTATTTTTCAAATGCGAAAACTTTCAGGAACCGGGCGCCTTTAAGGTCCGCGGTGCGGCAAATGCTGTGTTTGGACTTGACGATGAACAGGCAAGAAAAGGTGTTGCCACCCATTCATCAGGCAACCATGCGTCTTGCCTGTCCTATGCGGCAATGAAGCGGGGCATTCCCTGCAACGTGGTAATGCCACGTACCGCGCCCCAAGCCAAGAAAGACACCGTGCGCCGCTATGGCGGAGTGATCACGGAATGCGACCCTTCGACAACCTCGCGCGAAGCGACCTTTGCAGAGGTGCAAAAGGCCTCTGGAGGTGACTTTGTCCACCCCTATAATGACCCCCGTGTGATTGCAGGACAGGGGACCTGTTCCAAAGAATTCATGGAACAGACAGGCGGGCTAGACATGGTTGTGGCACCCATTGGAGGGGGGGGCATGATTTCGGGTACCTGTTTGACGCTGTCAACTTTGGCTCCTGAAACCAAAATCATTGCAGCCGAACCCGAGCAGGCCGATGATGCCTATCGCAGCTTTAAGGCTGGATATATCATCGCCGATGACGCACCAAAAACAATTGCGGATGGATTGCTCGTGCCGTTGAAAGACCGCACTTGGCATTTCGTGTCAAACCATGTGAGTGATATCTTTACGGCAAGCGAGCAGGAAATTATTGATGCGATGAAGTTGACGTGGAAACACCTGCGCGTGGTGATGGAACCCTCATCTGCAGTGCCTCTGGCAACTGTGTTGAAAAACCCAGATGCCTTCAAGGGCAAAAGGGTCGGCATCATTATCACAGGTGGCAACGTAGATCTGGACAAACTTCCTTGGATTGGCACGGCCTGAGACAAAGAAAAAACAGAACATTTTAGAAAAGAGCGAACCATGAAAGATGTATCACACTTAGAAGACTACGAAGTAGGCTTTAACATTCCAGCCAAACCCGGCATGAGCGAAGCCGAGATCCAAACGCCCTGCCTTGTGCTGGATCTTGATGCGCTGGAGCGCAACATCAAGAAAATGGGTGATTACGCAAAAGACCACGGTATGCGTCACCGAACCCATGGCAAAATGCATAAATCTGTAGACGTTCAGAAACTTCAGGAAGAGCTGGGCGGTGCCTGTGGCGTCTGCTGTCAGAAAGTTTCTGAAGCAGAAGTCTTTGCCCGCGGCGGGATCAAAGACGTGCTGGTGTCCAATCAGGTCCGTGAACCGGCAAAAATTGATCGCCTTGCACGATTGCCAAAATTAGGGGCGCGCGCGATTTGTTGTGTGGATGACCTGTCTAATGTTGCGGACCTCTCTGCTGCGGCCCAAAAGCATGGAACACAGATTGAATGTCTTGTTGAAATTGATTGCGGTGCCGGTCGTTGTGGCGTGATATCAACACCAGCCGTTGTTGCTATTGCCAAAGCGATCGATGCGGCCGAGGGTCTGAAGTTTGCCGGCATCCAAGCTTATCAGGGCGCGATGCAGCATCTGGACAATTACGATGAGCGCAAAGCAAAAATCGAAATCGCCGTCGCTGTGGTCAAAGATGCCGTAGACACGTTGAAAAGCGAAGGTCTGGAGTGTGACATTGTGGGTGGTGGGGGCACCGGATCATACTATTTTGAATCCAACTCTGGCGTTTATAACGAACTACAGTGCGGATCCTATGCCTTTATGGATGCGGATTATGGCCGTATTCTTGATAAAGACGGAAAACGGATTGATCAGGGTGAATGGGAAAACGCCTTTTTCATTCTGACTTCTGTGATGAGCCATGCGAAAGCGGACAAAGCCATCGTGGATGCCGGCCTCAAGGCACAATCCGTAGATTCAGGCCTGCCCGTGATTTACGGACGCGATGACGTGCAATATGTGAAATGTTCAGATGAACATGGCGTGGTTATGGACCCGCAGGGCGTGCTTAAAATAAATGAAAAATTGAAATTGGTGCCGGGCCATTGTGATCCAACTGCAAACGTGCATGATTGGTATGTTGGTGTACGCAATGGTGTTGTCGAATGTGTCTGGCCAGTGTCAGCGCGGGGGCATGCCTATTGATCGAGTAAAGTTGAAATAAAAACGGTATAGGCTTACGTCCCAGCATTAGGTTTTTTATCGGGTTATGCTTGGGTCTTCGGTGCATTGCTTGGCGGTATCCTGTTCAATATCTTTGTGAAATCCGCAAAATAAACGCCGGTGCTGCGCCCAATGGAAAACTGGGCGCGTTCCAAATAGTGAAGTTGTTAACTAAGTACAAAAGGATCCAACAGAATGTTCATTGTGCCTGAACGAGACATCGCAAACCTTATGACGCGCGAAGCGGCGTTCGATGCAGTGGAAAAAGTCTTTGCAGCCATGGCGGCAAAGGATGCTTATAATTTCCCTGTCATTCGTGAGGCGATCGGACATGAAGATGCATTGTACGGATTTAAAGGTGGGTTCGATCGGGCAGGATTGACTCTTGGGCTGAAAGCCGGAGGCTATTGGCCAAACAACCTGGAAAAACGGGGGCTGATCAATCACCAGTCTACCGTTTTTCTGTTTGATCCAGACACAGGGATGGTTAAAGCGATGGTAGGGGGGAACCTTTTGACAGCGCTGCGTACTGCGGCTGCGTCCTCCGTGTCGATCAAGCATCTCGCTCCAAGGGATGCCAAAGTTATGGGTATGATTGGCGCGGGTCATCAGGCGACTTTCCAACTGCGGGCGGCATTGGAACAACGAAACTTTGAAAAAGTGATTGGCTGGAATTATCACCCAGAAATGCTTCCTAACATCGAAAAAGTTGCAGATGAAGCAGGTGTTGCCTTTGAGCCAGTAGAATTAGACGGCATGGCAGAAGCGGATGTCATCATATCAATCACCAGCGCATTTTCCCCGTCTTTAATGGATGCGCATGTAAGCGCGGGCACGCATATCGCCTGCATGGGTACCGATACAAAAGGCAAACAAGAGGTCGAAGCCGCTCTGCTGGCGCGTGCCACTGTCTTTACTGACGAGGTTGCGCAGTCTGTCAGCATCGGGGAAGCCCAACACGCGATCGCAGATGGTTTGATTAACGAAAGCGATATCGTTCAGATCGGTGTAGTCATTAATGGCGCGCATCCGGGGCGAAGCTCTGAGGAAGAAATCACTCTGTTTGATGGAACAGGGGTTGGTCTTCAGGATCTTGCTGTGGCCTCCTCGGTTGTGGACCTTGCCATAGAGCAGGGGATCGCGATTGAAGTTGATTTCTAAAATCACATGGCATCGCCGTGATTTTACGCCTCTCAATGCAAAGAGAGAGGATCGACAGAGATCCTGTTATGCATGTATTTTCCCTTTTGGACCTTGGGCAAAACTGCAGCTATGGTTTTGCATATGACTTGAACCAACATGCTGTGGATTTCCGTTTTGGAGTTTGACTGTGACAAAGCCTGTTAGAATATTCATCAACGGGTTTGGGAGAATTGGGCGCACCGTGCTGCGCCAATGTCTGACGGGCGATCATGCCTCTTGCTTTGACGTGGTGGGGATCAATGATATCGCGGGACTGAAAATCAGTGCCTATTTATTCCGCTACGACAGTGTTTTTGGACCATTTCCCTATCCCGTAGACGTCAAAGAGAAAAGCATTAAGATTAAAGACCAAACTATTGCTTTTCATAATGAAAACGATATTCGCGCTTTGGATTTTTTACAGGTTGATGTCGTGTTGGATTGTACGGGACACACAGGCGACCGGCGGTTTGTTGAGGCCGGCCTTGATGCCGGAGCTGGAAGTGTTCTGATTTCTGGACCTTCCACCGTCGCAGATAAAACAATTGTTATAGGCGCAAATGATCAGGATCTGGAAAATGCGCGTATCGTGTCAAATTCGTCCTGCACAACAAATGCGATCGCACCGGTGCTGCGCACAATTGACAACGGGCTGGGGATCACCAGCGCCCATGTGACCACCATTCACTGTTATACGGGCAGCCAGCCAACTGTGGACCGCCCCGGTCCAAGTTTTGAACGCAGCCGCGCTGCAGCCGTGTCGATGGTGCCAACAACCACCAGTGCAGCCCACCAAATTACACAGGGCTTACCCGAACTCGAGGGCCGCCTTAGCGTTGCCGCCTTGCGGGTACCTTGCATTTCAGTCTCAGCGATTGACGTGGTCCTGCAGGTCGTTGACGGATCAGCCGAAGAATTCGGGCGCTTTTTGAAACAGGCTTTTGCCGCTTCTCAATTGGTAGGATTATGCAATGATCCTTGCGTTTCGTCAGATTTTAGAGGACGGCGTGAATCTGTGGTGATTTCCCTGAGTGAAACCCAATCCATTGGTGACGGCCAAGTTCGCCTTTTGGGATGGTATGACAATGAATGGGGATTTTCAGCACTTATGCTGGATATGGCGACCCGGCTCTCTTAGAGACGGTTTTAAGATCAGGAGCCCAAAGTGGACAAGAATGACACACAGCAAAATATCGCGCGACAAGCGGCGCTGGATTATCATGAATTCCCAAAACCCGGAAAGCTGGAAATCCGTCCCACAAAACCCATAGCGACACCACGCGATTTGGCCCGCGCCTATTCCCCGGGAGTCGCTGAAGCCTGTCTTGAAATTGCCGCCAATCCTGCGACAGCAACGCGCTATACTGCAAAACGTAACCTTGTTGCGGTGATTTCAAATGGGACCGCGGTTCTTGGCCTTGGTAATATCGGGGCGCAGGCATCAAAACCTGTGATGGAGGAAAAGGCGGTTCTTTTCAAAAAATTCGCCGGCATCGATTGTTTTGATATTGAGGTGGATGAAGCCGATCCCGAAGCACTTGCAGATCTTATCTGCAAATTGGAACCCACATTTGGCGCTGTAAATTTAGAAGACATCAAAGCGCCTGATTGTTTCATTGTCGAACGCATCTGCCGTGATTGTATGGGCATTCCTGTGTTCCATGATGATCAGCACGGAACAGCCATCGTGGTTGCCGCTGCGGCACAAAATGCTCTGACGATTGCCCGAAAAGATCCCAAAGATGTGCGGATTGTCGGGATGGGGGCGGGGGCTGCTGGGGTCGCTTGCCTGAGCATGCTGAATAAAATGGGCGTTCCGATTGAACAGATCACTGTCTTTGACAAAGAGGGTGTATTGCATCCCGAGCGCACTGATCTGGCACCTGAGCAGATGAAATTTGCCAATTCCCCTAAAGATGTGAACCTTAAAGAGGCGCTCAAGGGTGCGGATATGTTTCTTGGCCTCTCTGGACCGGGGTTGCTTCCGGCCAAGGCCGTCAGTCAAATGGCCGATCATCCGATTATCTTTGCTCTGGCAAATCCAACGCCTGAAATTATGCCAGAGGAGGCCCGTGCCGCATCAAACGGCGCTATGATCGCCACAGGTCGCTCTGATTATCCAAACCAAGTCAACAACGTGTTGTGTTTCCCCTTCATCTTTCGGGGCGCATTAGATGTCGAGGCCCGCGAAATTAATGATGCCATGAAACTTGCCTGCGTGGATGCTATCGCGTCGTTGGCACGGCGCACCACAACGGCTGAAGTTGGCGAGGCATATGAGGGAGAAAAACTCACCTTCGGGGCAGAGTATCTGATTCCAAAGCCCTTTGATCCACGTTTGTTACCGACCGTTGCCGTTGCAGTGGCCAAGGCGGCAATGGAAACTGGCGCCGCGCGCCGCACAATTGATCTGGATCATTATCGCCATACGCTTGAGGGCGAAGTTTATAAATCTTCGATGATCATGCGACGTATTTTCGAAGTTGCGCGCCAGTCCAACCGCCGCATCGTTTTCGCCGAAGGTGAAGACGATCGGGTGCTTCGCGCTGCCCAAGCCATGGTCGAAGACGGGGTTGATACCCCTATTTTAGTGGGCCGTCCTGATGTTATTTCCCAACGTCTTGAACGGGCCGGATTGAGTATCAAAGCCGGTCAAGATTTTGATATTGTGAACCCGGAAAGTGATGATCGTTACCGCGATTATTGGCAAAGTTATTACGACGTGATGAAGCGCAAAGGCGTAACACCTGACCTTGCCAAAGCCGTCATGCGCACGAATACAACTGCAATTGCGGCCACGATGGTGCATCTAGGGGATGCGGATAGTCTGATCTGCGGGACATTCGGACAGTACCATTGGCACCTCAACTATGTCACCCAGATGTTGCAGACGGATAAACTGAGCCCGATAGGTGCGCTTTCGCTTGTAATTCTGGACGCTGGGCCGCTCTTTGTCACAGATACGCATGTTAATATTGAACAAACGCCTGAAACATTGGCCCGAACTGTAATAGCCTCTGCGCGCCATGTGCGTCGGTTTGGGCTGGAACCGCGAATTGCACTTTGCTCAGGATCACAATTTGGAAATCTGGACAGTCCCTCAGGACGCGTCACGCGGGCGGGATTAGCGATCCTTGATCAGGAACCGCGCGGTTTTGAATACGAAGGCGAAATGCATACGGATGCGGCGTTGAATCCGGAGTTGCGCGAAAGGCTTATGCCCGATAATCGTCTGACAGGGCGTGCAAATGTGCTTGTCTATTCCAACACGGATGCGGCAGGAGCCGCGCGAAATTTGCTTAAAAAGCGCCGCAGGTGGTGTAGAAGTGGGTCCTATACTGATGGGCATGGGCAATCGGGCACATATCGTAACGCCCGGCGTGACCCCACGCGGGCTTTTGAATATTGCCGGCCTCGCCGGATCTGATGTGGCCAGCTACGGCTGAAATTGAATGATGTTCAATCGCGCGCGCCGCGCACCCAGCTGACAATGGTTGCGCGGGCAGCATCATCCATAAGAAACGCATTGGGTGGTGGCATTGCTCGGCTGATGCCAGCATGCAGATAAATTTGCTCCGCATAGCGCGCCACATCGTTCTTTGTTTCAAGAACCACGTGTTTTGGAGCCCAGTGAATGCCATCCCAAGCCGGTTCGCGCGCATGGCACATCGAACAATTGCCGATCACGGTTTCATACGCACTGTCAAAGCCTGCCGCCGAGGCATATTTTTGTTCATATGGCGTGGGGGGTCGTGTCTCTGCCGTCTCAATACTTTCATGAAGCGATGCGGTGGAGAGCCAAGCAATCAGGATCATAATCAACACTGTCACAACCCATGTCCAATGCGGCCCCCGACCTGTTTTATGCATGGTGTTGAAATAATGACGGATTGTGACCCCTGTCAGAAAAATCAGGCTTGCAATGATCCAGGCATTTTCGGTCGCAAAGGCCAAAGGATAATGGTTGGCGAGCATCAGGAAAACAACCGGCAGGGTGAGGTAGTTGTTATGGGTGGAGCGGACTTTTGCAATCTTGCCATATTTGGCATCCGGCACGCGCCTCGCCTTGAGGTCTGCGACGACGATACGCTGGTTTGGCATGATCTGAAAGAAGACATTCGCCGTCATGATGGTGGCCGTGAAAGCGCCCAAGTGAAGCAAAGCAGCCCGACCTGTGAAAATCTGATTATATCCCCAAGACATCGCGACAAGGATCAAAAACAAAAGCAGCATCAGTGCGCTTGGGTGTTCCGCCAGTTTTGATTTGCACATTTGATCATAAAGGATCCATCCAACGGTCAGCGATCCGCCTGAAATCAGGATCCCCTGCCAAAGTGTAAGATCGGCCTTGTTTGGGTCCAGTAGGAAAAGCTCGCCTCCGACCCAATAAATAATCATCAATAGCGCTGCACCTGACAGCCACGTCGAATAACTTTGCCATTTATGCCATGTCAGATGCTCCGGCACGGCAGAGGGGGCAACCATATATTTTACGGTGTGATAAAACCCGCCGCCGTGGACTTCCCATTCTTCGCCCGATGCGCCTTCGGGTAATGACGGGGCAGACTTCAGCATAAGATCGAGCGCAATGAAATAAAAGGATGCGCCGATCCATGCCATCGCTGTCACGACATGTAACCAGCGCACAGAAAACGCGATCCATTCCCAAATCACCGCGATATCATACATTTGCAGACTCCTTGGTTTCCACGCGATAATCTCTAGCTGATATTAATTTATTCTGATATGCACCGTAATTGTAAATCAGTATCAAATAAAACAAAATAATGTCCTACGTAAATAATATCCGTACATTCGTTCGTGTTTACGAATTGGGCAGTATGTCTGCGGCGGGTCGTGACCTTCGGATTTCACCAGCGGTAACTTCAACACGCATTTCTCAGCTTGAAGAACATTTGGGTGTACGCCTTTTTCAACGTACGACGCGTCATCTCACGCCAACAGAGCAGGGTGTAAATTTTTATCGTGGCGCCATGAGTATTCTGGATGCGATTGAAATTGCAGAAGCCCAGATCACAGATATTACGGAAAATTTGAAAGGGTCACTTTATGTTGCGGCCCCTCTGGGTGTCGGACGGCGTCTGGTGGCGCCAAAGGTTCCAGAATTTCTTGCACGATATCCTGACATCAGCGTCCGTCTGCGTTTGTCGGA
>LFER01000052.1 GCA_001510135.1 Alphaproteobacteria bacterium casp-alpha6
GCTATCCGAGCCGATCCCAAATGCCCCACCAGCGGCCATCCAGCCCGGACCATTAAAAGGGCCATCGCCCAGATTGGATTCGGTAATAGGGCAAAGCCCGGCTACTGCACCGCTTTTGGCCAGCTGAACTGTCTCTTTAGGTGTCAAATGGGTAGCGTGAATTGCACACCAATTTGGACCAATCTCTGCGTTGGAAAGCAACCACTCCACTGGCCGTGCGCCGAGCCAGGCCAAAACGTCGGCCACTTCCTTGGGCTGTTCTGCTACATGGATATGAATTGGATTTCCTGCAGCGAATGGCAAAGCCCGTGTTAAATCGTCGGGATTAGTGGCGCGGAGCGAATGTGGGGCAATTCCAACTCGAGTATCCGACGGGAGCACGTGGGCCTGCGCGCGTATGTTTTCTAAAAGTTGCGAAAATCGGTCTACGCTATTGCCAAATCTTAGCTGCCCTGCGGTCAGCGGTTGCTTCCCCGCACCGCCATAAGTGTAAAGTACAGGTAGGTGTGTTAAGCCAATGCCCGTCTGGCTGGCGGCTGCAAAAATACGGTTCGAAAGCTCGGCGGGGTTTTCATAAGCGTCGCCGCCAGGTTGATGGTGCACATAGTGAAATTCACCAACAGCGGCATATCCCGCTTCTTGCATTTCCATAAATACAAGCGCTGCAATCCCCTCCATCTGCTCAGGCGTCAACCTATCTAAAAAGCGGTACATCAGATCGCGCCATGTCCAGAAACTGTCACGACCCGCGATGCGGTGTTCGGTCATTCCGGCCATTGCCCGTTGGAATGCGTGGCTATGTAGGTTTGAAAGGGCCGGAAGCAGTGCGGACACAAGCGTATCGTTTGGTTGTTGCACCGCTGATTTGATTACACCCGTTATATGACTGTCAATTATGATAATTCTAACATTTTCGGCCCATCCCTCAGGTAGTAAGGCCCATTTTGCAAAAATCAAGATGTCAGCTCCTTATGTGTAGACATAATATACATAGTCGCATATATGTGGTTCGACAATAGTTTTATGGAGTTTTTGACATGCAGCATAATTCTGTGGTTTTGACATCACTTCTTGCAGCAACGATGCAAGTTGACTGTGCGCCCTACGGTTTGATTGAAGATGCTGCAATCGTTGTGATTGAGGGTAAGATTACTTGGGTAGGGGCGAGAACTGCGTTACCGGCTGAGTTTGCCGGTATGCGCGTTCAGGAATTGGGTGGTCGCTTGGTTACGCCAGCGTTGATCGATTGTCATACCCATGTTGTTCATGGTGGCAACAGAGCTGTTGAATTCGAGATGCGACTTCAAGGTGCCAGCTATGAAGAAATTGCACGTGCCGGCGGTGGGATTGTCTCGACAGTTACTGCGACGCGTGTCGCTTCGCATGATGACCTTGTGGCGGCCGCGCTGCCCTATGTTGACGCTCTGATCGGTGAGGGTGTAGCCACAATTGAGATAAAGTCGGGATATGGGTTAGAGCAGAGCACTGAACTGCGGATGCTGCGCGTCGCGCGGCGGATAGCAGAGCTTCGGCCAGTGCTTGTAACAACGAGCCTTCTTGTCGCACACGCAGTACCTTTAGACTACAAGGGTAGATCAGACGCTTATATAGACGAAGTATGCATACCCACGCTGCGTGTGGCACAGGCGGCCGGCCTTGTCGACGCGGTGGATGGGTTTTGTGAAGGTATCGCTTTTTCACCCGACCAGATCGAACGTGTCTTTAGCGTTGCACGAGAACTTGGTTTACCTGTCAAACTTCACGCTGAACAGCTCTCCAATCTTGGGGGGGCCGCGCTTGCGGCCCGTTTTGGGGCCATCTCTGCCGATCATCTGGAATATCTAGACGAGGATGGTGTTGCTGCATTGGCCGCATCTGGAACCGTGGGGGTAATTCTGCCCGGAGCGTTTTATACCCTTCGTGAAGTACAAAAACCACCTATTGATCTGCTTCGCAAATATGGCGTTCCAATGGCTGTGGCAACTGACATGAACCCTGGTTCATCACCGATGGCTTCGCTGTTGTTGGCAATGAATATGGCCTGTACATTGTTTCGTCTTACCCCAGCCGAAGCTTTAGCGGGAGTGACCACCCATGCCGCGCGCGCGCTTGGTTTAACCGATCGCGGTACATTGGCCCTTGGACAGGTTGCTGATCTGGCCGTTTGGAATTGCAGTCACCCTTCCGAGCTCGCATATCGGATCGGCTTTAATCCCCTACATCAACGCATAATTGGAGGCGTCTGTTGACCATCCTTACTCTTATTCCTGGCCACACTAGCTTGGCCCAACTCGCTCGCGTCTATCATGAAGAGCTGTCTGTCATACTTGATCGCAGCGTTAAACCTGCAGTGGAAGCCGCTGCTGCTGTGATTAAAGCTGCCGCTGCAGGCAATACGCCTGTTTACGGTGTAAATACAGGCTTTGGAAAACTAGCTTCGTTGCGAATTGCACCTGATGACACAGCAACATTGCAGCGCAATTTGATCTTGTCACATTGCTGCGGTGTGGGGGGATCTATCCCACGGGCACATGCGCGGTTGTTGATGGTGCTTAAACTACTGAGCTTTGGGCGTGGTGCGTCTGGTGTAAGGTGGGAGTTTGTCGAATTACTAGAGGCCATGCTCGCCCGTGGTGTGACGCCCGTTATCCCAGTACAAGGGTCCGTCGGTGCTTCTGGTGATTTGGCGCCGCTATCGCATTTGACTGCCGTTTTGATAGGCTGCGGTGAAGCTGAATATTTAGGTCAAATACTGCCGGGAGCGGCTGCATTGACGGCTGCAGGCCTGACGCCTATCGCATTAGGGCCCAAAGAAGGTCTAGCATTTATCAACGGCACACAGTTTTCGACAGCATTTGCGCTTGCTGGTCTGTTTGATGGTTGGAGTGCTGCGCAATCTGCGCTGGTTACCTCTGCGCTTTCAACTGACGCGATCATGGGATCTACTGCGCCCTTGCAGCCCGAAATTCACTCTTTGCGGGGTCATGCGGGACAGATCGAAGCAGCAAGGTTTATGCGGGCATTGCTGCAAGGTTCTGAGATCCGTGAAAGCCATCTTTTGGGTGATGCACGCGTACAGGATCCTTACTGCATTCGTTGCCAGGCACAGGTCACTGGGGCGGCGATGGATGTCTTGCGACAAGCGGCCCATACTCTGGAGATTGAGGCGAACGCAGCTACTGACAACCCATTAGTGTTGACCGGGGCAGGGCTGATTGTGTCTGGAGGCAACTTTCATGCTGAACCTGTAGGCTTTGCCGCTGATATGATTGCATTGGCCTTGGCTGAAATTGGTGCGATCGCGCAGCGCCGTGTAGCACTTATGGTTGACCCTGTGCTGTCGTTCAACCTGCCAGCGTTCCTGACCCCGCACCCTGGCCTTAATTCTGGCTTGATGATCGCCGAGGTGACCACAGCTGCGTTAATGGCTGAAAACAAACATATTGCAATGCCTTGTGTGACTGACAGCACGCCGACGTCGGCTAATCAGGAAGATCATGTTAGCATGGCTGCCCACGGTGCGGTGCGGTTGGGTAAAATGGTGCAAAACCTAAACGTCATCCTAGGGGTAGAGGCAATTTGCGCAGCCCAAGGCATAGAATTTCGCGCGCCATTGCAAACAAGCAACCCGCTGCAAAAAGTTGTAGCGCGCCTTCGGCAAGATGTGGCTACTTTGGGTGATGATCGCTATTTGGCACCCGATCTTGCTGCCGCTGCTGTTCTGATTGGCAATGGCGCCATAGTGCAAGCATGTGATCTCCCGCTGCCAGAGATCTTATCATGATGCCTGTAAAAGTTAAGCTGGGCGACAGTGCGGTGATTTTATGTGTGCCGCATAATGGGATACTTTTGCCCAATGCCTTGATGGCTCCGCTGAATGAGCGGGTGCGCGTGGCTCAACGCGCCTATCTGACGGCAGAAGCCGCCCCCTGGACTTATTCTCACCAAACGGTAGAACCTATATTCTTGTTTCTAAAAGAAATTCTTTAATTTTTAGATGAAATCGCCCACTCGGGCGTTTCCAATTCGTGATGGAGCCTAATATGCTTGACCGCAAAAACACACGTGATGTCTATCCCGCTACTGGCACTAAAATTACTGCTAAGTCGTGGCAAACTGAAGCAGCGATGCGAATGTTGATGAATAACCTACATCCTGATGTGGCCGAGAATCCGCATGAACTTGTCGTCTATGGTGGCATTGGTCGCGCAGCCCGGAGTTGGGGAGATTTCGATCGCATCGTTGCGACGTTGAAAGACCTTGAAGATGATGAAACCCTACTTGTGCAATCGGGCCGACCAGTTGCCGTGGTACGAACACATAAAGATGCTCCCCGTGTCTTGATCGCAAACTCTAATCTTGTGCCACATTGGGCCACTTGGGATCATTTCAATGAACTCGATAAAAAGGGTCTTGTGATGTATGGCCAGATGACGGCCGGGTCATGGATTTATATTGGAACCCAAGGAATTGTTCAGGGCACCTATGAGACCTTTGCAGAAGCAGGTCGTCAGCATTTTGGCGGTTCCCTGAAAGGTAAGTGGATTTTGACCGGGGGGCTTGGAGGGATGGGTGGCGCACAGCCATTGGCTGCTGTTATGGCCGGTGCATGTTGCCTGGCTGTGGAATGCGACGAAACCAGAATCGATTTTAGGCTGCGCACCCGTTATGTTGACGCCAAAGCGCAAACTTTGGACCAGGCGATGGCTATGATCGCCGATTGGACTGCCAAGGGTGAAGCAAAGTCGGTGGGGTTGCTCGGTAACGCTGCCGACGTCTTTCCTGAACTCGTGCGCCGAATGAACGCGGGTGGTAGGCGACCTGATATTGTTACGGATCAAACGAGCGCCCACGACCCTCTGCATGGTTATCTGCCGCAAGGTTGGAGCGTGGCCGAATGGCGCGCCAAACAAAAATCTGATCCGAAATTGGTCGAGAAAGCAGCCCGCGCCTCGATGCGTGGCCATGTAGCGGCTATGGTGGATTTTTGGAATGCTGGTGTGCCTACACTGGATTATGGCAATAACATCCGGCAAATAGCAAAAGAAGAAGGGCTTGAGACTGCTTTTGATTTTCCCGGTTTTGTGCCGGCTTATATCCGACCTTTGTTTTGCAAAGGTATCGGTCCGTTCCGTTGGGTAGCACTGTCAGGCGACCCAGAAGATATATACAAAACTGATGTGGCGATGAAAAAACTATTCCCTGAAAACCATCATCTGCACCGTTGGTTAGATATGGCGGCTGACCGTATTGCCTTTCAGGGTTTGCCAGCTCGTATTTGCTGGATCGGGTTGGGAGACAGACACCGTGCAGGGTTAATGTTTAACGAAATGGTCAAGTCAGGGGAATTGAAAGCTCCGATCGTGATTGGACGTGACCACCTTGATTCAGGCTCTGTCGCATCGCCCAATCGCGAGACTGAATCCATGCTTGACGGCTCGGACGCCGTATCTGATTGGCCGTTGTTGAACGCATTAGTAAATACAGCTTCGGGCGCAACCTGGGTATCAATCCATCATGGTGGTGGCGTTGGGATGGGGTTCAGTCAACATTCCGGAGTGGTCATAGTAGCAGATGGAAGCGATGAGGCGGCCAAACGCATAGAACGGGTACTTTGGAACGATCCTGCCTCTGGTGTTTGGCGCCATGCGGACGCTGGATATGAGACAGCGGTTGACTGCGCCAAAGAGCGTAAGCTGCGCCTGCCAACCATTTTGGGAAATTGAGCTACTCGCTGACATAGTGGCATAGGGCGGAGAACTACCTGACGGCGAGGCAATAGCATAAGCTGGTCAGTTAGTGACTGCGTTGGGGCTAATTCTAAAATTATGTTAAAAGCTAATGGGCGGGCGAGGTCATAGCTTTTACCTAAGTGGTTGGCTTGTTCCAATCCAGGTGGTTCATTTAATCACGAAAAGCGCCTCATTGGGTGCGTTTGTCAAAATTTTTGGAAATTTTTTAGGGGGGAAGGACAAGGCAAACACTATGGTATTTATCTCCATAGCCAAAATGCTGTAAGTTAAAGAAATAGTAAAATGCGAGGAGCAAGTATGATTGATCTTTACACCTGGACTACTCCAAATGGGCGCAAGGTATCAATCCTGCTGGAAGAGTTGGGCGTCCCTTATAATATTTACTCTATTGATATTACAAAGGATGAGCAGTTTTCTCCCAGCTTTTTAAAAATAGCGCCAAATAATAGAGTTCCCGCGATTGTTGATCAGGAAACAGGTATTCATTTGATGGAGACGGGCGCTATAATGATTTACCTCGCAAACAAATATGATAAACTCCAATGCGAAGGTAAGGAATACTGGCGTATGGTTGAGTGGTTGATGTGGCAGATGGGCGGTCTCGGTCCGATGCTTGGACAAGTGCATCATTTTGTTAAATATAACAAAGGTAAGTCCGACTACAGTGAAGCGCGTTTTTCCACTGAAGCAAAGCGTCTCTACCGTGTCTTGAATGAACGTCTGGCAGATAGAGGTTTCATCGCAGGTGAAGGAAAAGGCAAATATTCTATTGCTGATATAGCTTGTTGGCCGTGGGTGTCACGATTTGAATGGCAAGAAATAGACTTAAATGACTTCCCTAACGTGCGTGACTGGTACGTACGCATCGCTGAACGACCTGCAGTTCAAAAGGGCTATTCAATTCCTAAATTTACGACAAAAGTACCTTTGCCATGAGTAATACACCTGGAGCCTAGAGGTTCTGGGGCAGGCGCTGGGGCGCCCAACCGTACTTTACTCGCCCGCCTAGGTTATTGACATCGAATTTGGTGTCCCAATATGGGCTGTAGCTTCAATTTCAAGTAAAGCATCATCCTCAATAAGGCCAGCAACTACCACCATTGACATCGCTGGGAAATGACGGCCCAACACGCGGCGGTACACTTCACCTACTTCACGTTGACGTGCCGCATATTCTTTTTTGTTGACAATAAACCACGTTAGCCGGGTAATATCTTCAGCCTTGCCTCCCGAAGCTTGTACGACGTCAAGTATGTTGCGTAAGGCTTGTTCCATCTGCCCTATGAAGTCATGTGTCTCGAATACCTGATTTGCCGTCCAACCAATTTGCCCGCCAACATAAAGCGTTCCGTCTCCGGTCAGCATCCCATTCGCATACCCTTTGGCTGGAGCCCACCCGTCGGGGTGTATTACAGTAAGTGTCATAGATTACTCCTAAGGTAAGGGATTAGGGCGTTGCGGATTGGATCTGGCCATTTCTGGGGGTGGCCTAATTTGTTGGTGTAGACAAGTGTTGTTTCTGTAATGAATCTTCGTTCGGCGGCGGTCGATCCTCTCACTGATAAATTTATGCTGGATGTGCCAATGCGCACTACTTCTAACGTTATGACGAGTAGGTCGCCATGGCGGCTTGGCGCAAGAAAGGTTGTTGATATCTGCGCTGTAGGTGTGCCTGCGGTTATAAGTAGCTGTTCGAATGGTGTACCTATCTCGTCAAAGAATGCCTCAACGCAATCGTTTATCATCTCAAAATACCGCGGGTAAAAAACTATCCCCGCAGGATCGCAGTGCTTGAAGAGGACCTTTTGATTGATTGAGAAAAGCATCATATTGCTCCTTAAAATTCATTAAAATAAATTGCACTCAATGAGTTATTAATGACCTCCATGTCGCGTAGGTGGTCATTGGATGAACATCCCAACATTTTCACCGATTGGTAATATTCGCCCCTAATTGAGTGCATTTCGGAGAAAGATTTGCGTAGTACCATCGCGTTAGCTAGGGAATATGACGTGCTCTGCTTACAAGTGTAGGGATCGAAAAAACGGGGCATAGTTTATTCCTTTTAAATTTCAGGCACAGTAGGTATTTTAATGAAGGTTTTATAAAAGAGGTGTGGTCGTCGCCGATTTGTGAGATTCTAGACCCCAATCAACCGCTGAGAAATGTTGGCTGTCAGCTCAGACATGGCTCCGGTCCAAACTGTATTGCCGCGCTCAAGAATTGTTGCCTTGTCGCAGACCTGCCTCAACTCGGCCATGGATTTGTCGATCAAAATGATAGTCATACCTGTCTCTTTTTTGAGATGTCCAATGGCTTTCCAAATCTCTTGCCTGACGATAGGGGCCAAACCTTCGGTTGCCTCGTCCAGCACCAAAAGGCGCGGGTTGGTCATAAGGGCGCGTCCGATGGTCAACATTTGTTGCTCACCTCCCGACAAAGTGTCTGCCCGTTGGTTTTTACGTTCCCCTAATTTTGGGAAAAGGGTCGTGACACGTGCCAAACTCCAAGGCCCGCCCCTTGCTGCGGCTATCAGGTTTTCAGTGACGGAAAGATCAGAAAAACACCGACGCCCCTCTGGTACAAGGCCTATTCCTAAGCGCGCAACCTCATGGCTCGCCAACCGCGTAATGTCTTGGCCCCCAAAGGTCAGCTGGCCGGTCGTCGATATCATTCGGAATATTGTCTTCACTGTGGTGCTTTTACCCATACCGTTGCGACCCATCAACGCCATGACCTCACCTTCGGACACAACTAGATTGACATCAAACAATGCCTTGGAAGAGCCGTAACTGGCTGTAACACATTCAAGCTTCAGAAGGCTCATTCACCATCTCCCAGGTAAGCTTCGCGGACGGCTTTGCTGGACCTAATTGTTGCAACAGTGCCCGTTTCTATGATTTTACCGTAGACAAGTACGCTGATCCGGTCGGCTAAAGCGAACACGGCATTCATGTCGTGTTCAACCAAAAGTATTGGAGCCTCGCCGCGCAAGTTATCCAAAAACTTCGTTAGAACTTTTGATCCTTCCGCTCCAAGGCCAGCCATTGGCTCATCCATGATGAATGCTTTGGGTTTAAGAGTCAGCGCGACGGCAACTTCCAATTGTCTACGTTGGCCATGGCTAAGCTCAGATGTGAGAGTCGACATTTGACTTTGCAGGCCGACTCTAACCAGGGCTTCGATTGCAATATTTCGCAACCTGGTATCACTGAGAATAGGTTTAAAAAACCTCCAAGGAGATCCACACGCCCCAATTGCGCCAAGCATGACGTTTTGCAAGACAGTGTCTTCCATCGCCAAGGCTGAAATTTGGAACGTACGTCCGATACCAGCTTTAGCACGAGCAAGTGTATTGGCTAGGGTGACGTCCTGTCCTAATAGCTCAATACGTCCTGAGTTTGGTTTTAGCTCGCCACATATTTGCGAAATCAGCGTCGATTTTCCGGCTCCGTTGGGGCCAATTATAGCATGAATTTCGCCGGGATACAAATTAATGGATACGTCATCTGTGGCTTTAAGGGCAGCAAAGGACTTGTGAAGGTTATGTGTAGCAAGGATCGGATCAGTCATGTGAAATCCCCCGACCGGTAATTAGACCAACCAATCCACCGGGAGCAAACAATACGATGACCAACAAAAGTATACCGAGGTAAATATGCCAAAAATCGCTGATGCCACCGAGAAAATGTTCCAGCATTACAAAGGTGACTGCGCCGATGATAGGTCCGCAGAGCCTCGCGACTCCGCCCAGAATTATGAAGATCATAATCTCACCTGACGTCTGCCAGCTGAACATCGTCGGGCTGACAAAGCGGTTGAGGTCCGCAAACAATGCGCCAGCTAAACCCGTGATCACTCCTGAAATAACAAAGGCAACAAGTTTCAAGTGAGTTGGGTTCAGGCCAACGGTTAGAACTCGCTGCGGTACTTGGCGCGCGGAGTTCAATGCCAGTCCGAACGGAGATTTTTTTATAAAGGCGTTCAATGCAACAACTAGGCATAAGATCACAAAGCAAATTATGAAAAAATTGACAGGCACTAAGGTATTTATGCCGGGAAATTCGTTGCGAACGTAAATAGATAGGCCATCTTCACCGCCGTAACTCGTCCAACTAATTGAAAAGAAGTAAAGCATTTGCCCAAATGCCAGCGTGATCATGATGAAGTAGACGCCAGCGGTACGCAAGGACAACATACCGATGAACAGCGCCGCGAAGGCCGATGTGATCATCGCTACCAACCAAATCACTGGCATTGATTTAGTACCTTCGATTAGAAACGGCGCCTCCATCAAAGGTGTGTAGGTCTGCGCATGATGAGCAAGGATGCCCATCGCATAGCCACCAATTCCAAAGAAGACTGCGTGTCCGAAGCTTACCAATCCACCCAACCCGAGGCATATATTCAATCCAACTGCGGCAAGTGCAAAAATGACAGCACGGGTAGCAAGCGTTATTGTGAACGGCTGATCATTGAAGAAGGCCCAAATGGGTACCGTGAATAATAGTATTAAAACCAGTGCGTTCAAATTACGTTCACGGATCATAGGCGTGTTCCAAACAAACCAGTTGGTCGCCAAATAAGTACAAAACCCATGAGAATATAGATCGCCATTGAAGCAAGAGCCGAGCCAGATGTTTGCGCTGCATTTGGCTCCATAAATAGTTTGAAAATTTCAGGCAGAAAAACTCCGCCCAGCGTATCCGTTAGCCCTACAAGAAGTGCACCTATCAGCGCCCCTTTTATTGAACCTATTCCACCTATAACAATCACAACAAAGGCAAGGATCAGGACTGGTTCACCCATGCCAACCTGTACGGATTGGATAGCTCCTACCAATGCTCCAGAAAGTCCAGCGAGGGCAGCACCAAGCGCAAAGACCAGAGTGTAGAGTTTTGAAATGTCGACACCAAGGGCTGCGATCATTTCTCGATCATTTTTACCTGCCCTAATTTGGATGCCGATGCGGGTTCCGTTGATCAGTAGGCCAAGAGCGCCAGCTACAGCCAACCCTACAAAAATCAAAACCAGTCTGTACAGTGGATATTCAATGCCACCCAATAGCGTGACAGGGCCGGAGAAGTAATCAGGTATATTCAAAAACAGAGGAAATGAACCAAATATCAAACGCGTACCTTCGGAAAAGATTAATATAAGTGCAAAGGTCGCAAGTACTTGATCGAGGTGGTTGGTAGAATAGAGTCTACGTATAACCAACATTTCTACCAACACGCCCGCGATTGCGGCAGCTGCCATCGCTGCTATCAAAGCTAATACAAACGATCCTGTTAATCCTGCCACTGTTGCCGCTGCGAACGCACCTATCATATAAAGAGAGCCATGCGCGAGGTTGATTAACCCCATGACTCCAAAGATAAGTGTTAGGCCAGCAGCCATCAAAAATAGCATTATGCCGAACTGCAGACCGTTCAAAATCTGCTCTATAATCAATATTGTAGGCATCTTTAGAAGTTTCCTTAGGCCTCTGGGAAAGCGAGTGCCTGCCCAGAGGTTTTTCAGCTTAGAATGTGCATTCAGCAGCGTAGACGTCGCCGTGATTTTCAAGCGCCACACCAATGATCTTATTGGTATAAACATCGCCTTCTTTGACGACTTGTCGGGCATAGATGTCCTGAATAGGATGGTGGTTTGATCCGAATTCAAAATCACCACGTGTACTGTCAAAATTAGCTGCTTCAAGCGCGGCTCGGAACGCATCCGCATCATCTGGGTTCGCCACTTCAAGCGCCGAAATCAACAGGTTCGCCGTGTCAAAGCCTTGGCTTGCGTAAAGGGAAGGCAGGCGGCCGTACTCCGCTTGGAACGTCGCAACAAATGCGGCATTTGTAGGGTTGTTGATATCCTTGTTCCATTGGCTCGTGTTCACCACGCCAAGGGCTGCATCGCCGACGGCTTGCAAGATACCTTGGTCAAATGAGAACGCAGGTCCAACAACGGGTAGATCGATGCCACTGTCTGCGTACTGCTTGAGGAAGGAAATTCCCATTCCACCTGGAAGGAAGAAAAACACGCTATCTGCTCCTGATGCACGGATTTGAGCAATTTCTGAGGCATAGTCTGTTTGGCCAAGTTTTGTATAAAGTTCCCCAGCGAGTTCGCCTTTATACATGCGTTTGTAACCGGTCAACGCATCTTGCCCTGCAGGATAATTTGGGGCCATGATGAAGCTGTTGGCATAGTTCACACTATTTGCGTAGGCACCTGCTGCTTCATGCAGGCTGTCGTTCTGCCAAGCCACGTTGAAATAGTTTTTGTGACATCCCTTGCCTGCTAGCGCCGATGGCCCAGCGTTTGGCGAAAGATAAAACTTTCCTTGCGCAACTGTGGATGGTATCACTGCCATGGCCAGGTTCGACCAGATGATACCAGTCATCACGTCAACGTTTTCGGACTGGATCATCTTATCAGCAAGCTGCACAGCAACATCTGGTTTTTGCTGATCGTCCTCGATAATAACCTCGATATCGCTGCGGCCAGACTGCGCAATGGCGAGCATGAATCCGTCGCGTACATCGATACCCAAACCCGCCCCACCGCCTGAGAGCGTAGTTATCATTCCAACCTTGACCCCCTCAGCGAATGCTCCACCCGCTAGGGCTGTGAGTGCAGTAGATAAAATAAGTGTCCTAAGTTTCATTTGTCTTCTCCTAGTTGTT